>JBCCVD010000011.1:0-123564 GCA_039195745.1 Pseudomonadota bacterium | reverse complement strand
TGTAACTCCGTCTGATCAGTGAAATCATTTCTGCATTTCATTGATTAAAGGAGTGTGAAGGCCGCATTGCGGACAGGAAAAAAATTGTAACCTCATGATAGAAGACAATTTTAAATTCTCTACGGTTTGGCGAAAAATTGCTTACGTAGAAGGGGCCTCACCATAAATGGCGAAGTCAAAAAGGTCCAAATTAGCTAAAATTAACGATCTGACCTCTGCCGGCAAGAATCACTTTTTGTCTAGAGCTGTTTCGAGAAAAGAATGAGCGGCAGGACGAACGGGCCCTGTGACGTGTCAACCGTAGCATCTTCAATGCCGATTTCGGTCCAGCCGTTCTTGTTGTAAAACCGTCGCGCGCGATCATTGCCTGTTCCGCAATCAAGCCGCGCGATCTTGTGTCCTCGCGCTTCCAGTTCAGCCTCAGCAGCGGCCAGCAAGTCAGCTGCGAGCCCGGTGCCGATTTGGTCCGCACGCACATAAAACTGGTCGATACTGTTCGCCTTGAACGCCACAAATCCCGTCGGTTCACCGCGCGGCCCCACGACTTTCAAATCATCGCCAAAGCCGCGCAAACGCTGATGGAAACTGTCAGCAGTGCGCAGCTTGATCAACGCTTTCGGCGCGTGGTTGAGATGACCGGTATCCCACCCTTCCGCCCAGAGCATGGTCAAGGGTGCGAAATCATCTTCGGTCGCGCGGCGCAGCATCATGTCGGTCGTCACGTCTGTGACCCGCCAATCGTCAGCCCGCCGATTTTCAACGTCGGCTGGCCCACACCTACAGGCACCCACTGGCCCTGCTTGCCGCAATTGCCCATGCCCGGGTCCAGCGCCATGTCATTGCCAACGGCCTGAATATGTTTCAGCGCGGTTGCCCCATCACCAATCAGCGTGGCTCCCTTGACGGGCGCACCCACCACACCGTCGCGCACGCGATAGGCTTCGGTGCAGCTGAAGACGAATTTGCCATTGGTGATATCGACCTGACCGCCGCCAAATCCCACCGCGTAAATCCCGTCTTTCAGGTCCTTGACGATCGCCTCGGGCTCTGCGTCACCGCCCAGCATATAGGTGTTGGTCATGCGCGGCATGGGCGCATGCGCGTAGCTTTCACGCCGCCCGTTGCCTGTGGGCTTCACCCCCATCAGGCGCGCGTTTTGACGATCCTGCATGTAGCCCACCAGAATGCCGTCATCGATCAGCACATTCTTACCCGACGGCGTGCCCTCATCATCCACCGTGATGGAGCCGCGCCGGTCGGGGATCGTGCCGTCATCCAGCACCGTTACCCCTTTTGCGGCGATCCGTTCGCCCATCAAACCAGCGAAGGCAGAGGTCTTCTTGCGATTGAAATCGCCCTCCAGCCCATGACCGATGGCCTCATGCAGCAAAATTCCGGGCCATCCGGGCCCGAGCACCACGTCCATAACGCCCGCAGGTGCCGGGATGGCGTCCAGATTGACCAGCGCGATCCGCAACGCTTCACGCGCCAGCCCTTCCCAATGCGACCGATCCATCAGAGGCTGGAGCAAATCGCGCCCTCCGCCGCCCGCAGTGCCTGTCTCGCGCCGTCCGTCCTTCTCCGCACTGACGGAGACGTTGATCCGTGTCATCGGTCGATCATCATAGACCAAGACCCCGTCCGGGCGCAGAATGGCCACCTGTTGATGAGAGGCCGCAAGTGAGGCAGAGACTTGCACAACGCGTGGGTCCAGGCTGCGCGCAAAAGCATCGATCTCTTTCAGCGTGTCGACCTTGGCAGAGAAGCTGGCCCCATCCATCGGGTTCTGATCCGTGTAGAGCTTTCGGTTCGTGGCCTGCGGGCCAGCGGCAAGCGTTGCGCCACCCGCGCCAACAGCAAGCCGCGCAGTCTCAGAAGCGCGCAAAAGCGCCTGCTCGGAAATCTCGGTCGCATGCGCGTAGCCGGCAGTCTCGCCCTTGACTGCGCGCAGGCCAAACCCTTCGGACGCATCATAAGAAGCTGTCTTCAAGCGCCCGTCATCAAAAGCAAACATTTCGCCGCGCCGCCGCTCGATGAACAACTCCCCGTCATCGGCACCATCCGTTGCAGAGCGTAAAATGCTCAAAGACCGGTCAAGGTCGAGCATCGTCTCGAATGGCGTAAACACATCCATTTTAGTTGCCAACGTTACGTCTCCTGGAAAAAATGGTCATTAACCTGCGTCAAGGTAGCGCGAAGATGCGCGTGAGCCTTGCTCCTTGCGGTCTAATATGGTTTGGAATGCGGGTGAAGCAAAGGGGGATTCCGTGCATTAGCCAGCACCCCCCTGAAAAGGCAGGGAACCACTATGCAACCTACTAAATTTCTCGGGGCATTGGCCTCGTTGCCATTCGCGACATCCGCTTGGGCTCAGTCCAGCCTGGATCAACCGCTTGGGCCTTTGGAGATCATTGGCCAGCCCGAGCCCGATGGCATCAATTTCCAACCTGCCGTGACCGAGCTTGCGCGCGATATTCACTGGCTCGACAGCTTTGTTCTGGTCATCATCACTGTGATCACCCTGTTCGTCACCGTGCTTCTGGCCTATGCCGCCTATAAATTCGCAGGCTCCCGCAACAAGACGCCCGCAACCTTCACGCATAATTCCACGATTGAAGTGGCTTGGACGATCATCCCGATCATCATCCTCGTCGTGATCGGTGCCTTCTCCCTGCCGGTTTTGTTCAAACAGCAACGTATCCCGGAAGGGGACATCGTCATCAAAGCCACCGGCTACCAATGGTACTGGGGCTATGAATATGTCGATGAGGGCTTTGGCTTCGACAGCTTCATGATCGGCGCTGGTGAAAACCGTCTGACGCCTGCGGTATCGGCCGAACTCGCCCAGGCAGGTTACACCGATGAGCAGTTTCTGCTCGCCACGGACACGTCCATCGTCATTCCGGTCGGTAAGACCATCGTGATGCAAGTCACGGCTGCCGACGTCATCCACTCCTGGACCATCCCGTCATTTGGCGTGAAACAGGACGGCGTTCCCGGCCGCTTGGCACAGCTTTGGTTCACGCCTGAGCAGGAAGGCGTCTATTTCGGTCAGTGTTCCGAGCTCTGCGGCCAGTCGCATGCCTATATGCCGATCACTGTCAAAGTGGTCAGCGAAGAGGCTTACGCAGCTTGGCTAGAGCGTGCGAAGGAAGAATATGCGGGCATCACGCCGCAGCCCTCCACAATCCAAGTTGCTTCGAAGTAAGGAGTGAGGGCGGGCAGACCCACCCGCCTCTTGACGTAAGATGACAGACGCAACCCAACAGATTGGCAGCTATGAAAACGAAGCGCAGTTCGGCGATTACGTCGCACTGCTCAAGCCGCGTGTCATGTCACTCGTGGTGTTCACCGCAGCTGTCGGTGTCTTCGTGGCACCGGTTTACGTTCACCCCTTTGTAGCCTTTGTTGCGATCTTGTTCATCGCTTTGGGCGGCGGCGCATCGGGTGCGCTGAACATGTGGTATGACCACGACATCGACGCTGTTATGAAGCGGACGTCGCGCAGACCCGTCCCGGCGGGTCGGGTGAGCAAGGGCGAAGCGCTGACGATAGGGATGTGGTTGTCCTTCATCGCTGTGGTGATGCTCGGATTGGCCTCCAACTGGGTCGCTGCCGGTATCCTTGCCTTCACAATCTTCTTCTACGCCGTGATCTACACGATCTGGCTAAAGCGCTGGACACCGCAGAACATTGTCATTGGCGGTGCCGCCGGGGCTTTCCCGCCCATGATCGGCTGGGCCGTCGCAACCGGTGGCGTCTCCGTTGAATCGATTCTGATGTTCGTGATCATCTTCATGTGGACGCCGCCGCATTTTTGGGCGCTCGCCCTGTTCATGAACGAGGATTATTCCAAAGCGGGCGTGCCGATGTTGACCGTGACGCATGGCCGCCGCGTCACCCGCAAACACATTCTGGCCTATGCCGCTTTGGTGGCACCGCTCGCGATCTATGCCGCGTTTACGTCGATCGGCGGGTGGATTTACCTCGTAGCAGCGCTCTACCTGAACGCAAAATTTGTCTACGGCGCTTGGCAACTCTGGCAACGCGACGAGACAGCAGCAGAGGCGGATGGCTATTCGGCTGAGAAGAGATATTTCCGCTTCTCGCTGACGTATCTTTTTGCCAGCTTCGGTGCGCTTCTCGTGCAAGCGCTCTGGGTGCAGGGCTTCGGCATGGGGGCGTGGTGATGGCTGCTCCGCGCGCAGAGCATGAACTCCATACGCGGCGATACTCCCGCAATCTCGGCGTCGCATTGACGCTCGTTTGCTTCGTCTTCATTGTCTTTGGCCTAACCTATGTCAAAATCACCAATGGCGGGCTGAATCAGGGATTCGATCACGTGGTGCGCCCGGAACTTGTCCCGCTTGAGGAGGGGAACTGATGCTATCGAGGCTCGACCCGACCAAACGCACGCTCGTCCTGCTTTGCGGGATGGTGTTCACGATGGTCAGCCTCTCCTTCGCCTCTGTCCCTCTTTACGACTGGTTCTGCCGCGTAACGGGCTATGGCGGGACAACGCTTGAGGCAGATGCCGCGCCCGATACGATCCTTGATCAGGAAATCAAAGTCCGCTTCGATGGCTCACTGACAGCTGGCATGGCGTGGGAGTTCAAACCCATGCAGCGCGAAATGACCGTCCGGATCGGTGAAACCGGGCTTGCCTTTTATGAGGCTTACAATCCGACGGACCGTCCGATTGCAGGATCGGCCAGCTACAATGTATTTCCGTTCACAGCCGGTGGCTTTTTCACCAAGATCGCCTGTTTCTGCTTTGAGGAACAACTGCTGCAACCCGGCGAGCGGGTGGAAATGCCGGTCACGTTTTACGTCGATCCGGATATCGTGAAAGACCGCGACGGACAGTATATCGATGTGATAACACTGAGCTACACATTCTACGAAATTCCGCTGGAAGAGGCGCAAGCCGCACTGGACACCAGCACCGAAGAAACCGATAAGACCGACTTGAACTAAGGTCCAAACTGAGGGACATCCATGGCACATGTAAAGAACCACGACTACCACATCCTGCCCCCATCCGCGAACCCGTTCCTGGGGGCAATGGGCGCATTCGTGATGCTGTCCGGCGCCGTCCTGTGGATGCACAATATGGGTCCTTGGATGTTCTTCATTGGCCTCGCATCCGTGCTCTATGTCATGTTCGCCTGGTGGACAGATGTTGTCGATGAAAGTCAGGTCGGGGATCACACACCGGTCGTGCGCATCGGTCTGCGCTACGGCTTCATCTTCTTCATCATGTCCGAGGTCATGTTCTTCGTGGCATGGTTCTGGTCCTTCTTCAAACACGCCATGTACCCGATGGGGGAGAACAGCCCTATGGTCGATGGTGTCTGGCCACCCGCGGGGATCGAGACATTTGACCCGTGGCACCTGCCATTGATCAACACGCTGATCCTGCTGTGCTCTGGTGCGGCCTGCACATGGGCACACCACGCGCTTGCGCATGAAAACAACCGTCAGGACCTGAAGTCCGGCCTGATCATCTCGGTCCTGCTGGGCATTCTGTTCACGGGCTTCCAGGCCTATGAGTACAGCCATGCGGCCTTCGGTTTCTCCGGCAACATTTACGGCGCGAATTTCTTCATGGCGACGGGCTTCCACGGCTTCCATGTTGTGGTTGGCACGATCTTCCTGCTGGTCTGCTACCTGCGTGCCCGCGCGGGGCATTTCACGCAAGAGAAGCACGTGGGTTTTGAGGCCGCCGCTTGGTACTGGCACTTCGTCGATGTGGTCTGGCTCTTCCTCTTTGCCTCGATCTACATCTGGGGCTCCTAAGCCTCGGCCCAAAGACAAAATTCATCAGGCGCGAGGGCTCAACCCCCTCGCGCTTTTTCATTCAGGACCCGTGCTTCCCGATGACCAAACGCATGATCATCCCCCTGATTTTCGGCCTCGTCGGCTGCGCAATCCTGCTGTCGCTGGGTACATGGCAGGTCAAACGGCTCGCGTGGAAAGAAGGCATACTGGCAGAGATCGAGCAGGAGATCGCCGCAGCCTCCGTAGCACTTCCTGCAGCCCCAACGCTCGAAGAGCACAAATACCTGCCCGTAAAGACCAAAGGGTCCTTCACCGCGGACGAGCTGCACGTGCTCTTCTCCATCAAGAACCAGGGCGCCGGCTACCGTGTAATTTCCAAATTCCTGACGGAGGACGGTCGCGCAATCTTAGTCGACCGCGGCTTTGTGCCAACCGACAGAAAGGTCGAAGACCGCGCCGCGACGGATATCACGTTGCAAGGCAACCTGCATTGGCCCAACGAGATCGACAGCTTCACGCCAGAGCCTGACATCGCCAAAAACATCTGGTTCGCCCGCGACATCCCCGCCATGGCCGCCCAGCTTGGCACGGAAGAAATCCTGATCGTCGCACGCTCCGGCACGCCCGGCGTTCAGCCTGTGCCCGTGACAGCGACCGGCATCCCTAACGACCACCTGCAATACGCGATCACATGGTTTTTGCTGGCCATCGCCTGGGCGGGGATGACAGCGTATCTGCTTTGGCGTATCAGGCAGCGAACCGTCTGAAGGACTGCCCAAGATGCGCTACATTTCCACCCGCGGCAACGCCCCCGTTCTGAGCTTCGAGCAAGCCATGCTCACCGGCCTCGCCCGTGACGGCGGCCTCTACCTGCCCGAGAGCATTCCAACATTGGACAGTGCCGCAATCAGAGCCATGCGCGGCCAAAGCTACGAAGAAATCGCATTCACCGTCATGCGGCCCTTTACTGGCGACACATTCACCGATACCGAATTCCGCGATATCATCGCACGCGCCTATGCGGGCTTCGGCCATGACGCCCGCGCGCCGCTCGTCCAACTCGCCCCCAACCATTTCTTGCTGGAGCTGTTCCACGGGCCGACGCTCGCATTCAAAGACTTCGCGATGCAGCTCATCGGGCAATTGTTCCAAGCAGCCCTCTCCCGTTCTGGCGAGCGCGTCACCATCGTCGGCGCCACCTCCGGCGACACTGGCAGCGCTGCGATTGAGGCGTTCAAGGGCCTCGACGCCGTCGACGTCTTCATCATGTACCCCGATGGCCGCGTCTCGGAAGTGCAGCGCCGTCAGATGACCACCAGTACGGAGGCCAACGTCCACGCGCTCGCCGTCGAGGGTGATTTCGACACCTGCCAAGGCGCGCTGAAAGACATGTTCAATGACTTCGAGTTCCGCGACGGCGTCCGCCTCGCAGGCGTCAACTCGATCAACTGGGCGCGGGTTTTGGCGCAGGTCGTGTACTATTTCTCCTCCGCCGTCTCGCTGGGCGCGCCAGACCGGAACGTCAGCTTCACTGTTCCCACCGGCAATTTCGGCGACATTTTCGCGGGCTACATCGCCAAGCAAATGGGCTTGACCGTCGAAAAGCTGGTGATCGCAACCAACCAGAACGACATCCTGCACCGCACGCTGGAAACCGGCAGCTACACAACCGAAGGTGTGATCCCCTCGATCAGCCCGTCGATGGACATTCAGGTCAGCTCCAATTTTGAACGCGCACTCTTCTATGCTTACGACCAAGACGGCAATGCCGTGGCCGAACAAATGGACAGCCTCAAGACAGGCGGCGCGTTCAAGATCAGCCAAGGGGCATATGAGGCGCTGAAAGATACATACGCCTCGGGCCGCGTCAGCGAGCAACAAACATCAAACATGATCCAAACCGCGCAAGCCAAGATGGGTGAGCTTCTTTGCCCGCATTCCGCCGTCGGCGTGCATGTCGCGCAAGACCATCTGGGCCCGACTCCGATGATCACGCTTGCCACAGCCCATCCCGCCAAATTCCCCGCCGCTGTTGAGGCTGCGTCAAACACGCATCCGCCACTGCCCACACGCATGGCCGATCTCTATGACCGCGACGAGACGATCACCCATGTCAATGGCGACACTGCCGCAATTCAGGACATCATCCGCGAAAGGATTTCCGCTTGAGCGATCCACGTCTGCACACTCTCGCCAACGGCTTTCGTGTCGTCACAGAACATATGCCCGGCCTTGAAAGCGCCAGCGTCGGCATCTGGGTCAATGCGGGCGGCCGTAACGAGCGCGTCCAGCAAAATGGCATCGCGCATTTTCTGGAACATATGGCCTTCAAAGGCACCAAGCGCCGTAACGCACTGCAGATCGCGGAAGCCATCGAAGATGTGGGCGGCTATATCAACGCCTACACCTCGCGCGAAGTTACCGCATACTACGCGCGCGTGTTGAAAGAAGACGTGGCGCTCGGCCTTGATGTGATCGCTGACATCCTGCGCAACCCGGTTTTTGATCCGCATGAGATCGAGGTGGAGCGCGGCGTGATCCTGCAAGAAATCGGCCAATCCCTCGACACGCCGGATGACGTCGTTTTCGACTGGCTGCAAGAGGCGGCTTACCCGGATCAGGCCATTGGACGCACGATCCTTGGACCGTCAGAGCGCGTGTCTTCTTTTACCCGCGATGACCTCTCGGGCTTTGTCAAAGAACACTACGGCCCCGGCCAGTTGATCCTGTCGGCCGCAGGCGCGGTAGATCACGATGAAATCGTGAAAATGGCTGAAGACCTGTTTGGCGATATGGCCGTGCGCCCCGCGCTGGTCGCGGATCCGGCCACATTTACCTCTGGCGAACGGCGTGAAATCAAGGATCTGGAGCAGGCCCATTTCACCCTCGCTTTCGAAGCACCGGGCTACCGCGACGAGGCTTTCTATACCGCGCAAGTCTTTTCCTCCGTTTTCGGCGGCGGCATGTCCTCCCGCCTGTTCCAGGAGGCACGTGAAAAGCGAGGCCTGTGCTATTCGATCTTCGCGCAAATCGGCAGCTATTCCGACACCGGCACGATGACCGTCTATGCAGGGACATCGGGCGATGACATCGCCGGGCTCGCGGATCTGACGGTGGACGAGTTGAAGCGGGCTGCGGGCGATCTGAAAACAGCAGAAGTGGACCGCGCCCGGGCCCAGATGAAAGCGGGGCTGTTGATGGGGCTGGAAAGCCCGTCCTCGCGCGCCGAACGCCTCGCGCGGCTGGTGGGGATTTGGGGCAGGGTGCCTGCGCTGTCCGAAACGGTTGCCAAGATTGACGAGGTTAATTGCGCTCAGGTCCGCGCTTTTGCCGCATCAATGGCCGGGAGCGGGCAGGCGGCTATGGCGCTTTACGGCCCTGTTGCCAAAGCCCACGATCTTGATGCCCTGACCCGGAAACTCGCCGCCTGACATGCTTCGCTCCCGCAAAAAGATCAGGATCGAGACGGAGCGCATGACGCTTCGCCTGCCCCAGCACGCTGATTTCAGACCATGGGCGGCCTTGCGCGCGGAAAGCATCGAGTTTTTGACCCCGTGGGAGCCGGTCTGGGCGTCCGATCATCTGACCCGCAAGAGCTTCACCAATCGCGTCTACTGGGCGCAACGCTCTTTCTCGTCGGGCAGTGCGGTGCCTGTCTTCATGACGCGCCGCGACGACAACGCGTTGGTCGGCGCGATCACGCTCGACAATATCCGTCGGGGTCCAAGCCAAGCGGGCACATTGGGTTATTGGATCGGCCAGCGTCATGCGCGTCAGGGCTATATGCGCGAAGCCATTCAAGGCCTTGTCCATTATGCGTTCACAGCGCTCGATCTCAGCCGGATCGAGGCCGCGTGCCTGCCCGAAAATGCGGCATCGCGCGGGGTGCTGGAGAAGGCCGGATTCAAATATGAAGGCGTCGCGCAAAGCTATCTGCAAATTGGCGGACGCTGGCGCAATCACGTGCTTTACGCCAATCTGCGTCAGGACCGCCGTGGCCGCACGGATGCGCGCTAGGCCGAAAAAACAGGCAAACACGCCAATGACGGGTGATTGCCACCCCAGAATTCAAATCGTGATTTGGAAAACCGCTGGCTTGAGCTAAACTTGCGCCATGCGGCTACTTCTGGCACTCGCACTTCTCATCCCGACCCTCGCGCAGGCGCAAGATCGCAGGCCGTCACATTGCATCGCCTTGGCTGAGGCCGACCCCGCACTGAACTACGTGCACCGCGCCAATTGGCAAGAACCGCTGCCCGCCAATACCGTACGCCTGACCTATGTCGATCACGCGATGTTTCTGTTGCAGACCGAAGGCGGGCTGAACGTGATCACCGATTATGTGGGCTTTACCGGTGGTATCACGTTGATCCCCGACGTGGTCACCATGAACCACGCCCATTCCAGCCACTGGACCGCCAATCCTGACCCGGCGATCCCGCATGTCCTCAAAGGCTGGCAGAGCGATCATCATCTTGACCTCGGCGAAATGCTCGTGCGCAACGTGCCCACAGATATCCGTTCCCGTACCGGCGGCACCCCTGAGGTCGATGGCAATTCCATTTTCGTCTTCGAGGTTGCGGGCCTGTGTATTGGCCATCTGGGCCACCTGCATCACGAACCAGATGCCGCGCAATATGCAGCGCTGGGCCGTCTGGACATCGTGATGGCCCCCGTCGATGGCGGCATGACGCTTGATCTTCCAACGATGACGCGCGTGCTGAAACGACTGAAATCCTCCGTCGTGATCCCGATGCATTGGTGGGGGCGCTATTCGTTGAACGCGTTCCTCAAGGGCATGAAAGATGAGTTCGATGTTGTGGAGCCTGACAGCGCTTTCATCGAAATCTCTGCGCGCAGCCTTCCCAAAAAGCCCGACGATCATGGTGCTGAAACCGTCCTTCTATAACCCGCCGGTCGAATAGCCGTTTGCACTAACGCGCGGGCTGGCCTAACTCTCCCCCCATGTTGAACCCCGTCTCAGAGGCGCTCCATGCGCAACTTGCCGCAGCCTTGCCGCCCGCCACGTTTCGCGAGATCACGCCCGCCTATCTCGAAGAGCCGCGTGGCCGCTACAAAGGTCAGGATGGCCTGCTTCTGGCCCCCGCCAATGTGAAGGAGGTCGCAACCATCATCCGCGCCTGCAACGCGGCCAAAACGGCCGTCATCCCCTATGGCGGCGGCACTGGGCTTGTCGGCGGGCAGGTCGCGCCGGAGGGGCCCACGCCTGTCATCCTGTCACTGGAACGCATGACAAAAATCCGCGATGTGAACCCGACTGAAAACGTGTTGATCTGCGAGGCGGGCGCGATCCTGCAATCCGTGCAAGACGCCGCTGAGACTGTAAACCGCCTCTTCCCGCTGACGCTCGCCAGCCAGGGATCGGCGCGGATCGGTGGCAACCTCGCGACCAATGCGGGCGGCGTCAACGTGCTGCGCTACGGCAATACCCGCGATCTGTGCCTCGGGCTGGAAGTCGTGCTGCCCACGGGGGAGATCTGGCACGGCCTGACGCCCCTGCGCAAAAACAACACCGGCTACGATCTGCGCCACCTGATGATCGGCGCGGAGGGCACGCTGGGTGTGATCACCGCCGCCAGCCTGAAGCTGTTCGCGAAACCCGACAGCAGCAGTGCTGCGCTGATGGTGGTGCGTGACCCACAAGCCGCGCTGGAATTGCTGGCGCTGGGCGGCGAATTGCTGGGCCAGCAAATCTCCGCCTTTGAACTGATCCACCGGATGGGCCTCGATTTTCTGGTGGAGACGGGGCTGGATTTCAAACCGCCCTTCGCCGAGACGCCGGAATGGATGGTGCTGATTGATCTGGGCAGTTCCGGTGGGCTGAACGCGCAGGACGGTCTGGAAAGGCTTTTCGCGCAAGCGCTTGATCGCGGTCTGGTCACCGATGGCATTATCGCCCAGTCCGAGGCGCAGCGCGCGGAGATCTGGGCGATCCGTGAAACCATTCCCGAAGCCAACCGCCGCGTCGGCTCCATCTCCAGCCACGACATCTCCGTCCCGATTTCCCGCATCCCGGAATTCATCCAGCGCGGCGGTCAGGCCTTGGCGCAAATCGGTGATGTGCGGATCAACTGCTTCGGGCATGTGGGCGACGGCAACCTGCATTACAATGTCTTCCCGCCAAAGGGCAAAACCCGCGCGGATTTCGAGGCGCAACGCATCGAAGTCAAGCGCATCGTGCATGATCTGACCGACGCGATGGGCGGCTCCGTCTCGGCGGAGCACGGCATTGGGCGGCTGAAAGTGGACGATCTGAACCGCTACGGGGATCCCGCGAAACTCGCGGCGATGCGCGCGATCAAGGCCGCGCTCGATCCGCATGGCATCATGAACCCCGGCGCTGTTGTGGGCTAAAGCGTTTGACGAAATACCTGAAACATCGCCTATGACTTAACGCTTTAATCCCCCTCGAACTCGCAGAGCACGCGCACATCCATCCCCAAGGCCTCCAGCTTCTTGCGCCCGCCAAGATCAGGCAGATCAATGATGAAAGAGCAACCGATCACCTCCGCGCCCAATTGCTCCATCAACTTGATCCCGGCCTCCGCCGTGCCACCGGTGGCCAGCAGATCATCAACGAGCAAGACCTTCTCGCCGGGTTGCAGACAGTCATCATGCAACTCCATCACCGCCTCGCCATATTCCAGCGCATAGGCCTGCTCGATCGTTTTGCCGGGCAGCTTGCCCTTCTTGCGGATCGGCACGAAGCCTTTGGAGAGCTGATGCGCAATCGCGCCGCCCATGATGAAACCGCGCGCTTCCAGCCCCGCGACCTTGTCGATTTGCGTGCCGGGGTAGGGGGCGAGCATCTGGTCAATCGCCATGCGAAACCCGCGTGGGTCCAGAAACAGGGTCGTTACATCACGGAACATGATCCCTTCATGCGGAAAGTCCGGGATCGTCCGGATATAGTCTTTGACCTGTTTTGTGTCTGGCATGTATGCCTCCAGATTGCCGTTTACTAGGGATGCGGATAATGGCGGCGCAGCGCCATTTTATCTTGTGGTTGCAATGCGATGACCCAATTCGTGTTCTCTGACAGAATGGATCTCGTGTCGTACCAGGGGTTGTCGATATCGGTCAGCAGCCCCATCGCTTGCGTGATCTCTTCCAGCATGACGGAGCGCAGATCATCCTTTTCGATGTCGCGCGCAACGATGATCACACCGCGTGTCAATTCCTTGTCGCCATTCCACCAGATATGCACATATGCCGCGCCAAGGATGGACCCATTGGCCTGCTTCAATCCCATGCCGCGAATGGTGTCGCCTTCTCCCTGATCCCACAGATGGACCGTGATATGGGGGTCTTCATCCGCCGCGACGAACCGCAAGCGCAGCGCGGCACCTGCGCCGTTTATCTCTTTGATCGCGGCGCGGATCGCCTCTTTCACATGGGGCTTTGTGCTCTCTGGAAATCCGGCTCTTGTTTCGGTGATGCCGATGGTCAGGTCTGTGGCATCTGCGGGCGCCCAACGGACAATCGGGTCGACACAGGCGCCCCCGACAGGGGCGGAGCAGGCGACCGTTTTGTAGAAATCCTCGTCGCTCAGACGCCCTTCACTGGTCACATAATCCTGCGCCTGTGCCAAAGCCGGGATCAGCAGGAACAAAGCCAACCAGCGGATCACAACACGCGCCCTGCAACTGCATCGAGTTTTGCGACCAAATCCGGGTCGCGCGCCGGGGCAGGGGTCATGATCGCATGTTCCAAGGCTCGGTCACATCCGTGGATGCAAGGCGGTCGCTCCGTGCCCAGCAATTGAGGCAATCGGGCGATCAGCCCTTTGGCCTTCTTGGCATTGCCCTGCAATGTCTCGATGATCTGTGTCACGTCCACCTCACCGTGATCAGGGTGCCAGCTGTCGTAATCCGTGATCATCGCGACCGAAGCGTAGCAAATCTCTGCCTCCCGGGCGAGCTTGGCCTCAGGCATATTGGTCATCCCGATCACATCCGCGCCCCAGCTTTCGCGATACATCCGGCTTTCCGCAAGGGTGGAGAATTGCGGGCCTTCCATCGCCAGATATGTCCCGCCGTCATGCACCTTTACCCCTTCACTCTGCGCGGCGCTGAGGCAGATCCGTCCCAGCCTTTCACAGGTTGGATGGGCGAGGGAGACATGCGCCACGCAACCGGTCCCAAAAAAGGACTTTTCCCGCGCGAAAGTGCGGTCAATGAATTGATCTACAATGACAAAATCACCCGGCGCCATTTCCTCCCGGAAAGAGCCACAGGCAGAAACGGCGATGATATCCGTCACCCCCATCCGCTTCATCGCATCTATATTGGCGCGGTAAGGCACGGTTGACGGGCTATGGATATGACCGCGCCCATGTCGCGGCAGGAAGGCCATCTTCACCCCGCCAAGCGACCCGGTCATGATCTGATCAGACGGCGCCCCCCATGGCGTTGCCACCGCTTGCCACGCGACATCTTCCAAGCCGTCGATTTCGTATATGCCGGACCCGCCAATCACGCCGATCATCGTCTCTGCCATGCCAACCTCTTCGTCATGCCCTGCGTGACTGGGGCAATACTGACCGAAGGTTTACCGAATTGAAACGCCCCGTGCGCAACTATGCGCGATCAATTTCATTTTTCGGGGGTGCATCTTCAGGCGCGGACCGTTAAGGGCGGGGGAAACCGTGATACCCAGAGCAAACGAGGCACGCGTGACCCGCAGTTTTCTGGCAACCCTTGCCAACAATCCCCTCCTGACAGAGCTTCAACTGGTGCCCGATGGCGTCTACAGCGCAAGCCGTTGGAGGATCGAGCTTTTGTCCGGTTTGACCGTTGCGCTCGCGCTTGTGCCCGAAGCCGTGGCCTTTGCGTTTGTGGCCGGTGTGCACCCGCTCGTGGGCCTCTACGCGGCCTTCATCGTGGGGTTGATCACCGCGCTGATCGGTGGGCGCCCCGGCATGATTTCCGGCGCGACCGGCGCGCTGGCCGTCGTCATGGTCGCGCTTGTGGCGGAGCACGGCGTCGAATATCTGTTTGCAACCGTGATCTTGATGGGACTGATCCAGATCGCCGTGGGCGTCTTGCGATGGGGCAAGTTCATCCGCCTCGTCCCGCACCCGGTCATGCTGGGCTTCGTCAATGGCCTCGCCATCGTTATTTTCCTGGCCCAACTCAGCCAGTTTCAGGTCCCCGGCTCGGCAGAGGCGTCGGGCCATGGCATGGCCAATGGCGAATGGCTCTCGGGCCCGCCGCTCGTCTGGATGCTTGTTCTGACCGTGCTGACCATGGCCATTATCTGGGCCACACCGAAACTCACGAAACTGGTCCCGGCACCGCTCGCAGGCATCGCCATCGTCGCCATTCTGGTCATCGCGCTGCGCATCGACGTGCCGCGCGTGGGCGATCTGGCCTCCATCACCGGCAGTTTCCCGAGCTTCCACAACCCGTTCAGCTTTGCGGGCAACGCCTCTGTCGCGCAAGGGATCTACGGCGATCTGCTGGCCCCGTTCACCTTTGAGACGCTGAAAATCATCCTGCCCTACGCGCTGATCCTCGCAGCCATCGGCCTGATTGAAAGCCTGCTGACCCTCAACCTTGTGGGCGCAATCACCGGCAAACGCGGAGGCGCCAGCCAGGAATGCGTGGCCCAGGGCGTGGCCAACACCGTGACCGGCTTTTTCGGCGGCATGGGCGGCTGCGCGATGATCGGGCAATCCATGATCAACGTGAATTCCGGCGGCCGCACCCGCATCGCGGGCATCTTTGCGGCCCTCTGTCTGCTGGCGTTCATCATGGTCGGCGCGCCGCTCATTGAGCAGATCCCGCTCGCTGCCCTCGTGGGCGTCATGTTCATGGTCGTGATCGGGACATTCGCGTGGAACAGCTTCAACATCATCCGCAAAGCCCCCCGCACCGATGCGTTCGTCATCATCCTCGTGACGATCACAACCGTGCTTTATGACCTCGCCACGGCCGTGGTCGTCGGCGTCATCGTCTCCGCCTTGGCCTATGCGTGGCAAAACGCCAAACGCATCCACGCCAAGACTTACGAGACACCGGAAGGCGCCAAGGTCTATCAGATCGACGGTCCGCTCTTTTTTGGCTCCACTGACGGGTTTGACGAGCTGTTCACACCCGAACAGGACCCCTCCCTCGTTGTGATCGACTTCGCCGACAGCCGCGTCGCGGACCAATCCGCTCTGCAAGCGATAGAGGCGATTGCCGCGCGTTACGAGGAATTAGGCAAGAAAGTCCAGCTACGCCATCTCAGCCGTGATTGCCACGAACTCCTCAGCAATGCAGGCCAGCTCATGGTCGACAGCGATGACGACCCGAACTACGCGATCGCGGTTGATTACTCTGTGCGCACCGGCCAATTGGCCGGCGGCCACTGAGGCTCAACGCTCGCCGGGGCGCGACAGGCTGAACAGCTCTGTCACGTGTGCGTAATCGCGATAGCCCAGCCGCGCCAGCGGCTGGAAGCGGGTCACGTCAAACACCCCGTCGCGCAGGCAGTCATCGCGCAGATGCACGCCCGTGACTTCGCCGAAGACTGCGATATTCGCCTCCCCCGGCAAATCCACAATCTGCGTCAGCTTGCATTCCAGATTGGCAGGGGCACCCGCCACGCGGGAGCAGGCAATCGTGTCGCAGGCCGCGCGCTCAATCCCGGCCAATGCGAACTCGTCTACCTCCCGCTCATAGGCACCGGAGGTCGCATTCATCGCGTCGCGCGCAGCATATTCCACGATATTGACGCAAAACACGCCCGTCTCAATGATATTGGCAACGCTGTCCTTGCCCTTCGCGCGATCTGCTTTGGCGGAGGTCGACGCAAACATCACCTGTGGCGGAACGTAAGCCACGGCATTGAAGAAGGAATAGGGCGCAAGGTTCTCAGACCCGTCCGCCGCGCGGGTTGAAATCCAACCAATCGGGCGCGGGGTGACCACAGCGTTGAACGGGTTATGGGGCAGACCATGGCCATCTTCGGGGCGGTAGAACATGCGTAAGGCTCCTTTGCGATGTTTGCCCAACTGGTAACGCCATGTTACGCCAGCAGAAAGGGGGAGCGGGAAAGGTTTTTCATCGTGGAGTTGCGGCAGGAAACACCCCAGGACTGGTGGGAGGTGGAGGCGCTTTATGACCTCAGCTTCGCACCGGGGCGGGAGGCGCTCTCCTCCTACCGGCTGCGCGATGATGTGCCGGCTGTCTCCGCCCTGTGCATCGTGGCCTGCGACGAGGATGGCACTGTTGGTGGCGTCATTCGCTACTGGCCCGTACGCGTAAGGACGGCTGCTGCGCTGCTATTGGGCCCTATTGCTGTTCACCCCACCCGGCAGGGCGAAGGTCTTGGCGGCGCCTTGATGCGTGACAGCCTGATCCGCGCCCGCGATCTGGGTTGGGAACGGGTCCTGTTGGTGGGCGATGCGCCCTATTACGGGCGCTTCGGCTTTGACAAGCTGGATCATGTCCGCATGCCGCCCCCTACAAATCCCGACCGTGTCTTGGGCTTTGAGCTGCAAGAAAACGCGTGGCAGGGCATTGAGGGGCTGGTCGAAAAGACGGCGCCGGGCTGACACATGGTTGAATTTTGCACCGCAAATCGCCACGTCCTCTGCAAGGAGTGCGATATATGACCCAGACGATCCTGCCCCCAATTGCGGAGCCAAGCCCCTCAAAAGAGGTTCAATTGCAGGCTCTGGCGACCAGATATAGAGGTGCACAAGGGGTGGGCATGCAGGTCGTCGGCATGTTGGGCGCGCAAGCCGAAGGCCTGTTGGACAATTTGCCAAAACCCGCGCGCGATGGCTTGGATGCGGCCACTTTGAAAGCCCTGGAACTCAGCTTCTCAGCCGCCAATGCCTCACGCGGAAAAGTACCTGACACGGGCCAATGGCTTACCCGCATCGTCACTACGGCCACGGGAGCCGCAGGCGGATTTGGCGGGGCTTCGACAGCCCTTGCAGAATTGCCCGTCACGACGACGGTGATCCAGCGTGCGATTCAGGGCATCGCTGCGGAATACGGGTTTGATCCTGATCATGCGGATACCCGCGCGGATTGCCTGCGCGTCTTCGCGGCTGCAGGTCCGCTCAGCGAAGATGACAATGTCGATCTCAGCTTTCTGACCTTGCGCAGCACTGTCACGGGCGCGACGATGCAATCCCTTCTCAGCACCATCGCGCCAAAGCTGGCGGTGACGTTGGGCAAGAAACTGGCGCTGCAAACTGTTCCCGTCCTCGGGGCTGTGACGGGCGCAGCGATTAATTACGCATTCACCAGCTACTATCAGGACATTGCGCATGTGCAGTTTGGCCTGCGTAAACTGGCCGAAGACACCGGTCATGACCGTGCGGCGCTGACGCAGGAATTCGAAGCACTGGTCCGCAAAGGTTAGGATCCGTGGGTCTGCTGCCGTGTGAGCCATGACAGCACAGCGGGCCGCACCGATTGCGCGCCAGAGCCGCGCGCCTCGTCGATCACGTCTCGCAGCTCAGCGATATGTGTCCTACGGATCATGCTTTTTACAGGACCAATCGAGGCGGGACGCATTGACAGCGCATTCATGCCCATGGCCGCAAAGCACACGGCTTCAATGGGACGCCCTGCGTCTTCGCCACAAAAACTCAGTGGCGTGCCCGCGTCCTGACAGCGCTTCACGATCTGCTCGATGAAAGTCAGGAAGCTGACATTCAGCGTGTCATAGCGCTTCCTCACACGCTCATTCTCGCGATCCGCGGCAAAGAAGAACTGCTTCAGATCATTGCCGCCAATCGAGATAAAGTCAGCTAATTCAAAGAATTGGCGCGGGGCAAAGCCCAGCGAGGGGGTCTCCAACATGGCGCCGATTTTGACGTCAGAGGGCAGGGCATGGCCCAGCTTTTCCTCGCGACCCAATTCATCAAGCAGCTTCTGGCGCGCCTCGCGAAACTCATCAAACTGCGCGATGAAAGGGAACATGACGGTCAGGGGCCGCCCGTTTGCCGCGCGGATCAGGGCTTGCAATTGCATGCGCATCACACCCGGTTTGTCGAGGCCCACCCGGATCGCGCGCCAGCCCAAAGCCGGGTTCGGCTCATCCTGCGGCTTCATGTAGGGCAGCACTTTGTCGGAACCTATGTCGAGCGTGCGGAACACCACCGGTTTGCCATGCGCCGCATCCATCACGGAGCCATAAATCGCCGCCAGTTCCGAGCGTTTCGGCACGCGTGCGCGGGTCAGGAATTGCAACTCCGTGCGAAACAGCCCGACCCCTTCGGCGCCAGAGCTGTCAATCGACGGCAAATCCGCCATCAGCCCCGCATTCATATGCAGGCTGACCTCGTGGCCGCAGAGCCCGATCGCAGGCTTGTCGCGGATCGATGCGTAGCGTTCCTGGGCCTCTGTCTGCATCGCCATCTTGTCGCGAAACGCGTTGGCGACGGAGTCCTCGGGCCGCAAATGCACGAGCCCTTGATCGCCATCCACGAGGATCGGATCGCCATTCAAAGCTTCGGTGAGAATGCGCTTGGCATTGATCACCAGCGGCACCGCCCAAGCCCGCGCAACAATCGCGGCGTGAGAGCCGACCGAGCCCTCCTCCAACACGATCCCGCGCAGTTTCTTTCCATAATCCAGCAGCTCTGCCGGGCCGATATTGCGCGCGATCAGGATCGGGTTCTCCGGCATTTCCGCCCCCGTGTCAGAGCCTTGCCCGGTCAGAAGGCGCAGCAGCCGGTTCGATAGATCATCAAGATCATGCAGCCGCTCGCGCAGATAGGCATCGGGGACCTGCTCCATCCGTGCGCGGGTGGCTGATTGCTCTTTTTCGACGGCCGCCTCAGCCGACAGGCCCAGCGCGATGTCTTCCTCCATCCGCCGCACCCAGGAGCGCGAATTGGCAAACATCCGGTAGGCCTCAAGCACTTTCACCTGTTCCTTGTCGGTGTTCTTGCCCATCGCGCCCAGCATCTCATCGACGGAGGAGCGCAACGTATCAATCGCCTCCTGTAGGCGGCGCATCTCCTCATGCGGATCTTCGGAGATCGGGTTCGTCACCACCACCCGCGGCTCATGAAGATACACGCGCCCCTCTGCCGCGCCTTCTTGCGCGATGGACCCGCGAAACAGCTCCTGCTGGGTGTGACGCGCCTGCATCGCGCCTTCGCCGTCGCCCACAAACGCGCCCAGCTCCGTCATCTCCGCCAGAACCATCGCGACCACTTCCAGCGCATAGACCTCGTCATCCGAGTAGTTGCGCGCATCTTTCGACTGCACGACCAGCACGCCAAGACTTTCGCCCAAACGCTGGATCGGAACGCCAAGGAAAGAGCTGTAAATTTCCTCCCCCGTTTCCGGCATGAAGCGAAACCCTTTGGCAGAGGGCGCATCAGGCGTGTTCACCGGCACTTTCTTGCGTGCCACACGACCGACCAGCCCTTCGCCAATCCGCATCCGCGTCTGGTGAACGGCCTCCGGGTTCAACCCTTCTGTGGCACAAAGCTCCAGCGTCTCCGCATCGCGGAACAGATAGATAGAGCACACATCCGCCCCCATCGAATCCGCAATCAAATGCGTGATCCGGTCCAGCCGTTCCTGCCCCGCGCTGTCCTCGGCCAGCGTCTCGCGCAGACGGCCGAGCAGTTTGCGACTGCCGCTTTCAGAAATCTCGGGCAAATCCTTCGCCCCCCTCCGATGGTCTCCGCCTGATCATAGGTGAGTTTGGCTGCGAAGGGGAATAGCTACTATGCGTTCCGCTGCGTTTTTGCAGCGGCGCTCAGCCCACTGCGCGCAGGAACAGCCCCGTGGCCACCACGGCAATCAATACGCCCGCCAGCACCTCGATGGCGGGCACAACCCAAGCCAGCGCGGCCGATCCGCTCAGCGATGTCATCAAGCCGCCGCGCATGCTGACAGAGGCCAGACCCACCGCGATCGTGACAGCCCCCGTGCCCAGCGCCATGGCAAAGGCGCCGGCAATGCCGGCCCAGAAAAGGCCCATCTGCCAGGTGATGATCAGTATGAACAACGCGCCAGTGCAGGGCCGGATGGCGATGCCGGTGATCAAGGTCAGCGCTTCTTTCAGCGTGCCCGCCCTCTCGACCTCGTCCAGATCGGGCCCGTGCTTATGCCCGCAACTGCTGCAGGCGCCGTCTGCGCCATGATGATCATGCGCATGCACTGTCTGCTGTGCCTGTCGCAGATACGTGCGCGCCCCGCGCCAGATCAACCAACCGCCGATCAACCCAATGGCGGCATAGCTCGCGGGTGCGATATAGTCCTCGGTCACACCGACCATTTGAGCCCGTGCAAGGCCAAAGACCGCGATCCCGCAGAGCACCAACAGCACAGCCATCACCGCCTGCCCAAGGCTCGCCAGCAACGAGATCACGGATAATCGCATCCACGGCACGGATCGCCCCAACCCGTAGCCGCCAATCAGAACTTTGCCATGGCCGGGGCCAATCGCGTGAAAGAACCCGTAGGCAAAGCACACGCTCAGCAATGCGGCAACAGCACCGGGTTGCCCCGACCGAAGCGCGCGCAACCCCTGCGCCATCTGGTTCTGAAAATCGCGCTGCTCGCCTGCCGCCCATGCGGCCATTGCGTCAAATCCGCCGCTGCCCCACAACCAGATCAGCAGGGCCGCCGCCAAGGCAACCGGAACAATCAGGAACCGGGACATGTGATCTGCAGATCCGTGGCAAAAGCCTCACCAATCAACGGGATTTCCATCTCCTCCAAATCGGCGCTCTCATCAATGGTGAGCAGCATCGCCTGCATGCGCGCCATCTCTGCGTCGATATCGGGATCAAACCGCTCTGACAGGCAGCCACTTGCGCCTACCAGCGTCACGGGCAGCGTTAGATCGTAGGCTGTGTAGAAGGTCTCATCAAAGACTTTAATGGACAATGTGTCGCCCGCGACAGCAGGCGTCCCCGCGACTTCGCGCAAATGAGTAGACACGATCCGACCCATGATCATCCGCGCCGTGGACTCAATCGGATTGGACAGCTGCAAGGGCTGTCCCTCCAGCGTGGCCACCAGATCGCCATTGAAGCCTTCGATCCAATTGGCGTCAAACCCGCTCAATTGCGCCTCTTCGTCAGGCGTCAAAGCGCCGTCACCATCTTTGTCAAACCCCATATCTTCCGCCATGAGCAAAGAATAAAAGTCGTCATAGGCCCACGTGACCTTGATATGGGTGAGCTGCCCCGCCTCATCAAAAATAATCTCAAGCCCCGCATCAATAAACACATGCGGATGGGCCAACGCTGGCAGCGGCGCGCTTATCGCGGCGGCGAGGGCAAGAGGGGCAAAACGAGACATGGGCTGAATTTAGGGGCAGCGCCGCAGCGATACAATGCGCGATTACGCTCCATCGGCATCACATCGCCTTTACAGGTCCGATGTGAGGTTTAACGATCCGCCCGAACCGTCAGGGTCTTTCGGAGCGATTTGCGTCCATGCGTGCCAAAATATCGGCGGTTGTGTTGCCGCTTGGGTAATCAACTGTTGGCACAGGAAGGCCTAACCACGCACAAAGTGGATCCCACCCGTCCCCCAAGTTGTGCACCAAAAGCCGGTCCGGCTCTAGCGTCGCCAGAACATCCGCGACATTTCGATTATACACGTCGATTGCGTTTGCGCGGTCTTCTGGCCGCCCGTCGAAGACCTGTTGTGCGACCAGCAATTGCGACAAGCCTTCAGGGTCATCGCCACTTTGCATGTGCTTGAGAAGGGTCGCTTCAAAGCTTTTCCACCAACTTTCGGGAGACCGCATCGTCAAAACCACTTTTGCATCCGGATAGACCTCAATCAGTGTCCGCCAGTAGAAAGCAGACGGCCAATCAACGCAGGCAGTGTAGCCTTCGAAAAGCCTGTCCCAATCAGGCTCAGCGCCTTTTGCCAGATCAAGCCAAAGCGGGCGGAGCGGTGATCCTTCTCCTAGTTCGAACATGTGATGCGTCGGGCCTAGACCGAGTATATTGAGCGCATTGCGCATGGAGTCGGTCCCAGTGCGTCCAAACCCTGTTCCAATCACTTTGAGCGTCATTGATTTTCTTTCGATACGTTGTTCGCCGTTTCATGAAGAAACGGTGTTATTGATCAGAAGTCAAAGCCTGCTCACAAGAAGGATTGTTTCGCTGCAGGGGTCAATTTTGCGGCTTGCAGGGCCGTTTCAGAAGCGCGCGACGCATCGAATCGCATCCGTCAGCCAACAGGTTTTTTTGACCGGCCCATCCCGCTCATTGCTTTTCGGTGCCGTGGCAAAGATCTGCGGAGCCGGCTAGGTTAACGCTGGTTTAATTTTCATCATAATCTATTAAAAACAGATAATTACAGGATTCCCCGCATGCGGGGGACCTGCGCTACGCCGCCTTTTCGAGTTCAAAGACGTCGTGCAACGCCTGAACAGCCAGCTCCATATATTTGCGATCAATCAGCACGGAGATTTTGATCTCAGAGGTCGTGATAACCTTGATATTGATCCCATCGCGGTGCAGCGCCTCAAACATCTTAGCCGCCACGCCCGCATGTGAGCGCATCCCGATCCCCACCACGGAGACCTTCGCGACGTCCGTGTCAGCCACCAGATCATGGTAGTTGATCTCACCCGCTGTCTTGGCCTCTTCCATCGCCTTTTCGGCGCGGGCCACCTGATCAACGGGGCAGGAGAAGGTCATATCCGTGCGCCCTTCCTCCGAGATGTTCTGGACGATCATATCAACATTTACGCCCGCCGCTGAGAGCGGCCCGAAGATGGCCGCTGCAATCCCCGGCCGGTCCGCGACCGAGATCAGCGTCATCTTCGCTTCATCGCGCGAATAGGCCACGCCCGCCACTACGTTGCTTTCCACGATATCCTCCTCGTCACAGACCAATGTGCCTGCACTGTCATCCATCTCCTCGAAGCTCGACAGAACCCGCAGCTTCACTTTGTAGCGCATCGCCAGCTCAACTGATCTGGTCTGCAACACCTTGGCTCCCAGCGAGGCCAGCTCCAGCATCTCTTCAAATGCGATCCGGTCCAGCTTGCGGGCTTTGTCTGAGATGCGCGGGTCCGTCGTGTAGACCCCGTCCACATCGGTGTAGATATCACAGCGTTCGGCTTCAAATGCCGCCGCAAAAGCCACCGCCGTCGTGTCAGACCCGCCGCGCCCCAGCGTCGTGATCCGTCCCTCCGCGCTGATGCCCTGAAAGCCTGCCACGACAGCGACTTTCATGCCTTCCGAGAATTTCGCGGCGAGATTATCTGTTGGAATCTCTTCGATCCGCGCCGCGCCATGTGCATCCGTGGTCTTCAGCGGCACCTGCCAGCCCTGCCAACTGCGCGCGGGCACACCCATTTCCTGCAAGGTCAGCGCCATCAGGCCAGCGGTCACATTCTCGCCTGAGGACACGATCGCATCATATTCGCGCGCATCGTAAAGCGGCGAGGTCTCATTGACCCATCCCACCAGCTCATTGGTTTTGCCCGACATGGCCGAGACGATCACGATCACCTCATAGCCTTTTGCGACCTCAACGCCGATACGTTTTGCGGCCCGTTTGATACGGTCGAGGTTGGCGACCGAGGTGCCGCCGAATTTCATGACAAGACGCGCCATTGGGTGTTCCCGCGGCTAAAAGACTAAACTGCGACAGCCTCTTATGACGCAGGCGCGCAAAGGGCAAGGGCCAGTGGGTATTCGCAGTCAATAGGGGTGATCAACTCCGTCCCAGGTCTTGAATTCGCCGCTGCTTGCCATCGTGAGCGCATCAAAACGGGCCATCAGCCCGTCGCGCGAGTCTTCGGCAGAAATATCCGCATTGCCGCCGCCCATGTCTGTCTGCACCCATCCGGGATGATAGATTCCGACTGCGATATGTCTGGGTTTCAGTTCCGATGCCAGATTGCGCCCGAGGTTAAGCACCGCTGCCTTTGATGCCCGGTAGATATAGGACCCACCCGGCGCACGCTCGGAAGAGGCCATTTGTGAAGACATGATCACGATTTTTCCAGCATTCGAGTGCGCAAGATTTGGCAGCAGCGTTTGGATGGTCTGAAACACTCCGGTGACATTCGTGGCGAATGTCTCTGCCCAAAGGGATGCGTCGTAGCCATCAGCCAGGTGGTGCCCTTTGTCGAGGTAAACACCGGCATTGCAGATCAGCAGATCAAGCGGTCTATCCCCCATTGCGGTTTTCAGATTTCTCAGATCACCGGCCTCAGTGACATCAAGCCGGGCCCAGCTACCGCCCGTCGGGGCGGTGTCGCGGTAGGTGCCTGTCACGTCATCGCCACGCGCCGTGTAAGCGTCAAAAAGGGCGCGACCTATACCTCGTGTGGCCCCCGTAATCAGAATTCTGGCCATCAATTGGTTTTTCTGGAAGGCATGAAAGGCAGCGGGACAACGGGTACACCCTCTTCGATCAGCGCCTTGGCCTCTTGAGGTTTGGCTTCACCATAAATCGCACGTTCCGGCGCTTCTCCATTATGCATCTTGCGCGCTTCTTTGGCAAAATTCTTGCCAACATCCTCTGAATTGGCTTCTACCTTTTCGCGCAGCTCTTTGAATGCTTGCTCGGCGGTTGTGGCAGGCGCGGAGAGCGGGCGATCTGCGGCTGGAACCGGACCCTCTGCCGATTTTCCGATCCGCGGCGCCATGATGGATTTGCGCACGTCGCTGCTGCCGCAGATCGCGCAAGTGACCATTGAAGCGCTGTGCAACTTGTCAAATGCCTCGCCGGACTGAAACCAGCTGTCGAAGTGATGGTCGTTCTCACATGTCAGGGCGTATTGGATCATGACGCAGTCGTGCGCTCCGTAGTGAACAGTCTTGCAAACATAGTCAGCAGAGGGCGCGATGCAAGCGAGGGATTACGCGCGCAAGAGGTTTGGGTCGAAGTGTTTGATGATCTTGCGCAATTCGGGTTCCCTTACCTGTGCTGCAGCTTTTTTCTGACTGAACCATTTGCGCTTGCGTTCTTTGGCTTCAGGATAGGTTTCGAGCAGTTTCTTCACTTTGACGGGGAAGACGGACACAGCGCAGGGCAAATTGTCCGTCCCGCTCATGATCTTTGTGTAGGAATAAAGCCCCAGGCAAATGTTGAAGCTCTTGCCCTCGACGCCTGCCTCCTCGAACGCCTCCGCAGTGGCGGCTTCAGCGGGGGTAGCGCCCTCAACCGGCCAGCCTTTGGGGATAATCCAGCGGCCGCGCTCCCGGCTTGTGATCAGCAGGATCTGCGTTTCATCCTTGTGCACCCGATAGCAAAGCGCGGCAAACTGGCTGCGCACATCGCGCTTGTTGTTGGCGTCAAGGCGCAGGGGGGCCTGTTTCATACGAAGAAGGGACATAAACCGCCTATAATGAACCGATTTTTATTTTTGATTAAGCTTCAGATAACACGAGAACGTAAATTTTTGAAGAGGTCTCGCCTTGACGTGCCGCTCTGACTGTCCCTTGGCAGGATAGGATCGCGGCTTACACTAAGAACGCATGCGCGCATCTGCTCAATTCATCGGTTCCGAGATTTATCGTGGGTCAAGCTACGGAAAGTGGCACCCGCTCAGGGTGCCGAGGGTCTCAACGGTCATGGATTTGTCGCGTGCGCTGGGATGGTTGCCAGCACAACGCTACGTGACGTCTCCGCGCGCGAAACCAGCTGCGTTGCAGGCGTGGCACCATGCCGACTACGTGGCCGCAGTGCTTCAGGCCGAGTGTCGCCAATCCGTGACAGAGCGGGACCGTAGCCGGTTTCAGATCGGAACTGTGACCAATCCTGTATTTCCGGAGATGTTCAGCCGTCCCGCAACGGGGGTTGGTGGCGCATTGCTGGCAGGTGAGATGCTGCGCGAGGGTGGCATTGTGTATCAACCCGGCGGAGGCACACATCATGGCATGCCGGACCATGCGAACGGGTTCTGTTACTTTAACGATCCAGTCTTTGCTATCCTCTCACTCAGGCGCAATGGGGCGCGCCGGATCGCTTACATCGACATTGATGCGCATCACCCCGATGGGGTTGAGCATGGCTTTGGCAATGACCCGGACTGCTTGATGATGTCCGTTCATGAAGCTGGTCTTTGGCCGCGCAGTGGGGCGCTGCGGACTGGCGGGCCAGCGACGCTCAATCTGCCCGTGCGTCGCGGGTTTCATGATGATGAGATGGCATTCTTGCGTGAGGAACTGATCCTGCCGGCCCTTCAGGCATTCCGGCCTGATGCCATCGTTTTGCAATGCGGCGCGGACGGCGCTGAAGATGACCCACAGTCTCATCTGGGACTGTCCAATAACGCGCATTGGTCTGTGGTGCATGCATTGATCGGCATGGCGCCGCGCCTGCTGGTTCAGGGCGGCGGGGGCTATAATCCTTGGTCCGTCGGGCGGCTTTGGACGGGCGTGTGGGGTGTCTTGAGCGGGCAGGATATTCCAGATCGATTGCCGTCTGAGGCAGAGGCAGTCTTGCGCGACTTGCAATTCCCGAACAACCGACGCGGGCGAAACCCGCCGGAGCATTGGTTCACAACGCTGCGTGATCCTTATCGTGGAGGGACTGTTGACGCGGATCTGCGCCGCGATGCTCGAGAGGTCTTGTCCCGGCTTTAAGCCACTTTTGGGGTATCACCCGCCAATACGGTTTGAAACCATGCCGTGTCGACATTGCCGCCGCACAAGATCACGGCTGCTGTCTTGCCTTGAAGTTGCGCGCGCTCCTGCATCAAACCGGCCAACGGCGCGGCGCCGGCCCCTTCGGCCAGATTATGCGTGGTCGTGTAATAGGTCCGCATCGCCTCCGCGACCTCGTCATCGCTGACGGCCAGAATGCGCGCGGCGCCTTTGGAATAGATGTCGAAAGCCTCTTGGACGGGCACCCGCACCGCCATGCCATCGGCAAAGGTCCGAGCGGAGTTCGTTTCTACCAGACGCCCCGCTTCAACGGAGAGTTTGGCTGTTTGGGCCTGATCAGAGACCACGCCCACGACCTCCGTCTGCAGCCCCAGCGCGTCTCGTGCAAGGATCGTACCGCAAATCCCCGAGCCGCAGCCAATGGGGACATACACCGTGTCGATCTTTGGCGCAGCACTGAATAGCTCAAACGCATAGGTCGCGACACCGCGCACCAGTTCTTCATGGAATGGCGGGACGATGAACAGGTTTTCTTCCCGCGCCACACGGAAGGCTTCTTCCTTGGCCTCATCAAAATCATCGCCGAACTCGACCAGGTCCGCGCCGAAGGCGGTCATGGCCGCATTCTTTTCCACCGAGTTGCCGCGTGGCACATAAACCAAAGCGCGCAGACCCGCAGCCGTTGCCGCGCGCGCCTGACTTTGACCATGGTTGCCGCGTGTGGCGGTGCAGATGCCCTTGCACTCAGGATATGTGCGTTTCAGCCAATCGATAAATGTGATGCCGCCGCGCACTTTGAACGCGCCTGTGGGGCCATGATTTTCGTGTTTGACCCATGTCGTGCAGCCCGTCACCTCATTCAGTAAAGGCCAGACATATTGCGGTGTTGGCGCCATGTGTTGATGGACGAGGGCCGCTGCGGCCTCAAGCTCAGAGTGCGATAAACGGATCATAGCGCGACCCTAACGCGTTGTATTCGCGGTGCAAGAGGTGCTTTTGACTTGCGCCGGGCCGGATGGCAGTCAAAATCGCACGGGTGAGAATATCTCGTCGCCATATGTTGGGGATAAGCGCCGCTTTTGCGGCGCGGCCCGCTATTTCCAGCGAGGTTCCCATTGTGTTTGCGGCGGCGAGTCTGAAGCTGGCTCTGGATGAAATCTCCGCACAGGGCTTGCCATTGCGACTGTCCTATGGCGGCAGCGGCGCATTGGCGCGCCAAATCCTGCAAGGCGCGCCTGCAGACCTGTTTCTGTCCGCACATCCGGATTGGATGAAGGCGATCGCTGATGCCAATTTGGCCAAGGGTCCAGTCATTGATTTGTTGAGCAATGAACTGGTGCTGATCGGCCCGCTTGGCCACGACCCTGTCAGGTTGCCCGACTGGAAGCCGGAAGGGCGCATCGCGATGGGCTTCGTGAATGCGGTCCCGTCGGGGCAGTATGGCAAGGCTGCTTTTGAGAGTCTCGGGCTTTGGCAAAGCGTGCAGGCGCAGGTGGTCGAAGTCGAAAACGTTCGCGCCGCGCTGACCTTGGTCGCGCGCGGAGAACTCCCTTACGCAGTCGTCTATGCGAGCGATACCATCGACCAGGGGGGCATCTCGGTGATCTACCGCTTCCCGCCGAGCTCTCACCCGAAGATCGTTTACCCAATGGCTGCGATCAGCCCGGCGGGGCGCGCTGCGTTCGATGCAGTGCGCTCAAATGACGCGCGTCGGATTTTCGAGCGCGCAGGCTTCGAGGTGTTGTAGCGTGTTGGGTCTGGGGCCAGAGGAGTGGATGGCGGTCCGCCTGTCGCTGCAAGTGGCTTGCGTGGCGACTGTGGTGAGCCTGCCGCTTGCGCTTTGGGTCGCACATCTATTGGCGCGCAAGGACTTTGCGGGCAAGCAATTGCTCAATGCTGTGGTTCATCTTCCATTGATCCTTCCGCCGGTTGTGACGGGGTATCTTTTGCTGCTCAGTTTCGGGACACAAGGGATCATCGGCAAGTGGTTGGCAGAGATCGGAATCGTCTTTGCGTTTCGCTGGACAGGCGCGGTTCTGGCAGCGGCAATCATGGCGTTTCCGCTGATGGTGCGCGCAATCCGGCTCGGTATTGAGGCGGTGGATCCGAAGCTTGAGCAGGCCGCCACCACGCTTGGCGCCTCGCCCATCCAAGCTTTCGTCACAGTGACCCTGCCCATGTGTCTGCCTGCTATCTTCGCTGGAACAGTGCTGGCCTTTGCCAAAGCGATGGGAGAATTTGGTGCGACGATCACATTCGTCGCCTCGATCCCCGGAGAGACCCGGACGGTCCCCTCCGCCATATACGCGTTTTTGCAGGTGCCCGGCGCAGAAGGGCCCGCCGTTCGGCTTACCATTGTCGCGGTGATCATCGCAGTTGCCGCCTTGCTCGTCTCTGAAGTCCTCGCTCAAAGGGCCGCGAAGCGATGACAGAGGGGCTGCGCATCAGGATCAGGCACCGGTTTGAGCGGTTCAGCCTCGATTTTGATCTCGACAATGAAAGCGGCGGTGTGACGGCCCTGTTCGGCCCATCAGGTGCCGGCAAAACAAGTGTGATCAACGCTGTGGCCGGTTTGATGAGCCCAGATGACGCCCTGATCAGTGTAGGTGGACGTGTGCTGACTGACACGGCGCGCGGTGTCTTGCTTCCCCCTCAATCGCGACGCGTGGGCTACGTGTTTCAGGACGCGCGCCTTTTTCCGCACAAGAACGTGCGCGACAATCTTCTTTATCCAACGCGCTTTCATGGCACGCCTGCGCACCTTGATGATATCGTCGAGCTGCTGGAGATCGGTGCGCTTCTGGACCGGTATCCGCGCGACCTGTCAGGCGGTGAGGCGCAGCGCGTCGCGATCGGGCGGGCGCTGATGGCGAAACCTGACCTGTTGCTGATGGATGAACCACTGGCATCGCTTGATCAACGCCGCAGGGAAGAGATTTTGCCCTATCTCGATGACCTGATGCGGGCGACAAAGGCCCAGATGATCTATGTGTCTCATTCGATGGCCGAAGTGGCACGGCTTGCGGATGTAATCGTCCTGATGCGCGAGGGTCGGATCATTCGCTCTGGTGCTGCACATGATGTTTTGTCCGACCCGGCTGCGGTGCCTGACATCGGTGTGCGTGAGGCCGGTGCGGTTGTCACGGCAAAGGTGACATCGCGTGATGCAGGCGACGGGCTGAGCGCATTGGCATTGTCGAGCGGTACGCTCTACCTGCCTCAAGTCGCCGCAGCCGATGGTACTGACATGCGGCTCCGCATTCTGGCCTCTGACATCATTCTGTCGAAAGACAAGCCCGACGGGTTGTCCGCGCTCAACATCCTTCCCGCTGTTGTACAGTCCATTCAGGAGGGGGCAGGGCCGGGCGTGGCAGTCGCGCTCAAATCCGGCAGCGACCGGCTGGTCGCGCGGATCACCCGCCGGTCTGCGCGCAGCTTGAAGCTGGCAGCCGGGATAAAATGTTATGCGGTGATCAAATCCGTCTCCGTCGCGCCGAGCAATATCGGTCGCGGACATAAACAGGAGTAAAGCGAGATGTGGCAATTCTGGGTTGATCGCGGCGGTACCTTTACCGATGTCGTGGCAAAACGCCCTGATGGCAGTTTGGAGACGCTCAAACTGCTCAGCGAAAACCCTGAACAGTATCAGGACGCTGCTGTCGAAGGGGTGCGCCGTGCGCTCGGTCTTGCGCCGGGGGACAAGCTGCCTGAAGGCCAGATCGGCGCGGTGAAAATGGGCACGACCGTTGCGACCAATGCGCTGCTGGAACGCAAGGGCGATCCAACCCTGTTAATGATCACCGAGGGGTTTGGCGACTTGCTGCGGATCGGATATCAAAACCGCCCGCGTCTGTTTGATCTTGAGATCAAACTTCCAGAGTTGCTGTATACGCAATCCGTCGAAGTTACGGGTCGGCTTGATGCCAAAGGCAGTGAAATCACACCGTTGAACGAAAATGCAGCCCGCATTGCGCTGCAATCGGCCTTTGATGACGGAATTCGGGGCGTCGCGATTGCGTTCATGCACGCCTATCTCAATCCCGCTCATGAAGACCGCGTGGCAGATATCGCGCGTGAGATCGGTTTCACGCAAATCTCAACCTCCTCTGCGACGTCCAAACTGATCAAGCTGGTCGGGCGCGGCGATACGACTGTGGTTGATGCCTATCTGTCCCCGATCTTGCGCCGCTATGTAGAGCAGGTGGCAACCGCGCTGGATGCAGGACGTGGTGGTGCGGAGCGGTTATTCTTCATGCAATCCAATGGCGGTTTGACCGACGCCGCCCTGTTTCAGGGGCGTGACGCGATCCTCAGCGGTCCCGCGGGTGGTGTTGTGGGCATGGCCAAAACCGCGCAAGCCGCCGGGTTCGATAGGCTGATCGGTTTTGATATGGGCGGCACCTCGACTGATGTGTGCCATTTTGCCGGTGACTATGAGCGGTCATTTGAGACGGAGGTTGCGGGTGTGCGCATGCGTGCGCCGATGATGAACATCCATACGGTCGCGGCGGGTGGTGGCTCCATTCTTGCGTTTCGTGACGGGCGCTATCAAGTCGGACCGGAAAGCGCCGGCGCTGATCCCGGACCTGCCTGTTACAGGCGCGGCGGACCGCTGACCGTCACCGATTGCAACGTGATGCTTGGCAAGCTCGCGCCCGCGCATTTCCCCGCGATCTTCGGACCCAACGCCGATGCACCGCTGGACGCGAAAATTGTACGGAAGAAATTTGAGGCATTGGCAACAGACATCGCTGCTGAAACTGGGCAAGCGGTGCTGAGCGCCGAAGAGACCGCGCAGGGTTTCTTACGGATCGCTGTGCAAAACATGGCGCGCGCGATCAAGAAAATCAGTGTCGAGCGCGGCTATGACGTGACCAAATACACGCTGAACTGTTTCGGCGGGGCGGGCGGGCAGCATGCCTGCCTGATCGCAGACACGTTGGGTATGAAAACCGTTTTCGTGCATCCGTTTGCCGGGGTGCTCAGCGCGTTTGGTATGGGTTTGGCAGACATTCGGGCGTTGCGTGAAGAGCAGTTTGATGCGCCGCTTGACGATCTTGTCTCTGCACAGGCGCGATTGGATGAGATGTCCGAGGATGCCGAGGCGGAAGTGGCGGCGCAGGGCGTTGCGGCGGCTTCTATCCGCACAGAATGCCGTGCGCATATCAAATACAAGGGTTCACATCAGGCGCTTGCGGTGCCGTTTGGTGAGGCCGAACACATGCGCGCAGCATTCGAAACCGCGCACAACGCCCGCTTCGGCTTTGCCTCTCCATCTGCTCACCTGTTGATCGAGATGCTGTCCGTGGAAGCCGTCGGCGCGGGCGATACGCTCATGGATATTCAGGCAAACAATCGCAAGGCGGCCGCCCCATTTGCCGAAGTCACAATGGCGGGTGAAGCGGCCCCCCTCTATGCGCGTGCAGACCTGCCCGAGGGCCAAGCCGTCAACGGCCCTGCCATCATCGTGGAGCCGACCGGCACAAATGTTATTGAGCCGGGGTGGTCCGCGCAGCATGATGCGCAGGGCAGTTTGATCCTGCACAGGGTTGAAAAAGTTGCGCGCGAAACGGCCCTTGGCACGCAGGCCGATCCCGTGATGCTTGAAGTGTTTAACAATCTGTTCATGTCGATTGCGGAGCAGATGGGCAGCACTTTGGCCAACACAGCGTGGTCGGTGAACATCAAGGAGCGTTTCGATTTCTCCTGTGCGCTGTTCGATGCGACAGGCGCTTTGGTCGCGAATGCGCCACATGTGCCTGTGCATTTGGGCTCCATGTCTGATTCCGTGCGGAAAGTGGCAGCGCTGAACGCGGGTCGCATGAAGCCCGGTGACGCATTCATGCTTAACAATCCCTACAATGGCGGCACCCATTTGCCCGATGTGACAGTGATCACTCCGGTCTTTGATGCGGATGGTCGTGACATTCTGTTCTATGTCGGCTCGCGTGGCCATCATGCCGATATCGGCGGTCGTACGCCGGGATCTGCCCCGCCAGACAGTACACATATCGAAGAGGAAGGCGTCGTGATCGACAATTTCCGCCTCGTCGATGGCGGGGTGTTGCGCGAGGCTGAGACCCGCGCCCTTCTGGCCTCTGGCCGTTATCCGTGTCGCAATATTGATGAGAACATGCGTGATTTGGAAGCGCAGGTGGCTGCCAATGCCACCGGCATTCGCGAAGTTCACAAGATGGTCGAGAATTTCGGCCTGGCCACAGTTCTGGCTTACATGAAACACGTGCAGGACAATGCGGAAGCCTCTGTCCGGCGTGTGATTGGACAGCTGAAAGATGGCGCCTTCGAATATCCGCTGGACGAGGGGCAGGTGATCAAAGTGAAGGTCACAGTGGATGCCGAGGCGGGTGAGGCGATCATTGACTGGACCGGGACGTCGGCACAAGCGCAGAACAATTACAACGCGCCGCGTGCCGTATGTAATGCCGTTGTACTTTACGTTTTCCGGACCTTGGTTGGCGCCGATATTCCCTTGAATGAAGGGTGCCTGACACCGCTCACGATCATCGCACCGGAAGGAACCATGATCAATCCGCGCCCGCCAGTCGCAGTGATTTCAGGCAATACCGAAGTGAGTCAATCCATGTGCGATTGCCTTTTGGGCGCATTGGACGTGATCGCGGGCTCGCAAGCCACCATGAATAACTTCGTCTGGGGCAATGATCAGTTTCAGAATTATGAAACCATCGCGGGTGGCACAGGGGCGGGGCCGAGCTTCCACGGCCAATCCGCAGTGCAAGTCCATATGACGAATACCCTGATGACCGATCCGGAGATCCTGGAGACACGTTTTCCCGTGCGCCTGGAAAAATTCGGGATCCGGCGCGGTTCTGGCGGCACAGGCAAATGGACCGGTGGAGACGGCGTGATCCGGCGCTTGCGGTTCCTTGATGATGTGATTGTCACCACGTTGTCCTGCCACAGGATCACACGTGCGCATGGCAAACATGGCGGCGCAGACGGCGCGCCGGGGGTGGACGAGGTGCTGCGGCGTGATGGCTCTCGTGAAAGGTTGCGCGGCAATGATGAGGCCGCGCTGAAGGCTGGAGACGCGATAGAGATGCAGACCCCGGCCGGTGGGGGCTGGGGGGCCGCTGAGTCGTAAATCGAACCGGCATTAGGAATTCGTCCACGGAATCGCGCTAGCACCGTCCTTTAGATGGCAGGTCGAGTGTTGGGGCGCAGAACGCGCGCCCGTCCGCCGTCAAGGGAGACGGCAATGAAACTGGTCATGATCTGCGTCGCGTGTCTGTTGATGGTCATCGCCAACCCGTCTTTTTCTGAGCAACGCCAGAGCCTTGGCTGGGGGTATCTCGCGACAAATGATCTGATCGGCGATACAAAAGACCGATGGCGCACGGGGGCGCTTGCAATCAGTTACGTCCGCGGGCCGGTCTGGACCGGCAGACTGCCCGCGCGCTTTGGGGAACTCATCGAGTTTAGATTTCGCGGCGAAGTCATTGCACCCGAACGACTTTCTGCACCTGCTGCCAATGATAGGCGTTACGCAGGAATTCTCTCCTTCGGGGCGCACAGCCATTGGCAATCAGCAGGCATGGAATACACGCTTGGGCTGGACCTGGTTGTGGTCGGGCCGCAAACCGGCCTTGAAGGCTTTCAGGCGCAGCTTCACGATATCTTCGGCGGGCCGCGACCAAATGTAAGCAACGTCGAATTGGCCGATGCTGTCTACCCGACCATCACTTTCGAAGCCGCGCGCAGGTTTGCAATGAGCGAAGGGACCTCGATACGTCCCTTTGTGGAGGCGCAAGCAGGGGCCGAGACAATGCTCAGGGTTGGCGCGGATATGACAATTGGAGGATTTGCAACAGGCGCTTTGATGGTCAGAGAGCCGAGTTCTGGCCATCGCTACCAAGCCGTCCAGCGTAACCGCGCGAAAGGGATATCGCTGCTGCTTGGCGCTGATCTGGCTTATGTCGCGGATAGTCGGTTATTGGCAACGCCGCGTGTCGTCAAAGAAGAGATGCGCGCACGGTTACGGCTTGGCTACCACCGGCAGTGGAAACGCGGCAGCCTGTATTATGGCGTCACCTATCTGAGCGAGGAATTCAAATCACAGCGCGAGGGGCAACTGCTTGGCACGGTCAGCCTCCGTCTTCGTTTTTAAGACACGGGTGCACATGTCGGGTTGTGGCATTGCGACCACCGTTCTGTGTGACTTCATTTGTCCGGCTATGCAGGATGAAGGTCACGTGTTAACGATTTGAAAAAAGACGACAACAAAAACAATAATAAAAGACTTGAGCAGGTAAGCGAGGATGGGCACGGGCTTTGATGGCACGTTTGTCCTGACGATTGATCAAACCAGTCTGGACGGCAGGTCCGCTTCGCGCGGGATGTGGCCGCGCATTGGGCAGGTTTGGTGCAGGCAGGGCGAAGCGATACGTGTTGACGGATCGCAATCAACACTCCTTTTGGAACGATCCGTGGAGCAGGATGCGCTTCGCGCACGTGTCGCGCAGGTCGTGCGCAAGCGGTTTGACTTGCCTCAATCTGGACCATCCGATGTGGCTCATCAGGAGAGTGCAGGCGGATTTGTCGTTGCAGACGGCCAATCCCGATTTAGCCTGGTGCCGATAGAGGCCGAGCGCTCCGGCAAGACGCTTTTGTGGTGTCCAGACGGCGTCCCAGCCGCTGATCGCAACTACACAGTGGTACATGTGCCCGAAAACCCTGTCGTGACACGCAGCGCTGCCGATTTGGATGGCGATGTGATCTGTTTCACGGAAGGGACGCGGATACGGACCGAAAGCGGCCATAAGCTGGTGGAGGCGCTTGCGCCGGGCGACTATGTGCAAACGATGGACAATGGACCGCAGCAGGTTTTGTGGATCGGCACGCGCCACATGTCCGGCGCGCGGCTTCATGCAGTGCCAGAGCTGCGCCCTATCCGGATCACAGCAGGTGCCTTAAAAAACGGCGTCCCGGATGGGGATCTGCTTGTCTCTCCGCATCATCGGATGCTCTATCAGGGGCCGAGTGCTCGGGTCTTGTTCAACACGGATGAAGTTCTGGTCCGCGCCCAGGATATGCTTAATGATCACTCGATTTTCATCGATCACAGCTTGCGCGAGGTGACCTACTACCATCTCCTTCTGGCCGATCACCAAATTCTTTGGGCCAATGGCGTGCCGACCGAAAGCTTCCATCCGGCCAGCACAAGTCTGACTGCGATCCATCCCGATCAACGAGAAACTCTGATCGCGCATTTCCCGGAACTGGATGAAGACCTGCATAGCTATGGCCCCTATGCGCGGCGCAATACTGCGAAATCCGAAGCAGCAATCATGCTGCATGACATGATGTGATTGCGCGGCTCAGGGCATTTTTGCACGGCCATTGGCAGCTCTTTGCACTCTTGGCGCTCATTTTTGCACTGTGGCAAACGCCACTGGTGCTGCCTCTCAAGATACTTGTCGTCTTCTTTCATGAATTGTCCCACGGACTGGCCGCCATCTTAACCGGCGGCGACATCGTGGAAATCAACGTATCCCGGCAGGTTGGCGGCTACGCGATTACGCGTGGCGGCAACCGGTTTGCGGTGTTATCTGCCGGATATGTCGGCTCGCTGGTGCTTGGTGCCGGCTTGCTTGTGTCGGCGCTGCGCAGCGTGGCAGACCGAGTTGTGATGGCGGCACTTGGGGCGGTCACGCTTTTGGTGACTCTCCTCTACCTGAGCGACATGTTCACACTCGCTTTCGGACTACTGACCGGTCTCGCCATGTTGGCCTGCGCGAAATGGTTGAGCTTGCAGGTCAATGACATGGTGTTGCGGGTGATTGGATTGAACAGCATGATCTATGTGCCTTACGACATTTTTGACGACACGATCCGGCGCGCCCACCTGCGCTCTGACGCGCGGATGTTGGCCGAAGAGTTTGGCGGCGCGACGGTCATCTGGGGCGCCGTCTGGTTGCTGATCAGCCTCTGTGTCATTGTACTGACCCTGCGCGTTGCACTTCGGCAGCCCAGCAATCTGACATTTGGAACAAAGCCCCGTTGACTCCTTTGCAAAGCCGCTTATAAGCCGCTTCTCATTGGTGTTGGTGGACCCCGCAAGGGGAACCCTGTCGTCGCAGCGCGTCTTTCCATAAAGAACGGGTTGCGGAGAGGACAACGCCCTTCACGCCCGCAAGGGTTTTTATCGAAGGAGATCAGACGGTGACGAAACGTACCTCTGCCAAATACAAAATTGACCGCCGGATGGGCGAGAACATCTGGGGTCGTCCGAAATCCCCAGTCAATCGCCGCGAATATGGCCCCGGCCAGCACGGTCAGCGCCGCAAGGGCAAACTGTCCGACTTCGGCCTGCAGCTGCGCGCCAAGCAAAAGCTGAAAGGCTATTACGGCGATCTGACCGAGAAGCAATTCAAGCGCATCTACATTGAAGCCGCGCGTGTCAAAGGCGATACAGGTGAAAATCTGATCGGTCTGCTGGAGCGTCGTCTGGACGCTGTGGTCTACCGAGCGAAATTCGTCCCGACTGTTTTCGCAGCGCGTCAGTTCGTGAACCACGGCCATGTCAAAGTGAATGGCAAAAAGGTCAACATCCCGTCCTATCGCGTCAAAGAGGGCGATGTGATCGAAGTGCGCGACCGTTCAAAACAGAATGTCGCCGTTCTTGAGGCGGTACAATTGGCCGAACGGGATGTGCCTGAATATCTTGAAGTTGATCACTCCAAGATGACAGCGACCTTCATCCGCACACCGGGTTTAGGCGATGTGCCATACCCTGTCATGATGGAACCAAACCTCGTGATCGAATATTACGCGCAGAACTAAGTATTTGCGACAGTGTTGTTCCGGAAGGCCGCTCTTTTCGAGCGGCCTTTTTCTTTGGAGGCTACCTTACCTAGGGGCAACTTGAAGCTAGACATCTGAATTTGGGTATATATTACTAGATGTAGAGGTTTTGGGCCATCGCCCGCCCATTGCTTCGGTTGAGAGTGTGCTTTTGATCGAAAGGGTGCGACATGGACGTGTATCCCGGTGTAGGACTGCCGAACGCAGCGGCAGCACGGCCATTCCACAGCGCTGACGCCGAACTTGCTCCCGAGTTACGGCTTGAAAATGATCCCGAAGAAACCGCGCGCCGCAGTTTGAAAGCGGCAATCGTTTGCGGGCATCCGGAACCGCCGAGGGCCATTTCGCAGATCGCGACCCAACTGCCAAAGCAGCACAGCCGCAGCTACGCAGGGCTGTTCGCATTAGGCGCACTTGGAATGCTCAGCCTGTATCTCGCCTATCAAGCGAGCTCAAAATCAGGGGCTGACGATGTAGCGATTGTCGTGCCTGACGCAATCATCGCGCAAGCGCTGAACGATATTGCGCCCGCCGTCCCTGATGACGTGCCTGTCCTTCCAGAGCTTTCCGGGCCGGGCTTTGAACCTGAAAAGCTTCAGCTCTACGCTTCCGCTGGATTTGATGCGAAGGTTGCAAGCGTCCTGCGCATGGGGAGGCCGGCAGATGAAACCCCTGTCCTAGTATTTGATGACGTCCCGAAGCAGCCTACGCGCGCCGGCCCGTCCTTTGTCTCTCTGCCGGAGCTTCCAACGTTGACCACTCCGATTACTGTGATGGCGGAAGCCAGACTTCCTGTGCAGGCGACACCCGTCTTCATCCGGGCCATCAGCCGACCTAATGCCGATAAGTTTGACAGGGTAGAGGCGCCCCAGATCAGAACGGAATTGCTGGACCAGCCGACCGAGCCTCTCACGCTGACAGCACCATCTGACAGAATTGTGCCAGCAGATACGACGCGCGTTGCTGTCGCGTTCAAAGCGACGCGGGCTGCCCCGCGGCGAAGCCTGCGCCCTCTCGCGGCTCCCGCCAATCGAACGGTGGTCGCGCAACGCCAGATCCGCCGCGCGGCGACTGCTACGACGAGGCAGGACAGGCCAACGCGCACAGTATTGGTTCAAAGTGCCGCGCCTGCTTTTGTCTCTGCCCCGTTGGAGCGGCCACAGCTGATTGAGCCGAAACGCAGCAGGCTTCAGCGGTTCTTTCAGTCGCTCGGGTCTGATTGAACACTTGCCATTCTCCAGTGGTCTCAGCTGACCGCAGGCAGACCCAAAACGGCGCGCCCCTCATTGGTTTTCATTGAGAAATCCTGACCGAGCCAGTCGTCCCCACCCGGCCCGCATAGATAGGCCAAACCCTGTGCGACCCAGTGAGCGGGAATATGAGCATCCGGATCCATCTGACTGACTGGATTTATGCCGCTGCTTTTGATTTGCACCTGCATCTCAGTGGCAACCGTACCGGGGCTGAGGCCCATCACGCGGATCCCATGTTCCGACATCTCCTTATGCCCGCATTTGGTGAGCGCAAGGACGCCCGCTTTCGTTGCGCAATAATGGCTCCACCCTTCCAGCGCATTTGTCGCCGCGCCGGAAGAAATATTGATGATCGTGCCCGCACCGGCTGTCTGCATGACGGGGAGGGCCGCGTGAAATCCATAGAACACGCCCTTGAGATTGACGTCGACGATCAACCCCCATTCATCCGGATCCGCATCGGTGATCCGTGCAATCGGGTCAATCAGGCCTGCATTGTTGATCAATATATCCAAACCGCCGAACTGCTCCACGGCAGTGTCGACCGCGGCCTGCACATCATGTTGCCAAGCCACATCACAGCTGACGCCCACGGCCTTGCCGCCAGAATCGACGATTTCGGCCGCAATGCGCTCGACCTCGGCCTGACTGCGCGCTGCCAAAACAACGCTTGCGCCTTCTTTCGCAAAATGACGGGCTGTTGCCTCCCCGATGCCGCGACTTGCCCCTGTAATAAGGACGGATTTTCCTGAAAGGTGTGACATGTCTCTTCCTTGTGTTTCGCGCCTGTGCTGCTAGTTGAAGACCAATGTAAGGCGGCGATATGGGGACGCAATGACTTCAATACTCGAATTGGCAGCAGCAAACCTTCTTTCGCCGATTATCCTGTCGTTTGCGCTTGGTGTCGCGGCGGCGCTTGCGCGATCAGATTTGAATTTTCCCGAAGCGATTGCCAAAGGCATGTCGCTATACCTGCTTTTCGCTATTGGGTTCAAAGGCGGCGCAAGTGTCGCGGGCCACGGTGTCGATGCCCAACTGGTTGGCTCGCTCATTGCAGGCACGATCCTGTCGGCCGGTTTGCCGTTTGTAGCTTATGGGTTGCTACGCGTCATGACGCGGCTCAGTGCGCTGGATGCGGCGGCTGTCGCGGCGCATTATGGTTCGATTTCAATTGTGACATTTGTCGCGGCAAGCTCTGTGCTGGATGCGCAAGGCATTGGCTCTGAAGGCTACATGGTGGCTGTTGCCGCTGCGATGGAGGCGCCCGCGATTGTCGCAGCCCTGTGGCTTGTCTCGCGCAGCACGCCGAGCGGGGGAGGCATGAGCGGGGAGCTCTTGCGAGAGATATTGCTCAACGGGTCTATCGTGCTTCTGGTCGGTGCTTTCCTGATCGGCTGGGTTACGGGTGCAGACGGCAAAGCGGAAATTGATGCTTTCATCACAGCGCCCTTCAAAGGTGTCTTGTGCTTGTTTTTGTTGGATATGGGGCTGGTTGCGGGCCGCGGGTTGCGCAACGCGAAAGGCGCCCTGAACGGGGCGGTTGTTGCCTTTGGTTTGATGATGCCAATCATCGGCGCCGGTTTCGGCCTGATGGCAGGTGCAGTTTTGGGGCTTTCGGTTGGCGGGGTCGCTTTGATGATGGTGCTCTCGGCATCAGCGTCTTACATCGCGGTGCCCGCGGCCATGCGTGTTGCCCTGCCAGAGGCCAATCCGGCAGTTTATCTGACACTCTCGCTTGGGATCACTTTCCCCTTCAATTTGACCATCGGCATTCCGCTCTATGTCGCAGTCTCATCAACGGTTTTGGGAGGATAAGGCCATGGATATGCATGACGCAAAACGCGTGGAAATCATCATCGAAGCGGTGATGGAGCGGCGCCTGACCGACCTTTTGACCAAAGAGGGCGTGACGGGCTTTTCCGTCCTGCCCGTCAAAAGTGGGTCTGGCCGCTCCGGGCAGTGGTCGCGCCAAGGCACGGTCGGGCGAGCCGACGGGATGTCATCAGTCGTCTGCCTGATCAGACCGGACCGTCTGGACGCTTTGCTGGAAGCGGTTCTGAGCGTGCTGACCCGCCATATTGGCGTGGTGAATGTCACCGACGCAAAAGTTTTGCGCGCGGAACGGTTCTAGGGCGCAAGATAATTATCCTCGCCATTGCCTGCTGACAGGCGTAACGGTGAGACATGGCAATAGGCGATACCCTTAAACAAGTGCCTCTGGCTGAGGCACGACAGCTGCCGTTTCATCGGCAGCCTGTGTTTTTGTTATGCCTGATGTCATTTGCAATGCCGATTGCATTCGCGACATGGGCAGCGCTGTTAAACAACTTCGTCATTGAAGCTGCGTCATTCACTGGTGTTGAGATCGGGTGGCTTCATACAATTCGGGAAATTCCGGGCTTTTTGGCGATCGGTGTAATCCTTCTGATCATCTTTGTACGGGAGCAGGTTCTTGGCCTCACGTCGCTCATACTTTTGGGCGGAGCCTCAGCGCTGACCGCATTTTTCCCAAGCATTGGCGGCATTCTGACACTGACGCTTTTGTCGTCCATTGGGTTTCACTATTACGAGACGGTCAATCAGTCGTTGCAATTGCAATGGATTGAAAAAGAGCGCGCACCGCAGGTTCTGGGCTGGCTTACGGCCGTAGGCTCCTTCGCCTCGCTGCTCGCTTACGGCGCTCTTGTTCTGACATGGAAGACTTTCGATCTCAGTTATAGTTTTGTCTATATGACATCGGGCGGCCTGACCGTTTTGATCGCGATATTTGCGATGCTGTATTTTCCACAATTCGAGGCGCCAGAGCCGCAGCTGAAGAAGATGGTGCTGCGCAGGCGTTACTGGCTCTACTACGCGCTGCAATTTGTCTCGGGCGCGCGGCGCCAGATTTTTATGGTCTTCGCGGCCTTCATGATGGTGGAGCATTTCGGGTTTGAGGTGCATGAAGTGACCTCGCTGTTCCTGATTAACTATGTGGCCAACATGGTCTTCGCGCCGTTCATCGGCAAAGCGATTCACCGTTATGGGGAGCGCAACATGCTGATGATCGAATACACCGGGTTGAGCCTCGTCTTTTTCGCCTATGGCGGCATTTACTATTTTGGCTGGGGCGTCGCAGTTGGTGCCGCGCTCTATGTCTTGAACCACCTTTTCTTCTCCATGGCTTTTGCGATCAAAACCTATTTTCAGAAGATTGCTGATCCACAGGATATCGCGCCGACGGCGGCTGTGGCCTTTACCATCAACCATATCGCAGCAGTCTTTCTGCCTGCGTTGCTGGGCTATCTTTGGGTGGTCAGCCAAATCAGCGTCTTTATTTTGGCGGCAGGTATGGCTGCGACCTCGCTCGTTCTGTCTGCGCTGATCCCGCGTCACCCGGTGCCGGGGTCCGAGACGATTTTCTCACGCAAACGTGCCGCTCCGGCCGAGTAGCATTTTCCGCATCTCACCTTATATCAGGGGTAACACAGAAGGAGTGCTGCAGATGTTTGGATTTACCCGCAAGAAAGTCGAAATGGTCACGCCCGCAACTGCGCTGGCTGGACGCAGCATGGCAATCCCGACAGCTCAAACGCATTTCGTGAATGGCAATCCGCTTTCGCTGGATGTGCCGGACGGGTTGGAAGAAGCGATGTTTGGCATGGGGTGCTTCTGGGGTGTGGAACGAATGTTCTGGAAGCTGGACGGGGTCTTCTCCACAATGGTTGGCTATGCGGGCGGCTTCACGCCGAATGCAACCTATCAGGAGGTCTGCACAGGTCAGACTGGACATAATGAAGTGGTCCGTGTCGTCTACGATCCTTCTGTCATCAGTTACGAGGCGCTTTTACAGGTCTTTTGGGAAGGTCATGATCCCACGCAAGGCATGCGTCAGGGCAATGACATGGGCACGCAATACCGCTCTGGCATCTATGTCTATACAGACGCGCAAAAACAAGCTGCAGACGCCAGCAAGGACGCTTTTGCTCCGCGTCTCAATTCTGCTGGCTTCGGGCCAATCACGACAGAGATCGTCGATGCGCCAGAGTTCTTCTTTGCTGAGGACTATCACCAGCAATATCTGGCCAAAAATCCCGGCGGTTACTGCGGCATTGGCGGCACGGGCGTGACCTGCCCGATTGGCACGGGCGTCAGCTAGTTGACGGACCTCGCAGGGTTGCCTAGGGCAATCGCTTAGACAACCACGAGGATACCATGCCGACATTCACAGCCCTGACGACCCTGATGGGCGAAGCGAGGGCCCAAAAACTGGGCGAGGCGCTAGAAACGCTTGATCCCGCACCCACGGGTGTCGGTGTCTTCGAAGTGGAAGATGGCTCTGGATATTGGGAAATCGGCGGATACTTCCTGGAGGCGCCCGACGACATCGCTTTGGCGCTCCTCGCGGCGGCGCATGATGCAAAGCCATTTGTGGTCTCCGAAGTGCCGGATCAGGACTGGGTGGCGCATGTCAGGCGCGAACTGCCCCCGGTCGAGGCAGGCCGCTTCTTTGTGTATGGAAGCCACGATGCGGACAAAGTGCCGGAAGGCCGCGTCAGCTTGTTGATCGAGGCGGCAATGGCCTTTGGAACCGGTCATCATGGCACGACATTGGGCTGCCTGCTCGCTCTTGAGGATTACATCGCTGAAGGAAAAGTCGCGCAAAACTGTGCGGATATCGGTTGTGGGACTGCTGTGCTTGCGATGGCCGCAGCAGCGGTTTGGGGCAACACTGTCATTGCCAGTGACATTGATCCGGTTGCAGTAGAAGTGGCAGAGGCCAACCTCAAAGCCAATGGCATGGAAGGGCAGGTGGCCTGCGTGGAAGCAACAGGGTTTGATCACGCATTGCTGAAGAAGACGGCACCTTTTGATCTGATCTTTGCAAATATTCTCAAGCCGCCGCTGCTTGCATTGGCGCCCGATATGGCTGCGAACACAGCACCTGGCGGCACGGTTATCTTGTCTGGTTTGCTTGTGGAACAGGGAGATGAGGTCCTCGCTGCCTATGAAGGGCAAGGTTTCAAACTGTCGCAAAGACGCGACATTGGCGAGTGGACTGCGCTCAAATTAACACTTTGTTAAGGAATTCGTTAGGTTTTCAAAAGGCATTTGCGTATATGTGCTAGAAGTGCAGCGACAAGAAGCACGAGGCAGAGCATTGGCAGACGTCAATAAGGAACGGTTTAACGAGCGCTTGAACGCGCTCAAGCAGAAGTCCAACCCCGCGAAACGCGTTGAGAAACGCGTGCGGGAGGATGGTCTCGTGGTCGATGTCGTAAAAACAGACCTCAAGAAAAAAGGGCTGTTTCCGCTGAAGACTCTCGCCGTTGCTGCCCTTTTATTCGTGGCTTTCAAGGGCTTTGTGCTGGCTGAACTGGGCGAGACAGAATACCTCGACCGGATCGAAGCGCTCAAAGGGGGCGGGGCAGTTGAGGTGACGACAGCTTTCCTGTTGGACGTTGATCCTGTGACCAATGCAGTCGCGAAAGTTGTCGGCGGAATTCTTCACTAATGCTCTAAGACTGAAAAAGCCACGCGGATGGGCGTGGCTTTTTGCATTGCATCTGTCAACGATCAGAAGTTAGCGACGTCGCCGCGTGTCAGACCGATGTCTTCAAGTTCACGGCTTGTCAGCGCGTTGAGTGCTTTGCGTGTCATGCGGCGGTCGTTCCATGCCATGACAGCGCCGAAAGCGCGGGTGAACAGGTTGGTTGGGTTGTGACGGGCGCCTTCAGTCAGCGCGCGGGAGGTTTCAAAAACAGCCATTGAAGTCGTCCTTCATAGTTTGAGTAATAATTAAGCGTTCTGCTTCTGTGTTTCGCATTTAGGGGGTGAGTTTGCATTGGACAATCATGATTTTTGCATGTCCCCTATGCATCTTTTGCATAGGTCGGAAATTGGCTAAAATATTGTAAATTATAATAAAAAACTAACTTCTTGTCCGGTCGTATCGTCACGGATTTGTGACTGGTTGAGGGCTCAGTTCCGGCAGCATCTTTTTGCGACATCTTTCGTGTCGTGTTTGGGCGGAACGCAATTTCTTGGCAAATGTTCGCGTTTCGTGCTACGCGCTGAGAAACAAAGAAAAACGAGGCGAGGCAGCATGCGCGTTTTGGGAATAGACCCCGGCTTGCGAAACATGGGTTGGGGTGTGATCGACGTCGATGGCACCCGTGTCAGCCATGTCGCCAATGGCGTGTGCAAGTCTGTGGGCAGCGACCTTGCCGCAAGGCTCCTTAGCTTGCACGCGCAATTGACTGCAGTCCTGACCGCACACAAACCGAATATGGCAGCTGTGGAACAGACCTTCGTGAACCGCGATGGCGCAGGTACGCTGAAGCTTGGGCAGGCGCGCGGGATTGCGATACTTGTGCCTGCACAAGCGGGATTGAACGTGGGTGAATACGCCCCGAACGCGGTCAAGAAAACAGTTGTCGGCGTCGGGCATGCAGACAAGCAGCAAGTGGATCACATGGTCCGGCTGCAACTGCCGGGTGTTGAGATTGCGGGTCCAGATGCCGCAGATGCGCTTGCGATTGCGTTGTGCCATGCATGGCATGGTCGTGCTTCTGGCAGGCTCGACGCTGCTTTGAGGAAGGCCAGCGCATGATCGGAAAACTGACGGGGCGGCTGGAGCATCGCGCGGCAGATCATGTCATGATTGACGTCGGTGGGATCGGGTATCTGGTGTATTGCTCCGAGCGTACATTGGCGTCTCTTCCTGCGGTCGGTGACACGGTTGCGCTCTACACTGATTTGTTGGTGCGAGAGGATTTGCTGCAACTTTTCGGTTTCACCACGATGATCGAGAAAGAGTGGCACAAGCTTTTGATGTCCGTTCAGGGCATCGGTGCGAAGGCCTCCATGGCTATTCTAGGCGCCTTGGGGCCGGATGGCGTGTCGCGCGCTGTGACGCTCGGGGATTGGAATGCGATCAAGGCCGCAAAGGGTGTCGGGCCGAAAACGGCGCAGAAAGTGGTAATCGAACTCAAAGACAAAGCGCCTGGCATCATGGCGATGGGTGGAACAGTGGCAGAAGCTGTGGGTGACGCGCCGGCGCAAATGATCGAGCCCGCCACCAGTGCGTCTGCGGGGGCACAGGCCGAAGCGCTTTCTGCTTTGGTCAATCTCGGCTATGCGCATGGCGATGCTGCGAGCGCTGTAGCGCAGGCATCCGAAAGCGCAGAGGATACATCGAGCCTTATCCGCACCGCGTTGAAGTTGCTGGCACCGAAAGACTGATCAAGGCATATAGGCCCCATGAGCGAGCCCGATCCAACACTGCGCCCAGAGCGACGCCCCGATGACGCCGACCGCGCCTTGCGCCCGCAAGGTCTTGAGGAGTTTATCGGTCAGGCTGATGCGCGCGCCAATCTCAGGGTTTTTATCGAAAGCGCCAAACAGCGCGGCGAGGCAATGGACCACACGCTGTTTCACGGCCCCCCGGGTTTGGGCAAGACCACCTTGGCGCAGATTATGGCGCGCGAACTGGGGGTCAATTTTCGCATGACTTCCGGACCGGTATTGGCCAAGGCAGGGGATTTGGCGGCGATCCTGACCAATCTTGAGACGCGCGATGTTCTGTTCATTGACGAAATTCACCGGCTCAACCCCGTCGTCGAAGAAGTGCTTTATCCCGCGCTTGAAGACTTTGAGCTGGATCTGGTGATCGGCGAGGGGCCTGCGGCGCGCACGGTCCGGATTGAACTGCAGCCCTTTACGCTGGTCGGCGCAACAACCCGGCTAGGCCTTCTGACCACGCCGCTGCGGGACCGGTTCGGTATTCCGACGCGGTTACAGTTTTACACGACCGATGAGCTGCATGAGATCGTGCGCCGTGGTGCGCGGCTTTTGGGTATCCGTGCTGAAGATGATGGCGCGCGGGAGATTGCCAAGCGCGCGCGTGGGACGCCGAGGATCGCGGGACGGCTGTTGCGCCGGGTCGTCGACTTCGCGTTGGTCGAAGGCGACGGCACGATCACGCGGGCGCTCGCGGACAATGCGCTGACCCGGTTGGGCGTCGATGATCTGGGCCTGGACGGGGCGGACCGTCGGTATCTGACGTTGATTGCGGAGAACTATCAGGGCGGTCCTGTCGGGATCGAGACGCTCTCTGCCGCGCTGTCGGAAAGCCGCGATGCGTTGGAGGAGGTGATCGAGCCCTACTTGCTGCAGCAGGGGCTGATCCAGCGGACCCCGCGCGGCCGGATGTTGGCATCGAAGGCATGGAGCCATTTGGGTATGGCGCCGCCCAAGCGCGCGGGGGACCTGTTTGATGGATGACGTTGCGCGTTACTTCACCCGCAGTGACGGGAGTTACCTGTTTGCACGCTGGGGGCGGCCGATTGCGCCCGTGGCATTCGGGGTCGAGGATCAGACGATCTCTGTCCTGAAAGGGGCGATTGAGGCGGTCTGTCAGCTGGCCGGGCATGAAATGGCGGAGACCGATCCGGAGCTGGGTGTGAACCTGATGGTGTTCTTCATCCAAGACTGGGCCGAACTCACGGAGACGCCCAAGCTTGATCAGATGATCCCCGAGTTGAAGTCTCTTGTGGGCCGATTGAAGGACGCCGATGCGAACCAGTATCGTATCTTTCGGTTTGATCCGGATGGGGGCATCAAGGCCTGCTTTGTTTTCCTGAAGATGGATGCTGTCATGCTGGATATCCCGGCGGATACGCTTTGTCTCGGCCAGGTGGTGCAGTCGATCTTGCTGTGGTCTGATGAGGCGTTTCTAGGGTCCTCACCGCTGGCTTTGGCGGGCAATGATGTGGCGATTTTGAAGCCGGAAGTGGCCGCAATTATCAAGGCGGCCTATCAGCCGAATATGCCGGTGATGGCAGATGATCCGAGCCATGCTTTGCGGCTTCAGGCACGGGTCGGGCTGGGCGTTCAGTAGCTCCCCGCGTGCGGGGAATTATGTAAGCTTCTGAAATTGAACACTTTTCACTCTTCTTCAGGAATTTTTAACCACCAAAAATAGGCGCGATGCTCGCCAGGCTCATCAAGGCCGCGCCACTGAGCGCCCAATAGGGTTTGCGGGTGTGCAGAGCGATCGTCAAAGCCAGAACCGCCGCGCCGAGAAGCTGACGCATTTCCGGAGCTTGCGTGGTGAAAAAGATCATGATGCCGCAGACAATCAGCGAGATCCGGGGCACCAGATCAAACGGTGCAACGGTGATCCAGTGGCTGGGCTTGCTTGCATTGCTATCAAACAGTTTCAACCTTCGCAGAAGGGCGATCAGAACCGTTTGGGCAGAGGGCGATGTCATGATGAATTTGCGCAGCTTCGTGGGCAACGGGATAGACGGCCTGCGCAACACCAGCTGTGCGCCCAGAAAGATAACCGCAAAACCCACGAGAACCGGAACGCCGGCAACGCCGCCCAAGGGGCTCAACATCACGACCCCGCAGAAGGTCAAAGGAAAGGAGAATGACAAGGTCCCCAAATCCTCGACACCCACGGCGAAAGTCAGCCGACCCGCCGGTGCGGGTGCGCTGCTTTTCTGTTGGCTTGAGCTGTTGGGATCGACCAAATCTGCCATATGGGCCAAGCTATGAGCGGTTTGCGCTCATGCCAGTAGGACAATCCTTACTTCCCTGTTTTTAGGCGATAATTCGCTGATGACAGTGCGGATTATCGCGCATAGGCTCTGGCCATGCCTCATTCTTTTGCCTGTCGCGTATATTATGAAGACACCGATCTGGCGGGGATCGTCTATTACGCGAATTACCTGAAATTCATCGAGCGGGCGCGCAGCGAATGGGTGCGGGAGCTGGGCATTGATCAGGTCGCGCTGAAGGCGCAGGGGCTGGTCTTCGCTGTGCGTCGGGTAGAGGCGGATTATCTGATGGCCGCCAAGTTTGACGACATGCTGGTCGTAAAAACGAAGGTCGAGAAGATCACCGGATCACGCATCATACTCACGCAAGATGTCAGCCGTGATACGCAGACACTGTTTCACTCGGTCGTGACCCTTGTTTGTCTGGCGGATTCCGGCAGGCCCGCGCGCATTCCAGCGGATATTCGCGCAAAGATGACCGCTCACACTTAATTTTTTTGGCCTGACGCCAAGAATATTGGATCTGGTGCGTCTAACATAGTATGACGGGTCCACAACAAGCCGCGCAAAAGCGGCGTTATGAGAAGAGCGGGTATATGGAAGCTGAGGCTATTGGCCTGGCCAACGAGGTGGATTTCAGTGTCACCGCGTTGTTCTGGCGGGCAACTATCGTTGTAAAACTGGTGATGTTGATGCTGATCGCGGCCTCTTTCTGGGGCTGGGCCATCATCATTCAGAAATTCATCAATTACCGCGTCGCGCGCAGACAGGCGGAGGAATTTGACCGAGCCTTCTGGTCGGGTGAGCCTTTGGACGAAGTCTTTGATCGTATCGGCGGCAATCCAAAAGGCGCCTCGGAACGGATTTTCAGTGCGGGCATGACCGAGTGGCGACGCTCGCATCGTGAGGACGGGCAGTTGATCGCAGGCGCCACGGCGCGGATTGACCGGTCGATGGATGTGGCGATTGCCAAGGAAGATGAGCGGCTGAATTACGGGCTGGGCTTTCTGGCCACCGTCGGGGCGACCGCGCCATTTATCGGGCTGTTCGGCACGGTCTGGGGCATCAAACATGCGTTTGAGGAAATTGCGATTGCGCAGAACACCAACCTCGCCGTTGTGGCGCCCGGCATTGCGGAGGCCTTGGTGGCAACCGCTTTGGGGCTTTTGGCGGCTATTCCTGCGGTGATTTTCTACAATAAGCTGAGCGCGGATGCGGACCGGATCGCGTCGGGCCATGAGGCCTTTGCGGACGAGTTTTCGACCATCCTGTCGCGCCAGTTGGACGCTTGACCCATGGGACCGGGTGTTCAGGGAGCAGCCAGCGGATCACGGCGCGGGCGGCGGCGTAAAAACAAAACGCGGCCCATGTCAGAGATCAACGTCACGCCCTTCGTGGACGTGATGTTGGTGCTGTTGATCATTTTCATGGTCGCAGCGCCGTTGTTGACAGTGGGCGTGCCGGTGGAATTGCCCAAAACGGCGGCCAATGCCTTACCGACAGAGGAAGAAGAACCGCTGACGATCACCGTGCAGGAAAGCGGCCAATTGTCGATCCAGAACACGGAGGTGGCCGCGGATGAATTGATCGGGCGCTTACGTGCGATTTCGGCAGAGCGGAGCTCGGACAAGGTGTTTTTGCGCGCCGATGGGGCTGTGGCCTACAGCCAAGTGGTGCAGGTGATGGGCGCGCTGAATGCGGCGGGTTTTTCGAATATCGGGCTGGTGACGGACACGGACGGGCCGTCCTTTGATGGCGCTGGCATTGCCGGGCAAAGCGAGTAAGATTTGTTGATCCCGCAGGACATGAAGATCGGCGCCTATGTTTCGGGCGCAGGCCATGCGGGTCTGTTCGTCTGGCTGCTGATCGGCGGGTTTTTCGTGGCGCGGGATGATTTCGATGCGATCCGGGTCACGGATGTCTCCATCATCTCAGCCGATGAGTTTCAAGCGATGCAGCCGAGCGGGCCGGAGACAGGCGATGCGCCGCCCGCCTTGGAAGCGGCTGCGCAGGATGCGCCTGCGGCGGCCCCTGCGCCAGCACCGCGCCCTGATCCGGCGCCCGCACCTGCACCAGCGCCAACCCCTGCACCTGCGCCTGCGCCCGCGGCGGAGGCTGCGCCGGAACCGGTAGAGACCCCGCAGCCCCCCGACCCTGTCATTGCCGAAGAAAGCGCGGCCCCGGATGGGGATCCCGGTGCGGCTATTGTTGTGGAAGATGCGCCCGAGCTTGCCCCCGAACAGGCGGAGACGATTGCCGATGAAGTGGTCGCGGCGCCTGAACCAGAGATCGAGATTGCAGATACTGCGCAAGATCAGGTGGCGCCGGATGAGACGGCAGAGCCGGTGACGGAACCGCAAGAGACGCAGGAGCAGACCGCGCAGGAAGAGACGACGACGCAAGTGGTGACAGAGGCGGATGAGACCTCCAATCAGGCGCCGACACGCTCCACCCGGCCCGGGCGCAAGCCGGCACCGCCCCCTGTCGTGGCAGAGGCAGAACCGGAGGCAGATCCCGTGCCCGGTCTGGCGGAAAGCATCGCGGGCGCTGTGACAGAAGCCAATTCCGAGAATGCGATTGCCGATAATGCGAACCCCGGCGGCGGCTCTGGCCAGCCGATCACGCGGGCAGAGAAGGGCGCGTTCATTCTGGGCATTCAGAAATGCTGGAATGTGGGCGCGTTGAGCACGGATGCGTTGAAGGTGACGGTGATCGTGGGCTTCACGATGACGCCTGATGCCAAGCCTGAGATCGGCTCCATCCGGTTGGTGGGCGCCGAAGGCGGCTCAGGTGCGGCGGTGGACCGGGCCTATGAGGCGGCGCGGCGGGCGATCATCCGTTGCGGCTCTGCCGGGTTTGGCCTGCCTGCGGATAAGTATGATCAATGGCGCGGTGTTGAGGTGAAATTCAACGCGACCACGAAGGAGATCCGATGATGTCTGGTTTTTCCCCTTTAATTTTGGGCCGAATGCTGCCGGTAAGGAACAAAGCGCGGTATGCTACGTTGCATCTGGGCAGGGCCGTGAAAGGATATGGTATGATGAGATGGCTGGTGATGGTTCTGGGCCTGTTGATGGCGGCAGGCGCTGCGGCGCAGGAACCGTTGCGTATCGAGATCGACAACCCAAACATTGAGCCTTTGCCCTTCGCCGTGCCCGATTTCGTGGCAGAGACGGCGGGCGCCGATCAATTCGCGGCTGATCTGGCACGGGTTGTGGCGGCGGATCTGACGGGTTCGGGGCTGTTTCGCGAAATCCCCAAGGATGCGTTTATCTCTGGCGTCACGAATTTCGACAGCGCGGTGCAGTTTGCCGATTGGAAGGCGATCAATGCGCAGGCTTTGGTGACGGGCGCTGTCTCGACGGCGGGCGACAATCAGATCGTGGTGAAATTCCGCCTGTTTGATGTTTTCTCCGAACAGCAGATGGGCGAGGGGCTGCAATTCGTGGGCTCTGTGGATGGCTGGCGGCGCATGGCGCATAAGGTGGCGGATGCGGTCTATAGCCGGATCACGGGGGAGGGCGCGTATTTTGACAGCCGCGTCGTCTATGTCTCCGAGACCGGCCCCAAGAACGCGCGCGCAAAGCGGATCGCAATCATGGATTATGACGGGGAGAACAATCAGTTCCTGACGACGGATCAGTCGATTGTGCTGGCGCCACGGTTCTCGCCCACCGGCGAACGGGTGATCTACACCAGCTACGAGTCGGGCTTTCCGAAAATCTACGTGCTGGATGTGGCCAGTGTCGGGCGGCAGGTGCTGCAGGACCAGCCGGGCACAATGAGCTTCGCGCCGCGCTTTGCGCCGGACGGGCAATCGGTGGTCTATTCCCTGACCACGGGCGGCAACACGGATCTGTACCGGATGAGCCTCAGCGGCGGGGCGCCGCAGCAACTGACCTCTGACCCGACAATCGAGACCGCGCCGAGCTTCTCCCCCGATGGCAGCCAGATCGTGTTTGAAAGCGACCGTTCCGGCACCCAGCAGCTATATGTGATGGGCGCCAATGGCGGTGAGGCCACGCGGATTTCCTTCGGGCAGGGGCGCTATGGCACGCCGGTCTGGTCGCCACGAGGGGACCTGATTGCCTTCACCAAGCAAAACCGCGGTCGTTTCCATATCGGCGTTATGAATACCGATGGCTCAGGGGAGCGCTTGCTGACGGCCTCTTTCCTTGATGAAGGGCCAACATGGTCGCCCAATGGTCGTGTGATCATGTTCACACGAGAATCCAGCGGAGAAGCCGGATCTTCGACGCTCTATTCCGTCGATATCTCGGGCCGGAACCTGAAAGCCGTGCGGCAAGGCGCCTCCGACCCCAGTTGGTCGCCGCTTCTCAAATAGGCGCTGAAATAAACCGTGTAGCAGCGCTCCCTTTCCCAAGGGGGCGCAAAAATGTTAAAGACACTCAAACGAGCCAAGAAGAGCCATAAGGACCACGCAAGATGAAAACCCTATCGACAGCACTGCTTCTCTCCGCCGCATTGGGCCTTTCGGCCTGTTCGGGCGGCCTGTTCAACCAAAATGACCGATTGGGCACGGATGGCACGGGTGGCATCGACAATAGCGGCGTGACCACTGGCGCGCTGGACCCGAGCTCTGTTGCCTATTTCAACCAAACGATCGGTGATCGTGTCCTGTTTGCGGTCGATACGTCCACGCTGACGGATGTGGGCCGCACGACATTGGCGCAGCAGGCGGGATGGCTGAACGCGAACCCGACTTACACGGCGATCATCGAGGGCCATGCCGATGAGCAGGGCACACGCGAATATAACCTTGCTCTTGGCGCGCGTCGCGCGGCTGCGGTACGCGATTATCTGGTCAGCCAAGGCGTACCGGATGCGCGTCTGCGCACTGTGACCTTCGGCAAAGAGCGCCCGATTGAAATTTGTTCTACCGAGGCCTGCTATTCCCAGAACCGTCGTGCTGTGACGGTGATCGGCGCAGGCGCGATCAGCTAAAGGTTTTTCACGATGTTGCGTTCTCTGAGTGTCATTGTTCTTTTGGCCCTGTCCGGCCCTGCTGCGGCGCAAGACAGTTCGCTTGCGGATATCCGGCAGGAGCTGGGCGTGCTCAATGCTGAGATTGCGCGGCTGAAATCGGAGCTGAACACCACTGGCACGGCCAGCGGTGCTGCAGTGACCGGCGACACGTTGCAGCGGATTGATGCGATTGAGGCAGGTCTGACCCGGCTGAACGCGAAAACCGAACAGCTTGAGAACCGGATCAACCGTGTCGTCACTGATGGCACCAACCGGATCGGTGACCTTGAGTTTCGTCTGGTCGAGTTGGAGGGCGGCGATCTGAGCACGGTTGGCCAGACGCCCACCCTGGGCGGTGATGTGGGGGCTGCGCCTGCGGCGCAAGCTGCTATCCCGCAAAATGACGCGCCGGAATTGGCCATCGGCGAGAAAAATGATTTCGAGCGAGCCGAGGGGGCGCTCGCCTCGGGTGACTTTCGCAGCGCCGCAGAGCAGTTTGCGACCTTTACGCAATCCTACCCGGGCAGTCCGCTAGAGGCTGACGCGCATTATTTGCGCGGCGAGGCTTTGCAGCAGGCGGGCGACAGCCAAGGTGCGGCGCGCGCCTTTCTGGAAAGCTTCTCCGGCTTTCCCGGCAGCACCCGCGCGCCCTCTGCCCTGTACAAGTTGGGCCTCGCGCTGGACGCCTTGGGGCAGCGCAACGAGGCGTGTTTGATGCTGACCGAAGTCGGCAATCGCTATCCGGCATCCGATCAGGTGTCACTTGCCAACCAGTCGCGGGCGAGCCTTGGCTGCTCGTGAGCAGCGACGCGCGACTTCTTGATCTGATTGACAGGGTTTGCGGCGGCAAACCGGGTGAAAGTTTCGGGGTTGCGGTCTCTGGCGGCAGCGACAGTCTGGCTTTGCTGCATCTGGCCGCAGCATGGGGAAAGGCGCCTGTGCATGCGGTCACGGTGGATCACGGATTGCGCGATGAGGCCGCGGCGGAGGCGGCCTATGTCGCCAAAATCTGCGACAGGCTTGGTGTGGCGCATCACATTTTGCGTTGGCATTGGGATGGCACTGGCAATCTGCAGGACCGCGCGCGTCGGGCGCGCTACGATCTGATTGCGGATTGGGCCGCGCATGAGCGGGTTCAGACGGTCTTGCTCGGTCATACTCAAGACGATGTGGCGGAGACATTCCTGATGCGTTTGGCGCGTGAAGCCGGGATTGACGGTTTGTCTGCAATGCGTGCTGAGGTTGAACGCAATGGCGTTGCGTTTCTGCGCCCCTTCCTGTCGGTCGCGCGCGCAGATCTGCAATCCTATCTGACGCGTCATCACGTCGACTGGATCTGTGATCCGTCCAATGATGATGCACGGTTCGACCGGGTGAAAGCGCGCCAAGCGCTTGAGGCGCTCAGCCCTTTGGGCATCACGGCTGAGGGTCTGGCAACGGTGGCGTATAATCTTGGTCTCGCGCGCACAGATTTGAACTTTGCCGCGCATCGCGCTGCAGAATTGCACCTGTCTTACGAAGAAGGTGACATTGTCATCGACGATGTGACGGCGCTTCGGCGGATTGGTGTCGAGATACCCCGCCGCTTGATGGTGGCCGCATTGATGGCTGTTTCCGGTGCGCAATATCCGCCGCGACGATTGACGGTGTATGACCTTGATGCCGATTTGCGATTGGGCCGAACCAGTACTGCCCACGGGTGTTTGCTGACGGTGCAGAAAGACTCCATCCGCATCACACGGGAATGGAATGCGGTGAAGGGGTTGGTGAGTGATACCAGTGGGTTATGGGATGGTCGCTGGCGGCTGGACGGACCGCATGCGCCTGATTTGATCGTCGCGGCTTTGGGCGAGGAAGGGATTTTGCACTGCCCGGATTGGCGCGACACAGGGCTGCCGCGCGCCTCGCATTTGGCCTCTCCGGCGGTGTGGCGGGGGGTGGAATTGGTGGCCGCACCGGTGGCGGGATTGGCGAATGGATGGTGCGCCACATTGACACGATCCCGCGAACAGTTCCTTTCCAGCCTTTTATCGCATTGAACTGCGCGCAATTACCCCTATTTTAAGGTCCAAGCCGTAGGACCGGCACATACCACCCTGATTTCGGGAGACACCTCTTGGGCAACGCGCGCAATATCGCCTTCTGGCTCGTTCTGCTTTTGCTGATCGTGGCGCTTTTCAACCTGTTTAACGGCGGACAGGCGCAGATGAATTCGCAGACCATTCCGTATTCGGAATTTATTGACCGGGTGGAGGCGCGCTCTGTTGATAATGTGACGCTGGATGGGGAGCGGATCGTCGGGACCTCCGGCAATGAGCAGTTTGTGACCATCAAGCCCGAGGGCGTGGATGTGGCAGAGGTGCTGCAGGCCAATGATGTGGATTTCACCGCGACCGCGCAGGAACAAAACGGGTTGCTGGCTTATGTGGGCACGCTGCTTCCGTTCATCATTATCATCGGCATCTGGATTTTCTTCATGAACCGCATGCAGGGCGGTGGCAAAGGTGGCGCGATGGGCTTTGGCAAGTCGCGCGCGAAGCTGTTGACCGAAAAGCATGGCCGCGTGACTTTTGACGACGTTGCGGGGATCGATGAGGCCAAGGAAGAGCTTGAGGAAATCGTCGAGTTTCTGCGCAATCCGCAGAAATTCTCCCGTCTTGGCGGCAAGATTCCGAAAGGCGCGCTGCTGGTGGGCCCTCCCGGTACCGGTAAGACGCTGCTGGCCCGCGCGATTGCGGGTGAGGCGGGCGTGCCGTTCTTCACCATTTCGGGCTCGGATTTTGTCGAGATGTTCGTGGGTGTCGGCGCGAGCCGTGTGCGCGACATGTTCGATCAGGCCAAGAAGAACGCACCATGTATTCTGTTCATTGACGAGATTGACGCTGTGGGCCGCTCCCGTGGGGCTGGTTACGGCGGCGGCAATGACGAGCGTGAGCAAACGCTGAATCAATTGCTGGTGGAGATGGACGGGTTTGAGGCCAATGAAGGCATCATCATCGTCGCCGCGACCAACCGCGCCGATGTTCTGGACCCCGCGCTGCTGCGTCCGGGCCGCTTTGACCGTCAGGTGCAGGTGCCTAATCCGGACATTAAAGGCCGTGAGAAGATCCTGCGTGTCCATGCCCGCAAGACGCCGCTTGGCCCTGACGTGGACCTGCGCATCATTGCGCGCGGTGCGCCGGGCTTCTCCGGTGCTGAGCTTGCCAACCTCGTGAACGAGGCGGCTCTGTCTGCTGCGCGGATTGGACGTCGTGTTGTCACGATGGAAGATTTCGAGATGGCCAAGGACAAGGTTCTGATGGGTGTCGAGCGCCGCTCCATGGTGATGACGCAGGATCAAAAGGAAAAGACCGCCTATCACGAAGCTGGTCACGCGATTGTCGGGCTGAACCTGGATAAATGCGATCCGGTCTACAAGGCCACCATCATTCCGCGCGGTGGTGCGCTGGGGATGGTCGTCTCCCTGCCTGAAATGGACCGGCTGCAGCTTTTCAAAGATGAAGCGAAGCAACGGATTGCAATGATGATGGCCGGGAAAGCGGCTGAGATCATGAAATACGGCGCGGACTCCGTGTCCTCTGGTCCAGTCGGTGACATCCAGCAAGCCAGCCAAATGGCGCGGTCAATGGTGATGCGCTGGGGCATGTCGGACAAGGTGGGCAATGTGGACTACCAAGAGGCGGCTGAAGGCTATCAGGGCGGCGGTGGTGCTGGCGGTTTCTCAGTCTCGGCCGCGACGAAACAGCTGATTGAGGATGAAGTCAAAGCCATCATCGACGAAGGGTATGAGACGGCAACCAAGCTTCTGAAAAAGCATAACAAAGAGTTCGAACGCCTTGCGCAAGGGCTTCTTGAATATGAAACGCTGACAGGTGACGAGATTACGAAAGTGATCAACGGTCTGCCAATTGATCATGACGATGATGATCAGGACGCGCCCGATTCCGGCGGAAAGGCCTCCTTGGCGGTCATTCCGAAGACCAAAAAGCCGAAATCCCCGAAGGATCCGGGGATGGAACCGGAACCCTCTGCATAGCATTACAAGCCCCGGCCCTGCGCCGGGGCTTTCGTTTTTCACGCAGATTTCACAGGCCCGCGCTGGACGCAATAATGTGGCAATCCTACTATCTACACAGGTGGTTAAGAGGGATTTGGATGCCAGCATTGATTAAGACCAATGTGACCGGCACTGTTCGGTGGCTGGGCAAGGTGTCTGCGCGTGAGGCGACATCACGCTCTAAATCTGTCCAACAGCTCTTTGCGGCGTTTGCAGGTTCAGAAGATGAACGCCATAGCGGATTGACGCGAAAATCTTGCCTGCGCGTCACGACGCAATATGAAAAAGGCACTGAAATCCGCAACACGCGACAGTTTTCGATCGTCTCAAGCGAAGAATTGCAGGAAATCGCAGAAAAACTCAGTTTGAAAGCCTTCGATCCAGAATGGTGCGGGGCCAGCATTGTGCTGGAAGGCATCCCGGATTTCTCTCACATTCCCCCATCGTCGCGCTTGCAGTCAGAACAGGGCACGACGCTGACCGTGGATCTTGAAAATCACCCCTGCAACGTGCCGGGCTGGGTTATGAATGAAGATGTTCCCGGCATCGGAAAATGGTTCAAGACAGCGGCCAAAGGACGGCGCGGCGTGACGGCTTGGGTTGAACGTGAAGGCGCGTTGCAAGTCGGCGATGTCATGACATTGCATGTGCCTGAGCAACGCAGCTGGGCCCCTTACCGCACGGCGCGACTGTCCACCCGCTATTGCTGAGCGCTTCACGCCCCATTGCGCCAAACGGTTTGTTGGCGATAGCAAACCGGTTTTTCGCGCGGGTTCTTGGTTGCAAAAGTGGGCGGATGAGCGGCGTTTTTCATGCGGCCCCGTCCTGAAGACGTTGCGGCTGTCTCCTTTGATCTCTGGCTAAGACATAACGTTGGAGGCGCGTCGCGCTTGATCCTGCGCACTTGTTGCCTAAGGCGGGCGGGTCGGGAAATCGCGTAGCCGAAACCGATTGAAGCCTGCAAGCCGGGATTGGTTCCGCAAAGCCAGGCGGGTGCGGCTTTTTCGGTGTGCTCCGCTTGATGCGGCGGAGTTGGCGCCGGATGTTCCGCGCAACTGTGAGACAAAGGTAGAAAGCCATCATGTGAGCAAGCGTCGAACCCGGCGCGGGTGCGTGCATGCGGATCGCAAAATGTCATAATTGCAGGGCTGTCACTGCGCACATGAACGAACCGGGACCGCAGAAACTTGAGCAACCCGCCCATGACATCTGCATCGCAGAGGCCGAACTCAAACTGATCGAGTGACCGAATGGCGCGCCGCTCCGCGCCGATTCCGCGGCTGGAAATGTCGTAATCGCTCGGGCCGGGCTTTGGTATACGGTTGTATAGCGGGAAGATAACAACCGGCATTCTGCCTTCAGGGGACCTGTATATATGGCTTATCTCACCGACATCGAAATCGCGCGCGCGGCGCAAAAACGCCCAATCCAGGAGATTGGCGAAAAGCTGGGCATCGCGTCGGAGCATCTGCTGCCCTACGGTCATGACAAGGCAAAGGTGAGCCAGGCCTTCATCAACTCTGTTCAAGGCAATGCGGATGGCAAACTGATCCTCGTGACAGCGATCAACCCGACGCCTGCCGGCGAAGGCAAGACCACGACGACGGTGGGTTTGGGCGATGGGCTGAACCGCATCGGTAAGAATGCTGCCGTGTGCATTCGCGAAGCCTCGCTGGGTCCGTGTTTCGGGATGAAGGGCGGCGCTGCCGGGGGTGGTTATGCGCAGGTTGTGCCGATGGAGGAGATGAACCTGCATTTCACAGGCGATTTCCATGCGATTACGTCAGCGCATAACCTTCTGTCGGCGATGATCGACAACCATATCTACTGGGGCAACGAGCTGGAGATCGATACGCGTCGCGTGGCCTGGCGCCGTGTTGTTGACATGAATGACCGTGCATTGCGCACGATCACGGCCTCGCTTGGGGGCGTCGCGAACGGCTTCCCGCGTGAGGCCGGGTTTGATATCACCGTGGCCTCTGAGGTGATGGCGATCCTGTGTCTCGCGAAAAACCTTGAGGATTTGCAAGAACGTCTGGGCAATATCATCGTGGCCTATCGCCGCGACCGCTCGCCTGTCTATGCGCGCGATGTGAAGGCTGATGGTGCAATGACGGTGCTGTTGAAAGACGCAATGCAGCCGAATCTCGTGCAGACGCTTGAGAACAACCCGGCCTTTGTGCATGGCGGACCGTTTGCAAATATCGCACATGGCTGTAACTCTGTGATTGCGACGACGACGGCACTGAAGCTGGCCGATTATGTCGTGACCGAGGCTGGTTTCGGGGCTGATCTGGGTGCAGAGAAATTCCTCAACATCAAATGCCGCAAAGCCGGGCTTGCGCCGTCTTGCGTGGTGCTTGTAGCCACGGTGCGCGCGATGAAGATGAATGGCGGCGTGGCAAAAGCCGATCTTGGCGAAGAGAATGTCGCAGCCGTTGAAGGCGGTTGCCCGAACCTTGGGCGGCACATCGAGAACGTGAAATCCTTCGGCGTGCCGGTGATCGTGGCGATCAACCACTTCGTGACGGACACAGAGGCCGAAGTGCAGGCGGTGAAGGATTACGTGGCGGCGCAAGGCTCTGAGGCGATTGTGTCGCAGCACTGGGAATTCGGCTCGAAAGGGTCTGAGGATCTGGCCAAACGCGTTGCAGAGGTGGCAGATGCAGATAGCGCCAATTTCGCGCCGATCTATCCTGACGAGATGCCCCTGTTCGAGAAGATTGAGACGATTGCCAAGTCGATCTACCGTGCTGATGAGGTGCTAGCTGACCAGAAGATCCGCAACCAGTTGAAGGATTGGGAAGAGCAGGGCTATGGCAATCTGCCGGTCTGCATGGCGAAAACGCAGTATTCTTTCACCACGGATCCGAACCGTCGTGGCGCGCCGGTGGGCCATTCAGTGCCTGTGCGCGAAGTGCGCCTGTCGGCGGGCGCGGGGTTCATCGTGGTGATCTGCGGTGAGATCATGACCATGCCTGGCCTGCCGCGCGTGCCATCTGCAGAGGCGATCATGTTGAATGATGAGGGGCAGATCGAAGGTCTGTTCTAAGGAAAGAGGGTGCGTGCGGGACGGGCATCGAGCCCGTCCCGCACGCGTCGCCGCAAAGCGGCTCCGGCCCCTGGATCAAAGGGCGCTCCAATGAATTGAGATGGGATATGAGATGTCAGCGACAGTGATTGACGGGAAGGCCTTTGCGGCCAAAGTGCGGGGCCAGGTGGCCGACCATGTGGCGCGGCTGAAGAGTGATCATGGGATCACGCCGGGTTTGGCGGTTGTGCTGGTCGGTGAAGATCCCGCCAGTCAGGTCTATGTCCGCTCCAAGGGCAAGATGACGGTCGAGGTCGGTATGAAATCGGTCGAGCACAAGCTGGAGGCCGATACGTCGGAAGCGGATCTGCTGGCCGTCATCGAGACGTTGAATGCGGACCCGACGATCCACGGCATTCTTGTGCAACTGCCTTTGCCGGGACATCTGAACGAAGACCTCGTGATCAATTCCATTGATCCGGCGAAGGATGTGGACGGGTTTCATATCTCGAATGTGGGCCTGCTTGGCACGGGCCAGAAGTCGATGGTGCCCTGCACGCCGCTTGGCTGCCTGATGATGTTGCGCGATCACCATGGGTCACTGTCCGGTATGGATGCTGTTGTGATCGGACGCTCCAACATCGTGGGCAAGCCGATGGCGCAGCTTCTGTTGGGTGACAGCTGCACGGTCACGATTGCGCATTCGCGGACCAAGGATTTGGCGGATGTCGTGCGGCGGGCCGACATTGTTGTGGCGGCTGTGGGCCGACCTGAAATGGTGCCGGGAGATTGGATCAAGGCCGGTGCGACGGTGATCGACGTTGGCATCAATCGTCTTGACGCCCCTGAAAAGGGAGAAGGCAAGACCCGTCTTGTGGGCGATGTCGCTTATGACAGCTGTGCCGCCGTGGCCGGGGCGATCACGCCCGTACCGGGCGGCGTAGGACCAATGACAATCGCTTGTCTTTTGGCCAACACGCTGACGGCGTGCTGCCGTGCCAATGGATTGGAAGAGCCCGAAGGTCTGACGGCGTAAGACGCATCAGACAGGCATCATCGAGCCTTGCAAAATCGCGATCAGCGTCTCTTCTGACCCGCTGATCGCAAACACTTCAGCCCTGACGATGCTAAGCCGCTTTCCGGCGCGCATCACGGCCCCTTCGGCACGCAGACCATCACCCCGGGCAGGTGCCAGCAGGTTAATCTTCATTTCAGTCGTCAAGACCTCTTGCTCTGCCGTCATGAGGCTCAGCGCTGCATAGCCTGCGGCGCTGTCACCGAGCGCGAATGTCAGCCCGGCATGGCCGAACCCATGTTGTTGGGTCAGAGACGTCAGGATCGGCGCGGTAATGCTGCAGCGGCCGGGTGAGACCGCGGCCAGGGTCGCGCCTGCGGTCTGCATCATGACCTGTTTTGTGAAGCTGTCTTGGACTTTGCGTCTGTATTCGGGGTTGCGGGGCTCGAGTGACATGTGACCTCATGACGCCAGTATTGTGCAGACAATACTGGCGTGAAAGAGGTGCCGGGCCAATACCAAACTCGCTACATCCCCCGCATCAATTGGCATCACCCTCGTGCGCAGGGCGGGTGCCTGCGCCAGAAAACATTGTTGAATTTTCAGTTTACATTCAAAGCCTATTACGTGAACGTCGACCCAACTTCGTGAATTGCAGTGCCGGATTTTGCCTTGGAAAAACTGATTTCTTTCCTTCGTGTTTTATCCGGAAAACCATCGTCACTGGCCTGTTGGTCAGTCGGCGCGGTGCTGATGGCATTGATTGACCCGTTCGAAATGTCGCTGACGGTCGGGCTGTTGGGACGGTTGATCTATTGGGTGGTTGTCATCGGCGCGGCGCTACAATTGGCCACCTTATTGCATCTTGTCTTCCTCAAACTGCGCCCCCGCGCGGGGGCAATTGTTGCGCGTCTTTTGTTGAGTGCGGCATTCGCGATCAGCTTTGGTCCGTTCTTGCTGGCTTTCAATGCGCTGTTTTATCCGGAACGTTTCGAAACGATGATGGGGTTGCCGCAACTGTTGGGACTTCTGTTCCTGATTTTCGCAGCAATTGGCATCGTCATGGATGCGGTCGTCTATCAGTTCACCGGGAAAGTGACCGGAGAGCCTGCGACCGACCCCGCAGAAGAGCACGTGACTGAGCCAACAAAACCTGAGCCACCAGCGCCTGAACCGCAAAAACCTGAACCGCGAGAGCTCGCGCCGCCCGTGTTTCTGGAACGTCTGAACGCAAAAATCGGTACAAAGCTGATCCGACTTTCGATGCAAGATCACTATGTGGAGGCGCATACGGCGGACGGGTCGCAACTGATCCTGATGCGGATGGCCGATGCGATTGAAGAGCTCGACGGGTTGGACGGATTGCGGGTGCATCGCTCTCATTGGGTGGCGAAAGCGCAGGTGACAGGCCTCAAGCGCGCGCAAGGGCGGTTGTTTCTGATCATGTCGGATGGGGCCGAGGTGCCTGTGAGCCGCAGCTACAAAGCGGAGGTAGAGCAGGCGGGATTTGAGGGCTAGCGCGGCATGGGCACAGCGCAGGGCGCGGGACCCGTGATGATCGCATAGGCCTCTGGCCGCATCAACGCGGAGAGGGCTGGCGAGTCCGTGCGCAAACCGCCTGTATAGGTGCCAAACGCGGGCAGGATGAGTTTCTCCCTATCCACCAAAAAACTGGGGCGGGAGATGCTGCGCCCGCGCAGATGGATATGTGCCTTAGGATGGTAGTGACCGGAGACTTCGCCTGCGCATTGCCCCGTCGCGATGTGGCGAAAGGTCAACGGTCCTTCGCGCAGTTCAGCCAGATGCGTCCCGCCAAAATCAAGCGGGCCGGGATCGTGATTGCCTTCGATCCATATCCAACGGCGCCCGGCCATCAGCCGGGTGATCCAGAGCTTATGGTCATCGTTGAGATCCCGCCCGGCTGCGAGATCGTCGAAACTGTCACCGAGGCAGATCACTGTCGCCGGGTTGGTCTGGTTCAAGGCGTCTTCCAGCCGGGTCAGCGTTTCGGTCACCTCATAGGGCGGCAGCAATTGACGCGAGCGCCGCGCGACCCGCTCCGCTTTGCCCAAATGGAGATCGGACACGACGCAGAGCCGCGTATCAGGCCAGTAGAGCGCGCCTGAACCGAGCGCGTGCAACGTCGTGCCGCAAAAGGAGAAGCTGTGGATGTTCATTAATTGTTCCTTACGCCCTCAGGCGAACAGGATCAATATGGGACCGCCCAGCGCCTAGGTTTGGTGACTGTCTCCGGCAAGGCGGCGTCTTCCATCAGGCGCGCGGCCTCTTCTGCCAGCAACCGTTCCTCGGCCATGCCTTTCACGGGCACGCGGCCCGCTTCGAGGAAGAGAGGCGCGGCAAGCGGTGTCACGCGGGGCAGGGTCAACAGGTCGATCTGACCCTGCGTTCTGGCCACCATGTCTTCGACGCGGCCAAAATCAATGAGCCCTTTCATGGCCTCTTCGCGGGTGATGTCGAGCATCAGGTGATCGGGGTCATATTTGCGCAGCGTGTCATAGAGAATGTCTGACGAGAACGTTGCCTGCCTGCCAGATTTCCGCGTGCCACGCGTCATCCTGTCTATCAACCCTCCTGTGATCGCTGCGTTGCGGAAGGTGCGCTTCATGACCGCATTGCCGGAAAGCCAGGTTTCCAGCCCCTCCCGCAGATTGTGCAGGTCAAAAAGTGGTGCGGGATCGGTCAGCGGCTGCAGACCCCAGATCAGCGTCGCGTAGTCCGTTGCCACGAACCCCATCGGATCGAGGCCGTGCTCCTCCATACGCTGTGTCAGCAGCAGGCCCAGCGTTTGCATCGCGTTGCGCCCGGCAAACCCGTAGACCACGGTGTTTGATCTGCCGTCACGGGGGAAACTCTCGATCAGCAGGCGGTCAGGTTCAGGCAGCTTGGAGCGTTCGCGTTGCAGGTGCAGCCACTCGGCCGTGTGATTGGGCAGATCGGGCCAGTTGTCTTGTTGAAACAGCCGCATGATCCGGTCACTGAGTTGGGTCGAGGTGGCAAATTTCGTGCCCATGAAGGTCGCTATTCTCGGCTTGTCGGACGGGGAGCGCGTGACCTGCACGGTCATTTCATTCAGCCCCTCATATTTGACGATCTGGCCGCCGATCAGGAACGTGTCGCCCTGCGTGAGGGTCGCGGCGAAGCCTTCTTCGATCTCGCCCAGTGGTGTTCCGCCTGAGCCCGGGCCGCGACGGGATTTGAGGCGCACTTTCAGCGTTTCCGTGTCGATGATGGTGCCGAGATTCATGCGGATTTGCTGCGCGGCGCGTGGATCGCGCAATTGCCATTTTCCGTCTTTCTGAAGCAGGCGTTGATAGCGGTCATAGGCGCGCAAGGCATAGCCGCCTGTGGCGCAGAACTCCAGACAGGCGTCAAATTCTGCGCGGCTGAGCGTGGCGTAGGGGCCTGCGGTTTTGACTTCGTGGTAGAGCGCTGCGTCGTCGAACGGGCCGCTTGCCGCGCAGTTCAGGATGTGCTGGCACAGGACGTCGCGCGGGCCTTTGCTGCGCGGATCGCCATCGAGATCATAGGCTTTAACCGCGTCGAGCGCGGCTTTGCATTCGACGATCTCGAACCGGTTGGCGGGCACGAGCAGGGCCTTGGACGGCGCGTTGTAGCGGTGATTGGCACGACCGATGCGCTGCACGAGGCGCTTGACGTTCTTGGGCGCGCCGATCTGGATGACCAGATCCACATCGCCCCAGTCGATCCCCAGATCGAGCGATCCGGTGCAAACAATGGCTTTGAGCGTGCCTTCGGTCATCGCCTGTTCGACCTTCAGGCGTTGTTCCTTGGCCAAGGCGCCGTGATGGATGCCGATGGGCAGTTGGTCTTCATTTGCGAGCCAGAGGTGATGGAAGAACAGCTCTGCCTGCGCGCGGGTGTTGTGGAAAATCAGGGTCGTGTTGTGTTGGCGGACCTGCTCCAAAACAGCGGGGATCGCATATTTTCCACCGCCGCCCGCCCAAGGCGGGGCTTCCTCTGTGACGAGCATTTGAATGTCCGGATCGGGCCCAGGGTCGGCTTGAATGATGCGCGTGGGTTGTGGGTGGCAGGCCAGAAAATCCGCGATGCCCTGCGGGTCTTCGACCGTTGCAGACAGTCCGACGCGGCGCAAATCGGGAGCATGGGTTTGCAGGCGAGACAGGGCGAGGATCAACTGATCGCCGCGCTTGCTTTCGGCCAGCGCATGGATTTCGTCGATGATAATGCGCTGAACGCCCGCAAAGATCCGCGGGGCATCTTCGTAGGTCAGCAGCAGCGCAAGACTCTCAGGCGTAGTCAGCAGGATATGCGGCGGGTCGGCGCGCTGGCGGCGCTTTTGCGTGTAGCTGGTGTCGCCCGTGCGGTCTTCGATCCGGATGTCGAGCCCGATGTCTTCGACAGGCGTGCGCAGGTTGCGCTTGATATCGGCTGCGAGGGCCTTGAGCGGGGAGACATAGAGCGTGTGCAGCCCGTCGCGCGGATTTTGACTGAGATCGGCCAGTGTCGGCAAAAACCCGGCCATGGTTTTACCCCCGCCCGTGGGCGCGATGAGCAGCGTGGCGGGATCCTCGCTCGCCTCCAGCATGGCCTGTTGATGAGGGTGTATCTGCCAGTTTTTGGCCGTGAACCAGTCAGTGATTTGGGCGGGCAATTGCGTCATGCCCATCAGGTAGCACGACCAAAGGCCAAGAACATCCGCCAAGTAAAAAGGGCGCCCAACATGGACGCCCTTGACCCTTTGAGGAGGTCGAAATTTAGTGCAGAATTTCCTCTTCCACCACATACATGTGTGACCATGCGCGATCCAGAAGATCAGGCGTCATCTTATTTGCGATGCCTTCATATTCACAGGCGCAGATCATTTGGTCGATCAGGAAGTTGCCGTGATAGTTGGCGTAGACATTGTCGATGGTCGGGTATTTCACCTTGAGCATGTGGATCAACGTCGCTTCATCCAGCGGCATTTTCTTTTTCTTGGCAACCATGGCGAAAACCTTCAGGAACTCTTCCTGAGTTGGGCCGTCAATCTTGATCTTGTAGAAAATCCGTCGCAAAGCCGCGCTGTCGAACAGTTTGTTGGGGTGAAAGTTGGTGGAGAAGACGACGAGCGTGTCAAAAGGCACCTCGAACTTTTCACCCGATTGCAGTGCGAGAATGTCGTAGCCTGCCTCCATCGGAACAATCCAACGGTTGATCAGTGCCTGTGGCGGTTCTTCCTGACGGCCAAGGTCGTCCACGATGAAGACGCCGCCGGTGGCTTTCAATTGCAAGCTGGCCTGATAGGTGCGCGAAACCGGGTTGTAGTTCAGATCGAGCATGTCGAGCATCAATTCACCACCGGTCATAACGGTGGGGCGTTCACACAGCAGGTAACGCTTGTCGTATCGGTTGTCTGTCCGGCGCAGGCTTGAGACATCTCCGGGTTCTTCATCAATCAGATTGTGCACAATCGGGTCATAGAGCGTGATGACCTGACCGGCATATTCGATGCAATGAGGGATGTAGATCACATCGCCCAATGCGTCGCGAATACCATTTGAAATCGCGGACTTACCGTTGCCCGGAGGGCCGTAAAGCAGGATCGAGCGGCCTGAGCTGACGGCGGGCCCGAGCTCTTCCAGAAGCGTGTCGGGCAGGATCAGGTGGCCCATATTGGCCAGCAACCGGTCGCGCGTGATCTGTACGTTTTTGACGGATTGGTTTTGTACCTGCTCTTTGTATTTTTCGAGCGGGACGGGAAGGGCGCCATAGTATTCCGACTGGCTTAACGCATCGAGCGCGCGGGCCTTGCCAGCATCGCTGAGCTGAAACGCCATTTCAGAGCCGGAGCCCGCATGGAGCGTACCTTGTGCCTCGATCAGACGCTGTTCGCGCGCGATTTCCACCAGTTGCTGCGTGAGCGGCAGCGACAGACAGATCGCCTCCGACATGTCTGAGACATGTTCGAGGTTCTTGCGGAACACGGTCTTCAACAGGATATCGCGCATCATCACGATGGTGAGGCCGGTATCTGCCAGCGTCTTGGGCGGTGCAGGGGCGATGACCCCAGTTGGTGCTTGCATATTCATTGTGCTGCTCACTCTGCGTGCATTTGTTTCGGAGACGCTACGGACGAAATTCGACATTTATTGGGCCTATTGTGGACAACATTGTTCTATCTAAAAGTTCCAGATGGTCCCGCTTTACCGCTTTTTTGGGGGTGAGCAGGGTCGGCAAATACGAAAGAGCAGAGCAAAGACATGAACCGCTTACAATCAGGCAAACTCTTCATTTATCTTGTTGGAATTGTTGCTGTTTTCGGCACAATTCTGTTGATGAAAGGTGGGTTGTATCTCAATCGTCATGAGGGCGACGCGCTGCATTTGATCGAAATCGTACGCCGCATGTCCTTGGGTGAGTGGCCGCATCTGGATTTTGTCACGCCGCTGGGTTTCGCCGCGTTTTGGCCGATTGCGGCTTTCATGAAAGCCGGGTTTGGGACAGGCACGTCCATCCTGCTGGCGCAGATCGCGATGGCAGTCGCTTTGATTTTGCCGGTTTTTTACGTTGTCAGAACCCGCATGAGCGCGGAGATCGGCTATGCGTTCGGCGCTGTGGTTTTGATCCTGGCGCTGGCATTGGTACACGGGGAGGCGGGCGACGATGTGTCGGTGTCCATGCATTATAACCGCTGGGCCTGGGCGATGACTTATCTTGCGGTTCCTGTTGCAGTTTTTGCACCACGCAGCGGTGAATCAGATGTTTTGGACGGGTTGATCCTCGGATTGGCGATGTCGTTTCTGATCTTGGGCAAGGTCACCTTCGCCGTGGCCTTTGCGCCCGCGTTGATCGCAGCTCTGGTCCTGAGGGGCGCCTGGACGGTCTTGGGCGTCGGGTTGGGCCTTGTTTTGCTGTGCATGTTGATACCAACAGCGACAGGAGGGTTTGCGTTCTGGCAGGCCTATATCGGGGATTTGTTGCAGGTGATGGGGTCGGAGATCCGGCCGCGCGCGGGGGTAGACTGGGCGACGCTGCTGACCGGGCCGCGTTTCGTACTGGCAAATCTGGTTTTGCTGGCGTCGATCTATGTGCTGCGTACGGGGCCGCGCCCAGAGATTGGGGCTGTGATGGTTTTGCTGGCGCCTGCGTTTTTATACGTGACCTATCAAAACTGGGGCAATGATCCCAAATGGCTGATGCTGTTGGCGCTGATCCTCGTATTGGCGGGCGAAGAGGCGAAACATCGCGTCTTGGCTTTGGTGGCCGTCGCGCTGATTGCGCCGTCTTTCTGGAACATGGCCGTCAGCCCACTGCGTCATGTCAAACAGAATACCGAGGACTTTGTAGCCGTGTTCCCGCAAGCGCCCCATGACGATATCTTCACGCCATCCGCACGCGTCAATCGCGTGCAGGAGCGCGGTACCGTGACATTCACCGACCCACAGTTTTTGGCGCTGAACGAGTTTGCAGATATGGTGCCCGACCTTGAGTTTCAGGGGATCACATACCCGTCTTGCCGCCAAGAGCTTGGGCTGCTGGGCGTGATGCGGGACGTGGCGGCCGATCTGCGTGCTGTTGGTCTGGATGATGAGGCGCGGGTCTTCTCAACCGATACATTTGGTGGATTGTGGATGTTTGGCGGGTTTGATCCGCTACCGGGCGGTGCGCCGTGGTATTACGGCGGGCTATCGGGTTTTGACTCAGCGACCCATGTGCTGGTGCCGACATGCCCGATCACGCCGCGCGCCTTCGATGCGATTATCACGGCATTGAACGAGACGGACGGATTGGCATTGACGGAATTGCGGCGGACGGAGCTCTATACGTTATATCGCAAAGATCAGTAGATCAGGGCGAAGGCGAGGTAGATCACGAGGGTGCTGGCCAGCGGATAGCCCATTGGAAAGTCGCGCGTGCGCTCCCAGCTTTCCCAATGTGGCACGAGCTTGCGGATCGGTGAGACGCGCGCGAGACGGTGGCTGACAAAGCCGATCAGACAGCAGATGCCGAAGATCGCGATCAGATTGAAGCTGTCTTCGCGCATCACGAAAGGGGCGGCAGCGGCTGCAAATTTTGCGTCACCTGCGCCGATCACGCCGGTGATCGTCATCAGGAATCCCAAGACAAGGATAACGACAAAATGGGTCCACTGCCAGGCCCATGTCGTCAAATCCAGCGCAATCAGCCCGATGACGGCATAGACGACCATCAAGGCCAGCACGGCCTTGTTGGGGATTTTCATGGTTGCGAGGTCAGACCACGCAACCCAGATCGCAATCGGGATCACAAAAGGCAGAAACCAAAGGGCTGCCGAAGCGGGCAGTAGCATGACCGTTAGCCGTCAAGTTTCTTGAGGGAACGGACGGCAGCTTCGAAATGCTGCGGATGCGCCTCAATGGCTTGTTCCAGAAGGTCTTTCCCTTCGTTCGTATTGCCCTGCTTGATCGCGGCCAATGCCATCGTGTGCAACAGCTGCGCGCGTTCGATCTGGGTGATCTGGATCAATGGCAGGGAGTAGTTTTTCTGTGCTGCGCGTGCCAAAACCATATTGTTTTTGGCGGTGAACAGCGTTGGATCATAGGTGATGGATTCACCAAACAGGCGCTCCGCTTCCCGGTAATCGCCGCGGCTCAGCTTGGAATAGCCCCAATTGTTCAGAATGCCGCCCGGCGTCGTTGTCAGGCCAAGCGCGGTTTCGTAATAGCTATCCGCTTTTTTCCATTCCTTGTTGCTGTCGGCGACGACGGCTTCAAGCTTGTAGCGTTGGAATGTCTCAATCGTCGGGGGAACGGAGTCGAGCATGGTTTCTGCGCGTTTCCAATCGCCGATGCGGATCAGAGCGTCGGCATATCCCATCTTGTCCTCATTCGTCGACTCCTCGTGGTCAACAACCCGCTTCCAGACGACGGCGCCTTCCGTTGCGCGTTTTGCTCGGATCAGGGATTGCGCGAGGCCGCGTTGTACGTCGATGCGATCAGGATTTTCACCCGCCGTGCGCTGGAAATAGGAGACCGCCTCATCCGGGTCTGCGGCAGAAAGCATAATGTCGTTCAAATTGCTTTCGTCGATCACGTTGACGCCTTTCAGCGTGCGTGACACCTCACCATTTTGGGATTTTTCACAAGCCGCTAGGGCCAGTGCACTCGTAAGGCACAGTACGATTGTCTTGGTCTGGCGCATGGGTCGTCCTCTGCTGCTCTCAATTATGCTTTCAATTCTCGGGAGCGGGCGACTTAGGGCGTTGATAAGATCAGGTATCGCCCCTTGCCACGACGCACCAGGTCGAAGCTTTCTGTTTTTTCGGAAGTATAGGCCGGGTTTTCGATAAGAGCGAGCGCGCGCTGCAAATTTTGCCGGATTTCGTCAGAATTGCCACTATCGAGTGCGAAAGCGGTTTGAAAGACTTTTGACGCCTCCCCAGTTTTGCCGCGTTCCATAAGAACGACGCCGAGGTTGTTCCAGGCGGGCACAAAGGTTTGGTCTTCCTTGATTGCGCGTCGCAGCAGGGTTTCCGACTGCCCGAGCCTGCCCAGATGCAGATTGGCAGATCCCAAGGCAGACAGGACGTCGACTGTTGTGCCTGTGTCCCCCGCCGCGCGTAGATAGGCTTTGAGGGCCAATTCATATTCGCCAGCCGCCATCAAACGGTGCCCGACGGTCAGCCCATCCACAGATTCTGCGCGACCCACAGAACCGGTTGGCGCAAAGGGATCAGCCCCCGCACCAACGGCCGGGGGCTCAGGCGTGCATGCTGCAAGCGCCATCAAAATTAAAGCGGTCCCCACCATATGTTTCAAAACGCTATAAGGCTCCACCTTGCAGGTTGACATAGATACCGTGCACCGATGGCCCGATCAGAATGATCATCAAGGGCGGAACGGTGAACATCATCGTGCCAAGTGTCAGCTTTGTAGGCAAGACGTTTGCTTTTTCTTCTGCGCGCATGACGCGTTTATCACGCATCTCGGACGCATAGACCCGCAGGGCCTCTGCTATGGATGTACCAAAACTTGCAGATTGGATCATCACGGTCACAAATGAGGCGACATCCGGGACACCTGCGCGCTCTGCCATGTCTTTGAGAACGACAATGCGGTCTTTACCGGCTTTCATCTCATGGGCCACGATCTCAAACTCATCTGCGAGCGCGGGGTAACCAGCCCGGATTTCTTCGGAGACGCGGATGATCGCCTGGTCAAGACCTTGCCCGGCTTCCACGCAGACGAGCATCAGATCAAGCGCATCGGGAAAGCCCTCTTCAATCTGGGTGACGCGTTCCTGCCGCCGGCGTTCGATCCAGTATTTCGGGATGTAATAGCCAATTGCGCCCGGCGCGATGATGGAGATGATCAGGTTCTGGGTCGAAACGTCATCGCCCGCTAGAAACAGCGCGTAGACCAAACCCACGACGAGGAACAATAGGCCGAGAGCAAATTGCAGGAAGTGGAACGTCCGGACCGCGGATTTGTGCTTATAGCCCGCCTGCAGAAGTTTCAGCTTCATACCGGCCAGCTGTTTCTCATCCTCCGGTTCGAGGAATTTGGCATATTTGTCCAGTTTGTCTGTGCCTGCTTTGCGCCGCAATGCAGCGCTTTCATTCGGCATGGACTGCTGGCCGCCACTCTTCTTGACCCGCGCTTTCAGGCGATCCATCGGGTCTTGTTTCTTGTTAAGCATGATCGGCAAGGTGATCGCGACAAGGATCACACCGAGAATGCCAACGGCGATCACAGGGCCAAGTGTGCCGAGTTGATCGATCAGGAATTGGTTGATTTGGTCAAGCATCGATCAGCACCCTTATACTTTGATATTCACCATGATCTTCATGAAGATCATGTTCACGGTCAGAAACACACCGACTGTCAAAGCCGCTGGAATGAAGAAGCGCGTCTCTTTCACCTCGTCATAGTAATTCGGCTCAAGAACGTTGATGCCGACCAGCGCGAGCAACGGGAAGACGGAGAGGAATGCGCCGGACCATTTCGCTTCCGCCGTGATCGCTTTCACGCGGCGGAACAGTTTGAAGCGCGCCCGGATCACCTGGCTCAGACCGTGTAGAATTTCGGCAAGGTTACCACCGGAGGTTTGCTGGATCGTCACGGCAACCGCGAGGAAGCGCAAATCCTGCATATCCATGCGTTCGGCCAAGTGTTTGAGGCTTTCGGAAATGTCACGGCCATATGCCGCTTCATCTGCAATCACGCCGAATTCCGTGCCAAGCGGGTCTGCGACTTCCTTGGCGACGATGTTGATCGCGGAGCTGAACGGGTGGCCGACACGCAGCGACCGCACCATCAATTCAATCGCATCTGGCAATTGCTCTTCGAGCAGGGCCATGCGTTTCTTGCATTTATTGTTCACCCAGACATAGACAGCGCCCACACCCATCACGATGGAGATAAGGCCGCGAATGGCGAGTGAAGCTTCGGTCAGTTGCGTCAGCATGCCGAAGATGATCACGGACAACACGCCCATGATGGCCATCAGCGCGCTCGGTGAAAACGCGATATTGGCCCGGAGCGCCTTGTCTGCGAGCATGGAGTAAAGCGGGATGCCGCCGGATTTCATGTGCTGGTTCATCTCCTTTCGGAGCTGTTCCAGCACTTTTTCGCGGTTGCCACCTTTCTGGATCATGTCCAGACGGCGGTTGACCTTGCTGTTGAGACTGATGGATTTGCCGAAGACCACGAGGTAGAGGCCTTCGATCATCATCAAGACGGCAACGAATATGATGCCGTAGAGAAGGGGTTCGAAAGAGATATTCATAACGTTTACTCCGCGGCGACGGGTTCGTAGATGGAAGACGGCAGGTCATAGCCCCATTGTTTGAACCGTTCAGAATAGTGGGACCGCACGCCGAGCGGCGTGAATTGCCCGAGAATTTTGCCATCCGGCTGAAGGCCAAGACGTTGGTAGCGGAATACTTCCTGCATGGAGATCACGTCCCCTTCCATCCCGGTAATCTCGGTGATGGAGACCATGCGACGTGAGCCGTCCTGCAGGCGCGAGGCCTGCACGATCAGGTTCACAGCGCTTGAGATCTGCGCGCGCACGGCTTTGATCGGCATCTCGATGCCCGCCATGGCGATCATGTTTTCCAGACGCGAGACGCCGTCACGGGCGGAGTTCGCGTGGATCGTGGTCATCGAGCCGTCGTGGCCCGTGTTCATCGCTTGCAACATGTCGATGACTTCTTCGCCGCGCGTCTCACCCACGATGATGCGGTCAGGGCGCATCCGCAGAGCGTTGCGAAGACAGTCGCGCTGAGAGACAGCGCCTTTGCCTTCGACGTTGGCGGGGCGCGATTCCATCCGGCCAACATGGACCTGCTGGAGTTGAAGTTCGGCCGTATCCTCAATCGTCAGGATACGTTCGGAATTGTCGATGAAGCTGGACAAGGCGTTGAGCGTCGTCGTTTTACCCGAGCCCGTACCGCCGGAGACGATCACGTTGAGGCGACAGGCGACTGCGGCTTGCAGATAGGCAGCCATTTCCTCCGAAAAGGCTCCGAAACTGACCAGGTCTTCCACGCCCAGCTTCTCTTTCTTGAACTTACGAATGGAGACGAGTGAGCCATCCACGGCAATCGGCGGCACCATCGCGTTGAAGCGCGAGCCGTCTTTCAGGCGGGCGTCCACGTAAGGGTTGCTTTCATCGACGCGACGACCCACGGCGGAGACGATCTTGTCGATGATCCGCAGCAGGTGCTTTTCGTCCTTGAAGCGCGTCGGGGTCAATTCCAGTTTGCCGGCGCGTTCGATGAAGACGCGGTTCGGCCCGTTGACCAGAATATCGTTGATGGTTTCGTCTTTGAGAAGCGGTTCAAGGGGCCCAAGCCCGGTCACTTCGTCATAGAGTTCCGCATGCAGGTTCTGGCGCTCTTCCTTGTTGAGGACGATGGCCATTTCTTCGAGGCCTTCGGCGCAGATGGCCGCGATTTCTGCCTTGAGCTCTTTTTCCGGCGCATCTTCGAGGGCCGCGAGGTTGAGGTTGTCGAGCAGGCGGTGATGCAACTCCGAGCGGATTTCTTCAAGCTTTTGACGCCGCTTGAGATCCTTGTCGGTGACGGGAGCGGCTGCGGGTTTCGGTGCGACAGGTTTTGGCGCATCTGCCTTGGGAGCCGGCGCAGGCGCCGCAGCGGCTGGTTTCGGCGCGGCTTCGGTTTTTTTATAACGTGAAAACATGGGGGTAGCCTTTATCCGGTTTCCTCAGCCCGCTCGAGGTCGAGCATGGATTGCGCGAGTTTCGCGATCTCTTTGCGGTAGGGGTTTTTCATGGCAGTATCGGCAATCGGCAGACCATGATCGCAGGATTGCGGCACTTGTTTACCGCCGTCTGGCAGGTGCAGCGTGAGATCAATATCGAGGCTTTCGGCCATGCGTTTGGCACGGCTTTTGCCTGACATATCCGTGAATTTTGGTGCGCGGTTCAGCGCGTAACGAATTTTCTCATGCGGCAGGTCTTCGGCTTTCAAAGCGCGGATCATGCGCAAGGCGTTTTGGGCCGAACGCAAGTCCAGTTCTAAGAGACCGAAATAGATCTGGCATTTGCCTAGCACGGTCTCCGTCCACTGCACGAGAGAGGTCGGCATATCAATCACAACGTAATCGAAATTGCGCTGTGCCAGCTCGATCAGGCGCTCGATCTCAGGCGGGCTGATAATGTCGAGCGGTAAAATGTCGGACGGTGCGGTCAGAACGCTGATCTTGTCATTGAACTGCAGCAGGGTCTGTTTGAATGCTTCATCATCGACATTTTCAATGTCCGACAGCATTTCATACACGGCGTCGCGCCGTGGCAGATCAAGATAAGTGGAGACCGACCCGAATTGCAGGTCGAGGTCCAGAATACAGACTTTCGGTGCGCGTTCCTTATCCACCGTGGCCAGTTCCCATGCGAGATTGACCACGAATGTTGAGCCACCGGCGCCGCCTGCGAGGCCGTGGACGGGCAGGATCACACCATTTCTGTCACCCCGCTTTGCGCGGCGCAGGGAAGGGCTGCCGTCGGCCGAGGGCGCTTCTTCATAAATGACCACCGGTTCCGGTTCCGGTGTTCGGATGCGTTCAATAGCGTCGTGTAGCGCGCCTTCTGGAAGCGGATAGGGCACGAAGTCATCGGCCCCGAGTTTCAGCAATTGGTGCAGCGCGATCGGTGACAAATCATCCGCGATCAGGATGACGCGAATGCCCATGTCCTTAGTGCGCGCGATCAGATCGCCGATGTCGCTGAGTTTGTCCTCGTCCTTATCATCCACAGCAATCGCGATGAATTCCAAAGCGCTTGCATCAGGTTGCGCCAAATAAGCAGTGGCATCCTCAAAGCTGAGATCCCCCCAGCTTTCGCCCAGCTCTGTCTCCATATCTTCGATGAGAAGATCGAAGTTTTGTACATCCCGTGCAACGGTGCAGGCCGTAATTGGTGCGGCTTCGGGTTGTAATGCTACACTACTCGTCATGCTCTTATCCCAGTTTTCCCGAAGTTCATTCGGGTCTGCGACTGTCTAACGGGCTTTAGGTTAAGCCGGAGTTAGAGCAGCCTGATTGCCTTTCCGTGCCAAATTTCCGTATTCAGTCGGAATTGTTGGCGTTGTCGAGACAATCAATGCTCAGGAATAAGGGCGAGATTACGGCTAAATTGGCGAATAACTGAGGAATATCGTGATCAATTGTTGGTCACGCCTGCCGAGACTTCGTCGAAGACAGCGCGGCCTGCGGAATCGACATGCTCACGATAGATGATGCGTGCATATTTGCCGTCCAGCAGAGCAGGATGACCTTCTACAAAGCCCGATACTTCTGTGACCGTGCGGCGGTTGCGACGTTCGGGGCCTTGCGACACGATCAAAGGACGCGTTTCGCCAAAGGAAACAACGGCTTCCAGTCTGGACCGGCTGATGCCTTGGCTTGACAGGAAGGCCACAGCGGCGTTTGCGCGGCGCAGCCCGAGGGATTTGTTATAGGCATTTGAGCCGACAAGGTCTGTGTGACCGTAGACACGGAAGCGAACTTCCGGGAATTGACGGATCCAGTTAGCCTGACGCAGCAGGGTCTGACGTGCCTCATCATCAAGCTGCGCGCTGTTGAAGGCGAAGTTGATGGAGGGGCTGACCTCATTCGCGAAGCGGCGGGCGAGACCTTCTGCCACGGCGAGTTGGCCGGTGGAGATCAACGTGTTGGTCATTGTCGGGTTGCCGAAGCTGCCATCATCGACAGCGGCGCCGGCTTCGCGATCAAAGTTTCCACATGCGGCCATGCCGAAGGAGAGAGTGGCCAGGATTGCGATGGTGCTGGTTGACTTAAGCATCTGATATTACTCCAAAACGTAGCCGTATGAGCCTGAGAAATCTTGCCGGGCAACTTCACCTGTTGCGCCGGAAGAGTTGCGAACTGCCTTGGCAACAGTGCCGTTGAGGAACAATTCACGCTCGGTTGGGGGACGAATGCGGTCCGTCGGCAGGACATAGTTGTCGCCGCGTGTGGGTGAGACCAGATGCGCGGTGATGATGATCACGAGCTCAGTCTGACGACGGTTGTAGTTGCTGCTGCGAAACAGCGCGCCAAGGACGGGTACGTCACCCAACCATGGAACCTGACCGGCGAGATCAACGAAGTCATCTTGCAACAGGCCTGCGATAGCGAAACTCTCACCGTCGCGCAGCTCCACTGTTGTTGAAGAGGCGCGTTTGTTGAAAGACGGGACCGATACGCCACCTGTTGTGACTGAGTTTGTCGTATCAAGGCTCGAAACAGACGTTGCGAGGTTCAGGTTGATCACATCCTGGTCGACGACCGTCGGTGTAAACGCCAGTTCGACACCGAAGGGGCGATATTCGATGGAGATACCATCTTCGCTTGAGATCGGGATTGGCACCTCACCACCGGCCAGGAATTCTGCTTGTTGACCGGAGAGGGCGGTCAGATTCGGTTCTGCCAGAGTGCGCACAAGTCCTTTGGATTCAAGCGCTTCGATGAGAACCGCGGCCTGAAGGCTGCCGCTGCCGAAGCCAATGGCCAACCCGCCCGCACTGTTTGCCGCAGCATTGGTCGTGGCCGCTGCCGGACCTGCGAGAATGCCAGCTGTGTTGGCATTGTTGATATTGCGGTTTGTGCCTGCTTTAAGGCCAAAGTTTCCAGTCAGGCCGGAAAGACCAAGGCTGGCAGACAGATTTTTGGAAATCGACCGGCTCATTTCAGCGAAGCGTACTTTCAGCATGACCTGCTGCGTTCCACCTACGCTCATGAGGTTTGAGACGGCATCTGGCGCGTAGCGGCGTGCCAAATCAAGCGCGCGATCCAGTTTCAGGACCGAAGATACTGTGCCTGACAGAACGATCCCGTCATTCGCGGTGCGGACTTCGATTTTTTCGCCTGGAAGGATTTCGCGCAGACGTTCTTTGAATTCTGCGATGTCAGGTGCGACACGCACCTCAACATTGGTGATCAGTTTCCCGTCAGGCCCCAGAAGGGTCAGCGTTGTACGCCCGGGAGATTTTCCCAACACATAAATAGTGCGATCCGACAATGTCGCGATATCGGCAATGCCAGGGTTAGCTACGGAGAGCTCCGCAAATGGGACGTCGCTTTCAACGACGACTGCGCGGTTGATGGACACGTTCAAATTCCGCGCCGTGGACCCGCTCGTAATACTCAGGTTCTGCGCAAAGCTTGTCACAGGGGAAAAACTGGAAATCGCAAGGCCGATCAGGCCAGCGCTAAGTAGCTGCTTCATGTTCATGTGATCCTGCCTCTCTGATCACTGGTGTGGAATGGGTCTAATGCCCAATTTCGGGAAACCATGTTCGATTTCCGGATTTATTGCAAGAATCAGCGTGTTGGGCCGCGTTGTTTATGTGGGTCCGAGGCAACACATGCCCATGGCTGGTAATAAAATACGGCGCGACACCTATATGATGTGCCGCGCCGTCGGTGTCTGATTACCGTGATGCGTGAAGATCAGTCAGTGCAAGCGATTGGAATTTCAACCACCTCTGCGCCTTTGCGGGTCTTGACAGTACAGACGCGTTCTTTTTCTTTCTGCACTTTGGGTGCGATCTCGATCCCCAGCAACTCATTTTGCCCGATCTCGATCTCTGCGATCTCCGTGTCGTCGCCTGCGCCAACAAGCGCGAGGGTCAGCCGACCGGACGATTGGGCTTGAGCCAGAGCCGCGATACGGTCAGGGGAGGTCATGACCGTAACGGTGCGCGCAATGGTAGGTGCATTGCGATCGCCATCTGCGATCTGATCCACAGCAAGCAATTGCAGATTGCGCTGGATAAGTGTGGTGACGTTGCGGCCGCGAGCTTTGCCGGACCAGTAGACGTCGACAAGGTCGCCTGGACGCAGGAAGCCCGACACACCGGTGGACACGTCAACACGAAGCGCGAAAGCACGCATGCCCTTTTCAAGACGGGAAGACACCCCGGCATCTTCGCCCGGTTCGGTTACCTTCGCCAGAAGCACTGCTTCGTCTTTTTCCATCACACGCAGAACCGTGCGCAGCTCCCCGTCTTTTGGAAAGAGCGGTTTGCCTTTTTGGAATTCGCCATTCTGGAAGGCACCCTCAGGAATTGCGTTTTCGGGCCATGCGACGATGCGCACGTCCTTCTTTTTGAGCTTTTCACCGTATTTGACCCGGCGTTTTACAACAAAGACCGGCTCCAAAGGCACATTGCTTGCCAGTTTTGCCTGCTGCTCGGCCAAGGTGGCCTGATATTCCCCGATGCGGTTTTTGGCGAGATAGGCCGCGAACCCGGCAAGTCCGACCCCCAATACCAGCACCAATCCGAACAAGATTCTCATCTTTTGCCCCTTTCAGACTAAATAACGCACCCTTCCTCACGCAAAGGGCTCACGATTGTGCACAGGGGTAATGGGGGATTACGGCGAAACAGTGATGGCAAAGTGATCAGGTTGGGGCATTATCTGTAAACAGTGGCCGCCCGATTAACGCGAACAGAGCTCACCTGTGAAGGTAAGCTCTGCCGTGATGGGATGCGGATCATGCCAATAAAGGCATGACACAAAGGATCAGACGCTACCGTCAGTGTCGAATGATGTGCTGATCAACTGGCTTTTTAGCCGTTTTTCAGTGTCGCTTGATGCTCCGTCAACGCCATCAGTGATGACGCCAACGGCGGCAAGTGCAAGGCTTACCACACCTGCACACAAGATCACCCAATCAACAGTAACAGCGCCGTCTTCTTCCAGCGCAAAATGTTTAATAACGTTCAACATAGTATCCTCTTGTCAGCCCGCTGTGTCACAAACAGCGGACCAGTGCTTGTCCCCTCACTTCTCACTATTCAGGTAAAATTTGTCAAAAATGCGTCTTTAACCATTCCATACGTGGTCAATTGGGAAATTGACCGTTTCTGATGAGCGTGTTCTTGCCGATAGGCGGCGGCCTGAAATGCAAAAAAAAGCCGCGCTTGGTCAGCGCGGCTTTTCCTATCGATGTCGCCCGGTTGGGCGGCCGTCAACTTAGAAAGTTGTCGAGATGTTTTGGTCAGTCAGCTGGTCTTTGATGTCGCCGGACAGGTCTTGCAGACCGTCAGATACAGACGCCATAACAGCGATGCCCAGACCAACGATGGCTGCAGTCAGAACGACCCAGTCAACAGTCACAGCACCAGATTCGTCAGCTACGAAGTTTTTGAACAGTTTAGTCATTGTGTATCCCTCCAAGGATAGTAGTCAGTTTTCAGGTTCCATATGCCGGGGCGGTTTGTGTTGATTTGGACCGGCCTCTGTTCCGTTCCTCATCCCCGTCTCGGTATGGGGAGAGTTATCGGGATCAATCTGGGCGAGAGTGCGGCGCCATTCGTGCAATTTTTCAGCAACTCCCCGAATTCATAAAAATTGTATTAACCGACTGTTTTCGAACAATTTATTTATGCAAAAAATTTGATTGAGGTAAAAACAAGTGTGTCCTGCATGTCGAATATGGCGGCTTTGCCACAGAAAACAGCGTGAATTCCTAGTGTTGCAGCGCGTTTTGCGCCTATGATCCCGCAAAAGAAATAAAAAAACACGACAGATCGGGCAGGTCATGTCTAAACGACTCGTTTTATCCCTTTTTGCGCTTTTGATAAGCGCAGGCGATCCCGTTCTCGCGGGCTCCCACAAGCCCGCCTTTGGCGGCGACTTTACGTTCCGCAAGATCAAACCCCCGTCATCGGGGGCGGGCAATCGCATCACGGTGCAGATTGACCCGGAGGAACAGGCAAAAATCGCGGCAGCTGCGCCCGTGGAGAAACCTAAAGCGCCTCCAAGTGATATGGACTGGTTCTGGGATACGATCTCGCCGGCCATTGGAACGCCGGTCCAAGGGCGGTTCTCTGCGGCAGTGGACCATGTCGCAAAGGCCCCCACGGGCAAAGCAGTCCCAGAACCGCGTCTGGATACGTTGCAAAAGATAGCCCTGGCGCATGGCACGGACATTTTGATCCAGACGCTGGACAAGAAAGTGTCGCCCGCATTGGTGTTGGCGCTGATCTCTGTCGAATCCGGTGGCCGTGTCGCAGCAGAGAGCAACAAAGGCGCGCAGGGGCTGATGCAATTGATCCCCGACACGGCTGCCCGGTTTGGCGTATCCGATTCCACCGATCCCGCGCAGAACATAAAGGGCGGTGTGGCGTATCTGGATTGGTTGCTGAAAGAGTTCAACGGCGATCCGATCTTGGCCTTGGCAGGTTACAACGCGGGTGAGGGTGCTGTGCGCAGTCACAATGGTGTACCGCCTTTCGCAGAAACCCGCGCCTACGTTCCGAAAGTTCTGGCTGCGTGGCGCGTCGCGCGGTCTATTTGCCTGACCCCGCCGGAACTGGTCAGTGACGGTTGCGTTTTCCGGACCAAAGGTTGAGCCATGCTTGGTAAATCGAAACCGCTGGTTTTGGATGTCGACGGTACGTTCTTGCGCACGGATATGCTATTTGAAAGCTTCTGGGCCGGAATGGGTCGCGATCCGATGGCGACCTTGCGGATTGTGAAATCCACATTCGGTGACAAGGCTGCCTTGAAAGCACAATTGGCGGATCTTGCGCGGCCACGCGTGGATCTGATGCCGGTTGAACCTTCCGTTGAGCCAATGGTGGAAGCGGCCCGGCAGCAAGGGGTGGAGATCGTGCTCGCGTCCGCCTCGGACTATGCATTGGTCACCGAGCTTGCGGCTGCACATGAGTTTTCGCCGCGCGTGTTCGCATCAAAGGGCAACGTCAACCTGCGCGGGGAGGCCAAAGCGCAGGCGTTGGTGGAGGCTTATGGTCCAAGAGGATTTCACTATGCGGGCAATGAGACCACCGATTTGGCGATCTGGCGGCAAGCTGATGAAGCGATCATCGTGGGGCATGTGCCCGGCGCGCGCAACGAGCTGATTGCCGATCACGGTGTCACGGAGCTTGCTGGCGGGTGGCGATGGCTGGATTTGGCCCGCGCGCTGAGACCGCATCAATATGTGAAGAATGTCCTGCTGCTGCTGCCGTTGATTGCCGCGCATCAATTCGGCCTGATCCCATTCCTGACGATCCTGCTGGCGATTGTGGCCTTCTCTGCTGCAGCCTCCTGTATCTACATCGTCAATGACCTGCTCGATCTTGAAGCCGACAGGTTGCACATCAAGAAGAAGAACCGCCCCTTCGCGAGCGGGGCTGTTCCGATCTCTGTGGGGATGGTGACTTGCGCGGGCTTGGGCGTGCTTGCGCTTGGAGTGGCAGCGAGCCTGAACTGGGCGTTCTTTGGAATCATCGTCTTATACATGTCGCTGTCTCTCGCATATTCCCTGCGACTGAAGCGGTTGAGATGGATTGATATTGCGACACTGGCTGCGCTTTATACGATCCGTGTCGTCGCCGGTGCGACAGCCGCAGAGATTTTCGTCTCCGGCTATATGCTGGTCTTCATCTTCCCTGTCTTTCTGACGCTGGGATGCGTCAAGCGCCTGACGGAACTGACGCTGGCTGAAACAGATGAACGTTTGCCAGGCCGTGGCTATGGCAAACCCGACAGGAGCGATCTGATGAATGTGGCCTGTATCGGCATGTTCGCGGCGTTGCTGGTGTTCTTCATGTATAGTTTCACGGAGCAGGCACTGACCCTTTACCGCACGCAATGGTTGCTCTGGGTTGCGATGGTCCCGATCGCGGGCTGGCTATGGCGTATGGTGTCGTTGGGCTACAAAGGCAAACAGGATCACGATCCGATTGTCTTTGCGCTGAAAGACCGCCACGGGCTGTCCTTGATCATCTTCACCGTGACGATCATGTTCTACGCAGCCGGCTTGTTTGAGAACGCATTCGGTGGCTAAACACTCATCTTCTTGAAGATCCGCTCCGGGATGCGGGTGATGATCCCCATGATGATGCGCCAGAAGAACGGCGTATAGATCACGTCTTTCTTCTTCTTCACGGCGTTCAACAGATCAGCGGCCACTTTTTCGGGCGGGGCGACTAGGAACATGCCTTCAATGCCCCATGTCATGGCGCTGTCCACGAAGCCCGGTTTGACGGTCACGACATGGCCGCCGGAGCGGGTCAGCCTGTTGCGCAATCCGCTGAGATAGGTGTGAAAGCCCGCCTTGGCTGAACCATAGACATAATTGCCGATCCGCCCGCGATCCCCGGCGACAGAGCCCACACCGATCACTGTACCGCCGCCGCGCGCCTCCATTTCAGGCGCGATGGCTTGCAGGAATTTCGCGGGGCCGGTGAAACTGTCAGCGATCACGCCGTCAATCAGGGATGGGTCCAGATCAATCTCCGCCTGCGGGGGCATGGAGCCTACGAAGACGGCGACATTTATCATGCCTTCCTCTTGTCGGGCGCGTTGAATGATCGCGTCAAATCCGTTCGCATCGCGCGCGTCAAACGGGATGGCCTCGGCCAAAGCCGCGCCGCGTTGACCGCAATCAAACGCGCTGACATGCAGATCGTCCAAATCTCGTCCAGCCAGAAGGACGTTCGCGCCCTGAAGGGAGACAGCGCGCGCAAAGGCCTTGGCCATGGAGGAGGTTGCGCCCAGTATGATCCAGGTCTCTGTCATGATGCGCTCCTGATTTTGAGGCGGCGGGTCAGATCCGTTTCAAACGCGCCTTCGGGATCGGCTTTCTTCGCGGCTGCAACGAATTTCGGCAGATTGGGATACATGGCGGGCACGTGTTTTGTGTCAAGCGTGGCGTCTTTTGCCAGATAGATGCGGCCCTCCGCCGTTGCCACCATCTCCTCTAGTTCAGCGATGAGGCTGTAGGCTTTCCTGTCGGCACGGAAATCCACGGCGAGCGTGTAGCCTTCCATCGGGAAGCTCATCAGCCCGGCGCTTTTTGGTCCCATCCGTTTGAGCACGGCAAGCGGAGACGCAAGGCCGCTATGCGCGATCTTTTCAACGATCCGTTTCAATGCATCGAGATGCGACGGCGGCACGACGCATTGAAACTGCATGAAACCGCTTTTGCCGTAGAGCTTGTTCCAGTCGTGAATGCGGTCGAGCGGGAAGAAAAAGTCCTGAATCGGTTTCACGATTGTCCGCCCAGAGGCAGGCACGCGCCGGAAATAGGCCGTGTTGAATGCTTTCACGACGGGCTTTGACAGGGCAAAGCCCGGGGCGTCGAAGGGAACGGATTTGGACGACTTTTTCTGAGGCACCAGCCCGTAGCCGGTTTCTCCTTCTTCAAGAATGCCGCGCCCGAGCGCCTCGCCTGTTGCAGTCGCGTCAATCCAGCCGACAGTGTAGGTAGATTGTGACTGGTCGAGTGCTGCGATGAATGCGTCAAAATCCGTAATCCGCCGCTCGGTAACGGTCATCACATCGCCCTTGCAAGCGAGCAGTTGCATCTTAGCGGAGAGGATGATGCCCGTTTGGCCCAACCCCCCGACTGTTGCTTTGAACAGGGCAGGTGATTTGGTCGGTGAGATCGTTTGCGTTTTGCCGGCGGTCATCAGCGTGATTTCTGTCACGTGATTGCCGAATGTGCCTGCGCCATGATGGTTTTTGCCGTGCACATCATTGGCAATGCAGCCACCGACAGTCGCGAAACCTGTACCGGGCATTACAGCGGGCAACCAACCTTGCGGGGCAAAGATGCGGGCGATTTCGCCGACGCGCATGCCTGCCTCTACCTGCAGAATGCCTGTGTCAGGGTCAAACGCGATCATCCGGTCGAGCCGGGTCATGTTGATTGCGCTGCCCTCATTGTTCAGACAGGCATCGCCGTAGGACCGACAATTGCCAATTGCGGGACCAGCGTCATCATCCAATGCCTGCCCCACTGTGGAGGCACGTTCGGGTCTCGCCACTGGACCCTTCGCGTGTTTGACGCGACCCCAGCCGCAATATGTGAGCGTTTTCCAAAGCATGAATGTCAGGCCTTCTTCGACAGTTTTTCGGCGAAGGGGAACATGATGAGCCCCAGGAGGATAGCGAACCATAAAGTTGTAATGCGGATCACAGCCATGGCAGGAACGGCGATTTCCAGCGGCACGTTTTGCGCGGCCAACAGCATCAACATCGCTGTCTCAGCACCGCCGACGCCTCCCGGCGCGCCGGTCAGGCCACCTGCAAGCGTCGAGAAGATGAAAATGACGGTGGCTGTTGCAAATGTGATATCCGCGCCCATCCAGGTCAGCAGCAGGAAGAGAGCATACCCTTCCGCAGCCCAGCCGATAATGCTGAGGCATAGCGCGGGAATCGCGACACGGGGTGCGCTGAACACGGCCATTGAGCGCGCAGCCCTTCGCAATCCAACGAAGCGGCGGGGCCAGCGGCGGATCAGGCGCCACAGCCCTTGCACGAGACCTTCGATCAATACCGGGCGGGTCACGACAAGTGCTGCGATCATCGCGATCATGGCAACCGGAATTGCGCCGCTGGTACCTGATTGCGACAGGACAACGCCGCCCGCCAGCACGATGCCCATTGCTGCAACGTCAAAAGCGCGGTCTACGAAAGGCAAGGGCAGGATGCGTTCGAAAGGCCACGCCGTCAGACGTGAAATCCATCGCAGTCGCACCAGCTCCCCAATGCGGCCGGGGGTCACGGTCATCGCAAAACCACCCATGAAATGCAGCATATCATGGCGTAACGGCAGGCCGAGCCCAAGCCGTGCAGAGAAGATATGCCATCTAACGCCGCGCAGGATGTAGTTGACCAAAGAGAGGGCCAGCAAACCGATGAGTTGAACGAGGCTCAGCGTTTTGAGCTGTTCCCACGTGTCTTCCCAGCCGACAGAGGCAGCTAAGCCCATGAAACCAAAGACAAACAGAGCCATCAGCCCCAAGAGGACCCAAAGGTCTCGCTTGGGGCTGTGCTGACGAAGCGGCTCTTGGAGGGGCCGTGGACTGCTCATGCTCATTGTCATTACGCCCGCAGCTAGCAACAGAATAGGGCAGCATTATGAAACTGTTTCCGAAATGAAAACACCAGACAAAATAAATCGGCGGGGGGCCTAAACGAGCCTGAGAAATTCAGATGTGTGATCTGTATTGTTGAAAAAGGGCACCGAACTCGGGGTTGCGCCGCTGCGGGCGAGGGCCGCGACTTCAGCAAGTACAACTTCTGTGATGAATGGCAGATTGAGCTGTCGCGCCTCATCAACGCCCACCCAATGCAGGTGGCTCAGCTCATCCTCGGCCTTGGAAAAATCGTCAAGATCGCCAATCGCATGTTCTGCAGACACCAGAAAGAACCGCGCGTCGAAACGGCGCGGGCGACCGGGCGGTGTGATCGCGCGAAACATGTAGTGAAATCCCGCCGCAGTCGGAACATGACCGCTGGCATAGAAACTGGCCCAGTCCTGCGGCATGTGCTCAGGGGCAGCGCCGGGCGTGCCGAAGATCAGCCCCGTCTCCTCCCAGACTTCGCGAATAGCAGAGGTGATGATCGCTGGCACAAGGCTCGGGTCGCTGCGCATGGCCAGTCGCGACAGGCTCGCCTCATCGGGCAATTGGGCAAGCTGGATGTTCGCGTCATCTGGATCAACAGCGCCGCCGGGAAAGACGTATTTATTGGGCATGAAGGCGGCTGTCTTGCCACGTTGCCCCATGAGAACGCGCGGGTTGGTCTGTGGGTCTCGCAGCAAAATGACGCTTGCGGCATGTCGAATGGGAATATCGGTCATCGCAAGAGTGTGGCCTGCAGGATACGGATGGTCCAGCCGTTTAATGCGTTTTGAACCCGTGCATACGCTTGGCCCACTGCAACCCAATCAGCGCGCCTTTGACGCGCGGCAGAAGATACAGGCTGGCTGCAACGCACAGCACTGAGAAAACGGAGGCCACAATCAGAGGATCGGGTTCATGGATGTGGCTGAATGTCAGATGCAGAAACGGTGCCATCAAGTGACCTACGAGAAGGATGGTGATATATGCAGGTCCGTCATCCGCGCGGTGATGGTGCAGCTCTTGCCCGCATACGGGACAATCATCGCGCACTTTCAGGAAGCCTTTGAACAGAGGGCCGGTGCCGCAGCTTGGGCAGCGTCTGCGCCAGCCCGCGCGCATTGCAGGCCTCGCAAGGCGGTCAGCGCCTGATATCGTCTCTGCGGTTTTTTTGGCAAGCGCCGTATCAGCAGCCATCACTGATCCCTCGATTCTGGCTCTCTTCTACGCGCACTCTACAGAAATTGCACCGCGACAGCCTGTCTTGCGGCGGGATGTCGCAAGTTTTTTCGACGGAATGGCGGGAGTGCTCCGTTTGCAAGGACAGTCGCGTCGATCAAGACGCAGTCATTAAGAATAAGGATCTGGACTATGATGACTTCAAACAAATTTGCCAAGGTTCTCGTCTTGACCATTGCAGGAACGGCGATGGTGGCGCCGACTTTGGGATCTGCCAAAGAGCGCGGCCCGCGTATCAATTTCGAGATGCTGGATACGGATAAAAGCGGCGAGATCACACGTGCCGAAATGGAAGCGGCTGGAGCTGTGCGGTTTGCGCGCGCTGATGCTGATGGTGATGGCTTTCTGACGAAAGAAGAACTGTCAAAAGAGGCCGGAGAGCGCGCCCAACGGCGCATGGAGCGTATGTTTGAACGGCGCGACGCCAATAGCGATGGGAAATTAAGCGCAGAAGAGCTGCGCCCCAATGAGGAGCGCGTTGCGAAACGCTTCTCCAAACTGGACGCCGATAAAAGTGGCGGGATTTCCAAAGCGGAGTTTGACGCGATGAAAGCAGCGCGCAAGGATCGTCGCAAATCCGACAGCGAATAGCATAACTCAGGCTGGCCGGGTTCCACCTTACCCGGCCGATTGCCTGTATCAGTTAACACGGATAGCTTTGCGACTGAATGGACATGGCATTGGATCAAACGAGCGAGACAAGCGATGATGCGCTTCTGGTGCTCTATGCCAATGGCGATCCGAGCGCTGCGCGTGAGTTGACGGAGCGGCTTGCGCCGCGTTTGCTGCCTTTTTGTTATCGCATGTTACGCGACCGCGAAGAGGCGGAAGACATCGTGCAGGAATCTATGTTGCGCCTTTGGAAAATGGCACCTGATTGGGTGCCGGGGGCGGCAAAACCGTCGACCTGGCTTTTTCGAGTGGCGTCTAATCTGTGTACCGACCGCTTGCGTAAACGACGCGGGGTCGGTCTGGACGAGATTGCGGAACCCGCAGATGATGCGCCCGGCGCTGAAGCGCAGCTGTTGCGGGCGGAACGCGAAAGCGCCTTGGAGCAAGCGCTGGAAACCTTGCCCGACCGTCAGAGACAAGCTGTGATCTTGCGCCATATTGAAGGTTTGTCCAATCCCGAGATCAGCGGGATTCTGGAGATCAGCGTCGAAGCGGTGGAAAGCCTGACGGCGCGGGGCAAACGGGCATTGGCCGCGCAACTTGTCGGCCGAAGAGAGGAACTGGGACTATGACCGGACTTGATGGACCAGAGAAAGACGACGCGTTGGATGCGTTACTGTCTGACCTGGGGAGGCGGGCGCCGCAGCCCTCTGATGCGCTGATCGACCGGATCGTTGCAGATGCAAAAGCAGAGCAGCCGCAAGCAGATCTCCGCAAGGTTTCGAAACAAAACTTGTGGTCCCAGATTGTCGAAGCCTTGGGCGGCTGGGCTGGTCTGGGTGGGCTTGTGACAGCGACTGCTGCGGGAGTTTACATCGGGTTCGTTCAGCCGGACTTGATGCAGTTTGAATCTGCAGACGGGGAAGAGGCTGCGTTTACGGCGATGTCTCTCCTGCCTGATGACGATCTGTTTTTTGATGAAGGGTGAGCGGCATGACTGAAACAACGCCAAAACCGACACCAAGATGGATGCGCCTTTTGCTGGTGCTGTCGCTTGGTGCAAACTTGCTTGTGATCGGTGCTTTTCTGGGCGCAAAGCTGTCGGGCGGCGCGCCGTCTGGAAAAGCCGAGCGCGGCGCGCATCAAATGTCACTGGGTCCCTATGGCAGGGCGTTGTCGAAAGAGGACCGCGCAGCACTGCGCGCGGCGTTTTCGGATCGCAGGCCGTGGTTTAAGCAGTCGCGTCAGCAGATGCGCGAGATCGGCCGCGAACTGGTTGCCGCGATGCGGATGACACCTTTTGATCTCGCAGTCGTCGAGCAGCTCTTGTCGAAGCAAAGTGAAATGCAAAGCGCGTTTCAGGCAGAAGGCCGGGGTCTTTTGCTGGAGCGTATCGAGGCGATGACACCTGACCAACGTGCAGCCTTCGCAGAAAAGCTTGAGAAAGGTCTGAATAAAGGTCGGCGTTAGGCAGGTCCTGACAGGAGGCTAGGCTGCTTGAATGACGCTCACGGTGTTGCGTCCGCCATTCTTGGCGCGATAAAGCGCTGCATCGGCTTTGGCCATGAGCGCGTCGATGTCTGCCAATGCGCCATTGCTGTGGATTAGCCCGACGCTCATCGTGACCTGCAGCGGCGCGTCAGCACTGGGCGCGTGGATCCGGGTGCGGTCAACGATGTTGCGCAACCGCTCTGCTGTGCCCACGGCCTGCGCGGCAGAGGCACCGGGCAGCGCCACCAGAAACTCCTCACCACCGATCCGCGCCAGAAGGTCACTGTCTCGCAGGCTGCCATTGAGTTTCTGTGCGATTGTGGACAGCACTGTGTCCCCGACCCCATGCCCATGCGCATCGTTGATCTTCTTGAAATGATCCAGATCGAGCAGCAGCAAGCCGAATTCTTCCGGGCTGTTGGCGATCTTTGCGAGTTTTTCAATGGCGAAACGACGATTATATACTCCCGTCAGAGGGTCGGTGATCGCCATCCGCAGTCCGTCTTCCACGCGCAGTTTCAAAGCATCAGCGCGCTGTTTCAATCTGGCCAGCCGCATCAGGCGCAACATCAGCTCTTCCGGGGCCGCCGTGCCGCCCAAAACGGTGTCGGCACCCATATCATAAGCGCGGGCTGCATAGGTCGGGTCGGCATACGCAAAACGCATCACGAGGCCTGCGCCACCCGTGGCCCCCCAACACCGCAGATCCGACAGAAGCGTCAGCGCGGCCTCTTCACGGCCGGGCTCGGCCACAAGCAGTATCGTGTCGAGATTTGGGTTCTTGCGCAAAGCGGAGATAACGCTGAGATGGCTATGAGAGGAAATCACCGCAGGTGGGATATCGTGCAGCACCGCGCTGAGTTCCGTCTGTATCGCGCTGGCGGCTCCTGTCGAGCCTGCCACCACGGCGATCTGCGCGGGCAGGGGGGCTGGTTTCGGACGGCTGGAGGGCAGTTCGCTGATGAAACGGTGCCCATCAAGCCCTTCGGCGCTTGCCCGGCGTCGCATGATCGCGCGCAATTGTGCCAGTAAGACGCGTTCGCTCAGCGGGCGGACCAGAACATCATCAAAGCCTGCGTGAAAAGCCGCGAGCGTGTCTTTGTCTTCGCCCGGATCGCGCATCATGATAACGGGGGTGTCTCGCGTTGCCTTGGTCCGCTTCAAATCCTGACAAAACCCGAACACACCGCCACGTGGCCCGCCTTTCGCAGTTTCAAGCCCGGCATCTGCGAACACGACGTCATAGCGTTTTGAATTGATTTTGTTTGTGGCTTCCTTGAGGTCAGAGGCCACATCGACCTCGTACTGTGCCACACCGAGCTTCGCCTTCATCACAATGCGTCGCGTAGGAATGGCGTCAATGATCAGAATCCGTCTGCTCATGATGTCAGTTACGCTCCCGCTTGTCTTACTCGGTGCGGTAGGTATGAGTGAGTCTGGTTAATGAAATATTGATGCGGATTGAGAGATGAAAACGTCGCAAGCCGAGGCTCTGGCCGTTCAGGCCCTGACCTGGATTTTATCCACAGATGATCTGGCCAGTGTATTCATGGGAACAACGGGCCTCTCTGTGGATAACTTGCGTGTGCGTGCGGGTGAGCCAGAGTTCTTGGCATCTGTTATGGATTTCTTAATGATGGATGACGCGTGGGTCACCGGTTTCTGCGATGCGGCCGGGTTTGCGTATGAAGACCCGATGCGCGCCCGGCAGATGCTGCCGGGCGGTGATCTGCCCAACTGGACGTAATCTGGCGAAACATGCCGCCTGTGCGGGCAGCATGTTTGGTTCTACGTCAAGAGGTTAAGCGGCGATGGAGGCGCGGGTCTTGCCGATCATCAGTGCGGCACGCGCAGCCTCGCGACCTTTCTCAACGAAGTGATTTTTGTAGATCGCGATATGATGCGCGGTCTCCTGAAAATGATGCGGGGTCAGTGACACGGACAGCACCGGAATGCCGCTGTCCATCCCGGCGCGCATTAGCCCGTCAACGACGGCCTGGGCCACGAAATCATGGCGATAAATGCCGCCATCCACGACCAACGCGGCGCAGGCCACGGCGCCGTACTGGCCGCTTGATGCAAGGTCGCGCGCCAGCAGAGGCATCTCGAACGCGCCGGGCACGTCGAAGACATCGATTTGGGAAGGGGCAATCAGCTCGCTGAACCCAACCAGAGCCTGATCTACAATCTCGGCATGCCAGTTGGCTTTTACGAACGCGTAACGGGTGAGTGTCATTTGCATATCTCCTTTCGCAACATCAACACGTCACCAAGGCGATCCCGCATGAGCGCGTCAAAAGGCACGATCAAACGCTCTCTCTCATCCGGACTATGACCGTCGGCTCAGGAATTGCACCTGATCTGCTGGACCCTTTTCCGAAGAGAAGGCGCTCGCGGGCTATCACCGCCGGTGGGGAATTTCACCCCGCCCTGAGAACAGAGATGAAATTGGCTTAGAATCAGCACTGGTGCAAGGCTGGAAACGGTAATATCGTTCTCAAATGCGGCAGCTGGTGTTGCAGATATTAAGGACCTCAAATGACGCGAACTTTCTTTTTGCCCTTGGCTATTGTTGTGGCCTGTTGCGCCACAGCTGCTTTCTCGCAAACGCTAACTATAGACAAGAGCTTTAAAGCTGTTGGCGTCATGGAGCAGACAATTGCCGGGAAGCAGCGCTACTATGGTTTAGTTGCCTACAAATTCATCGAAAACCGAGGCAAAGCGTTGCTATGCGGCACGCTCGCGACATATGGAAAAGTCAGTCACAACCGGTACATGAGCCGTGCTGCGGCCCAAACTACCGTTCGCATAGGCGAGACGAAAGTGCGCCGTGGGATCGGATACATGCCCAATACTGTTTTCGCAAAAACGATTACTGCAAAGTGGGATGTCCCAAAAAACCCTACCCTCAAGCAATTAAAAGAATTGTCTGAGAGGTCGCAAGTAGCGAACACGTTCGCAAAACCGGATTTGAAGCTTTTGCAGGGAAAGAAAGCGAAGTGCCGCCGGACCAACCTAAAATGGACTGATGCCCTCGGACGCGCTGCAGTGACGTTCGATTTCCCTAAAACCGTTAGCTTCACACGCCGCTCTTGAAAATCGCAGGGCTTCTTTTCGACAAGGACGCGACGCTTCTGGATTTTGAGAAGACGTGGGGTCAGTGGTCTTTGGCCTTCCTGTCGGGACTGGCGCAAGGCGATAGAGTGTTGCTGCAAGAGATGGCGAAGGCGATCCAGTTTGATCTTGAGGTGCACACATTTCACTCCACCAGCCCCGTCATTGCTGGCACGCCGGAGGAAGGGGTCGATCTGCTCTTACCGCTTCTGCCTAACTGGCAGCGGCAGGATTTGATCGCGCATTCCAATGCGCAGGCGGAATCTGTGACCGTGCATGAAATTGTGCCGCTGAAGCCTCTGCTGTCAGATTTGGCGCGCCACGCGAAGCTGGGCATCGCGACAAATGATGCGGAGGCTTCGGCCCGTCGTCACATGGATGCGCTTGGGGTTGTCGATCACTTTGATGCGATCATCGGCAGCGATAGCGGCTTTGGCGGGAAGCCGGCTCCTGGCATGTGTCTGGCCTTCGCAGACCAGATGTCTCTCGCCCCTGATCATGTGGCGATGGTCGGGGATAGCACCCATGATTTGCATGCTGGTCGGGCTGCGGGGATGGTCTGCGTGGGTGTGGCAAGCGGTTATGCCACCGAGGCCGACCTGTCCCCTCATGCGGATGTTGTCCTTCCCGATGTGTCGCATCTGCCCGAATGGATTGCGCAGCTTTAGCATGCCGCAGGGCACGCGCGCTTGATTTTCGCCGCGCCTGCGCGCAGGCTGGACGCATTGTTATGTCACGGCATTCAGGTGACGCGTTTTTGATCTGGTGTTTGAGCATAGGTGCGGATTGACCCGATTACTCAATGCCCTTCTTGAGTGGCGCAGCGCTGCGCACAAGGATATCCGTTGGCTGCATCTTCTCATTTTCCTGTTTCCAGTCAGCGTGCTGACGGCGTCAGAGTACGTGCTCGGCAACTTTGGCAACCCTGATCTGGATCTCGGCCCGGTCGAGCTGATTAATCAAAGCGCAATGGCAGAGCTGGCGGGGCGCTATCGCTATATGGCGGCGGTGTTTTTCTATGTGTCAGTCGCTGTCAGCCTCATTCTCGTCTTCGCCTTTGAACTGTTGTCGGAACAGCGGCTTCGGTCGATTGCAAAAACACTCATCGCGCTGATTGGCGCTGTCGGTGTGGCGCTGATCTTTTCCATATTCGAACCCGTTTCTATGCGCAGTTTTGAGTCCTATGAATTGCTGGGAGAGGCCTTGTTTCGTGAGGCTTTGGGGCAAGGTCAGATTGCGCGCTGCGCGATCACAGAAGCGGCCGATAGCGCATGCGAGACACTGGGCGCATTCGCTGTGCTGACCTCTTTGAATGGAGCGGTCAATCTTATCTCTGCGCTGGCCTCCGCCTCCGTGATCGCGGGTTGCATTCTGGGCCTGTCGCGAACGGGGCCAGCAGATCTGACAACGCGCGAGGGTTTGTTGGAGGAAGGGCAGGCGCTGGAGGCTGCGCAAAACGCTGTCCGCAGGTATCTTTATGCCGCCGCCGTGCTGCTGACGATTGGCATGGCGCTGGGCCTGACATGGATGTCCTGGCCCACGGCCCTTATTGCCGACCCCGAGTTGAAGGCCGCGCATCAATCGCTGGTCGATGGCGTGTCCCTCTTTCGGGGGGTCAGCTATTCGGCGCTGATCATGTCCTTCTATATTCCTGTCAGCCTGTTTTTGATGGTGCGGACTAATCGTTTCAATGCGGCCGCCGCTGCTTTGGGGAGTGGGCTGAAGACAGAGGAAGCGGAACGGCTCAAGCTGCGTATCGGCGGGTTCGATATAGAACGGCTTGCCTCTTTAGATGCGCTGAAGGCGGTGCTGGCGATTTCCTCGCCGATTGTCACGAGCGCGCTGGGCTCCTTCGACAAACTGCCTGCTTTGCTGTGAGCCGCGGTGAGTTTCCAAAAACGACCGATCTCGTCGGAAAGTGGCGCACGGGCCGTTTCCGCGCGTGACAACCTGCTCGGGCAGGAGAGATCGGAGGATCACAATGGCAAAAACCGCAGCCCGCAGAGGTCGCAGTGGAGGGCGCGCAGGCAACGCCCGGCGCACCACGTCGAAGCTGCCCGTGCAAATGCCGTGGAATCCGCCGGTCAACCGGGATCGACCGACGGAACCTTTGGACGAGGATGGCGTTCAAGCCATCCATCTGGGCTCTATGCGGGTTCTCTCTGAGATCGGGATCGAGTTTCTCCATCCGGAGGCCTGCGCGATCCTGAACAAAGCGGGCTGCAAGGTTGATGGAACCAACGTCAAAATGGACGCGGATTTCGTGATGGAGATGGTCGGCCACGCGCCTTCTGAATTTACCATTACGCCCCGCAATCCTGAGCGCGCCATCACGATGGGCGGGAACAATCTGCTCTTTGGCAATGTCTCCTCCCCGCCAAATTTCTGGGATCTCAAAGGCGGGAAACGGTCGGGTTTCATGGAGGGGTATCGCGACCTGATCAAGCTCACACAATTCTTCAACTGCATCCATTTCACTGGTGGCTATCCGGTGGAGCCGATCGATATCCACCCCTCTGTGCGCCACCTTGATTGCCTGTTCGACATGCTGACCCTGACCGACAAAGTCGTGCATGCCTATTCGCTCGGGCGCGGGCGCGTTGAAGATGTGATGGAGATGACCCGTATTGCAGGCGGCCTGACGCGCGAAGAATTCGACGCCAAACCACATATGTATACCAACATCAATTCCGTCTCTCCGCTCAAACATGATTTCCCGATGCTCGAAGGGGCCATGATCCATGCGCAGCGCAATCAGCCCGTGATTGTCACGCCCTTTACTTTGGCCGGTGCCATGGCGCCCGTAACCATGTCAGGTGCCGTGACACTCTCCCTGGCAGAGGGGTTGGCTGCTGTTGCACTTTTGCAGGTCATTAACCCCGGCGCGCCATGTGCCATCGGAACCTTTACGTCCAATGTCGATATGAAAACCGGTGCGCCCGCTTTTGGGACCCCCGAATACATGCGCGCCACACAGATGACGGGACAGATGGGGCGTTTTTATGATCTGCCGATCCGCTCTTCCGGTGTGTGTGCGGCCAATGTGCCGGACGGGCAAGCCATGTGGGAGACGTCAAACTCGCTTTGGGCTGCCGTGCAATCGGGGACCCATATGGTCTATCATGCCGCGGGTTGGCTTGAAGGCGGCCTGATCGCATCGCCCGAAAAGTTCATCATGGATTGCGATGTCCTGCAGCATATTCAACGCTATATGGATCCCGCAACCTTTGCGACGACTTATGATGATATCGCATTCGATGCCATAAAAGATGTCGGTCCTGATGGGCATTACTTTGGCTGCCAGCACACGCAGGACCGCTATGAAACAGCCTTTTACAACCCTCTGGTTTCGGATTGGTCAAATTACGAGGCGTGGGATTTGCAGGGCGGCGTTTGGACCGCAGAACGCGCGCATGACATGTATAAAAACATCATCGCCGAGTTTGAAGCGCCGTTCATGGAGCCCGCAATTCGAGAAGAATTGTCTGCATTTGTCACAAAAAGAACAAGGGAAGGCGGTGTCCACACGGATTTCTGATCCCGGCCCTTAGCCTCTTCTTAAGACTGCGCGGTCTATGACCCTGCGGGAGTAATAGAGGTCGGTAAGTTATGTTCGGTTTGATCAACCGCGCCATTCAAAGGTTTGTCATCGACAGCTATGGCGAAACGAAATGGGCGGATGTTGTCAGTGTGGCCGGGCTCGATTTCCGTGAGTTCGAAAGCATGCTGCCCTATGATGATGCGCTGACGGATGCAGTTCTGCGCGCGGCCTGTCTTGTTCTGGACAAAGACCACGAAACCTTGCTTGAAGATCTCGGTACCTACCTTGTCACGCATCCCAACATGGAGGTTGTGCGTCGCCTGCTGCGTTATGGTGGGCGCGGCTTTGAAGATTTTCTGCTGTCGTTTGATGAGCTCAACAACAGAATAAAGCTGGCGATCCCAGATCTGGAGATGCCTGAGATCTCGCTTCAGGAACATGGTGATGGAAACTACTGCCTTTTTGCGGTTTCTGACCGGGAGGGGTACGGCGCTGTCCTCCAGGGTATTTTGAAAGCCGTTGCGGATGACTATGGCGCGCTGATCCTGACCGATCTCAATAGTGGAACCGCGCAGGGCCGCGTCACCGAACATCTAAAGGTTGAACTGCTTGAAGCGGCTTTTGCCGAAGGGCGGGATTTCAATCTTGGTGGTGGAATGCGGATGTGAACGATCAGGGGCTTTCATATCGCGTGCTGGCATCACTGATGCCGATGTTCATCCAACTGGATCAGAACGGCCTCATATTGGAGGCAGGTCCATCGATACAAAAGATCACGCCTGATGAACCGCTAAAGGGGCGCCCGTTCTTGGATGTGTTTCAGGTGGTGCGACCCTTCGGCGTATCCGGTTTCTGCGATCTTTACGCTCAGGACGCGTGCAAGCTGCGGGTCACGGTGAGCTCTGGCGCGCGTCATGACGATAGGCTGACGTTACGTGGCCAAGCCGTCCGTCTCTCAGCCGATACAGGGATGATCGTAAACCTGTCTCTGGGGATTTCGGTCCTTGAGGCTGTTGGTCGGTTTGATCTGAGTGCTGCAGATTTTGCGCCTACAGACCCGACCGTTGACATGCTTTATCTCATTGAGGTGAACAATGCCGCTTTTGGTGAAAGCAAACGTCTTAACCTGAGACTGCAAGGCGCAAAGCAGCAGGCCGAAGCAGAAGCCCTGACCGACGCGCTTACCGGGTTGAACAACCGGCGTGCACTTGACCTTAGGCTCAAACAGCTCACCGCAGATGATACGCCTTTCGCGCTGATGAATGTCGATTTGGACTATTTCAAAGCCGTCAATGACAAGTATGGTCACGCAGCCGGGGATACAGTTTTGCGACGTGTCGCGGCAGTTCTCAGAAATGAGACACGCGTTTCTGATCAGGTTGCCCGTGTCGGCGGCGACGAATTCGTTGTCGTCTTCGAAGGGTTGTTGGACCTCGAACAGTTGAGCAGCATCGCGGGCCGGATTATCCGAGGATTTGAGGAGCCCGTGGAGGTCGGTGAGGACGCGTGCCATGTCTCTGCGAGTATCGGCGTTACACTGTCGAGCTTTTATGATCAGCCAACACCTGATCAGATGCTGGGTGATGCAGACGCAGCCTTGTATCAATCGAAGAAAGCAGGCCGCGCGCGTCACACTGTTTTTCAACCAACCGGTGCTTGACCGATAGGGCGGATCAGAAGCCTCTTCATTGGGTTTCTGATTTTTGAGCTCTGCATGAAACTGCCTGCCTAGCCTGATGCCAAATTCCAGCTGGTTTGTATTGGTCCGTACTTTCTAAGGCGAATGCCACTATGGGCGGTGCTGAATGAGAATTAATCGGAAGATCACCTAAGCAGGTGCGAGGGCAGGGTCTTCAGCGATAGGCTTGCGAATGCACAATCGCAAAAGCGGCGGCACTGTCAGAAGTGTCAGGAACGCGGACATCGCCAAGCCGCCCACAACAACGGCGCCAAGTCCACGATACAACTCCGATCCTTCGCCGGGGAAGATGATCAGGGGCAACATGCCCATCACGCTGGTCAATGTGGACATGAAAATGGGCCGTATGCGGTTGCGCGTTGCTTCTTCGATTGCTGCAATCGGCTCCATGCCGTCAGTGCGCAGATGATACAGTGTTTGATGAACGATCAGGATTGCATTGTTCACGACGATACCGACCAAAATGATAAATCCCAAAAGGGTCAGCATATCGAGCGGCTGCGTTTGGAACAGATTGAGCAAGGCCAACCCGCCCACACCCCCGGCCGCAGCCACGGGCACAGCAATCAGGATCACCAAAGGCAAAACGAAACTCTCAAACAGGATTGCCATCACCAGAAAGACGATGATCAACGCCACCACGAGATTGATTTGAATCGCTGACCAGGTTTGCGCCAATTGATCCGCTGTGCCGGATACCGAAAGGCGGATATCTGGCGGAATGCCCTGATCGTTGAGCGTGCCCACGACCTCGCGTTCCAGCAAATCGACTGCCGCCTCAAGCGGCAGGGCGTCAGAGGGGCGTATCTCCAAGGTGACGGTGCGCAGGCGGTCGCGATGTCTGATCTCCGTTGGTCCTGCCGTCAGAATGACGTCAGAAAGCGCGGAGACGGGAACGATTTCTCCACCCGGCGTGACCACTGGATAGCTGCCGATATCTTGCGTGCGCAGGGCTGTGCTGATCGAGGTGTCGCCCTTCAAAACCAGATCAACGCGTTCGGCACCTACTGTGATTTCGGCAACGCGCAATCCGTCATTGAACGCATCGACTGTGGCAGCAAGACCAGAACTGTCGATGCCCGCATCGGCCAGACGCAGCCGATCAGGGATCAGGCGGACCTCGGGCGCGCCAAGCTCTAGACCGGGGATGGGCCGGAACTGATGGCCTTCTGATCGCGGCAAAAGCCCAGCGACAATGCCCGCAGCACGGCCCGCCACAGCCAGGATTTCATTGAGATCTTGTCCGGATATGTTCAGTTCAATCGCGCGCCCGCCGCCAACCCCGCGGCCAAACAGAGACGGTTGGGTCATGAACCCGAACGTGCCGGGCTCTGCGAAAATCGGCTGGCTGAGCACGGGGATCAAGGCGCCCGCACGTTGTCCGTCCACAGCCGCAGCGCCAACGAAGGAGTTGCCGGGCGTCGCGACGAAGAAAAAGGTTTCAATGGTCGGGGTGCCGTCTTCCGTCTGCGGTTCAGGCGCGGCTTCCCACAGCGGTTCAGCGACACGCTCAATCCGCTGCGCAATGGTTTGCGTTGTCTCAAGATTATACCCCGGCGGAGGAATGATCAGGCCGAAGACCAGGTTGCGATTGCCCTCTGGAAGGTATTCAAGCCTTGGTAGAAACACGTAGCTTGCCACGGCCGCGCCACCGGCAATCAGTGCGACCATGAGCAAACCGACTGCGCGGAAGCGTACGGTCATGCGGACATACGCCATCACGAGCGCACGAAACCCCTTTGCGATATGGTCAATGCCGAACAGGCGAACGGGCCGTTGATCCTTGGCGGTCAGCAACCGGCTGGCCAAAGCTGGTATGACAGTGACGGCGACGATCAAAGACAACAGGACGGAGACGGAGATTGCGACCGCGATATCGCGAAACAACTGGCCCGCTTCCAACTGCATGATCAGGATCGGGACAAAGACCAGAACCGTCGTCAAGGCGGACACGAGGATCGCGCCCCAGACCTGTTTTGCCCCGTGATATGCAGCCTCCTTACGGGATTTTCCTTCTTCACGCAGGCGGTAGATGTTTTCCAGAACGACAATGGCTGCATCGACGATCATGCCGACCGCGAAGGCGATCCCGGCCAAAGAAATCACGTTGAGCGTCCGTCCCGTGACGGCCATGGCCACAAAAGTGGCGACGATAGAGACAGGGATGGCCAGAGACACAACAAGCGTCGCACGCGGGGATCTGAGGAATAGCATCAGGATCAACGCGGCCAAAGCGCCGCCGATCCAGATATTTTGAGTGACCAGAGAGATCGCACCGTCGATATAGATCGTCTCGTCGTAGACTTGTCGCAGCTTGAGACCTTCCGCCGCGACCGGTCCTTCGGCCAGTTCCGACAGGACGACCTGAAGCTCTTCCATGACGCTGATGACATTTGCCCCGGATTCGCGCACGACATTGAAGGCGAGCCCGGGCTGCCCCTTGAAACGCAATGCGGCCGTGGGCTCTTTGTAATCGAAGGCCACCTCCGCCACATCGGCGACTCTGACCCGGCCACGGCCGCCCGACATGGCTTCTGAGCGGAGCACGACATTGCGGATCGCGTCTTCCGTGTTCAGGTTGCCTTCCGTGCGCACGACGTAGCGACGTTTGCCTTCATCGACGTCACCGGCAGATATGGAGATGTTTTCAGCCCGCAAGATACGCACGACATCCGGGACAGTCAGGCCGAAGCGCGACAACCGGCGGGGGTCGACCACAATCTGCAATTCCCGCGTGACACCGCCAAAAACGTTGACAGCAGAGACGCCTTCAATGCGTTCCAACCGGTCTTTGAGGATGTCTTCAACGAAGTCGCCGTAAGTTGGCATGGGACGCGTATTTCCCTCGGCCGCGGTCAGCAGCACCCACGCAATCGGGCTGTCATCTGATCCGGAGGTGTTGAGCGAGGGTTCGTTCGCTTCGGCCGGGTAGCTGGTGACGCGGTCCAGACGGTTTGACACGAGCAACAGCGACTGGCTCATGTCAGCGCCGACCGCAAATTCCAACGTGACCTCCGCCTGCCCTGTGCGTGAGCGGGAGGTCATGACCTCCAGCCCTTCCAGACCGCGCAGGGCTTCCTCTTGAGGGTTGACGATCTCGCGCTCCACCTCTGAAGGCGCCGCGCCGGGCCATGCGGTTTCAATGACCACGATGGGTTTGCGTACATCCGGCGCCAGTTGGATCGGGATGCGCGTCAGGGCAATCATGCCAAACAGAACGGCCATCATGACGATTGCGACAACCGCGACGGGACGATCAATGGCAAACCGGATGACGTCCATCAGTCAGACCCCGCAGAGGTGGCTGCAACTGCCTGGCCCGGACGCAGGCGTTCATTGCCACGCACGACAACCAAATCGCCCGGTTCGAGGCCAGAGAGAACCTCATAGCGGTCTCCAATTGCAACGCCAAGCTGGACAGAGCGGGGTTGGGCTTGGTCGTCCTCAACGACGAACACGGTCCACCCATCACGCGCTTGCACCAAGGCATCTTTTGGCACGGAAAGCACGTCCCTTGCTGCGCCAATGGGGATCTCCAGCGTCAGGGAGGCGCCGACGGCCAGATTTGCCATGTCGACCAAATCGGAAGAAGAGAACCGCACCGGACGGGTTCGGGTTGCGGGGTCTTCCAAGGGCAAAATTGCCCGCAATTTGGCAGTGAACTCGTTGCCCGATGTTGTGGTCGCTTGTACCGATTGGCCCTCCTCCAGCCCTTCAACATATCGGGCTGGGATACTGGCTTCGATCTCGAAACTCTCGGTGTCGATCATTCGGAGCACCGGCGTGCCTGCTTGGATAAACGCGCCCGGAATTGTCTGAACTTCGATCACCACGCCGGAAAAGGGCGCTCTGATAATGCTTCTGGTCAGACGGTACCTGCTTTCATCCAATCGCGTCTGGCTGATCGTTTTGCGGGCTTCGGCAGCTACAACGCCTGACCGCGCTTCGAGCACATCAGCACGTGCATCGTCGAAACGCCCCTGGCTGAAAGAACTTGATCCTTTGAGCGCTTCGGTGCGTTCGAAGACGGTCTGTGCTTTTTCCAGTCTGGCCTGCGCCGTCTCAATTTGCGCGGCTGCCTCCTCCAACTCCGCTTCGGATTGCGTGACCACGATGGAGAGCAGTTCCTGATTGAGTTCCAGCAGCAAGTCACCCTGCCGCACCGCTGTGCCGGCCAGCACGTGTATTTTTTCGACATTTCCAGCAACGCGGCTGGCCACAGCGCCGTCCCGCGCTGTCACAATATCTGCAAAAATCGGCACCGTCTCGGTCAAGCCGCGCATCTCTACTTTTTGGACGCCTACCGCTGCGGGGCCTCCTTGGGCCAGGGCAGTGGCGCAGAAAAACATGGATATAAAGCTGGCCAGAAGGGGGAGAGATCGCATGTTTAAACACCTGAAAGTTTGAAAGAGAGCGAGATCAATCTTTGGGAAGTCAGTTAAATGAGCACTGCCCTCATTGGCATAGAGTGACGTGTTTCTTACTCCTTCGCACGTAAAATATGGGCGGGTCTTGCCGAAAGGGACCGCATCGCAAAGGCAAGACTGGCCAAGAGCGTTGCGCAGACCCCGCCGATGATGATCGAGAGTGCAGAGGGCCAGATAACGGTGAAGCTGGTGTCCATGACATAGGCGCTGACCGCCCAACCACCGGCGATACCCGCCACCAGCGCCACTGCACCCGCTGCAGCACCCAAAATTGCGGAGCGGAGCGCAAAGCTGCGCAAGATCCGTCCGCGCGACGCCCCGAGCGTTTTCAGAATTGCAGCCTCATATGTGCGCGCACCTTCGCCTGCAGCAGCCGCCCCGATCAGTACCAGAAATCCGGTCAGAAGTGTCGCGGCAGCGCCATAAGATGTGGCCGCTGCAAGGCCCGCCATCAGGTCGGCAACGCGGTCGATGGCATCGCGCACGCGGATCGCGGTTATGTTGGGATAGCGCGTGGACAAATCGCGCAGGATCGCAGCTTCCGCTTCGGGCGCTGCATAGACGGTCGAGATGAATGTATGCGGCGCGCCAGACAGTGCCGCAGGGTTCATGGACAGGATGAACCCGATCCCAGCCGTTGAAAAATCCACTTCGCGGAAGCTGGAAATGGTTGCGGTGATGTCGCGCCCGAGAATGTTGATGGTCAGCATATCGCCAAGCTTCAGGCCCATTTCTTGTGCTTCTTCGGCGGCGAAACTGACCTGAGGAGGGCCGGTGTAGTCCTGCGGCCACCAAGCGCCATCCGTGATCCGCGTGTTGTTGGGCGGCTGATCGGAATAGGTCACGCCACGGTCCCCTTGCAGCACCCAATGATCCCCGGCAATGTCGCGCGCGGGTTGCCCATTGATCCCGGTGATCACACCGCGCAGCATCGGGGCGCTTTCGACCCGGCGCACTGACGGATCGTCCTCCAGCCGTGCGGCATACCCCTCCATTTGGTCCTTCTGGATGTCGACAAAGAAGTAAGAGGGCGCGACTTCGGGCAATTGACCGGAGATGGCATTTCGCAAGTTTCCGTCAATCTGGCCGACCGTTGCCAGAACCGACAGCCCAAGCCCCAAAGACAGAACGACAGAGACAGCGCCTTCACCCGTCCCGCCAATCGCGCTGAGCGCCCATCTGAAGACGGGGCGGTTGCGCAATGCGCGCCCGCCGCGCCTTGCACACCATCGCACGGCGCCCGCTGCCACGCTCAGGATCAGCAGGGCCGCAGCAATTCCGCCAGCCGTCCATAAGGTCAGGCGCCACGTCCCGCTGAACCATCCGGCCAAGACAATCAGCGTCGCAAGGCCAAGTGCGATGATCGCGAGGTAACGGAAGGGCGGCAGCAGTTTTGCACCGGATAAGGCATCTCGAAACAGCGTCGCGGCGCGGACCTCGCCGATGCGTGCCAGCGGCCAGAGTGTAAAGATCAAGGCCGTCAGCACCCCGTAGATCGCAGCTTCCATCAGAGGGGCAGGGTAGAGCGTGAAAACCGCAGGGATCGGTAACCGGGATTCAATGAGCGGTGCCAACAGGACAGGTATTGCGCCTCCCAAGACCAGACCAATCGCAATGCCAAACAGGCTCAGCGCGCCTACTTGGATAAAATAGGTCTGGAACAAGGTAGCCCGATCCGCCCCGAGCGTGCGCAACGTCGCAATGACGCTCGTTTTGCCTGCGAGATAAGCCCGTACAGCCGCTGAGACGCCGACGCCGCCGACAGCAAGGCCAGAGAGGCCGACCAAGACCAAAAATGCGCCGAGCCGGTCCACAAACTCCGCCACACCCGGCGCGCCATTGCGCGCGTCACTCCATCTCAGGCCGGAATTCTCGAAACGGGCTTTTGCCTGATCTTCCAGTGCGCTGATATCTACGTCAGGAGGAAGCAGCAGCCTGTACTTACTGGAATAGAGCGATCCCGGCGCCAACAAACCTGACTGCGCCAGACTTTGCGTGGCGACGATGGTCCGCGGCCCGAGCCCGAAGCCACCTGCCGCGCCATCAGGTTCAGCCAGAAGTGCTGCCATCAGAATGTATTGCTGCGTGCCTAAGGCGAACTCATCGCCAACGTTCAGCGCCATTCGGTCGATCAAAAGTTGATCCATGACAGCACCGGGACGGCCGTTTTTGCCAGCAAGTGCCGCCTCCAGTGTCATGTCGGGTGACAAACCCACAGCGCCCACAAGTGGATAGGCGTCATCTACCGATTTCACCTGTGTTAATCCGCGCTCCGTTTGCCCATCTCGCTCCGCGACCGCCATTGAACGGAAATCAACGATTTCAGAAACGTCGCTGGCGTTGTCGCGCATCCAGGCGCGCTCCTCAGGCGTAGCGAACCTGTAGGTGAAGTCCAGCTCTGCATCTCCGCCCAGCAAGGCCGCGCCTTCCTGCTCCAGTCCGGCTTCGATGCTGGCGCGCACCGTTCCCACAGCCGCAATTGCCGCCACGCCTAGTGCCAGACAGGCCAGGAAAATGCGAAAGCCGCGGATCCCTCCGCGCAATTCGCGGCGGGCCAAACGTGCAGCGAGGCGCAGGCTCATTCTGCGGCCTTCAGGTTTTGGTCAATTTGACCGTCTCTCAGGCGAATGACACGGTCACAGCGCGCCGCCAAAGTGTTGGAATGCGTGACCAGCACCAAAGTTGCCGCATGCCGGTCGCGTAAATCAAACAGCAGGTCTGTGATTGCAGCGCCGTTAGACCCGTCAAGGTTGCCGGTGGGTTCATCGGCCAAAAGGATCTTTGGTCGTGGCGCAGAGGCGCGCGCGAGAGCGACGCGTTGCTGCTCCCCACCTGACATTTGCGCGGGGTAATGACCTGTCCGATGCGACAGACCCACAGCATGCAATTCCTCTTCCGCCCGGGCAAAGGCATCTCGGTGCCCTGCCAGTTCAAGCGGGGTTGCGACATTTTCCAATGCAGTCATTGTGGGAATGAGGTGGAACGATTGAAACACCACCCCCATATATTGCAAGCGCAAGCGAGCAAGCTGGTCTTCGTCCAATGCGGTCAGGTCCTGACCCATCATGTGGATGGAGCCGCCAGTCGCCCGTTCAAGCCCGCCGATAAGCATGAGGAGTGATGATTTGCCCGACCCAGACGGCCCGACCAGCCCCAGTGTTTCACCTGCCGCAACGTCCAGCGTAATAGCGCGCAGGATGTCGACGCGTCCGGCATTGCCATTGAGAGATAGCGCAGCGTCGCGCAAGGAGATCACGGGGTCTGTCATCAAGCGGGGCCTTTCGGTGGTTGTCTTTGGATATGGAGCCCTTGGCGCGCTGCGCAAGCTTTCATTGGCACTGATTTTTATCAACTTGGTGTCAGCGGCGCATGCAGAGGACATTACCATCGCAGCTTTGGGAGACTCGCTGACGCAGGGCTACGGGTTGGTGCCGGATCAGGGCTTGGTACCGCAATTGACCCGCTGGCTCGAAGATCACGGCGTTGAGGACGTTCAAATCCTCAACGCAGGCGTTTCAGGCGACACCACGGCTGGTGGTCTGTCACGTGTTGGCTGGACGTTGACGCCAGACGTTGACGCGATGATTGTGACCTTGGGCGGAAATGACGTGCTGCGGGGGATCGAGCCGAGTGTCAGCAAAGCCAATCTCGCAGGTATTCTGGACGCCGCAGAAAGCGCAAATGTGGATGTTCTGCTGATCGGCATGACGGCACCAGGCAATTACGGACCTGCCTACAAAGATGCATTTGATGCGATGTATGGGGAACTGGCGGCACAGTATGAGGCGCTCTACATGCCGGATTTCTTTGGAGGTATAACCGGGGCAGGGGCAGGGGCAGGGGGTGAGATCACACCGGCGCTGGCGGCGGACTTCCTGCAAGCCGATGGCATCCACCCCAACAGCGCAGGTGTGCGCAACATAGTGGCAACCATCGGACCTGAAGTTGTAAAACTGATCGAACAGGTGCGCGACTAACCGCCAGTGTGCCTTCTTAAAACCTGCTGACGGGCACATGTTCGGGGGGTGAAATGCCCGCTGATGCGCGTCACACAGCATTTGCGCATGCCCGCCAGCACAAAACACTCCTGTCAGGCGTTTTCAAAGCCAATGCTTCATGCGTTGACGCTGGCGCGTTTCCAGTTGCCTTTCCAAATTCGGCTGTGGAACGGCCAGAACTTAAGCAACTCTTCGAGCAGCATGATCGCCAAAACCCAAAATGCGGGAAGCCCGAGAAACAGCACTGCGAATGCAGTTGCAGGGACCCGGAACAGCCATTGCGAACATAAAAACAGGTTCATCACATATATCGTATCACCGCTGGCGCGCAGCGTGTTGCCGCAGATTGCATTGGTCGCGCGTGGGAAAGTGCTTAAAAGCAGGATCGGTAAGAAGCCGACGAGCGTTGCACGGGTCTGGGCCGTCAAATCAGCGTAAAGCATGTCAATGGACAGGCTGAGCGCGACAAAAACCATGGAGACGACAGCCGCCGCAACAAACGCTCCGCGCCATGCGGTGGATAGAAAACGGTCCAGCGTTCGTTCGGAAGCGCGCTGTCCCAGAAGTTGAGCAACAATAATGCCGGTGGCCTGTGTCCATTGCATGGCAATTTGACCCGCGACCATATTCCAAGGGGCGATCAGGGTGAGAGCGGCGAAATCATTGAGCGCCATGCGCGCATAGATAAGCGTGCAGATATGGGTCGAAAACGTTGCGCTAATAAAGGTCGCTGCGATTGGCAGGGCAAAGATCAGATGACGTTGAACGGTCCGATATGCGGTGTGATGACGCCAACCTTTGATCCCGGCGAGGTGTCGATCCGATTGCCATAAACGCAAAGCAAAGAAGCCAACCTGCACCCCCGCGCCAAGCGCGCTGCCCATGGCTGCGCCAACCACTCCAAAGGCGGGAACGCCGTAAAAACCATGGATCAGCACGACGCTCGCGCCGATATTGATCGGTACGGACAAGAGGTAGCCGTAGAGCGGAATGCGTGTCCGACCCCGCCCATTGAAATAGCTGGACAGGCACTGCCCCGCTGATTCAAACAATACGACAAGGGTGAAAACGCTCAGATAGGCATGGGCATGGTCCGCAACTTCCGCGCTTGGTGCCATCGCGACGATCACCATCGCCCCCAAGGTTAGCAATGCGAAGACCCCAACTGCGCCAATCGTCAGGCTGAGGGCAAGTCCCGCCGTCAGTGTTGACTTGAGATCCAGCGGATCGCCAGACCCGGACGCTTGAGCAGTACGGATTTGCATCGCGTGTGAAAAAGCGAAGATGACGCCGAGGGCCATGCCCCCGATGGCTGCCGCCAAGCCCATCGCCGCCAGCGACATTTCGCCCAGCGAAGACACCAGCCAACCGTCAATGACGATCGTGCCGTGAAGAAAAATCGCCTTGATCGTCATTGGCCAGGCAAGGTCAAAGGTTTGACGCGCGCCGGGTGTTGATTGGGTTGTTTTGCGTTCCTCGGTGAAGCTCATGACCGACACCAAGACCTATGAGTGGCGCATTTTGGTGGATCAACCACGATGTCACGTCACCCTAGGTCGGTTCGAAAAAGTTGGCGTTGCTGGCCAAAATCCGTTCAATCGTTTGATCCAGCCGCGACAAATGCACGACGCAGGCCGCAACGGCAGCTTTTTCTTCGTGGCTCTGGATGGCCTCCGCAATGGCGCGGTGATCGTCCAGCAGGTCCGGTAGTCTTTGATCTTTGTCGCGCCCCAATATGCAAAGCCTGTCGATCTTGGCTTTTTCGTGCTGGATCACATCAAATGCGTAGTCGGTTTCTGCAATGCTGCAGATTGTTTTGTGGAATTCAAAGTCCAGCTGTCCAAAAGCCACGACGTCCCCTGCGTCAACGGCTGCAATTTGTGCCAGAAGAGCGGCATTCAGCAGCGCCGCACCGGACGCATCACAAAGGGCCGCTGCCCGCTTCGTGACCTCTTTGTCGATGCAGGCGCGAACGAAACGCGCCTTTTCGATCTGCCGGATAGAGAAGCGCCTGACCTCGGTGGCGCGTTGTGGGCGGATCAACAGGAGATCGAGATTTGCCAACCGGCTGAACGCATCACGCACAGGTTGTCGAGAGACCCCGAACTGCGCTGCGACTTCAGCCTCGGAGATGCGGTCACCCGGCTTGAGCTCAAGCGTCAGAATTCGCTGGTGCAAATGGTCGAAGACATCATCAACGCTTGTCCGCCGCCCCGCTGCGAGTGTCGCTTCTGCCATGTCTGAGCTCCTTTCGAGCCGTGGAGTATCCGATTCTTATCAGGATTCCAACTAGTATACTAGACTAGTATTCTAGTAAAATTACTAGTATGCCAGTTGCAAGGGCCTGCGAATCAAGCTTGGGCTGCAATAGATCAGGCGTCGTATCGGCGCACCGGGGAGGGGCCATGGCCGGGGTAAATCTGACAGGTATTGTAAAGCGTTACGGCGCTTTGCAGGTTGTTCACGGGATTGATCTTGATGTCGCCGAAAAGGAATTTGTCGTGCTCGTCGGCCCGTCGGGCTGCGGCAAATCCACGACTTTGCGCATGATTGCGGGGCTGGAAGAGATCACGCAAGGCGATCTGGAGATAGATGGTCGCCGCATGAACCGTGTCGCCCCGAAAGATCGCGATGTGGCCATGGTGTTTCAGAATTACGCACTCTATCCGCATCTCAATGTCGCCGACAATATGGCCTTTGGCTTGCGCATCCGGCGGATGCCAAGAGACCAAATTGCAACCACTATTGCAGAGACCGCCGAAATTCTCGGTCTCACCGAGTATCTGGAACGGCGTCCTGCAGACCTGTCCGGTGGTCAGCGCCAACGGGTCGCAATGGGCCGCGCGATCGTGCGCCATCCCAAAGTCTTCCTGTTTGACGAACCGCTTTCCAACCTGGACGCAAAACTGCGCACGCAAATGCGTGCAGAAATCAAGCGCCTGCACAATCGCCTGGGCGTTACCTCGGTTTACGTGACCCATGATCAGGTCGAGGCGATGACGCTGGCCGACCGGATTGTGGTCATGAATGACGGGCGCATCGAACAGGTCGGCACGCCGATGGAGCTTTTCAACAACCCGGCCAATACGTTCGTGGCAGGCTTTCTGGGCTCGCCACCCATGAACCAGATGAAAGGACAGCTAACAGAGACAGGCGCGCAGATTGGCGAAGCTGAGATCAAGCTCGCCGGTGCGATCAACGGTCTTGCGGGCCGCGACGTGGTGATCGGCATTCGCCCTGAACATGTGACTTTGCGACCCGGCGAACAGACAACCGCCTTGCCCATCGCCCTTGATCTTGTCGAGCCCCTTGGCTCAGAGGCGTTATTACACGGCCGTTTCGGCGAGGACGAGGTCGTCTTCAAGGCTGATACACATGGCGATATTGCGCATCTGCAAGGTGTGACCGCCGTGCATGTGCCTGCCTCTTTGGTCAAGATTTTTGACGCAGATACGGGCCGTGCCCTGCAGTTGGAGCAATAGGGCATGGTCGACCGCACCCCAGATGTTGGCGGCAAGCCCATCAAAGAGGTCGTTGTCGAGGTCAACGAGACCTTCAGCGACCGGGACACATCCTATTCTGCCGATTCAAAATGGGCACGCATGGTCGATCACTTCAAGCGTGAATGGCAGCTATATGCGATGCTTGCTCCGACGATCATCTGGTTTGTCGTTTTCCTCTACAAGCCGATGTACGGGCTGCAAATTGCATTCAAAGACTACTCGATCTTCCGCGGAGTCGCGGGCAGTCCTTGGGTTGGTTTCGAGCATTTCGAAGTTTTGTTTGCAAATGATCAGTTCTTACGAGCGGTTTCAAACACCATTAAGATCAGCGCGCTCAACCTGCTGTTTGGCTTTCCCGCGCCGATCATTCTGGCGTTGATGTTCAACGAAATTCTGCATGCAAGCTACAAAAAGACCGCGCAGACTATCGTCTATCTGCCCCATTTTATCTCATCCGTGATCATCGCCGGTATCGTCATCACGGCATTCGCGCCCACAGGGGGCATTGTGAACATCATCCTTGGCTGGTTCGGGATTGATTCAATCTACTTCTTGACCCGACCTGAATGGTTCCGACCGATTTTCGTGGGAACCGGCATCTGGCAAGAGGCCGGCTTCGGCTCCATCGTATTTCTGGCGGCGATCGCCGGGGTGAACCCGTCGCTTTATGAAAGCGCGGTGGTCGATGGGGCGAACCGGTGGCAAATGATGTGGAAGATCACGATACCGTCGATCCTGCCCACAATCCTGATCATGCTGATCATTCGCATCGGCAATATCATGGAAGTGTCGTTTGAACTGGTGATCCTCCTCTACCAACCCGCCACCTATGAGACAGCGGATGTGGTCAACACTTGGATCTATCGCCAAGGCCTGCAATCGGGCCAGTACGACCTCGCCGCTGCAGCAGGCCTCTTTAACGCTGTCGTGGCCTTCGTTCTGGTGATGACCGCCAACTCTTTGTCGCGACGCTACTCGCGCACGTCGTTGTGGTGAGGAGGTAGGAATGCAGAATTGGAATCTATACTCCCGCGGCGACAAGTTCTTTGCGATTGCCGTCTCTGTCCTCATCGGAATGTTCACTGTCGCGACACTTTATCCCTTCATCTACATCGCGGCTGTCTCTTTCAGTTCCGGCTTTGCGGCGCAGGCGGGCAAGGTGGTGCTGACGCCCATTGACGCTACGCTGGAGGCTTACGGTTACATCATTGGCGATCCGCAGTTCTGGATCAGTTATCGCAATACGTTCATCTACACTGTTGGCGGCACGTTGATGAGCCTCGCCTTCATTATCCCCGGCGCTTACGCGCTTTCCCGCCCGCAATTGAAGGGCAGGCGATTCTTCAACCTCTTCATAGCATTTACAATGTGGTTCAACGCCGGGCTGATCCCGTTCTTTCTGAACATGCGCGACCTGAACCTTCTCGACAGCATGTTCGGCATCATCCTCGCGTTCGCGGTCAACGCTTTCAATATCATTCTGCTGCGCAACTTCTTTGAGGCGATACCGCGCAGTTTCGAAGAAGCGGCGCGCATGGATGGGGCCAATGACTTTCAGGTGCTGTGGAAAGTCTACATGCCGCTATCGAAACCGGCTATCGCGACCATCACCCTCTTTTGCATCGTGTCACGTTGGAACGGGTTTTTCTGGGCCATGGTTCTGTTGCAGTCCGAGGACAAAATCCCGTTGCAGGTCTTTCTGCGTCACACAATCTCGAACCTGAGTGACGATGATGAATTTGCAATTGTGCAAACGGCGGCTGGGTTCAGTGCAGAAACCGTGACTGCGGCGATCATCGTCTGTTCGATCATTCCGGTGCTGATCGTCTACCCGTTTATCCAGAAATACTTTGAGAAAGGCATCCTGCTTGGGGGTGTCAAAGAATGAACAAGGCTTTCAAAGGGAGGAAACCATGAAAAAACTAAGCCTGACAGCGGCCGTTCTGGCCACCACGGCGATTGCCTCGCCCGCGCTTGCGGATGGGCATTTGCGGATCGTGGAAGAGCCTCTGGAACTGACGATCCAAATGAACCATGCGCGCTATCCGATTTACGAAGAGGACTGGCCCGTGGAGCAGGCTGCTCGTGAACTCACAGGGGTACATCTGCTGAATGACACTGTCGGTGCCAATATGCGCACAGACGAAAACACAGGTCGGACTGAGGCGCTGAACCTGATGCTGGCCTCGGGTAACATTCCCGATATCGTGGGCTCCAGCCGTATCCGTGATTTTGTCAATCAATACGGTCCAGAAGGCGCCTTTGTGCCGCTGAACGATTTGATTGAAGAACATGCGCCCAACATCGCGGCCTATTATGCCACGCGCCCGGATATTGAGGCAGCTGTAAAGGCCTCTGACGGCCAGATGTACTACATTCCCTACCTGCCAGACGGGAAGTACGGCCGGGCCTATTGGATCCGCACTGATTGGCTGGAGGCCCTTGGTCTTGGGATGCCCGAGACTGTTGAGGAGTATGAGGCCGTCCTGCGTGCCTTCCGCACGCAAGATCCCAACGGCAACGGTCTGCAGGACGAAGTGCCGTTCTTTGCGCGCCAGTGGCCGGAACTGATCCGCCTTGTGACGCTGTGGGACGGTCGTGCACATGGCTCTGACACCTATCACGACTTCCTGGTCGAAGACGGTCAGATCGGGCACGGCTACATCGGCGAGGGCTACCGTGACGGGATTGCAAACCTTGCCCGCTGGTATGCAGATGGCCTGATCGACGCAGAAATCTTTACGCGTGGCTCATCCGCACGTGACTTCCTACTGTCCGAGAATCTGGGCGGGTCCACGCATGACTGGTTTGCGTCAACCTCTGGCTACAACCGTCTGTCCTCTGAAATCGAAGGATTCGAGTTCAAAGCCTTCCTGCCCCCTGCTTCACCGTCGGGCCGCAGGATCGAAGAACATCGTCGCATTCTGGTAAAGCCGGACGGATGGGCCATTGGCCACACCAATAAACATCCGGTCGAGACCATCAAATACTTCGACTTCTGGTTCACTGAGGAAGGTCGCCGTCTGGCGAACTTTGGCGTCGAAGGCATGCATTACGACATGATCGACGGCAAACCGATCTTCAAGCAGGAGTTTCTGGATGCAGGTCCGGTGAACCGCTCGCTTTATCAGGTGGGTTCTCAACTTCAGGGTCGCGGCTACTTCCAAGACTACAATTACGAAATCCAATGGTCGAACGAGTTCGCTCTTGAAGGGATCGCGCTTTATGACACCGGCGACTATCTGATCCCGGATTTCCTGGGCGTAGCATTCACAGCCGACGAGCAGAAGGTTTATGACCGGACCTGGGGGACGATCCGCGACTACATGCTGGAGCGCCAACAAGCTTGGATATTAGGCAATGGCGACGTGATGGCTGACTGGGATGGCTACATCGCACAGTTGAATGAGATGGGCATGCAGGACCTTCTGGCTGTCATGCAATCTGCTTATGAGCGCCAATACGGCGGCTGACAAAAACTTGGTGTGGGCAGTGCAACCCGCTGCCCACCTCTCTTTTCCAACCCTTTACGAAAGACAGGCCGATGCCGGGCGATCCACTTCCTTTGCTTGACGAACCGAAAGCCGGGCGGTTGACGATCCAATTTGCGCCTGTTGCAGAGACGGCGGTTACGGAAAACCCGCCGCGCTTCACATGGTTGCCAGTAATCGAGGATGACGCCGCCTATGTCTTGCGACTTTCCACCGATCCCAAATTCCCGGCAAAGACCACGCTTGTTTTTGAAGGTGTTCCGCTAAATTTTTTCACGCCGGATGCGCCGCTTGAGCCCGGCACCTACCATTGGGCATACGCCGTTTGGGACAAAGCCGCAGGTAAGCCTAGCAGCAGTTGGAGCAATACACGCAGCTTTACCCTCAGCGATGGGCTGCCGGAAACGCCGCTACCACGTCGCGACATCCGCCTTGCCAATGTCGCACGTGATCATCCGCGGTTGTGGATGACATCTGATCGGCTCGTCGATTTCAAGACGTCCGTCAAGGCAGATCCGGATCACTGCACGTGGTCGACATTCTACGAAAAATCCGTGCTGCCCTGGATGAATAAGGACGTCTACACAGAACCAGCTGGCTATCCCAACCACACCCGCACCGCCCCGGTTTGGCGGCAAACCTATATCGACCTGCAAGAGGTCTGGTATGCGATCCGTCACCTCGCCATAGGTGGCAAGGTCACTGACGATGCGCAAATGACGGCCCGCGCCAAAGACTGGTTGATGGAAGTGGCGAGTTGGGATCCGATGGGGGTCACGTCCCGTGCCTATACCGATGAATGGGCCTACCGCGTTTGTAATGCGCTCGCATGGGGGTATGACTGGCTCTATGACGATCTCTCGGCGGATGCGCGCGCGACAGTGCGCACCGCATTGCGCGAACGCACGCGCGATATCGCGGAACACGCGATCCAGAACGCCAAAATCCACCTCTTTCCATATGACAGCCATGCCGTTCGATCTGTATCGCTCACCCTGATACCGGCCTGCATCGCATTGCTCGATGATGAAGATGACGAGGTGACAGACTGGCTGCATTACTGCATCGAGTTCCTTTTCACGGTCTATTCGCCCTGGGGTGACGCACAAGGAGGCTGGGCCGAAGGCGCGCAATATTGGATGATGGGTATGGCCTATCTGATAGATGCGGCGAACAGGTTGAAAAGTTACGCAGGGCTCGATCTCTATCGGCGCCCTTTCTTGCAGAACACAGGTGATTTCCCGCTCTATTGCAATGCGCCCAACACCCGGCGTGCCTGTTTTGGTGACGACAGTGCATTGGGTGATCTGCCAGCGATTAAAACCGGGCTGAACATGCGCCAACTGGCCGGGGTCACGGGCAAGGGCGAATACCAATGGTATTGCGACCAGAACCTGATCACCAATCCTGACACTGAAATGGCGTTCTATAATTGGGGTTGGTGGGACACGCATTTTGACGAGTTGGTCTTCCAGACCGACTTCCCTGTCGTCGAGGCGAGCGCGCCGGAAGGCGGGCTACGACATTTCAAAGGCATCGGTTGGGTTGGGCTGCAACACGCGATGGACGATCCCGATGAACATGTTCAATTCGTCTTCAAATCCTCGCCCTATGGCTCCATCAGCCACAGCCATGGCGACCAAAACGCCTTTTGCCTCGCGGCGTATGGCGAGGATCTGGCCATTCAATCGGGCTACTATGTCGCATTCAATTCGACCATGCACCGCAATTGGCGACGTCAGACGAAATCCAAAAATGCTATTCTTATCAATGGCAAAGGCCAGTTTGCAGGGAATGACAAACCCAAAAACATGGCGTCCACGGGCAAGATACTTACCGCAGAGCAACGCGATGATCATGTCTTCATCCATGGCGATGCTACTGCTGCCTATCAAATCCTCTCTCCCGAAGTGACCAAGGTCGAACGCGAGGTTTACTGCGTACGCAACGACTATTTCGTGATTGTTGACAAGGTGGATGCCGCTGAGCCAGTGACACTGGAATGGCTGCTACACGCCAATACTCCCTTTGAACTCAGCAAGACCTCTTTTCGTAACACTGGCACACGCGCAGGGTTCTACGGTCAGGTGGTCTGGTCTGAGGCGGGCAAGCCGACACTTACGCAAGAAACCGGGTTCCCGGATGTCGATCCTGCGGAATATGAAGGCCTGCCCGTCAGCACCTTCGTGAATGCAACCTACGCTGCAGCGACCCGCCACCGGATTGCGACGCTCTTGGTGCCCTACAGGCTGGATGCGCCGAAGCGCATTTTCAACTTTATCGACGATCAAGGTTATGACGCGGATCTTTACTTTACCGATGCCGATGAACACACATTCAAAGTCGTCATTCAGAAATTCGCGAAGACATGAGTAACGGGCCAAGGCCCGACAAGAAATGACAGGGGGTTTTTCATGAAACTTGCAGGGCAAAGTGCCATCGTCACGGGTGGCGGGCGCGATATAGGACTGGCCGTCGCCAAGAAACTGGCCGCAGAAGGCGCCGCCGTCGCGATAAACTACTTCTCAAGCAGCGCGGGCGCAGAGGCCGCTGTAACCGAGATAGTGGCCAATGGAGGCAGGGCCTTCGCTCAGCAAGGCGATTTGACCAAACAGGCGGATGTTGATGCGCTGGTTGCCAAGACAGTCGCAGAGTTCGGTAGCATCAACGTGCTCGTCAACAACGCTGGCGGTTTGGTTGAACGCTGCAAGATCGCAGAAATGTCGGATGATCTTTGGACAACGGTCATGGATCTGAACTTGACCAGCACATTTCGGATGACACGCGCTTGCCTCGCGCACATGAAGACCGGGGCAATCGTGAACCTAGCCAGTCAGGCGGGGCGCGATGGGGGAGGGCCGGGCGCTGTGGCCTATGCCACGTCCAAAGGCGCAGTGATGACAATGACGCGTGGTCTGGCCAAAGAGCTTGGCCCCGATATCCGTGTCAATGCGCTTTGCCCGGGTATGATCGACACCGATTTCCACAATGTGCATACACCGGACGCAGGTCGTCGCGGATTTGAAGCGAACGCGCCGATGAAGCGTCAGGGTCATATCGATGACACCGCAAATCTCGTGCTGTTTCTTTCTTGTCAGGACAGCGCGTTCATGACCGGCACCAATGTCGACATCAATGGTGGGATGCTGTTTTCCTGAGACGAATGAGGAGAGAACCATGACCGAATTCCCGGTTGTATCAACGGGCGAGAATGTGACCAGACAAGTGCTGGCCGATCACCCTGATTTGATGGTCGTGTCCTTCCGCTTTGCCAAGGAAGGTGCCGTGGGTGATCTGCATAGCCACCCCCATGTCCAGTCAACCTTTGTGTCCAGTGGCCGTTTTCGGTTCACCCTCGGGGAAGAGGAACGGGAAGTTGGCCCAGGCGATAGTTTTGTCATTCCAACCGAGCAGACCCATGGCTGTGTATGTCTTGAACCCGGCGAACTCATCGACAGTTTCACGCCCAGACGGGATGATTTTCTGTAGGCGCGCACAGCAAGAGCTCTGCGTTTTATTGTGAAGATAGGTGAAAGAGGACCGGCAGGATTGTGTTTTGAAACAGACCGAATGCGCCGGCTGAAAGAGGCGTGATGTGTCCCCGCCCACATTGTTCCAGAGAACCGGATGAGTGACGGGTCTTCAGCGCCCAAAAGAGTCCACTGGTTGTAGAAGGTCATTCCGTAGGAGCTCAGGCCAGCCATGAGCGTTTCTACGCTTTGAAAGACGCGCTTTGCCAGTCTCTCTGGCAAGGTGGCTGCCTGCAAAAATGAACCAATTTCGCCATCAGCGAAGCGACCCCGAAGAGCAATTGGAATGTGCGGAGAGCCTGCTGGTACTCCCTAGGGGAATCGAACCCCTCTTTCCAGGTTGAAAACCTGGCGTCCTAACCGATAGACGAAGGGAGCACGCGGCAGTGAGAGGCTATTTAGGTCAGGTATTTGCGACTGGCAAGTAGGAATATTGCGTTTTTCGCAAATTCTAATCTGCCGATGGCGCGGCGTCTTCCAATCGCAGTTGAACGGATTGTCTGCCTTGCCACGTGTTGATCTCAACCCGCCCGGCGAGATGGAATCTTTGCCCTTTGTGATCGGTCAAGGCTTGCATCAGACCATTCTCAGCCGCACCAAAGCAAATCGCGTCAATTTTCGGTCCCATGCCATCGGAGAAGCTAAATTTCAGGTGTCCCTGACCGACTTGTTTGGTGAAACCAATCAGCTGATCCGGAAAGGCAAATCGGGGCGCGGCGGCACCTGCGCCATAGGGGCCAGCCTGCTCTAATTGCTCGACAAGGGCCACATTGGCGGCGCCTGCCATCATCACACCATCCAGCTTTAGATCACGTGGCCCCAGCTTGTCAGCGCCCTGCTTGGCCATCAGTTCCGACAGGCGGGCCATGGCGGGTTCGAGCTTTTCTGCGTCGACGGTTAATCCTGCCGCCATCTTGTGGCCGCCACCTTTGATCAAATGACCTTCCAGCACAAGCCTTTGAATTTGCGCGCCCAAGTCAATCCCGGTAACAGATCTGGCCGAGCCTTTCCCGATGCCGTCTTCCAGCCCGATCACGACGGCAGGACGGTTTGTCGCCTCTTTCAGGCGCGAGGCGACGATACCGACCACGCCGGGATGCCAGCCTTCGCCAGCGGCCCAGACCAAGGGCGCATCGAAGCCGCGGGTTTCGGCTTGGGCAAGGGCCGCGATGCGGACCTGTTCCTCGATCTCGCGCCGTTCCGTGTTCAAGGCATCAAGCCGCTCTGACAGGGCTTCGGCCTCCGACTTATCCAATGTGGACAAAAGCCTCGCGCCCAGATCAGGGGTGCCGACACGGCCGCCTGCGTTGATCCGCGGGCCGAGCAGGAACCCCAGATGATACGATGTTGGCGCCGTGTCCATACGCGCGATATCGGCCAGAGCAGTCAGGCCAATGCGGCGGCGCTGCGCCATGATTTTGAGGCCTTGCACGACCAAAGCGCGGTTCACACCGATCAGAGGCGCGACATCGGCGACAGTGCCAAGAGCGACAAGATCCAAAAGCTGAATGAGATCAGGAGGTTGAGAGCCGCTTTGTTTCAGAAGCCGGTTCAATGCAACTAAGGTCAGAAACACCACACCAGCGGCGCAAAGATGGGCGAGATCGCCGGTTTCATCCTGACGGTTCGGGTTCACGATTGCCAAGGCGGGCGGTAAGGTTTCCCCGCCAAGGTGATGATCCAAAACGATAATATCTGCAGCACGACCAGCAGTCAGCGCGTCATGGCTCAAGGTGCCGCAATCCACGCAGATGATCAGGTCGTGATCACGGGCCAGCATCTCCATCGCCGGCTCATTGGGCCCGTAACCTTCGTCAATCCGGTCCGGGATATAGAGCGTCGCGGGCCGTCCGAGGTCGCGTAGCCAACTGATGAGAAGTGCGGCAGAGGTCGCGCCATCAACGTCGTAGTCAGCAAATATCGCTATCTTTTCAGAGGCTTGCACGGCTTTAAAAATGCGCTCCGCCGCGGCATCCATGTCTTTGAGGACGGACGGATCGGGCAGAAGCTCTTTCAAAGTGGGCTGCAGATACTGCTCTGCATACTCCAACGGAACGCCCAAGCGCGACAGGGTTTGGCAGATGGGGCGAGGCAGATTGGTCTGCTGGGCCATGGCTTCCGCCATACGATCTTGATCGGCGGAGAGCCCAACCCAGCGACGCCCCGTCAGGGACGCCTCCACATTCAGAAATGCGCTCATTTGTACAAGTTGGGGTAACTTTCAAAGCCCCGAAACCCAACTTGTACAAGATTTTTCAGCGCAGGCTGAGACATCAGACCGGGTTGCGGTAGGTCATGCGCCGGACCGAGCCGGTTTTGGAGCGCATCAAAATCGTCTCCGTCGTCATGAAGCCGACCTCGCGGTGAATGCCTGCGAGAATCGATCCATCGGTCACACCAGTCGCCGCAAAAATCACGTCTTCTGTCACCATGTCATCGCGGGTATAGACGCGGTCGAGATTTGTGATCCCGGCCTTCTTCGCACGACTGCGTTCGTCATCATTGCGGAAGGTCAAACGGCCATACATTTGCCCGCCCATGCATTTCAGCGCGGCTGCTGCGAGCACACCTTCGGGTGCGCCACCCGATCCCATATACATGTCGATGCCGGTTTTGGCGGCTTCGGCGCAGTGGATGATGCCAGCCACATCGCCATCGGTGATCAGGCGGATGGCTGCATCGGTGGAGCGGATTTGCTCGATCACGTCTTCATGGCGCGGGCGCTCCAGCACACAGACCGTGATGTCGGAGGTGGAACACCCTTTGGCGGCGGCCAGCGCATTGACCCGTTCTGCCGGAGACATGTCCATCGTCACGACGCCGTCACGATAGCCGGGGCCGACCGCGAGCTTGTCCATATACACATCCGGCGCGTGCAGCATGGAGCCGCGCGGCCCCATGGCAATCACAGTCAGCGCATTGGGCATGTCTTTCGCGGTAAGCGTGGTGCCTTCAAGCGGATCGAGCGCGATATCGACTTCCGGGCCTGTGCCGGTGCCGACCTCTTCGCCAATAAAGAGCATGGGCGCCTCATCGCGCTCGCCCTCACCGATCACCACAACGCCTGCGATATCGAGCATGTTGAGCTGTTCGCGCATCGCGTTCACGGCGGCCTGATCGGCGGCTTTTTCGTCGCCGCGTCCGATCAGTTTTGCGGAGGCCAGAGCAGCGGCCTCTGACACGCGGGCGAGGCCGAGCGACAGCATCCTGTCTTGAAAATCTACTTTGCTCATGGGGTCGTGGTCCTTTGTGTGTTGCGGATCAACGCCTGCAGGAGCAGGGCGATCATGATGCCGTTTAGCATATGCCACATAAAATGCGTGCCGTAAGGCCAGTTATCGCAAACAGCCATGTCAAATGTGCGGAATGCGAGAGAAATAAAGAAGATCAGCGTGGCTGACAGGAACCAGTAGCGGATCGGATGGCGTTTGATCAGCGCGATCGTGGAGAATATGACCATCAGGAAGATCGCTGGCAGATACTGTTCCGACCCGTTGAAGCGGCTTGGGGTGCGGGGCAGGTCGGGCTTTTGGGCTCCCGCTTTCACAAACAGGTAAAGCAGAGTGCCCGCAATGATGATGAGCACGATCCCAATCGCAATGCTGCGGGGTGGGGCCTTGCCGATGATGGCGACACTCACAACGGCATAGGTGGCCACAAAGCTCCAGATCGGGATCACATCCGCAAGGCTGGCCCAGACGGTGGCATGGGTATGAAACAGGAAAGAGCCGATCCCGATGCAGGCGGCCAACCCGATCAGACACCAGATCGCAGGGTGTGTTATCCGCGCTGAGCGTGCCACATAGGCGCCCCACAGGGCTGCAATCAGAAACGCCGCATTCGACACTGCATTGAGCGGTTCGGCCCAGAAGGACGGGTCGATCCGCTCGCAGTAGATATCGACTTGGGCAAAGAGGTCCATCAGGTCAGAGGTTTTCTATCCGCAAGGCAACGGGGGTACCGTGGACGACCTTCGTTGCAGGCAATGCGTTCAGCGCATGATCAAGCGCATCTGACGTCGTCGTATGGGTCACAATCAGGACGGGCGCGTTGTCGCCGGGGTGATCATATTGGCGCATCCGGTCGATGGAGACGCCTGCATCGCCCAGGGCGGTCGTCACTTTTGCAAGCGCGCCGGGTTTGTCCAGGAGTTCCATGCGAATGTAATAGGGTGCGGCAAGGGCGGTTTTGGCGACGGAGGCTTTTTCAAGCTGTTTGGCCGGTTGGCCGAAGGTCGGCAGGCGGATGTCGCGCGCGATATCCATCACATCAGACATCACGGCAGAGGCCGTGGGGCCTTCGCCCGCGCCTGCGCCACGCAGCACGATTTGACCGACATGATCACCTTCGAGCACGATCATATTGGTGCCGCCGTCCAGTTGGCCTAAGGGCGATGTGGCGGGCACGAGGCAGGGGGTCATGGATTGCTCAAGGCCGCGTGGTGTGATCTGAGCAGAACCCAGAAGCTTGATTTTATATCCCATATCGGCGGCATGGCGGATGTCTTCGATGGTGACGGATTCAATGCCCTTCAGCTTGATCCCTGCGAAATTCACCTGCGTGCCAAAGGCGATGGAGCTGAGCAGGGCCAGCTTATGCGCCGCATCAATGCCGCCCACATCAAGCGTCGGATCCGCTTCGAGGTAGCCCAGACCGTCGGCTTCCGCGAAGACCTCTTCATAGGTCAGGCCTGCGCTTTCCATGCGGGTCAGGATGTAGTTGCACGAGCCGTTCATGACGCCCATGACGCGGTCGATCGTGTTGCCGGCGAGCCCTTCGGTCAGGGCTTTGATCACCGGGATGCCGCCTGCTACAGCGGCCTCGAACCGGATCAGTTTTTCATTGGCCTCCGCCAGTTCCGCCAGAGCCTGACCGTGCATGGCGAGCATGGCTTTGTTGGCGGTGATGACGTCTTTGCCTGCTTTCAATGCGGCCTCAGTGGCGGCTTTGGCAGGACCGTCTTCGCCCCCCATCAGTTCTACGAATACGTCGACATCATCGCGGGTGGCCAACGCGACCGGATCGTCTTCCCACGCGTAATTGCTGAGGTTCACGCCACGGTCTTTGGACCGTGAACGGGCGGAGATGGCAGTGATCACGATCTCACGCCCTGCGCGTGCGCCCAGCAGGTTGGCTTTTTGCCGCACGATCTTGACGACGCCTGCGCCGACAGTGCCCAATCCTGCAATTCCCAGACGTAAAGGGTCAGCCATCGGGCTCTCCTGCGATGTGTTTGCTTTGTTGCGCTCTGTTAGCGCGGCTTGACGCAGGGTGCAACGTGTCAGCTTGGCTGGCGGGCAGCATTGCGGTTGGCGGCCTCAATCAGTTTCAGCCGGGAAGCCCCATCGACAATGGAACGCCCGCTTAGAGCAGCGGCGCGTTGCTTGAGGCGGGCGACGCGTGCCTGAAATCCGTCGGTCTGCGCTTCCACTGTGGATCCTGCTTCCGCCTTGGCCAGCAGGCCGTCAATCGGGACAAGCGCGGGGTAGGGCGCGTTGAGGGCGGCTTGGCTGATCGCATCACCGCGTTCGGGCTGGATCTGCGCACAGGCCGACAGGATAACAAGGAATACGGGTATTGTGCAGCGCATGGCAGCTCGCAATTGGCAGGTCTGGGTCGATGTTACGCGGCGGGGCGCAGCGCGTCCAGCGCAAGCTCTGTGGGAAGTGCTTGAAATGAACACTTGTTCAGATACTGTGCGGTATGGCGCGTAAAACAGGTTCCCATTCTGACATCACCGGACCGAAGGTTCGCGAAGCGGCTTTGCGGCTGTTCGCGGAACACGGTTTCGCGGCCGTCTCGATGCGGCAGATTGCAAAAGACGTCGGCGTGCAGGCCGGGGCTTTGTATCTGTATACGCCGGATAAACAGACGCTTTTGTTTGATCTGCTCTGCGAACATATGCGCGCGGTTCTGGACGGGTTGGCGGAGGTTGAGATGCCTTCAAGCCCCGTCGCGCAGCTTGAGGCATTTGCGCGGTTTCACATTCGGTTTCACATGGAGCGGCGCGACGCGGTTTTCATTTCCTACATGGAGTTGAGCAATCTGGATGCGGCGAATTTTGCCAGGCTGGATGCGATGCGGCGCGATTATGAAAGCGCCTTGGAGCGGATTCTGATCACCGGCCAAGAAGCGCATGAGTTCGATGTTGATGACACGAAGCTGACGACGATGGCGATTATCTCCATGCTCAACGGTGTGCTGACATGGTATCGACCGGATGGGCGTTTGTCGCTGGATCGGGTGGAAACGATCTATTCTGACATGGTGGGAAAAGCAGTGCGCATGGCGCGTGCCAAGCGCGCGGCGCTGGTGGCGGGATAAGCGAGTTTTTTGCAAACGCAACGCGTTTTGAGTGCGTTGCGTTTGCATATTTATACCAAGATGAAGCCCGGGGGTGGGCTTTTTGGGTGACGCCCTGTGGCTGAGCCTAGAGGTCAGCGTAGACGGGGAAGCGGTCGCAGAGGGCTTTGACTT
>JBCCVD010000010.1:0-126299 GCA_039195745.1 Pseudomonadota bacterium | reverse complement strand
TTCAACAACCGCCGTCTGCTCGAACCCATCGGATACATCACGCCAACCGACACTGAAGTGACATTCCATGAAAACATGAACAAAGTCGATAAAGTCGCGTAACAAGAACCAAACAGTCTCCGGTAAAACCGGGCCGGTTCACGGCCCGAGGCAAATACAAGTTCATGCAAATGGAAGTCGGCATGGGCATCCTGCCCTGCGTCGGCGGTGCGTCCCGCATGGCGCGCCAGACCGGCCTAGGTAAAGCGCTTGAGATTATCTTGAGCGCCAATTGACTACGACGCGGATGATGCAGAACGTCTTGGCACGATCAACAAAGCCCTCGACCCTGAAGAGAACAGGGCTTATGCTAATCATCTGGCCCAGCGGATTGCGCTGTTCCCGTCAGAGTCGATCAATGCCTGCAAGCAGATGGTCTATGATTCCATCGACAAGCCGATAGATGAAGCCCTGAAGGCGGAGGCTTATTGGCTCTATCAAGCGACCAGCAAGACCCCGACAATCAAGCGGTTTACCATCGCCGATGAGCAAGGCCTTGATCATAATATCGAAAACCAGCGGAAATGGGGTGAGCTAGTCATGGACTTGCAGGAAATCAACTGATTCAACCGTCTCTTGCTACGCCGCCCTGGTGGCATGGCATCTCCCTTCGACAGAAGGATTATCTATCAATCGCGAATACTAAAATCTGAATGCTATCACTTATCTTGGAAATAAGTGTAAATACATCAGAATTGAAAAAAACGAGTAACTCATTGTGGAGCATCTCATGACACCGAGTTCACTGACACTTCCGCTCAACATCGAGCGCCCGACCATATGGGACGTCCAAACACTCTATACATCGTAACCGCGGCAACAGTGCTAATCATCATCATTTCGGGACTTTTTTCATCGCACGAAAGGGGCAACTTTCAGCTGTTGTAGTTGCACGTCAAGCGACAACCGACCGGTCATCATAGTCTCTGCTTCCAACCTTGGAGAGGTTGAGATTTTATCTTTGAACAATCGAAGGGTGATTATCTGGCGGCGTGATGAGGCTGATAGGACTCTCGCAGCAATCCAAAACTCTCCATAAGGCTGGCGACATCAGAATCCTAGAGTATTAGGACAGGCGGAGGCTATGTTTGCCGATAATCAAATTTGACATTGAATAACTAATGGTTCTTTGCGTTGGCGGAGATTTCAAACCCGTCTCAATATCTGTTGCTAAGAGCTGCCGAATGCTGATGCGGCAATGGCGGGGCAGAATGTTGATCCAGACCCGTCATTGGAACATCACGCCAAGTCATTGATCTTTTTTGAGTTTGCCCAGTGGTCGGTCATTGGCAAACCAAAAGTGGCGGCGGGCCACGTGAGCGGCGAAAGCTGACAGCGAGCCCTATATATGTACCGGCTGCTGTTCGCGATGCCTGTGATGCATGTCTTCTGGAAGTCGCCGGTATGTATCCGGCCTTTCGATCGGCATCTTTCCTTGCCGTGGCCCTGTTGGGAATACGCCCGCGCTTTTGTCTCATTACCTACCGAACCGTTTATGGCCATTTGGGCTCTCAGACTTTGGGAGCGGCATTGTTCCGTTCCATGCATGTGAGGTTTACCAACATTTTTACTGGTTGCGGGGTCTCAGATCGCAACCAGGATCTCTTGCTCTTTCCTGTCAAAGTCGGTGCCTGATCGCAGCACACTCCATGCAATCCTGGCCAGTTTGTTGGTGCGCGCAACCCCGAGCTTGTTGTGTTGCATATGGGCTGCGGCAGCTTCCAGCCATGGGCCGAAGCTGAACCTATTCCAGTTCTGCGGCCGCATCATGATCACCTGCGCGGCTTGGACAAAGAACGTTCGCAAGTATTTGGTGCCACGCTTTGTTATCCGGCCAAGAATGGTCCGCCCGCCTATGCTGTTCTGCCGTGGAACCAGTCCAAGCCACGCTGCAAAATCTCGCCCCTGTCTTAGCCTCACCTTTCCCGATGGCAGCGACAACCGCGGTCGAGATTAATAGGCCAATCCCGGGAATGGTCATGAGGCGGCGGCAGCTCTCTTCGAACGTGCTGAGGTCCTTGATCTCGGCTGTCGTCATGTCGATCCGCTTGTTCAACCAGAACCAGTCTTGCTGAAGGCCCAGATTGAGCTTTCGCATCCGCAAAGATATCTCATCGCTCCGATTGTCGAGAATGGCGTCGAGTGAGCGGCGCAGGGCAGCAACACTTTTGCGGACGGTGACACCGCGCTCGAGCAGAAACGCCCGGATCTGGTTCATCGTGGCACTCCGCCGCAATACGAGGCGAGACCGGACACGATGCAGGGCCTGCAAGTCGAGTTGTTCCTGCGTCTTCTCAAAGACAGTCTTGAGATTGGGGCGCAATGCGGCTTCCGCGATGGCCTCGGCATCGTTGTCGTCGTTCTTCAGCCCCTTGTTGAACGGCTTCACCAAGATGGCCGGAATGATCCGCGGATCAAATCACAGCTCGCGCAAAGCCCGGCTTACAAAATGAGCGCTCATGCAAGCTTCCAAACTGACGATGCCGCGTGGCCAATCCTCGAAGGTCGCTACCAGCGCAAGGCGCTTGATCTTCCTGCGCAACACCAGGCGGCCATTGGGGTCGAAAACCCACCAGATGGAAGACATCTTTGCCAATATCGATGCCAATCGACATCAGCTCATCAAAGTCTTTCTTCGCAATGCTACGTCTCCTCGTTGCAGAAATAGGCAAAGCCTAACCTGCTGGGTGAAGCAGCCGGTACATCCCATTTGCTATGAATTCGAATTTCTCGCTGCGAGCGCTCCTAGCACAAAGATCTCTGTAAGTGCTCGCTTCATGACACCGCGCGGCAGTAGAGATACCGGCCATTCATTCACCACGCGGCGAGGATCGTCGGCGCGACTCACAGGTCGTGGGACAAAGCGGACCTATCTCACACTCAAACATATGTCCGCTCTAAGAGATGATCAGCGAGCTCGCTCGTGGTCGTGCCGTTCTTGCCAAGACGACAAGGAGGAAAGTCCACCTACGGCTACCAATGACAATTGCCGCACCAAGCCATTGCAAGGATGCCAAACTCTCAGTCAACAAGAACAAAACCAGAGCGGTCGCAAGAACAGAAACAAGGCTGCTATATATTCCGGACTTTGAGGATTCAGTATTTTTAGGCCGATCAGGTATACAGAGAACTCGGCATAGTATTAGATCACCTCGTCCCAAAGGCCGACCTCATCAAGAATGGAGAGCCATAGTGCGTTGAAGTGACGTCCGCAAACCCTGCCAATCCCGAGACGGCAGCGGAAAGCAACAGCGCCGCTCACTGCGCGACAATCACGGCGATTAGAGAGTCTAACTTCCCGGTCTATCCCTGCATCCAGACGGTGTTACGCGCCGCACTCGCAGTGGACATCAAAGCGAATGCAAGTACTGTAAACCGACATAAGGATGTATCGAGATCCGCCGATCACGATCACAATGACGCCGCAAACGGCAATCAGGCGCAACGCCGCTGTTATGGGGCCAAAGCGTTCGCCAAAAAACCTAGGCTAACCCCGATATGAGAACCGGTTATGTAGCGAACACAACAGAAGTTTCGCTAGAAGTTATTGGAGCCGATGCTATATTCGCCCCCACCAATGTTGCGACCGGAACGATACCTGCGAGGGCAGTTCGACGCAGAGTCCTATTGGTTTTATGCCGCCCACCCATGCTCATACAACGATTTGCGGTGATGCGATCATAGCAAGCTGACGATTCCGTATGGTTTGTTTCGGCCAAGAACCTAGCTCCGGCACAATCACTTTCAATCGCATCGTTCTGCAGTTAGTCGCAGCGTTTGTCACTCTTTGGTGTTCAGATTATTGCCTAAGCATTCAGGAAAACACGATGCCGCCGTCCACGTTCAGTGTTTGCCCGGTAACAAATCCAGCGTCGTCAGAAGCAAAGAATGCAACAGGTCCAACGACGTCTTCGGGATTGCCGATACGCGCCAAAGCTGTCTTTTCCCGCCATGCGTCGCGAACGGTTGGATCTTCTAGATTTACGCGTCCCATATCGGTCATGATGATACCCGGGCACACGCAGTTCACCGTGATTCCAAGTGGTCCGACTTCTTGCGCCAGCACACGAGAAAACCCCATGACAGCTGCTTTGGATGCCGAATAGTGGGCTTGTTCAGGAGCGCCATGTTTGCCGCCAATGGATGCAATATTGACAATCCGGCCATAGTTTCGCGCCTTCATGGCGGGTAAGAAAGCCTGAATCACCATGAACGAACCCTTAGCGTTGACATCCATTACCGCGTCCCATGAACCTTCCGGAAGGCCATCTACATGGCCTGCTATCAGAATGCCTGCGTTGTTCACTATTGCATCGAACTGGCTGAACTCTTTCAGCGCAGCGTCAGCCATGGCGTCGACCTGGGCTTTATCGCTGACATCTGCGTAGAAGACTTCAGCCCGTTGGCCCATAGCTCGGATCTGGGCGGTGACGGTGGACATGTCTTCGGCCTCGTCACTCAGGCCATTGAGCGCGAGATCGAAGCCGCGCTTGGCAAGACCGAGCGCAATTGCTGCACCGATGCCACGGCTGGCCCCGGTTACAAGAGCAGTTCTGCTTTGTGTCATAGTAATTCCTCCATCAAAATGTAGTGTACCCGTCGCCCAAGTTTGAGACGGTCGCATCTTCGTGAGGCACCGCGGGTCACCATCGCTGGTCTGCTGACAAGTGCCAGTCCTCCCGCAAGGTTCACTGAAGCACCTCTTTCATGGTGAGATACAACGCACAGTAACGCTCGTAGATGTCGCGATATTGAGAGACGTTGGCTGCAATGGGTTCGATCGTGCGACCGGGATGAACCATCGCAGCTATGCCTTCGTCGATGCTGGCAAATTGACCCGCGCCATGCGCAGCAAGGACCGCCGACCCCGTTGAGGGAGCATCCGGAGATGAGGGGACTCGAACAGGAATGCCAGAAGTATCTGCGTGAATTTGCAACCAAAGATCGGACGCGGATGCGCCACCTCCTACCGTCATCTCGTCGGCCGCATAGCCAGCAGTGTTGAATGCATCGAGGATCGCACGTGTTCCAAAACCGATGCCCTCCATCATCGCGCGGAAGACATGGTGCTTGTCATGCGCCAGCGTGAGGCCGACAATCGCGCCACGAGACAATGGATCGGTATAGGGTGTGCGATTGCCCTGGAAATGATCTTGCACGATCAGTCCGTCGCTTCCGGGTGCCAGTTTCGCGGCCTTCGCATTGAGTTCATCAAAATCGAGCCCACCGGTCAGGCGGCCCAGCCAGTTGATGATCGAGCCGGTTGAGGTTTGACCGCCTTCGATAATGTAACGATCAGGATAGACAATGTCAGCATAAGCACCCCAGACGCCCGGCGCACTCAGATGTGCCTCGGTTACACCGAACTGCAGGTGGGACGAGCCTGTGATCACCGCCAGCTGACCAGGCTGCGCCACACCAAGCCCGATCAACCCGATCAAAGCATCGGCCCCGCCTTGCACAACCTTAACCGATTGTGGCAAGCCAAGCGCCTCCGCAGCGGCGGTCGTCAGCGTGCCGACTACCTCGCCAGGGGCTGTTACGCGTGGCGGCCACTTATCGATCAGATCCCCAATTCCCAATGCTTCGACAAGCGATTTTGCCCAGCCGCCCTCGCGATTGCGATAGTGCCAACGAAGACCGACATTATCGAGACTTGCAGCCCATTCGCCGGTCAAGTGGAAGGTCAAATAATCTTGATACACGCAAATTCTATAGGCTCTATCGTAGACTTCTGGATCATTGTGCTTCAACCAGAGCGCCTTCGGTATCATCCATTCCGCAGAAACCGGGCCATGGCCGGCGCTGTTGAGGTCCAGAGCCGCGTCGCCGGTGGCAAACACGGCGTCGGCCTCTTCGTTGGCGCGCACATCCATCCATATCAACGCTGGACGTAACGCATCACCATTCTTATCCAGAGCGACCACCGAACAACAAGTCGTCGCATACGTAATCGCCTCGATTTGGCGCACATCAATCTCTGATGCAGCAATCGCGCCCTTTGAAGCAGCAACAAAACTAGCCCACCAATCTGCAGGGTTTTGCTCGGCTCTGGCACCCGCCGAATACATAGTTTCGTAAGGAACCGCTAAGCTGCCCAGACAGGTACCTTTTAGATCGTAGATCCGCGCGCGTAGGCTTTCAGTTCCCCCATCAACTGTCAAAAAGTATGATATCTGAACCTCCCAGTTTCAGCGTTTTTAGCCATCAAAGCGTGCGATGTGCTTCAAGTGCCTTGCCAGCATACATAATCGCGGGTCCTCCACCCATTTCGACGGCAACTTCCAGCGCTTCGATCAGGGTGGCCTCGTCAGAGCCGTGCCGTTTCGCGGCTTCGACATGATAGAGGATGCAGTCTTCGCATCCTTTCGTGACAGCCACCGTGACAGCGATCAACTCTTTTTGTGCAGGGCTGAACGTCCCATCTCTTGTCGCTGTCGCCGATATCCTTTTGAACCCATCAAAAAGCTGCGGGCTTTCCTTAACAAACGCCCCCATTCGCGCTTTGGCTGCATTCAATTTGTCTTTGCTCATGACGTAGTCTTCCGTTTCAGTACTTGTTGAACAGCAACTGGTTCTTCCCAATGTGGCATATGTCCTGAGGTCGCAAAGTGGTGCATCGATACCAAGGGCGAAATGTCCAACGCCTCCGACCAGTCGATTATTTGATCCCGATGACCTAACAAAATGCTGACCGGGACCTCTTTTGCCAGCTCTGCAACTTCGGCCCGAATGTCCACGGCCTGCCCACTGGTACCTGTCAGCGATTTCGCCAATCCAGCAACACGGCGCTTTCTCAGAGCCTCGAAAATCGTGGCAATCGCACCGTCCGAAAGACCGTTGGATCCTGCAGTCAGCCGCATCAAAACACGCTTTACATGATCTGCACTAAGCGGCTGTGCCAAATCCTCAAGGAAACCCGAGTCGATCTTTTGTCCGACACCGGCAGGCGCGATAAGTGTCACCGATGCGACAGGGTGGTTCTGCGCAAGAGCAATCGCCGCGATTGCTCCCATCGAGTGGGCCACAATATGAACGGGCGACCATCCCAATCGTTCCTGGATCAATGCCTGAAGCGGGGCGGCCAAATCGTCAACGTCGCATGCTTCGAGAGAGGAACGTCCATGCCCCGGCAAATCGACTGCAAGTGTTCGGTTGCCGGAGCGCGCAAGAGATATCTGAAGCCCTGCCCAGGCACTATGATCCGCCGCAAAACCGTGAACGAATAACACCGGAGTGCCGTTAGCGGCCCCTTTTTCAACATAGGCTAAACCCTGCGCGAACCGAAGCCCATCCTGTACATCTGTTGCGCCGCCATTTGCCGCTGCCAAAACATCGCCTCTTTCAACACGACCACGCCGGCCTGTGCCATTGATCGATAAGAGGTCTATCCCAGTTTTTCCGGCAATAAAGCGTGCCAGCGGAGTCGCGCGGACTTTACCGTTTTCGCGCGAGGATGCTTGCGATCTCAACACCTCCGCTTGGCACAACTGATCCTTTGTTCTCGTTTCCTCATTTGGGTTGGCCTTTTCTGGCTCCTCCGTCTCGCCATCGGATATCCAGTCCGGCCCATCGCCAACGTCAATACGCGCGATAGGGGCACCGACATCAATCATTTCCCCCAATTCAACCAGCAGCTCCACTAACAACCCATCGCCGAGCGCAGGAAACTCAACCACAGTCTTGTCCGTTTCCACTTCCAACAATGGCTCACCGCGCTTGAACGGTTGCCCGGGTTCAACCAGCCAGGCAAGAAGTTTGCCCTCTTCCATGGTCTCGCCCATGCGCGGCATCTTTAGAGTGCCCATCATGCAAACATCTTTCCGGCTGTCGAAACCACCAGCTCTGGCGTCGGAACAGAATGCCTTTCCAACTCGACCGACACTGAAATCGGAATTTCTTCGCCGGCCACACGTACGACCGGTTCTTCGAGGAAATCAAAACATTCTTCGGTGATCCGGGCCGCCAATTCAGCCGCCACACCACATGTCATGACACCTTCGGAAACGACCATAGCCTTACCAGTTTTCTCGACTTCTGCGCGAATGGTGTCGAAATCAATCGGGTTAAGCGTGCGTAAATCAATCACAGTGGCGTCGATCCCCATCGCCGCAAGATCCTCAGCCGCCTTCAGCGCATAATGCACCTGACGTGAATAGCTGACGATCACCAGATCCTTACCCTGCCTGCGCACGAGCGCCTTGCCCCAATTAGGCGGCAGTACGGACAGGTCTACGTCTTCGGACAAGGCATAGAGGCTCTTGTGTTCGATAAACACTACCGGATCGGGTTGCGTCAGCGCCTGCCGCAACAGGTGATAGGCGTCATAGACCGTCGCGGGCATTGCAAGACGCAAACCTGGCGTATGCATAACATAAGCCTCAAGCGATTGGCTGTGCTGAGCTCCGGCGGAACGTCCAGTGCCACCTTGCGTGCGCAGCACCATCGGCACTCCAATCTGGCCGCCAAACATGTAACGAATCTTGGCCGCTTGATTGCCAAGCTGATCCATCGTCATTCCGATGAAATCCACGTACATCAGCTCAGCTACTGGGCGCATGCCTGCCATTGCCGCCCCAACAGCGGTACCAACGATAGATGGCTCAGAGATGGGCGTATCGATAAGGCGGTCCCGTCCGAACTCCTCGATCAGCCCTTTGGTGACGCCGTAAGCGCCGCCATAGCGCCCGACCTCTTCGCCAATCACAAAGATATCAGGGGCCTCACGCATGGCGTCAGTCAACGCCTGTTTCAAAACATCGCGATAGGCCGATTTGGGCATAGCTCTTACTCCTTCGCCAAGACGCGGTCGATACGCATCAGGACAGGTTCGGGTTCGGGTTCGGGTTGGTCAGGTGCAAAAACGTCACGGAACATAGTGCTCAGGTCCGGCTCACCGGACTTGATCGTGAAGTCGACCGTGGCGTCCATTTCAGCCCCTATGTCGCTATCCACTGCGTCAAGATCAGCCTCGGATATCCCCTGCTCAATCAAAGCGTTGCGGGCATGCAGCACGGGATCTTTGGCGCGTCCTTCAATTTCTTCAGCTTCGCTGCGGTAAGGGCTCTTGTCCTTTCGGCCATGCCCGTAGAACCGAAAGCAGTCGACGGCAATAAATCCGGGCGTTCCGGCGCGTGCGCCATCGAGGATCCGTGTTGCGGCATCAACGACATCTAACACATCTAACCCGTCGACCGTTTCAGCGTTCAGACCAAAGGCTTTGGCCCGCTCATGCAGTTGGGTCGATTTGGTGGCCTGATCAATGCGGGTACCCATGCCCCACTGATTGTTGATACAAACAAATACCACCGGCAGATCCCATAGGGCCGCCATGTTCATAGACTCGTACAGAACCCCTTGTTGCATTGCGCCATCCCCGAAGAATGCAAGGGAAACAGCGCCCGTTTTGCGTTGCTTGGCAACCAATGCAGCACCAACAACAGCGGGAATGCCTCCGCCTACGATAGCGTTCGCACCCAAGTGGCCCAGTGTCATATCAGCGATGTGCATGGAACCGCCTTTGCCCCGACAATAGCCTGTGTCCTTGCCGCCGATCTCAGACATCATCCGATTTGGATCCGCCTCACGTGCCAGAAAAATACCGTGCCCGCGATGGTGCGTTGTAAAGGTATCACCTTCGCGCATGGCGGCACTTACACCCACCGCAGCGCTCTCCTCGCCGATTGACGGATGAAGCATGGATCCAGCGCTCTCGCCGCGCAGATATAACTCGCCTACCCGATCTTCAAATGTCCGGATCCTGCGCATTTCACGGTAGTGCGCCAGTAGTTCAGAATTGCTCTGCTGTGCTGGTTTCGTGTTGGTAATCTTGCTCACAAGATCTACTCCTCTAGAGGATGCTCAATTTCGTGGTGCGGGACACGACGGCCACTGCGATAAGGATGATGATCCCCTTCACAATGCTCTGAATGTAGGTATCCATGCCCATTAGATTCAGACCGTTGTTGATCACACCGATAAAAAGCGCCCCGCAGAATGTACCGATGATGGTTGCCGTTCCCGGTCGGAACATGGTCATTCCGATGAACACTGTCGCAAGCCCGTCCAGCAAGAAGCGTTCACCCACATTCGGCTGTCCCGACCCCAAACGCGCTGCAAGCAATAGCCCGGCAACCGCTGCAAAAACGGCCACAAGTACCAGAGAGGCAACGCGGTAATGATCCACTTTTATTCCAGAAAGTTCGGCCGCTTTCTTGTTTCCGCCGACCGCGTAAACGTAGCGGCCGAAGACTGTGCGCTCCATTGCCACCCACGCAATAAAGACCGCCGCAAGCATGAAGAACGCAAGGATTGGAACACCATAGACTCGCCCCTGACCTAACCACGTGTAGGCCTCAGGCAGGCCGCCATAAATCGCACGACCACCAGTCGCCAAAAAGTTGAGACCATATAACATGGACCCCATGGCAAGCGTTGCGATGAGAGATGGAATTCCGATTTTTGTTACCAGAAACCCATTGACCAGCCCGATCACTAAACCGGCCCCAATCGCAGCCCCGAAGGCGACTGCCATCGAATAGTCGTTGATCAGCATCAGCGGGGTCAGGATACCGGCGAGGCCCACAGTAAATCCGACCGAAAGGTCAATTTCTTTAGCCGCGAAACCAAAGGTCAGGCCCGCGCCCACAATCCCTAAGATCGAAATCTGCTGTAGGATGTTGGCGAGATTGAAGAGGGTCAGGAAACGGTCAACAAACAGGGAAAAGCCAACAAACATCAAGATTAGCACGATCAGCGTCGAATAGCGCAACCACCAGTCGCTTTTGATTTTTATGTCACCACTACCCGCTGATGTATCCTGATCTTTATCAAGAATACTGATAGAATTTTCTGTCATTGCGTTTCTCCCGCCATGGCCGCGATAAACTGGGCCTCGCTGTAATCCTACGCCAAAATTTCTGTTCCAGTCTGCCCTTGTGAGAAAGGAACGACGCGGTGGGCAATTTGTTCGATTTCGAGAAGATCCGAAGAGGCAACAATAACCGCGACGCCGCTCCGTGCGAGTTTGTGGATCTGCCCGTAGATCTCCTGTTTGGCGCCGATGTCCACACCCTCGGTTGGTTCCAGAAAGATCATCACTTTGTAGCGACCGACCGCGCCGTACATCCATTTCCCAAGACTGATCTTTTGTTTGTTACCTCCCGAAAGCGTCTTGATCGTCTGATCCATCCCGCTGGCGCACACGTTCAGCTCGCGCGCCACACGCTCTGCTTCTATGTTTTCAAGCCGTGGGCTTAAGAACCAACCGGCGGAACCGGCCTCTGGATGTACGATCGATATGTTTTCGCGGATTGTGCCTTCGGCGGTCAGCGCATTTTCCATGCGGTGATCAGGTATAAATCCGACACCAAGTTGCTGCATCTTTCTGGGGATCGGCCTAGAGACCGCATTCCCGGCAAGTTGCATCGCGCCCGAGATGTAACCCTCCCCGCAATAAAGGGATCGCGCAAAGCCGAAATGGCCTGCTCCAATCAGGCCAATCAAACCGACAACTTCACCGGCACGGATGGAAAACTTGTCTACCGATACGGCACCAACGCGCCAATTGGTGACGCTGAGAATAGGCTCACCCGCAGCCGGTGTAGGGGCTCGATCCCCTTTGCGACCTTCCAGCACGCGCTCTAACATCAGGCTCACCAAATCTGCGATTTCAAGAGTTTCAGTAGGTTGCGAGGCAACTTTGCACCCATCGCGCAGAACCGTAATGGTATCGCAAAGCTCTTTGATCTCCGACAAGAAGTGGCTGATCAACACAACTCCGACACCACGCTCCGGCAGGCGGCGAATGATTTTCCACAGCTGGACCTTTTCTCGCGCCTGCAAGGTGGCGGTAGGTTCGTCCAGAATGACTAGGCGCACGTCGCGGCGCAAGGCACGCACGATCTCGATGACCTTTTGGTCCGCCATATCAAGGGTTTGAACCGGCGCATCCAGATTGATTTCCACTTCAGGAAACCATTCGGTCAATAAAGCGTATGCCCGCCGGGACAGTTCAGCCTGAAGCAAAGAGCCAGCGGTACGTGGTTCATCGCCCAGCAGAATGTTTTGTGCGCCAGACAAGGACGGGACCAAACTGCCTTCCTGACTAACCATCGCGATCCCTTGTGATAAAGCGTCGGCCGTCGACTTGAGGGAAAGTGGTCTGCCGTCAAGCTCAAGAGACCCTGATGATGGGGATTGAATACCCGCAAGGATACCCATCAAAGTGGACTTCCCCGCGCCGTTCTCGCCAATGAGCCCATGCACCTCGTCCAGACCTATTTCAAAGTTCACACAGTCCAGCGCGCGCGTGCCCGGGTAGTCCATGACGATATCTTTTAGCGCGATGCCCATAAAGACCCCGTTTATTCGAATAACTACTATTTGAAAGAGAAGGGCGGCAGGAAGAGGCCGCCCGACTGCAGGCTGACCTACATAAAGTCTTTACAGTTATCTTTAGTTACCAGAGGCGCGTCGAGATAGACTGTGTTAGACGGGATCAGGCTGTCTGCCGACTGACCATCAATCATAATCGACCCAATCCAGTCGCCAACTTGGGCACCCATGCCCTCAAAAGGTTGCGACACTGTCGCGATCATCATGGAGTTTTCCTTGCAGACCTCGGCCACCGCCTGAGGGTGGCCGTCGATCCCGATAACCTTGACATCTGTCAGACCAGCCGCGGTCATGACATTGATCGCAGCTTGAGCCGGTTCATCCCAAGGCGCCCAGACCGCATCGATCTCTGTGCCAAAGCGGGCAACGTAGTCCTGCATCTTGTTCGTCGTATCTTCAAAGAAAGCTGTGATGTCGATGTCATGCTCAGCCAAGACTTCGACATCACCATATTCGCGCAGCACGTCTTCCATCACGTCGCTCCGTTTGCGAGTGCCATGGTGCGATGCCATCCGCAGGAAGATGATCTTCCCTTCTGCGTTGATCTGATCAAGAAGGAACGGCGAGACGCTTGCCGACATAGCCCAGTTGTTCGTCGTGACGTCGACGATGGCCCCGTCTACATAGCCGGAATCCACTGAGAAGATGGGAATGCCTGCCGCTGCGGCCTCGGAAATGGCCGCGGTAGACGCACGCAGGTCGGCCATTGTCACGATAATTGCATCAACACCGCGCGCGGTCGCGTCTTGGATGTTGGATGCGATCGCCTCACCCGATCCGTTGGAATCTAGAAAGCTTACATTCCAGTCGGTTCCCGTTTCAGCCATCCAAGCTTCAAAGCCTGCCTTCACGCGCTGCTCAGATTGCGCCGCTGCGGTCGAGTGTACCCAAGCAATATCTTGGGCGAGAGCCGGCGCTATGCCGACAAGAGCTAACGCAGCAACTGTAGAAAATCTCCTAATCATGGTGTCCTCCCGGTTCAAAAACCAGCCCACTTTTGGAGCTATCAAGCCCTTTGTAGTTATCTAAATTACAAATGCCTAGATACGATACATATGTAATTTACATTTGCATTGCCTGCCCGTCGCGCCTTAGTATACTGTCGCCATGAACATGATGTCCGAAGATCAGCTTATGGCCCGTGCTGCTTGGCTTTACTACGTTGGCGGCCTTAACCAGGAAGCAACCTCAAAGCGCATGGGGCTAACCCGTGCCCGGGTGAACAGACTATTATCTCAAGCCCGCGAAACAGGGCTTGTGTCGATCTCCATCAATCAACGTGACCTTGGCCTCTTGGCCCAGGAAGAGGTGATTCGTACTGCGTTTGCGTTGGACTTTTGCATTTCAACGCCACCCTTAGGCCTCTCGCCAGCTGCCGACGGAGGCGCCAATTCTGCGACCTTAAACATGGTTGGCGCTGCAACAGCGCAGTACTTAAGCGATCAGCTCTCCCAGAATCCAAAGGCGATCATTGGAACCGGCTGGGGGAGAACCCTCGAAAGCACCAGCCGCAACCTGACCGGCGTTTCTGCTCCAAATGCCAAATTTTTCAGTCTCATGGGATCTCTTACCAGCAACTCTGCATTCAACCCGTTTGAAGTTGTGCAGGCGTTGGCGCAGGCCACCGGCGCGGAAGGGTATTTCCTGCCCGCGCCTTTCATCGCTGATACCGAAGAAGACCGGGACGTATTCTTATCCCAACGCAGTATCGCAAGAACTATGGATCTGGCGCAGCGCGCCGATCTCGCCATAGTATCGGTCGGCGAACTTGAGGACAGCTCACTCCTTCGGCGACAAAAAATGATAACCAGTGAAGAATTGAATTCCCTTCGCTCAGCGGGTGCAGTTGCGGATACGAACGGCATATTTTTTGACGCTAATGGCAAGGCCTTGGAACACAATATAACCAAGCGTGCCGTTGCCGTCGGCTTGACCCTACTTGCACGAACGCGAACCGTTCTATTGTCGGCAGGACATCACAAAATTGAAGCAACAAAAGCAGTACTTCGTTGTGGTGCGATCAAAGGCCTAATTATTGACGGCGATAGCGCGATTGAACTAGCGAACATGGTCCAGTGACGACAACTGCGCACGTTTAGCTTGATCTTTAGTGGCGAACCAGTGAATAAAAGTGGCTTTCTGATTGCGCGACTTATCTCCCATAACGAAATACGTTCAGCAAGAAATTTTGACGCTCACGGGAGCGTCGCGCTTTCGGCTAGGATAAGTCTGAGCAAAGACACCGACACCAGCCTCATGCAAAAACGCGAACGCCGCCAGCCGATGCTTCGACGATTTGACTCGGCGCAACAAGACTGCAGCCGTGAGTGCTATGACGCCGGCGCCGGGCTGCAATATCTCAACGCGCGGTTTTATGACCCTGATCTTGGCCTGTCGGGAAGGGAAACGCCATTCGTATCACTAATAATGAGCTGCACAACGTCGGAGCCTGATCCGGCACAGACTTGATCGGTGCGGCCAAAGTTCCACGTCTTTGGGCCATCTTGCGCGATTTGATTGCCGTCAAGTAGCGCGCGGAGTTGAACTCCGGCTGCTGGTTGAGCGGTCGTGAAAAAAGAACGGTTTTGCCAGGAACTGTCTAAGTTCCAGAATCTGTTCCTTCAGTTTTCACGAGTGCAATTTCGCGGGTGAAGTCGCGCTTGTTATCGATCAACCAAACAAGCGTGTCGCCTCTTGCGGCCCTGATTTTGCCCGTGCCGCGAAAAAGAACGCCATGCCATGATGAATGTGCTGGGTAAGCAATGTAGGCGGGCACACGTGTGTCGAACTGACATAGCCCACCTAAGTCGGCTCCTTTGATTTCAAAAACAGGGCTTTGTGCAACGATGTCCCGCAAACCAGCCCTCAAAACCCTACCATATGCGCGTTTCTTAAATTTGGCGGCGGACTTTCCGGCAGAGAAGGATCACCGGCAACAACCCGATCGCGACGATCACGAGGCTTGGCACCGCAGCCCCCTCCAGCCGTTCATCCGCCGCCAATCTGTAAGCCTGCACCGCCAGCGTGTCATAGTTGAACGGCCGCATGATCAGCGTCGCGGGCAGCTCTTTCATCACATCCACAAAGACGATCAACGCGGCGGTCAGCAAGCTCGGCGTCAGGATCGGGATATGCACGCGCCGCACCACGCCCCAGACGCTCTGGCCCAGGACCCGCGCTGCCGCATCCATGTTGCGGCTGATCGCTGAAATGCCGCCCTCATAAGCCCCCAATGCCGCAGCCAGAAAGCGGATCATATAAGCCATGATCAGCACCCAGATAGAGCCCGTGAACAGCAATCCGGTCGAGATGCCAAAGCTCTCCCGCATCCACGCATCCAGCGCATTATCGAAGCTGGCAAAGGGAATGAGCAGCCCCACTGCGATCACGCCGCCCGGCACTGCATAGCCCAAGCGCCCGACATAAAGCGCAGCCGAGGCGGCGCGCCCCCCGAAGCTGCGGTGAAATGCTCCCAGAAGCAACGCGGCAGCGACCGTCAGAAGCGCGGCGATCAGCGCCAAAGTCACCGTGTTCTGGATGAAGCGCATGTAGCGGCGGCTGAGTAGGTCTTGTTCTGAGCCCATTGCCATGACCGAAAGCGCCACAACCGGGATGATCACACCGCAAATCACCGGCAGCGCGCAAAGCAGTGTCGCGCCGAAGGCTTTCACACCGCTGAGCACGGCGCGCTCCAATGGCTCTTTCGCTGCGACTGCTGCGTAGCGCGCATTGCCCCGATTGCTGCGCTCCAGCATCGCCAGCAGCAGCGCGAAGGCCAAGAGCCCCAGTGACAGTTGCGCCGCCGCGCCCCGGTCCGCCATGGAGAACCAACTGGAGTAAATCCCCGTCGCAAAGGTCTGCACGCCGAAGTAAGACACTGTGCCGAAATCAGCGATCGTCTCCATAGCGGTCAGCAATACGCCCGCCGCAATCGCGGGCCGTGCCATGGGCAAGCACACGCTGAAGAACGTGCCCCAAGCCGTCTTGCCGAGTGAGCGCGCGGCGTAAAACATTGTGGCACTTTGCCCATGAAACGACGTCCGCGCGAGCAGGTAGACGTAAGGGTACAGCACCAAGATCAGCATCACCGCCGCGCCGCCGACTGAACGAACCTCTGGGAACCAGTAATCCCTTGGCCCCCAGCCCATCACACCGCGCAACGTCGTCTGTACAATGCCCGGATGGTCCAGAATATGCGTATATGCATAGGCCAGAACATAAGCGGGGAAAGCCAGCGGGATGACCAGCGCAACCTCCAGCCATTTTCGGCCCGGAAACTCCGTCATTGTCACCAGCCAAGCGGCCCCTGTGCCCACCGCGCAGGTGCCTGCGCCCACCATGATGACCAAGGCAAGCGTCGTCAGCGTGTAGCGCGTCAACACGGTTTCGCTTAGGTGAGCCAACGTCTCAAATGTACCCGTAAATGCGGCAATGAAGACACCCAAATGCGGCAAGGCGCAGAGTGCCGCGATCAACACGGTCACCACAAACAGGCTGTGATGGGTCATTCTGCGGAAGATGGATTTCATCGGATGGTAAGCGCTCGCACTGGTCTGACGGTGTTTCGCTTAGCACCAATTTCAGCGATTGACTATTTCTGTCAGAATTTAATCGTTATCGGTCAATCCGGCCCCGGCACCAGCGGCGCGAGAGGCTTCCGTTGCGGGCACATAGGTCTTGGCGGCAAAGCCGTTCAACCGCTGCATAATCACATCTGGCACCGGACCGGGCGGGGGAAATGTGTCGAGCGTGTCGCGCGAGGCTGGCGTGATCATCACCGTGCCTTTCCCCTCCGCCGTTAGCGCGACGCATTGGCCATAGACCACTTGGGCATGAGCGAGATAGGGCCACAGCAGAAGCGGCCAATCCATGTTGTGCAGGACGACTCGCTTCGCCCCTGCAACCAGCGCGTCAACCACGACAGGGCCTGCCATTAAGACCTCAGCCGCTTCAACCACCGCATGCTCATCCGTCCCTTCCAGGCGCGCGGGACGATGCGCGCTGTCCAACGCCGCCACAGCCATCGCCAGAAGCTGCGGATCGCTCATCAGAAGCGGCGCAAGTGCCGACAGATCCTGCGCATGGCCCAGCGGCAGTCCCGCGCCGCGTCCGGCTTTCAAAAGCAGTGCCTGCATCTCCGCCAGTGTTACGCGGTGCGCGGCATAGCCCGGGCCATCTGCCACGAAACGGTCGAACCAGTCGCGTCCGCTCACGCAGCGAACACCGGCAGCCACCAGTCATCCGCATCCGCCAACTCATCACGCAGCGGCGCGCCTTGCGCCAGCGTAATCCGGGTCCAGCGGTCAGATTTCGGATCGAATTTCGCCGCACCAAAGAAGGAAAGCTTGCAGCGCAACATATCAATCGGCTTGCAACTCTCGCAGATCAGATTGTCCCGGATTTCCGCATAGGGATGCGTCGCCAACCGCTGAACACGCTGCACAGCCGCGCGATGTTGCGGGAATTCCCTCATAAAACAGGCCAATGTGTCGTCGTAATTATTCAAATCAAACGACATCGCCTGCACTTGCCGCGCGATGTCCAGCGGGCTTTCCAGGTCGCCGCCCGGCTCCTCATGGCGCAATCCCAGACGCGGCTCCAACTTCTCTTCCGAGACATACCAAAACTGCGCCGTCCGCGCTTCATCGGCGAAGTCAATCGGCAGCGCCCAGCCGAAATGCTGATCGACCAAGTCCCGCAATGTCCTAAGGTCCATACGCGGATCAAGCGGCACGGGAGCCGCCATGCCCATGCACTCCGTCAGCCCGTCGATCAGATCCCCGAAGGGCTCAATCACAAGCGATACAACCAGTTCCTGACAATCCAGCCCAAACGCCTCGCTGACCCGCACGAGTTGATCCAATGGCTTCTTCTGATCCAGCAGCTCTGGCAATGCGCTCGCGAGATCCTCCCAATCGCGCTGCAACTCCTCGATCCGGGCCTGATGCGCGGCGTCCGGCACGATCCATTCGCGCAGGTGGCGCGTCACGCGGTCGGCCAGTTCCAAAAGCCGCGCTGTCTGCGCCGCATCCAGTCGGGGCAAGGCCCGCACCCGTGCCAGAGCCGTCTCTCGCACCATCATCCAATTGTTCAGAAGCTCGGGATGGGAGACCAGAAACGGCGCCATGCCTAATCCGGTCGAATTGCCTACGCCGATATGGCGTTTCAACCGCCTGTCCAACTCGGCCCTGCCGACATGTTCCACCAGATCATGCGTGAAGCCACGGATCAGCCAGACGGTCAGCATCTCCGCCATGAACGGCCCGTTGAGACCGGGACGCGTGGCGATCAGCTCGCGATCCGCGATACCGAACTTGCCGTTGCCATAGACCGCCGTCGTGCGCATCAGATAGCCGATCCGCGCGACCATCGCCTCGTCGACCTCTGTGCCGTTCCGCAACGCCTCGACCACATGCGCAAACAGGCGCACGGATTTATTGGCGCGGCTCAGCACCAGATCTTTTTCACTGAAGCGGCCCGCTTCCTGCAGCGGCGCATTAGCTTTCAGACGCGCAATTTCAGCCGCATCGGGCACGCCGTCGTAAAGCACAAAGGCGCTATCCCAAGCCTCCGCAATCACGCGGTCGGTGCGCTGATCGGGATCTAGGCGGTTGGAAAACGCCACGAGCGAATAGGTAAACCCGCCCAGATCAAGGGAGTAGACGGCATGTCCGTACCCCTCCTCATCCATCGCCCAGACTGGCCGCGTGACTTGCACGTTTTCAGCCGACAGCTTGCGCATCAACGTGCGCAAAAAGCTCAACCGCGTCGGGAACATCGCGCCCATCCGCGCGAGGCGCATGACGCTCGATGCTGGCCGCAGCGGCTCTTGTGGCGGCAGCGCTACATTCATGCCGCACCAAAAGAGGTTTCGTAAAACCGCAACCAGTTTCCACCCATGATACCCTCCACCTCTGCTTGCGACAGCCCTGCAGCCAAGAGGCCTTTGGGCAGGTTCGGCATGTCGCGATTGTCCACAAACCAATCCGGTTGATCGGGGAAGCCCGCCGCCGCAGCGGAGCCTTCCCCGTAATCCATTTCCTTCGACCAGCGCCCGTTGCGCATCCATGTGACGACGCTGTCGGGTTGATCCTGACACAGATCGGAACCGATCCCCAAATGCTCCGCCCCGTAGCGCCCCGCCGCCTCCGCAATCATCTCGCAAAAGCTCTCAAGCGTACAGTTCGTGCCGTCTTTCAAATGATGCGGATACATCGAGAACCCGAGCATTCCCCCGGCTTCCGTCAAGGCACGGATGACCTCGTCCGACTTGTTGCGCAGCGCCGGATGCCACCAGTCAGGGTTGGCATGGGTGATCGCAATGGGCCGCGTCGAATGCTCGATCGCTTCCAAGGTTGAACGGTCGGCGGAGTGGCTCATGTCCACAACCAGCCCCACGCGGTTCATCTCCGCCACGGCCTGTTTGCCAAAGCGCGTGAGCCCCGTGTCATCGTCTTCATAACAGCCCGTGGCCAGCAGAGACTGGTTGTTATACGTCAGCTGCATGAAGCGGATGCCCAGCTGGTGCCAGACCTCGATCAGCCCGATATCATCCTCAATCGGCGACGGGTTCTGAAACCCGAAAAACACCGCCGTCACGCCCCGATCCTGCGCTGTCTGCACATCAGAGGCAGACGTCCCGCGCATGATCAGATCGGGGTATTGCTCAAACCAGCGGTTCCATTGCGAGACATTAAACACCGTCTCGCGAAAACTCTCGTGATAGGCAATCGTGACATGGATCGCGTCTAAACCGCCTTCGCGCAATTGGCGGAAGGCTTTCTCAGACCAGTTCACATATTGCAGATTGTCTATGACGGGTGGCTTCATGACATGCACCCTGTCAGAAAATTAGACACATGCAAGAAAAAGAGGCGCCGAAGCGCCTCTTTTAAAACTTCGGATTTAGAAATCCACCGCCGTGTATTTCGTGTCCATGTAATCCTCCAGCCCCTGACTGCCGCCTTCTTTGCCCAGCCCGCTGTCTTTCACCCCGCCGAACGGAGCTTCCACGGTCGTAATCAGCCCGGAATTGATACCGATCATCCCGTATTGCAGCTTCTCATTCAGCTTGAAGATACGGCCGACATCGCGGGTATAGGCGTAGGAGGCAAGCCCGAAATCCGTGTCATTCGCCCAGGCAATCGCGTCATCCTCATCCTCAAATCGGAAGACCGGCGCCAAAGGTCCGAAAATCTCCTCCTTGGCAAACATCATGTCCTGCGTGGCTTCGGTGATGATTGTCGGGTCAAAGAAGCTCTGCCCATTGCCGTGGCGCCCACCACCTTGCACGACTTTGCCGCCCTTGGCTTTCGCGTCTTCAATGAACTCTTCAACCTTCTCAACCGCGTCCATGTCGATCAGCGGGCCTTGCTCCACGCCGTCGTCCATACCGTTGCCGACCTTCATCGCCGCCGTTGCCGCTTTCAGCTTCTCAACGAATGCGTCATAGACACCGGCTTGCACATAAATCCGATTGGCGCAGACGCAGGTCTGGCCGGAGTTGCGGAACTTCGACACCATGCAGCCCTGCACCGCCGCATCCACATCTGCATCATCGAACACGATGAAAGGCGCGTTGCCGCCCAACTCCATGGAGACCTTCTTGACCGTATCCGCAGATTGCCGGATCAGCTCTTTGCCCACTTCGGTCGAGCCCGTGAAGGTCACCTTGCGCACCCGCGCATCGGCCATGATCGTGCCACCAATCTTGCGCGCAGAGCCTGTCAGGATGTTCACAGCGCCTTTCGGATAGCCCACTTCCTCTGCCAAAGCGCCCCAGGCCAGCCCGCTATAGGGCGTGGCCGTCGCAGGCTTCGCCACGACAGAGCAGCCAATCGCCAAAGCCGGTGCGATCTTGCGCGCCAGCATTGAAGACGGGAAGTTCCAAGGCGTGATCATGCCCACCACGCCAATCGGGTGTTTCGTCACCAAGAACCGACGGCCGTTCGTCGGTGCAGGCACAATCTCGCCTTTCGCGCGGCGCACCTCTTCGGCAAACCAGCGCACATAAGCCGCGCCAATCCCGATCTCCCCCATGGCCTCGGCCAAGGGCTTGCCCATCTCAATCGTCAGCAACTCGGCCAGCGACCTCTGATTGTCCATCAGCGCGTCATGCAGCTTGTGCAGCAGACCGACGCGCTCACCCAAAGCCATGCCTGCCAGCCCGTCAAAAGCGACTGAGGCCGCATCAATCGCGCGGCCTGTTTCGACATCACCGCTCTTGGGCACAGTGCCCACCAGGTCCCCCGTGGCTGGATTGGTCACATCAATCGTCTCGCCGCTATCCGCAGCGACCCAAGCGCCATCAATCAGGTTCGCTTCTTTCAGATATTTGGTATAGCTCATCGCCACTTACCCCTTTGAGAACGCAAATTGCGTCTGTTGTTCATATCGCTCGCCGGGCCGCAGAACAGCGCTTGGAAAGCTCTCGTGATTGATCGCATCTGGCCAGACCTGAGGCTCCAGCGCAACGCCTGCGTTCTTGCCGTAGGACCGCCCGCCCAAGCCCTTTGGTTCGACAGCCAATTTGAACCCGTCATAAACCTGCAAACCCGGCTCCGTCGAGCGGATATCCATCGAAACACCCGATTTCCGAGACATCAGCATCCCGATTTTACGCAAACTCTGTCGTGTATCAGAAACACACAAGTTATGATCGATAAACACGTCATCCTTGATCGGTCGCATCCGCCGGAAATCATAGCGCGTGCCCGCGACATCAGCGCTTTCCCCGGCCGGAATGAAGCTATCATCCACTACAGTCCAGCAATCCGCATCGACCTGCATCTCATGGTTGTCCGTGGTCGCACCACCATCGAGGTTCCAATAGGTATGATGGGCGAAATTGCACAAGGTCGGCGCGTCCGTTTCCGCGATGATTTGTATGTCAAACACCCCGCCCGCGAGGCAAGCATAAGTGCAGCGCGCAACCATATTGCCGGGATAGCCCATCTCACCATCCGCCAACTCAATGCGTAACGTGATCCTATCTTCAAGGACACGCTCAACCGTCCAGTTGCGTTTTCCGACACCCGCTGCACCGCCATGCAGGTGGTGACGATCCATGAAGTTACGATCAAGCTGATGATCCTCGCCGTCCAGCGTAAACCGCCCCTCCCCGATCCGGTTCGCGCAGCGCCCCGCAATAGCCCCCAAATAGGGGCTATCCGTCAGATAGGGCGCAAATTCTTCGAACCCCAGAACCAGCGGGGCTTCATGCCCCTCCAGCCGCAAATCCTGCAGCACGGCCCCATAGGACAGCACCCAAGCCGTCAGCCCACCGCCTTCAATCCGGTGCCGCTCAACCGTCGCACCGTCCGGCATCACTCCAAAACTCACACCTTCATTCACGGGCCTTTTCCTCTCAGATCAATCGCTTGGCCGGAGCGCGCGGATTCCTCAGCCGCCTCACCCACCAGCACAGACCAGTAGCCATCCTGTAACGAGACCTCAGGCACCCCCTTGCCGCTGCGCACCAACTCCAAAAACTTCTCATGCTGAAAAAAGGTCGAGCCATGGTGATCGCCTGCCGCCAGAATATGCTCCGGCACATGCACGACCTCTCGCACCTCTTCCTTCAAAGCGCGCAAGGACATCACGAACTCCGCCTCCCGCTCTTTTCCATCGGGGGAGAACCGTGCAGGCCCCGGGACAAACGCTTCTACCCGCGCCTTTTCACCCGTGACAGCAATGGTTTCCTGCCAAAACGACCCTTCGGCGAACATGCACAGGTCCAGCATGCCCCGCGCGCCATTCTCAAAATCAACGACCACGTAAGCATTGTCGATAATATCTGGCATTTTGCCCATATACCGCTCGTCACGGTGGTTCACATCAACGCCCGCTGACGCATAGACTCGCACCGGATCAGACTTCAGAACCAGCCGCATCAGGTCCCAGAAATGGCAACATTTCTCCGTCAGCGTCCCGCCTGTACGCGCATTGAACCGGTTCCAGTCATCGACCTTGGGCAGGAACGGAAAGCGGTGCTCCCGGATCGACATCATCCGCGGGGTACCCACCGCTCCTTGATCCACCGCCTGCATCAGGCGCTGCAAAGGCGGCATGTAGCGATATTCCATCGCAACCCAAACCGGTGCTGCGCGGCCCTTGGACATGTTCAGTAAGTCGCGGCAATCGGCGGAGGTGGTGGCCAGAGGTTTTTCCACGAGGATCGGTTTGTCTGTCGCCAGCAGCGTCTGCATGATCCCCGCATGCGTGTCATTCGGTGCCGCGATCAGCACCACATCGCATGCATCGGCTGCGAGCATCTCTTCCATCGTGATGTAGCCCACCCCGCCAGAGGTGTTGACCGAGAGCGTCCGCATTTCCTCATTCGGTTCCACAATGGCTGCGACCTGCGCCCCCTCCAAGAGCGCGATATTGCGGATATGCTCCTGTCCCATCATACCGGAGCCAATGATGCCATATCTGATCACGCGCCCAACTCCACGACGTTTACATCCATGCCTGCCGCGATGCCCCGCAAGCGGTCGCGGTGATCGCCGTAAGCAATCGCCATGTGGTGCTCCAGCCCTGAATTCATCACGTCGCTAAGAACCTGACGCGCGCCGCCGTCAAATCGCACCACACCAGAGGTCCCTGTGAAGGCCATTTCGCTGCGCAGCATTTCACCACCCCCAAGCACAACTTTCGGCTCGCCATAGGCTTGGGAGACACGGAAGAACGTCACGCGGCCGGGCTTCAACGTGAACTCATAGAGCAGCGCCTGCTTACGGTTGGTGTGCACCGTCGCCATCGGTTCATCATCCGTCATCGACAGCGGGGCCTGACCGCAATGCCACACAACGCCAGTGTCGTCTGTCAGGTCCATATCCACCAAATCCGCTAAGAAAACGGGGGCGTCTGCCACGTTTTGCAAGATCGCCTGCGTCACTGCGCCATAGACATCCGCCTCGCACGCACAGGGAACGCGGGCTTCCCCCATCATCGACACAGGGCCACAAACCGCCCCACCATATTCTGTAAATGTCTCGGGCCAACAGCGGATGGCAAAGGCGTCATAACTGTTTTCGCTGCGCAGCGTTTCCAATGCGCCCGCAAGCCTCAGGGACCGGTCCAACTCACCGGTATCCATGTCTCGCAGGTTTGGGATATCGGCCACCTTCTCGCGATACGGCGCGACAGCGGGCTCTTGCAAACCTCGCGCCACGTCGAACATATCTGACAGAGAGAGCTCATCGACCGAGGCCCCGGTCAGCGCCTTTAGTTGCGCCTTGTCATAGTCGCAGGTGTCGAACCCCACTGGCCGCTCCCCGATCCGCGCGATCTTGAGATCCGGCATGGGCATGTCCAACGCTTCGACCCCAGGCGCCATCCCATCGAGCCGCGACACACTGTAAAGCCCGGCGATCAAACCCGGCAAATCCGCATCGCCCGGATCAGCATAAAGCCAGCCAAAACCGATCCCATTCCGCCCCAACGCATGGCCCGCAAGATTCAACCCGCAAAAGGCGTTAAGCCTCAATCGCCCACCCAGGCGCGGCTCCGGCACCGCCCAGATTGCCAGCGGCACACCAAGCCCTGCGGCCTCCACGATGAAAGACGCATCTGTGAATGTGACCTGCAAGACCAACACCAGATCAGCCAACGCAACGGCTTGCAATGCATCCGGCGACGCCTCCATCAGCAGAGCGCGCGGCCCGATGACCTCGTGGTCCTCTTGGGACGCAAGCCTGTCGATATCGGCAAGCATTCCCGCCAGTTTCTCCTCCGCATAAGGCACATCAAATGTAGGCCGCCCCAGCGGCAACAACCCGATCTTCATCTATCAGAGCCCTTCATATCCATGCCGGAATGACGCGTCCGCAGGCGCAAACTGCGCCCCATCTGCACCCCAGCAGGCGTGTTTGTCCCAAGCCAAAGCTTTCGCATCCGCAAGCGCAGAAATCTCCGCCATATAGGCCGCACTTTCGCCCTCAAGCCCTGCCCGAATGGCATCAAAATCCGGAAACGCCTGAAACGCATCGAGCCAAATCGCCCGTCCCGCCAGAAAGCCCGAGGCCCCCGCCGCAAACGCGTGCTCCAAAATCTGCTTGAACTCTGGCTTGCCAGCTCCCGCCGACAGCATCACCCAAGGGCGACCCGCCAAGCGCCCCATCTCGTCAAACATCGCCTGCACTCCATCGGTGGAAGCCACATCCTTCGCAGGCACCGGGCTTTCCAGCTTGAACACGTCGACCCCGTAGTCGGGTGCCGCAAACTCCTCGACAGACCTCAACACATCATCAGCGCGTTTCGTATTCATCTCGATATATTCCGACGTCTGCTCGCTATCGCTGTCCAGAGGATGCACCAAAAGCTCGAACAGGAACGGGATGTCAAACTTTGCGCAAGCCTCTCCGATGCGCTTGGTCCAATCCTTTTGATGCTGATTGACCTCATCCGACGCATCGGGCCGGTACCACGCCAGCACCTTCACCGCATCGCCGCCCATCCGCTTAATCTTTCCGACGTCCCAATCATCAATCATCGAGGACCGACGCCCCATGCCGGTCTCCTCAAACAAGGAGTCCTCCAGCGTCACGATCAGCCCCTTGGTGGGCGACAGATGCCTCAGCCCAACGGGAATCGCGTAATGCGGGTCCAGCAGCATGGCCGAGGACCCACCCTGCAGCGTCTCCACCAACATCGCCTTGAACCGCGCCACGTCCTCATAGGGCGCCTGATCAACCCCGTAATGTGCCGCAATCGGGCCTTTGATCGGTGGGCGTTGGTCCACCGCCGTCATCTTGAACAACCCGTTTTCGTCGGCCATGCGGCGCATGCCCCAAAGTTTGCCTGCTGTCAGCTGCATCTAGTCTCTCTCTTTCAAAAACTGTTCCACGGCGGCCCGCGTGGGCGCCGCCTTGCGCCCCCCGAACCCCGTACATTTCAAAGCGGCGGCGGCATTTGCGAACCGCATCGCCTCTATCTCATCGGCACCTTCGGCCAGCAGCAGCGTAAACACCCCGTGCCACACATCGCCCGCGCCCAGCGTGTCTTTCACATCGACTTCGAAACCCGGCATGATCCCGCCCGGATGCAACACACCCGCGGCGCCCATCGTCACCGCACACCAGCCCGGCAGGTCAAGCGCTGCATAGGCTGCGCACACATCTTCCAGACCGGTAAAATCCATCAGGCCTTGTTCTGAAAACACCACATGGGTGGCCGCTTCAGCCAAATCCCGCGGCACCGGAGCTTCACCATCCAGCACCGCAGGCGCGCCTTCCGCGCGCGCCAGTTCAAACGCCCGCGCGGCCGCTTCCGGCCAGCGCGTGTCGGCCAGAACGGCATCAGCGTCCAATCTCTCAAGCCCCGGATCGACCGCCAGATTCGAGCCACGAAACGCCATGATCTGCCGCTCGCCAGACTTATCCACATAGACCGACGACATGGCAGAGCGCGCGCCCTCCGAGATGACGCAAGGGAACGTGTCAACGTTTTCTGACAGAATATCCCCAAGGACCATCTCACAAACGTCATCACGACCAAAACGCGCTAATAATTGGGACTTTCCACCTAAGCGAGCAATCGCCACTGCGGCGTTCGCAGCGCATCCGCCCCCAACTATATCCACAGCCTCAGCGGCATATTTTTCCGCGCGTTCTGGCAGGCTGCCGACCTGATATACGAAGTCCAGTGCGGCGGATCCCGCGACGAGCACCGTGGCCATCAATCCACCCTCAAACCACTTGGAACGGATGACGGTTTGCCCAGCCGCCCGTGGATAGAGCGCGCGCCGGTCAGCGCCTCCATGAAGGACACCAGATCCGCAATCTCCGCATCGCTAAGGTCTTTGGGGTCAAGGTCGATCGTCGCCCGCACCCGTGCCATTTCGCGACTGTCCTGATGAATGATGAAATCAGCCTGCTGCAGCCAAGGCACCTCGGGCAGTTTCGCCAGGTCCGGCTGCCACGCCGCCAAGCTTTCACCAGGCTTCAGGTGATGGCGAATGATACCCTCCAGCGTCGGATAGGCCCCGTTGTGACCATAAGGGCCCGTCACGGCAACATTACGCAAGGACGGCGTGCGGAAACGGTAGGCATCCTCCAACGCGTCGCTTTCGGCCATCCGCCCCACATCGCGCGGCATCGGATCAAAGCGCCGCGTACGGCCGGGCCCAAAGGGCGGCAAGCCAATGGCATGGAAGCCCTCGTCGGTGAAGAGCGGGCCCTCATGGCAACTGCTGCACTCGGCCTTGCCAAAAAACAAATTCGCCCCGCGTTGCTGTGCGGCGCTCATTGTGCCTTGATCAAAGGGGCTGTCGAAGGATCGCCATTCCGCATCCATAAAGGCTGCCAGCGCATTGCCGATATCGGCAATCGTAGCCTGCTGCACATCTTGCTTTGCGAACATCTGGGCATAGGCCTCAACGCCGCGTACGCGCTTGGCGATGATCGGCCACGCTGCGTCGATCCGGTCATGGATCGCGCCTGCAACTTCGTTTTCCTTCGGGTTGCCCGCCATCTCGAATTGCGATGTCATCGGAAACAGCGCCTGTGCGGCAAGCAGGCTGTCCAACCCCTCAGGCAGCCATTCTTCGGCAGGCGAATTCACCCCGTTGCCATAATCCGGGGAGGCACCGAGGCGCCCGTCATGAAAGAAGACCTCCAACGCGCCCACATTGAACAAGGCCTGTGCATTGCGCGGAATGCGTTTCTTGATCTTGTCCGGCCCGTCAAGCGTCACCCGCTTCGGGCCCACACCGACACCACCCTCCCCAATGCCAAGGCTCACGCCATCGGCGCTGAAATGGTCGTGGTTGTGACAGGTCCCGCAGCTGATATTGCGGTTGCCCGACAAGATCGGATCATAGAACAACAACTGCCCAATCGCGGCCATTTCTTCATTGATCGGAGCAAACATGTCTTCTGGCAGATCGGCCATTGCAGGGGCCGCGCAGCCGAGCCAAACTGCGCCCAACAGACGGAGAAAGAGATGCGATTTCTGCTTGCCCTTGCGATGATGACGACCCCAGCGTTGGCCGATATCGAAAAAGCGCGCGACCTGATGGACGCCAATAAATTCGTTGAAGCGCGCGAAGCGCTTTGGCCTGCTGCGCGCTCCGGCAATGCCGACGCAGAAGAGCTGATCGGCGTCATGTATGCGCTGGGCCTCGGCGTCGAAAAGGACCCCGTTCGCGCGTTCGAGTGGTATCTGCGCAGTTCCATGAAAGGGCATCCCGGCGCGCAATCGGGCATCGGCTGGTACTATGAAGAAGGCATCGGAATGCCCGCGCCAGATCTCACGCGCGCCTACATGTGGTACGCGCTCAGCGCCATCGGCGGCGATCCCGACGCGGCGATTTCCCAAGAGGAAGTGGTCAAGAAGATGACCCAAGAGCAAATTGACCACGCGCATGAGCTGATCGCCGATTACAAAGTGTGGATGTATCCGTTTCGCTGACCCGTGCCACAGCCGGTCAGCGGCGTGAAGCGCGGCAGGCCATCGCCCGCCGCGCCGCTTTGATTATTGCAGATCCGCGTCGCGCGCAGCACCCACAGAGGCTTCCGCGGCAGCAACAGACGCATTCAGCGCCTCAAACGCCTGCTCGCCACCGTCGATATTGGCTTTGAACCAGTCAAACACCGGTGCTGCCGCCTCTTTGAAGGCCGCTTTCTGCTCTGGTGTTGGCACATACAGATCACCGCCGCCTGCGACGAAATCTTCATAGGCCTGAATAGACTTACGCTTCGGTGAGGCAAATGTCGCCTGTTGCAGCTGATAGAACCCGTCCACCACAACGCGCTTCAGCCCGTCATCCATGCTTTGGAACTTCTCATTATTCATGAACCACAGCGCGCCCATGTAAGCGTGGCCGTCCAGCGTGACATATTGCAAACCCGCATCCGGGAATTTCATGCCCATGATGTCGGTGATCCCGTTCTTGGAGCCTTCCACAACGCCCGTCTGGAACGACGTGAACAGCTCAGGCCATGGGATCGGCGTTGGGGAAGCCCCTAGCGCGCGCACCAGCTCTTGCGGCAGGTCGGCCACAACGGTCCGGATCTTCAGGCCTTCCATATCGGCAGGCTCCGCCACACGGCGCTGCGTGTTGGCAAAGTTGCGCCAGCCGCCTGTGTTGCCGATGGTCATCAAGCGGATCGAATCCTGTGACGCCTCTTTCACCATGCCCTGCATCGTGGTGACGAACTCAGAGCCATTGGACAAAGCCGCTTCCGCAATCCGATCATCGCTCATCAGGTAAGGCAGGTCCAAAACCTGAATGAACGGGAAGATGCCCGACGCACCGCCGGAAGTGGAGACGTAGACGTCAATCGTGCCGTCAGCCACACCTTGCAAGCACTCTGCACCGTTGCCGCAAAGCTGCGTGCCGATGAACAGCTCCACCGTGATCGCACCATTAGAGGCCGCTTCCACGTAATTCTTGAAGACGACCAGACCGTCATAGTCCTCGTCATTCTCGTTGGAGTTCGCCGTGGCACGAATGGTCATCGCATGGCCATCGGCCCAAGCCGCGACGCTGGTCGACGCCATCATGGCCGCGAGGCCAAGCGCCTTCAAAGTGGTTCCAAGTTTCATAGTAATCCTCCCATTGGATCTGTCGTTATTCGGTTATCTCGGTATCGGTTCAGGACTGATGCACTGCATGTAAGTCGCCCCTTCCGTGCAGGCGATATGGCCGGTCAGCCAAGGCACGGTCATGGAAATCTGCGGTAGATACGTAATCAGGAATATGACTGCGATTTCCACCGCAAGGAAAGGCAAAATCGCGCGTGCGATGGTTTCGACCTTCTCGCCAGACACGGAGGAGGCGACAAACAACACCAGCCCCATCGGCGGCGTCGCCAGCCCCACAGTCAGATTGACGCTCATCACCACCGCGAAATGCACCGGATGCACGCCAAGGCTGATGAAAATCGGCGCAAGGATTGGCCCGAGGATAATAATCGCGGGACCCGCATCCAGAAACATGCCCACGATGAAGAGAAGCAAGTTGATCAGCAGCAAAAGCACCAGTGGGTTGTTGCTCAGCGTCAGAATGAACTCCGCCAAGGCCTCCGGCGCGTGGCTGAGCGAGACAACCGTCTTGAACGCCATCGCCGCGCCCACCAGCAGCAAAACGACCGACGCGGTCAGTGCCGCTTTCAACAATACATCCGGCAAATCCTTCAACGTCATCGAGCGCAGGATGAACATCGACACGATCATTGCGTAAGCCACCGCCGCCGCAGAAGCTTCCGTCGGCGTCATCACCCCGCCTAAAATGCCGCCCAGAATGATTACCGGGGTCAGCAGCGGGAAGAAGGCCTTCAGTGACGCCTGCCCTTTTTCACCCCATGAGGCGCGCGGGCGTGACGGTGGATATTCCCCGTTTTTGGCCAGATAGCGTGTCACGGCCATCAAGCCGACCCCCACCAAAACCCCCGGCACAATGCCCGCAAGGAACAGCGCCGCAACACTCTCGCCCATGACATAGGCGTAGATGATCATGATGCCGGAAGGCGGAATGATTGGCCCGATGACAGAGGACGCAGCCGTTACCGCCGCCGCAAATTTGCGTTTGTAGCCTTCTTTCTCCATCGCCGGGATCAACATGGAGCCGAGCGCCGACGTATCTGCCACCGCAGACCCCGACAGGCCCGCGAAAAGCATCGAGGACAGGATATTCACCTGCGCCAAGCCACCTTTGAAGTGGCCCACACAAGCCTGAGAAAACTCCACCAGCCGCATCGTGATGCCGCCCCGGTTCATCATCTCGCCGGCCAGCATGAAGAACGGGATCGCCATCAGCGGGAAACTGTCCATCCCGTTATAGACGTTGCGGTAGAGCAGCGTAATGTCTTTCTCCTGCCCGTTCAGCCACAGCATGATGCCGGGGGCTGCAAGCAGTCCGAAGAAGACCGGCAGACCGACCATGAGGAACAGAAGGAACAGCGGAAGGAACCAAACCAGCATTACTCTGCCCCCACCGACGCGCTTTCAGGAATGACCGGCAAATCTGCCTCGCGTCCCGCCATCGTCGCAATTGCGCGCAGGATCAGTTCCACATTCACGATCGCCATGGAGGTCACACCCACCAGCAGCGACGCCATCATCCAGCTGCGCGGCACCTTCACCCATGTCTCAAAACCCAGATCCGTCGGATATTTCAGAGCCGCCGTGGCGAACCGCCCGCCAAAGCCCGTGACCTCCCCCCAGCCGATTTGCACGCCCACGACCAGAACGATCAGCGCAAGAAACAGCAAGAACAGCGTCAGCAAGCTGCCAATGATGCGCGGCATCATCAAAACGACCATATCAATCGCGACAAACCCGCCGCGCCGGTAGGCCGTGGGGGCGGCCACGCCCGCAACCCATAGCATCATGAACCGGGCGGCTTCTTCGGTCCAGTTCAACGCATCACCGATCACGAAACGAAAAAAGATTTGCGCGAGGATCACCAGCACCATCAGCGCCATCAGGACAATCGCAATACCGCGACCAACGGCCAGAACAGGCGCATTGAACGCGGCCAAGGCTCGGGCAGCGAGCAAGATAACAGGCATATGGGTCTTCCTCCCGAAGACGCGTTACGCGCGTTTCTTTCGATTAGCTCCAAAACGAAAGCCTGAGTCAAGTGTGGAGTTGCCCCAGCAGCGATCACCTTTTTCAGCGCTGCACGCACGAATTCGCGCGTGGACTAGGCCGCTTTGCCATTTGAGCGCTATACTCAAGGCGCATTGCCTCAACAGGTGGAGCCGCATCATGCCCGACAAAACCGACCCAAGAGAGTTTCGACAGGCCAACCGAAAAGCCTGGGAGGAAGCGGCCCCGATCCACGCGCGTCATAACCTTGAGGCTCTTCTAGAGGCCTTTGCGACACCAGGTCATTCCTGCTTGGATGCGGTTGCGACCACCGCGTTGCAAGGGCTCGGAGTGATCGAAAAAGACGTCGCCCAAGTCGGCTGCAACAACGGCTGCGAGCTGATCTCCGTCAAAAATTTGGGCGCTGCTCGCTGCGTCGGGTTTGATGTCGCGCAAGGCTTCGTCGATCAAGGCCATACCTTGGCGAAAGCCGCAGGTCACGACGTCTCCTTCGTTTGTTGCGATGCCTATGAAATCCCGCCCGCCTATCATCGCAGCTTTGACATTGTCCTGATCACGATCGGCGTCCTCGGCTGGATGCCCGATATCCACGGGTTCTTCGCCGAGATGGAAAAACTCCTCAAGCCCGGCGGCGCGATCTTCATCTACGAGCACCACCCAATCCTCGTCATGGCCAAACCCGGCCCCGCCGACGCGCCGGTGGAATGGGAGTTGTCCTATTTCCGTAATGAACCCTATGTCGACGCGGGCGGCTTGGACTATTACGGCGGAGAAGGCTATGACGCGACGCCGAACATCTCTTTCAGTCACAAACTGTCCGATATCCTGATGGCGGGCGTGAAATCGGATTTGACAGTGGAAGCCTTTGATGAGTTGCCACACCATATTTCCAACGCATGGTGGAATGTCGAACATTCCGGCATTGGACTGCCAATGTGCTACACGCTGGTGCTCCGCAAAGCAGGTGATCAGGCGAGCACCAGCTCAACCTCGTGACCAGCGCAGAGCGGGCGCAGCCATGGCTCTGACGCGGCTTCCGTCACAACGGTGTGCACATCGCGCAAGTGTCCCAACATCACCGGCGCGCTGCGTCCGACCTTACCGCTGTCAATTGCCAGGATCACATGGCGCGCATGGGACATCATTGCGCGGCAAATCTGCACTTCAGCCAGATCAAAATCCAGAAAGGTGCCATCCTCGGCCAATGCGGCGGCACCAATAACCGCGAAATCGACACGGAACTGACGAATGTAATCTACTGCCTCTGCCCCCAAGATAGCTCCATCGCTGCGGCGCACAGCGCCGCCCGGCACAATGACCTCAACGCCCGGAAAGGCGCGCATTTCTGCCGCCAGATCCACATTGTCGCTGATCACGCGGAGTTGGCTATGACCCGATAGCATCCGCGCTGCCTGCGCCGTCGTCGTGCCTGCGTTCAGAAACACGGCGCAGGTTTGTGGAATGCGTCCCGCCACCGCTGCACCTATCGCGCGCTTTGCAGCAAGCGCATCCGTCTCGCGTTGCGCCGGGCTGGTATACTCGACACCGCCCACCACTGCGGCGCCCCCATGAAAGCGTACCACGTGATGCAGCTCTGCCAGTGTCTGCAGATCTTTGCGGATCGTCTGCGGCGTGGTGACAAAACGTTCTGCCAAGTCTTCCACCCGCACACGCGATTGCGCCTCAATCAAAGTCAGTATTTTGCGTTGTCTTTGGCTGAGCATCGCGCCTCCTGCCTCAAAGACAAGCACAAATTCGAAAGAAACGAAAGCGCGATCGCATTATCCGATTTCGTTTTCACGCGACCGCCAAAGAAAAGGCAGCGCCAGCAGACACCGCCGCTAACAAATTTTCAATTTGAGAAAGAGCCTATTGCATCGGTTTGATCGCAAACCATCTGACCATCAGATACAGCGCGTCCCGCACCGTCACGTCCGCGCTCTGGCTGATTGCAGGCCTATGACATGAGCGCATGCCATATAAAGACATGTATCATTTCTGCTCAGTGGCAAAGCGAGCGACACGCCCAAAACGCAAAATGCCTCGATTGCCGTCCCGGCGCTCTCAGCCCTGATTGTTGCGAGCGCCAGTTACTCCGCAGCTTCCGCCTCAAGCTCTTCAGGGTCGACGATGACGTAGGACAGCCCCTGCCCTTCAGCGCGGTAGAACGTCTCTGACGCATCGCTGGCGATTAGGAACACGAATAGAGGCAAACCGAAAGTTGCGGTAAGCAAAACAAACTTATTCATAGACCACCTTTGAAAAACCAGTGACCTACAAATGGGCCTGAATTGGTGTCAGACAAGTTAAAACCGGGCAAAAATCACGAAAAAGAGATCTAAACGCCGGAAATCAGCGGATACGTGCTTCGCTCTGCGCATCAAACAACATGGCACGTGGCAAATCGAGCGTCAGACTGACGCGAGACCCTTCGACAGAGCGGTCATCGCCGCGTTCCTCAACGATGATTTTCTCGCCAGTGTCGCTCATCAGATAAGCATAGGACACACCGCCCAGTGCTTCTGTAAGATCGACGGAGTGCGTGTCGCCCGCCGGGTCTACGATCAGATGCTCAGGCCGCAAGCCGATGGAAACCGCCGTGCCCTCCGCAGGCAAGGCGACATCCAAAGCGCAATCCTGTTTCAAGGCAGGCACATGGACCTTGCCGCCTTTCACGACACCATCGAGGAAATTCATCGCCGGTGAGCCAATAAAGCCCGCGACGAATTTGTTGTCAGGGTTGCGGTACAGCTCAAGTGGCGCGCCGACCTGCTCAATCCGACCAGCACGCAGCACCACGATCTTGTCGGCCAGTGTCATTGCTTCGACCTGATCATGGGTCACATAAATCATGGTCGCGCCGATTTCCTTGTGCAGGCGCGCAATTTCCACTCGCATTTCAACACGCAATTCCGCGTCGAGGTTGGACAAAGGCTCGTCAAACAGGAAGACCTCAGGGCCACGCACAATCGCGCGGCCAATCGAAACGCGTTGACGCTGACCACCCGACAGCGCAGCAGGTTTGCGCGACAGGTAGTCTTCAAGCTTCAGAATGCGTGTGGCTTCGCCCACTTTCTTCTCGATCTCGGCCTTGGGATGGCCGTTCATCTTCAGACCAAAACCCATATTCTCTTTGACCGTCATATGCGGATAGAGCGCATAAGTCTGAAACACCATCGCGACGCCACGCTCGGACGGGTCCATGCGAGTTACATCCCGCTCGCCGATGTGAACGGAGCCTTCAGAAATTTCCTCCAGCCCGGCGATCATCCGCAGCAGGGTTGACTTACCACAACCCGAAGGCCCGACGAACACGCAAAACTCACCATCACCGATGTCGAGATCGACACCATGCATCACTTGCACATCGCCGTAGCGTTTAATCACGTTTCTGATGGTCAAACCTGACATGGAAATCTCCCTTTCTGGAGCTTAGACGTGTTCTTTGATCTGATCTGGAAAGCGCCAGCTTTCGGCGTCCTCGGCAATGCGGCCGACGGTGGTTTTCATATGCGGCACAAGCTCAGCCAGCGTGTCGAGAGAATGGCGCGCTGTGGTCGAGGTCACAGACAACCCGCCCAGCACCTCGCCACCTTGCGACAGGATCGGCAGGGCAACACAGATAATGCCCGGCTCATGCTCTTCGTTGTCGAAGGCGAAGCCGCGGCTGCAAATGATATCCAGCTCTGCTCGCAAAGCGCGGCGCGAGGTCAGCGTATTGTCAGTGAATTTGTGATAGCTCTGCTGCTCGATGATGCGGCTCTGCGCGTCAATCCGGCTCCAGGCCAGCATCGCCTTGCCGACACCTGTGCAATAAACTGGCCCGACCTTTCCGGCCTGACTGTACATCTCGACCGGGACGGCTGCGTTGCGCTTGTCGACATACAAGACCTGCGCATGGTCGAGTTGGGCAAGATGCACAGTCTCGCCAATCTCCAGCGACAATGCATCAAGATATGGGCGCGCCACGGGGGCAATAGAAGCCGTGCGCCAGGCCTGATGCGCGAGACGCACCAGACGCACACCGAGCGCATATGCACCGCTGTCACTGTCATAAGACAGCATGCCTTGTTGCGTCAGTGTCTGAAGAAGCCGGTACAGCGTCGCTTTCGGGTAGTCACTTGATTCGAGCAATTCCGAGAACTTCACCGGACGGCCGAACGCAGCCACTTGGTCCAGCACATTCAATGCTTTACCCACTGTTCCCGCCTCGTTCGAGCGCTCAGTCATACGTCCTCCCAAGACCCCTCCTCCCTGAGAAGTCTGTTGACAACCCCTATCGAGTCGCGCTTTAGTTTTCAATATGCAAAACTAAGTTTCACTATTTGGAACTTACCTAGGGAGGACTACATGCATAAATTTCTGAAAGCGTCCACTGCGACGCTCGCATTGGCCGTTGCGGCAACCGGTGCGCATGCGGACGGCCACGCGCTGTCTGGCGATCTCGTCATCTTCTCCGACATGTCCAACCCGGCGCCCCGTGCTGTGATGGAAGGTATGGTAGAGCGCTTTGGCGAGATGCACCCTGATCTGAACATCGAGCTGACGATCATCGACCGCGAGGCTTACAAGACCCAAATCCGTAACTTTCTGACCGCCAACACGCCTGACGTCGCCAACTGGTATGCGGCCAACCGCATGAAGCCTTATGTGGATGCCGGTCTGTTCGAAGACATCTCGGATGTTTGGGAAGGCACCCTGTCTGAAGAGCTCGCTTCCACCAAAGGTGCGATGACCCTCGACGGCAAGCAATGGGGCGTGCCTTATACCTACTACCAGTGGGGCGTCTATTACCGCAAAGACATCTATGAAGAGCTGGGCCTGAAAGAGCCAACCACTTGGGCCGAAGAGAAAGCCAATTGTCAGGCAATCCTCGACTCGGGTCGCAAGTGCTACACGATTGGCACCAAGTTTCTTTGGACGGCAGGCGGCTGGTTCGACTATCTGAACATGCGCACCAACGGCTACGACTTCCACGCATCCCTTCTGGGCGGCAACGAGAAGTGGGACAGCCCGGAAGTTCGCGCGACTTTCGCGAACTGGAAAGAGCTGCTGGACATGGGCGCTTTTGTGGACAACCACACATCCTACAGCTGGCAAGAATCCCTGCCTTTCATCGTTTCCGGTGAAGCCGCAGCGATCCTGAAAGGTAACTTCGCCGTACCACCACTGCGCGAAGCAGGCCTGGATGACAGCAAACTGGACTTCTACCAGTTCCCGGCAATCACTGAAGGTGTCGCTATGGCGGAAGACGCGCCAACAGACACGTTCCACATCCCATCCGGCGCTTCCAACAAGGACGCGGCCAAAGCCTTCCTGAAATTCGTAGTTTCCGCTGAAAACCAGACGATGATCAACGCAGGCGACGCGCTGGGCCAGCTTCCAGTGAACGCGAACTCATCTGTGGATGACGACAAGTTCCTGAAGGAAGGTTTCGCAATGCTTTCCTCTAATTCACCGGGCGGCGTCGCACAGTTCTTCGACCGTGACGCACCTGCTGAAATGGCGAAAGTTGGCATGGAAGGCCTGCAAGAGTTCATGGTCAAGCCGGACAACTTGGACAAGATCCTCGCCCGTTTGGATAAAGCGGCGGAGCGTATCTACAAGTAATCTGCTTTGATTTCGGTCAGGCCGGGGACGTCTCCGGCCTGACACATAGCTCATCTGCAAAAGCCCGCACCGGCTTTTTCACATGCGCTGAATTTTTAAGACGCATCAGACTGACCACGGAAATGAGTCGGGGGAGGATCCGTCATGGCAGACATAACAGCCTCAACAGGGACCAGCGAACGCGGCTGGTACAAACGCAATGAGATCGCCGTCACACCTTGGCTTTTCCTGATCCCGGGCATCATCTTCTTCATGGTCTATGTGATCATTCCGATCTTTCAGTCCTTCTACTATTCCACCCTGACGTGGGACGGTCTTGGGGAAGCGCAGAACGTTGGCCTCGCCAACTATGCCGAGCTTTGGGATGACGACGCGTTCTACACCTCGCTCTGGAATAACTTCATCTGGCTCGCACTCTACCTTTTAGCCATCCCCGCAGGCCTCTTCATTGCGCTTCTCTTGAACCAAACCGTCTTTGGCATCCGCCTCTACAAGTCCTTATTCTTCTTCCCCTTCGTGATCTCACAAGTGGTTGTGGGTCTTGTCTTCGGCTGGTTCTACGATCCAACCTTTGGCCTGTTTAACATAGCGCTTGGCACCATCGGCCTTGGCCCGATCAATGTACTGGGCGATGAGGCCTACGTGACCTACGGCATCATCGCCGCGGGCCTCTGGCCGCAGACGGCCTACTGCATGATCCTCTATCTGACGGGCCTGAACGCTGTGGACCCGGAACAGATTGAGGCCGCCCGCCTTGACGGGGCCAAGCGTCTGAAGATGCTCTGGTATGTCGTCGTCCCGCAGCTCAAGCCAGCCACGTTTATTGCCTTCGTCGTGACGATCATCGGCGCGCTGCGTTCTTTCGACCTGATCTCCATCATGACCAATGGCGGTCCCTTTGGCTCCAGCCGCGTGCTCAGCTTCTACATGTTCGAGGTCGCACTCAGCGAATACGGGTTCCGCATGGGCTACGGCGCTGCCGTTGCCGTCGTTCTGTTCCTGATCATGTTGGTGTTCATCACCTACTTCCTCTACTCGATGTATACAGAAGAGAAGGGACGCTAAGATGTTTCCGACCCCAATCGAAAAATCGACCCCCGGCGTCCAAATCGCATATAAGACCATGCTGCCGATTGCACTGCTGGTCTGGCTGGCACCGCTTCTGGCTGTGGCCCTCTTCTCCATCAAGCCGGATGCAGATTTCACGACCGGTAACTACTGGGGCCTGCCCTCCAGCTTCGAGGGTTTCACCAATTACGGCCTCGTCTTCGGGTCAGACATGCCGCGTTACATGCTGAACTCCATCCTGATCACCGTGCCCACGATGATCGGCTGCGTGATCCTAAGTTCAATGACCGGCTTTGCGCTGGGCATCTATAAGTTCAAAGCGAATATCTGGGTCTTCTTCATGTTCGTGGCGGGCAACTTCGTGCCCTTCCAGATCCTCATGGTCCCGGTCCGCGACCTGACACTTGACATGGGGCTCTACAACACGATCCCCGGCCTCGTGCTGTTCCACATCGCTTTTCAGACCGGCTTCTGCACGCTCTTCATGCGCAACTTCATCCGCGCGCTTCCGTTTGAATTGGTCGAAGCCGCGCGCGTCGAAGGTATCTCGGAATTCCGCATCTTCTGGTTCGTGATCATGCCTCTGATGAAGCCTGCACTCGCCGCCATGGCCGTGCTGATCTTCACCTTCATCTGGAACGATTACTTCTGGGCCGTGGTGCTGACCCAAGGTGTTGAATCACAACCTGTTACAGCGGGAATTACCTCTTTCAATGCGCAGTTCCGTGCGGCATATCACCTGATGAGCGCCGGCTCGATCGTGGCAGCATTGCCGCCCGTAGCCATGTTCTTCCTTATGCAAAAACACTTCATCGCAGGCCTGACCCTAGGCGCAGTGAAATAAAGAGACGCGAATGATCGACGAGACTTTCCAGGCATGGCGCCTGGACGATGTGCGGCAGACCCTTGTGCTTGCCGCACGTCGTACACGTTTGCCCGAGGTGGTCTATTGGGGCCCCCCTCTGCCTGAGGATGAAGACCTCGGCACCCTCTACCATGCACATATTCTCGACGTCACCGGCGGCATGCTGGACGAAAATCCAGACCTGTCGATCCTGCCCGAAGCGTCCCGCACTTTTCCCGGCCAGCCGGGCCTGATCGTCCGCTCGGAAAACGGGACGCCGCTTCTGCCGAAATTCTGCTTTGACGGCGCAGAAGAAACCGACGGCACACTGACACTCCACTACAAAGACGCCGACACCAATCTGCGCTACACGGCCAGATTTCAGACTGACCCGGACACACGGATCATTACCGCCAAGGCCATGCTCGACAGCGACCATCCGGTCCACTTGCATTGGATGTCCGCCCCCGTGATCCCCGGCCCGCAACTCAGCGACGACATGATCGACGTGGCGGGCCGCTGGACCGGCGAGTTTCAGATCAACCGCACGCCTTGGTCACCCGGCATGCGCTACCGCGAAAACCGAACGGGTCGCACAGGGCATGAGCATTTCCCGGGGCTGATCGTCCCATGCCGCGGGGCCACCAACACCCAGGGCCATGCCTACGCCTTCCATTACGGCTGGTCCGGCGGTCACAAAATGATTGCCGAAGAACTGCCCGACGGACGCCGTCAAATCCAATTCGGCCACGCCGCGCGGATGGAGGTGAACGCCGCCACGCATTTTGAAAGCGCCTCGCTCTATATCACCTTCTCCGATGACGGGCTGAACGGCTGCGCCGTCGCCTTCCAACGCCACCTGCGCGACCGCATCATCACGCCCGCAAACGACAAACCACGGCCTGTGCATTACAATTGTTGGGAAGCCGTCTATTTCGACCACAAGCTTGACGTGTTGAAAGACATCGCCTCACGCGCCGCCAAACTTGGCGCGGAGCGCTTCGTGCTGGATGACGGTTGGTTCGGACAGCGCGATGATGACACGACCTCGCTCTCCGACTGGCAAGTTGATCCGCGCAAATACCCTGACGGCCTCGGCCCTTTGATCGACCATGTCCACAGAGAAGGCATGACCTTCGGCATCTGGTTCGAGCCCGAGATGATCAACGAGGACAGCGACCTGCATCGCGCCCATCCGGATTGGGCATTGGGGTCTGAGGATCAAACCCTTGGCCGCCAGCAAAAAGCGCTGAATATGGGCCTGCCGGAGGTCCGTGATTTCGTCTATGACCGCATGGCCGCGATCCTCAGTGAGTACCCGATTGACTACATCAAATGGGATCATAACCGCGTCTTACCCGCGCCGGATGCGGATCAGACCCGCGGCTCCTACGCTCTTCTCGACCGTTTGCGCGTTGATTTCCCGCATGTCGAAATTGAAAGCTGCGCCTCTGGCGGCGGACGCATCGATTTCGGCATCCTGAAACGCACACAGCGGGTCTGGCTGTCAGACAGCAACGACGCGCTGGAACGGTTGAAGATGCAGCATAACGCAGCGCTCTTCCTGCCCCTTTCCGTGACAGGGTCCCATGTCGGCCCGCGCAAATGCCACACCTCTGGCCGCATCCTCGGCATCTCGTTCCGCGCGTGGGTCGCCGCCCAGCGTCACATGGGCTTCGAAATGGACCCCCGTGAATTGGACGACCGCGAAGAGGCCATCCTGACCGAAGTCTGTTCGTGGTGGAAATACAATCGCGACTGGATGACGCTTGCCGACATCCTGCGCCTCGACAGCGCCGATCCCGCGATCATCGCCGAACAGCAGTCCGCCCGCGACGGCTCCCGCTTTGTAGTCTTCGCTGGTAAAGCTGAAACATCTTCGCAAATCGCCCCGCGCCCCTTGCGCCTGACCCGCCTCGACCCGAAAGCCCGCTACCGTGTCCGGCTGGCCAACCGCAACAACATGGCCCCGCCCACTTTGTCGCGTGGCAACCCGATCCTCAAAGAGAAAGCGATCGAGGTCTCCGGCACATGGTTGATGACCCAAGGCGTGACCTTGCCATGGTCTTTCCCGGAATCGATGTGGGTCCTCGAAGGGGAACGGCTGTGATAAACGCTTCGTTAAGAAACCCGGCCCAAACAGGCCAAAACGTTTTGGGACAATTTGGGGTTTGGCTCTGGAGCTTTTGCCCCAAAATGTCCCAAAAGGGGAAATCATGACAAATTTCGCGACATTCCACGACCTGAAAGATGCCTCTGTGTTTATCACCGGAGGCGGCTCCGGCATCGGCGCATCGTTAACGGATGGATTTATGGCCCAAGGTGCTAAAGTTGCCTTTATCGGGCGCTCCGACGCATCAGAATTTGTTGAAGAAATGACAGAAAAACATGGGGTTAGCCCGGTTTTCATTCAAGGTGACACCACTGATACAGTTGTTCTGACCGCAGCAATTGAGAAATCCGCAGAGGCACACGGCCCTATCACCTGTCTGGTGAACAACGCTGCCAATGACAAGCGCCACACAACCGAAGAAGTCGACAGCGAATTCTTCGACTGGATGATGGCAATAAATTTGAAAGCCTATTTCTTCGCCTGCCAAGCCGTTGTTCCGCAGATGAAAAAAGCGGGATATGGCTCGATCATCAACTTCTCGTCGATCAGCTACATGATGGGCAACGCGGGTTATCCGCTCTACACTGCGGCCAATTCAGGTATCAACGGAATGACCAGATCTTTGGCGCGAGAGTTCGGTCCCGACAAGATACGCGTGAACGCTTTGGCCCCCGGTTGGGTGCTGACACAGAAGCAAAAAGACCTTTGGGTGACGCCCGAGGGCTTACAAAGTCACATTGATCGTCAATGCCTCAAGGACAGTTTGGACCCTGACGACATGATCAATGGCGTGTTGTTTTTGGCCTCCAACACCTCAAAAATGATGACCGGGCAGTCCCTCGTGATAGATGGCGGTGTCGTGGTAACCGGTTGATGTCAGGTGAAAAATCATATGCTGACTGGATTGCCGTAGATTGGGGCACTTCCAACATGCGCGCCTGGGCGATGAGCGCAGATGGTGCGGTGAAGGATAAGACTGCCTGCGACAAAGGTATGTCTGGCCTCGCTCAAAATGAGTTCGAGCCAACGCTGCTTTCTCAGATAGACCAATGGCTCGGCCTAACAGAGATACCGGTTATCGCATGCGGCATGGTGGGCTCCCGTCAAGGTTGGGCGGAAGCGCCTTACCGCACCGTCCCGACCACGCCTCATGGCACACTAAGCCCCTGCGCAACAACAGATAACCGGATTACGATGCACATCCTGCCGGGGCTCAAACAGGACAAATCCCCTGATGTCATGCGCGGGGAAGAGACTCAGATCGCAGGCTTTCTTTCTGACAATCCAGACTTTGACGGGGTGCTTTGCATGCCGGGCACCCACACGAAGTGGGTCCACATTTCCGCCAAGGAAGTTGTTTCTTTTCAAACTGTTATGACAGGTGAACTCTTTGCGCTGCTATCGAAGCACTCTGTTCTGCGGCACTCTGTGAACAGCGAGAACTGGCAGGAGGAGGCGTTCCTTGATGCTGTATCCACCGCAACGTCGCGCCCGGAAAGCCTCGCGGCAAACCTCTTTCAGATTAGAGCATCTCATTTGTTAAAAGAGACCGAAGCTGCAACCTCCAAGTCTCGCCTCTCTGGCATGCTGATCGGGGCCGAACTGGCCGCGACCAAACCGTACTGGCTTGGGCAAAACATTGCTCTTGTTGGCGATCCCGCGCTGAATGCGATCTACGCATCCGCCTTCCGCGCACAAGGGTTGCATGCCGAGGCCCATTCTGGCGATGACCTGACACTTAAAGGCCTGACCGCTGCTTATAAGGAGCTGATTTCATGAGCAGAAACCTGATCGCTATCTTGCGCGGCATCAAACCGAACGAAGCTGTTCCAGTCTGCGAAACACTCATAGAGGCTGGCATCACAACGATCGAGGTTCCGCTGAATTCGCCCGATCCACTCGCCAGTATCGGAGCGATGGTAGAGGCCTTTGGTGATCATGCGATGATTGGTGCAGGCACTGTTCTGACGCCGGAAGATGTCGCCGCGGTCGCACAGGTCGGCGGCAGATTGATCGTCTCTCCCAATGCGGATCCGGACGTTATCAGAGCGACAAAAATGGCCGATATGGAAAGCTGGCCCGGCGTATTGACCCCGACAGAGTGCTTTGCCGCGCTCAAGGCCGGCGCCACGGGCCTGAAGGTCTTTCCGGGTTTTGCTATGGGCATTGACGGGCTCAAGGCCATCCGCGCGGTCCTTCCCAAACAGACGCAGGTCTACATGGTCGGCGGCGTGGGACCTGACGGATTTGCAGAGTGGAAAGCGGCTGGAGCAAACGGTTTCGGCATCGGTTCCGCCCTTTATGCGCCCGGACGCACTGCCACAGAAATCGGGCAAATCGCGCGCAATATGGTGTCAGCCTATGATGCGGCCTGGGCTTGATGGCGGAAGTTTATGATCAAAACCCTTGCGTTTTGGGAGAAGGGCCGCTTTGGCACCCCGACCGCAACCAACTGTTTTGGTTCGACATCATTCAGAAACGAATGCATTCGAAAGACGATCAGTTCTGGCAATTCGACGAACATGTGTCTGCTGCAGGCTGGATCGACATCGACCACCTCCTCATCGCGTCAGAGACGGCTCTGATCAAATTCAACCTTGAGACCGGAACACAAACCGAGATCTGCGCATTGGAAGCAGAAAGCCCGGACACACGCAGCAATGACGGACGGGCAGACCCATGGGGTGGCTTCTGGATCGGAACGATGGCGAAAGACGGCATTGGGCCCCGCGGTGCCATCTACCGTTACTATCTGGGCGAGTTGCGCCAGCTTTTTGCCCCTGTAATGATTTCCAACGCGATTGCCTTCGCGCCGGATAAATCCTGTGCTTACTGGGCAGACACGGCCGCAGCCAAAGTGTTCGCGGTCTCACTGGATCATGACGGCTGGCCCGCTGCTGCACCAACGGTTTTTTTGGACATGAAACAGCATGGGTTGAACCCGGACGGCGCCATCGTCGCCGCAGATGGAAGTTACCTCAATGCACAATGGGGCGCATCCAGAGTGGCGAGATACAGCCCTGACGGATTGTTCATCGAGGCGTTCAATTTTCCAACGTCCCATATCACATGTCCCGCATTCGCCGGGCCGGATCTGAGCCTTTTGGTCGCAACATCGGCGCGACAGGGGCTCGAAGCACAGCAATTGGAGGCGGAACCCCTCGCAGGCCAGACCTTCTGTGTCGAAACCGATATCAAGGGCCTCCCGGAATATCAGGTTCTGCTATGAACCGTGCTCTAGGCGTCTGCTACTATCCTGAACACTGGCCCGAAGAGATTTGGCCTGATGATGCCGCGAAGATGGTCGAAACCGGTCTGACATGGGTGCGCATCGGTGAATTCGCGTGGTCACGCATGGAACCCTCGCCCGGCATGCTCAAGCTGGATTGGCTTGATCGCGCAATATCGGTGTTGGGGGAAGCCGGGTTGAAAGTGGTCCTCGGCACTCCAACAGCCACGCCGCCACGCTGGATGTTGGATAAACACCCTCACATGCTCGCAGTTGACGCGCGCGGACATCCGAGGAAATTCGGCTCGCGCAGGCATTATTGCTTTAGCCACAAAGGTTATCTGAATGAGTGTTGCCGAATTGCGGAAATCCTTGCGCAACGTTACGGGGGCAACACGCATGTTGCCGCATGGCAGATAGACAATGAATATGGCTGCCATGATACGGTGCTCAGTTACTCCGAAGCAGCACGAACTGCGTTCCGTGATTGGCTGGCTCAAAAGTACCAATCGCCAGATGCGCTCAATCGGGCGTGGGGCAACGTCTTTTGGTCCATGGAATATGATGATTTCGACCAGATTGACTTGCCAAACCTGACAGTGACGGAACCAAACCCATCTCACGAATTGGACTTTCGACGCTTCAGTTCAGATCAGGTTGTCGCGTTCAACTGGGCGCAGGCGCAAATTATCAAAGCACACTCGGATGCGCCGCTGATCCACAATTACATGGGGCGGGTGACCGAGTTTGATCACTACGCGGTGGGCGCAGACCTCGATATCGCGTCATGGGACAGCTATCCGCTGGGCTTCCTCGAAGACCGAATGGAAGACAGCGATGCCCACAAGCGCGCCTATGCGCAGCAGGGTGATCCGGATTTTCAGGCCTTTCACCATGATCTCTACCGTGCCGTCGGCCGTGGCCGCTGGTGGGTGATGGAGCAGCAGCCGGGCCCTGTGAATTGGGCACCCGTGAACCCTGCGCCCCTGCCCGGAATGTGCAGGCTATGGGCGTGGGAGGCTTTCGCGCATGGGGCTGAAGCCGTGCTTTACTTCCGCTGGCGGCAGGCACCATTCGCCCAAGAGCAGATGCATGCGGGCTTGCTGCGCCCGGACCGAGGAGATGCATCAGCCCTGCATGAGGCCGCGCAAGTCGCACAGGAATTGGCTCAGCTGCCCGAGGTCGGCACGGCCAAAGCCGATGTTGCGTTGGTGTTTGACTATGCCTCCGCATGGGCCTGGCAGGTTCAACCGCAAGGCAGCGGGTTCGATCATTTCCGCATCGTATTTGAAATGTATCGCGGTCTTCGCAAACTCGGGCTCGACGTTGACATCTTGCCACCGGATTGCGCCGACCTGTCTGACTACAAGCTGGTCATCGTGCCGGGACTGCTGAGCTTGTCTGACTCGCTTCGTAAGGCAATAGTGGCTTTTGAGGGAACCGTGTTGATCGGGCCGCGCAGCAACTCAAAGACACCCGAACTCACCATCCCAGATCCATTGCCACCCAATCTGCCTGGACTTGACATGATCATCACGCGGTCAGAAACCTTCCGCGCGGATATGGAGCGCAAGCTGCAGAATGGTGGCACGGTCAGACATTGGCTTGACCATGTTGAGACATCCCGGCCCGTAACGGAGGCAACTTTGTCAGGCGAGCCAGTTCTGATTGACGGAGGCACTGTCAAATATCTCGCCGGATGGCCTGACCCCGAGGCACTTGCGCGGATCCTACACAATCTGTGTGATCAGCAAGCTATTGACACCTACCCAGTCAAAGACGGGCTGCGCATCCGACGCACAGAAACCCATCTCTTTGCGTTCAACTACGGGTTGGAACCGGCAACGTTCGACGGTCAGGTGATCGCCCCCACAGATGTCTATTGGACCTCAAAGTAACAAAAAACCCACGCAGCTTGGCTGCATGGGTTTTCTGGTGGCGTTAGGTGGACTTGAACCACCGACCTAACGATTATGAGTCGTTCGCTCTAACCAACTGAGCTATAACGCCAATGGGCGGGGGATATGAAAAGCCTGCGTCAGGGTCAAGCCTGAATCGCTGTGCATCCTGCCCAATTTTGGCAAAGAGAAGGGAAGCCGCGTTGGAACTGCTCAACACCCTCACATCCATTGTCGGGGAAGATCATGTGCTGACTGGCGCTGACGCCGCGCCTTTCGGCAAAGACTGGACGGGAAAGTACATCTCAAGACCGATTGCGGTTATCCGCCCCGCCAACACCGCTGAGGTCAGCGCTGTGGTTAAAGCATGTGCTGCAGCGGAAACGCCCATCGTTCCGATCTCCGGCAATACAGGATTATCTGGCGGCGGCTATGCGGAAGAGGCAGTGATGATCTCCCTCTCCCGGATGAATGAGGTCCGCGAGATAAGGCCAGAGGCGCGGATCGCGATCGTGGATGCGGGTGTGATCCTGTCGCATTTGCATGATGCGGTCGATGAACATGAACTGGTGTTTCCCCTGATCTTCGGTGCGCGGGGCTCTGCAATGATCGGCGGCGTGTTGTCGACAAATGCGGGGGGCTCAAATGTTCTGCGCTACGGCAATACCCGTGCGCTTTGCCTCGGACTTGAGGTTGTTCTGCCTGACGGACGTATCATGAACCTGATGAGCGAACTGCACAAAGACAATACGGGCTATGACCTGAAGCACCTGATGATCGGCGCGGAAGGCACGTTGGGCTTGATCACAGCCGCAGTGCTCAAGCTCAGCCCCAAACCGATGGCCTATGCAACTGCAATGCTCGCCACGCCAAAGCTTGACGATGCGCTCCACCTGCTCAACCGGGTCCAGGAAGCCACCGGCGGTGCGGTCGAGGCATTTGAGTATATGCCGCGCGCTTACATCGAACGGCATCTTGCGCATATAGAGGGGGCTAAGGCCCCATTTGACCGCATGTTTGACGTCAACATTCTGCTCGAAATTGGCACAACGGTGCCGCGGGAAGCGACTGTCCAAGACGATGGCACAACCCCGATCACATCATATCTTGAAAACGTATTGGGAGACATGCTTGAGGACGGGACAATTCTTGACGCGGTCGTCGCGAAATCAGAAGCCCAGCGCCGGGAAATGTGGGACCGAAGAGAACAGGCCGCGGAGATCACACTGACCACGCCCCTGCTCGTCGATAGCGATGTTTCTGTGCCGGTTGATAAAGTCGCAACCTTTCTCGACCGCATCACAGAACGCGTGCAACGGCTTGATCCCGGTGCGGAAGAACTCACCGTGTCACATCTCGGCGACGGTAATCTGCACTACACGATCTATCCCTCTAACGCGGACGTTGCGCATAGGGATCTTCTGCGCCAGCAAGTTGAAGAGGTCGTACAAGAACTTGGCGGGAGTTTTTCGGCAGAGCATGGGATTGGGCTGACCAAGCTACCCAGCATGACGCGAAACAAAGACGCGGTCAGCATAGAGGTGATGCGCGCCATCAAAATAGCGCTCGACCCAAAAAACATCATGAACCCGGGGAAGGTCATTCCGCCCAGATAGACGGCAGTTTCGACTGGAATTTGCCGTGCCCCTGCCCTTAAGCTCAGTCGCATGATGGTTCGTTTTTTGATCGCGCTCGGCGCCGTATTCACGTTTTCATTCAACTTCGCTCTCGCACAAGAACAGGCTGCAGAAACCACAGACACTGATGTAGAGGTTACAGCACCTACTTCTTCTGTGGCCGTAGAGCCAGTCGCGCGGGATGATGAGATCGAAGCGCGGATTCTGGAAATCCTGCGTGCGACCGGCTGGTTCAGCGGCGCGCAGGTCAATGTAACGGATGGCATTGTCTTTCTGGATGGTCAGACAACTTCAGAGGAACACAAGGTCTGGGCGCGTAATCTTGCCACCAACACGCAAGACGTGGTCGCTGTCGTCAACCGCATCACGGTACTGCAAGAAGTCAATTGGTCCTTCGCCCCGGCGTTGAAAGAGGTGAAGGAGGTCACGGTCCGCGCGGCAACGTCCCTGCCGCTGGTGATCCTCGCCATCGTGATCTTGCCTGTGGCATGGTGGCTTTCTGCCTGGGTTGCAGGCCTTATGCGGCGGTGGCTTCTGGGCGGAATGGACAGCCCATTGCTACGCGACATCACATCCCGGATCCTCGCGCTGCCGATCTTCTTGATAGGGCTCTATGTTGTTCTGCAAGTCGCTGGTCTGACACAACTTGCCTTTTCCCTGCTTGGCGGCGCAGGTGTTCTGGGCATTATCGTCGGTTTCGCCTTCCGCGACATTGCAGAGAACTTTTTGGCCTCGTTGCTGCTGAGTATCCGTCGACCGTTTCGATCTGGCGACTACATCGACGTCTCTGGTCTACAGGGGTCGGTGCAATCGATGAACACGCGGTCTACGGTGTTGCTATCGGCGGAGGGCAATCACATCCAGATCCCCAATGCGACAATCTTCAAGTCTACGATCATCAATTATTCTGCGTCACCTATCCGTCGTGAGACCATTGATGTAGGCGTGGGCTACGACGCGTCCGTGGCCCAAGTGCAGGACATTGTCATGGAGATGCTCGTAGGCCACGAAGCAGTCACCGCAGAACCGCAGCCTATGGTGCTCGTCGACTCGCTCGGCGCATCGACCGTGAATATCAAAGCCTATTTCTGGGTCGACGCGCGGAATTTTTCAGTCCTCAAAGTCAAATCCGCTATTTTGCGTCAGGCCAAACGCGTTTTGACGGAGGAAGGAATATCGATGCCGGATGACGCGCGGGAGGTGATCTTCCCGCAAGGCGTGCCAATCGTTCAATTGGCCGGTGCCGCTGAACGCAAGGCCAAGGCGCTCGCAGACCGTGATATTCGCGACAGCGCAGAGGATGCAGCGGTACAGGAACCCAGTATCTCCGAGGCAGAAGTGAACCTCTCCAATGAACAGGAAGAGGTCGAAGTTGCTGCCGCAACCGCAGAAATTCCAGAAAACAACACTGACCTATTGGCAGAGAAAAGCTGACGCCGCGCGGAAACCCTTTCTTCATCTGCCAGATGGCATATGGTGCAAACATGAACCGGTTTCTCGCTCTCTCTCTCTTTGCTGCCTTGACGGCTTGCAGCAGCCCCAGACAGGAATGCATCGCTGCGGCAAGCGAAGATCTGAAAGTCGTGCAAAGCCTGATCGCGGACACAGAAGAAACGCTGGCGCGGGGGTACGCGATCCAGACAGAAACGCGTAGCGTTCTCTACACCGATTTTTGTTTGGGCACTGGAATTGGGAATGGTGGCTTTCAATTCTGCAATCGCACGCAACCCGTTACGACCGAAACACCCGTTGCGGTTGATCTGAACGAAGAACGTCGAAAGCTGAAATCTTTGCAGCGTAAGGAAGCTGAATTGCAGGTCCGAACAGCGCGCGATTTGCGCAGATGCAATCTGACGCATCCGGCTGGCTAAGGAACCTGTTAAATTAAGGCAGGAATGTGGCAGACCTGCCACGCTGTCGATATATGGTATCTCTGCGGCGCCCGAACACAATATGTGTGATTATCAGATCAAGAAAAACTGCAAACCTGTTGAAACTAAACTGTTTTCTGAAAAAGCCGTTTATGTTAGGTTAACTTAAATCGTCGTAAAACGGCAAAAAAACAAAAGGAAGGTGCAACGACATCTTCCGAGGCAGAAACGGGCAGTCGCGTGTATCCACGGCTTTTGGAATTGGTCCGAATGGGCCTATGTGTTTTGGCGTTTGCACATGTCGCAACGTCAACAGGTGCTGCGCCTTACGCAGCGATGGTGATGGACGCTCGGTCGGGCGAGGTGCTGCATTCACGCAATGCCGACACCCGCCTTCACCCAGCATCGCTGACAAAAATGATGACGCTCTATGTGGCATTTGAAGCGATCCGCCGGGGTGAGTTAAGCCTCGATACAAAGATCAAGATTTCGCGAAAGGCGGCCGCGGAACAGCCCTCCAAACTTGGGCTGAAAGCAGGGCAGCGCATTACGCTGCGGTATCTCATCCGCGCCGCAGCCGTGAAATCCGCTAATGACGCAGCAACCGCTATTGGTGAAGCAGTCTCTGGCAGTGAAGCCGCCTTCGCGCGACGTATGACGCGCACGGCGAAAGCGCTTGGGATGACCAAGACGACGTTCAAGAATGCCCATGGTTTGACTGAGAAAGGTCACATGTCGACGGCGCGCGACATGACAATTTTGGGGCGCCATCTACTCTATGACTACCCGCAATATTACAACCTGTTTTCGCGTCAAACGACGCATGCTGGCATCAAACAGGTGCGCAATACCAATCGCCGTTTCCTAAGCAATTACCGCGGCGCTGACGGCATCAAGACGGGCTACACACGCGCGGCGGGTTTTAACCTTGTTGCCTCTGCCGAACGCGGCAATGAACGCATCATTGCGACCATGTTTGGTGGCAGCTCGACTGCTCAGCGCAATGCACGCGTGGCGGAGCTGCTAGATATGGGGTTCAAACGTGCGCCGTCCCGCGTCGCTCTGCGCAAGCCATCACGCCCAGCCTATCAGGGCAACCTGGGCAGCACGGCAGGTACCAAACCAAAGGTCATCAAAGTCAAACCTACGATCACCGCAGTCCCGACGAGCCCGCGTCCCGTTGAGCGGCCCGAAGCAGCGCCATCGCCTGAAATGCTACTCGCCGCCGTGAAGGGCGCATCAGAAAACGTCTCCGAAGCGCGTGAACAAGTGCAGGTTGCGCGCGCCGCATCGCTCGCCACGGTCACGCCGATCAAGCGACCCGGCAACCTTGCTGCTGCGGCACTTCAACCTGTGACCGAACGAAAACCGGTGCAACGGCAGATCATCACCCGTGCCTCAACGTCAGGCGGCAGGCATTGGGGTATCTCGCTGGGCTATCACACCACGCGAAATTCGGCCGAGCGCCTTCTGCTGCAAACCGCGTTGCAAGAGATTGAAACGCTTAGCGATGCATTGCGCAAAGTAGCCAACAGGCCAAAGGGCTGGGAAGCGAATTTCGTCGGAATGACGCAAGAGCGGGCCGGGCTTGCATGCGCCCGTTTGACTGCGCGCGGCGTGGAATGCGAAACGCGCGGGCCCTCTGGCTAAGCCTCCTCGACCTTCAGGTCGAGTGCTGCGGCCAAAAGCTTGCCGGTGTATTCCGTCTGCGGTTTCGTAAAGATGTCATGCGCCAGACCAGCTTCAACCACGTCTCCCCGCTTCATCACCATCACTTTGTGACTGAGTGCGCGCACGACTTTCAGATCATGGCTGATGAACAGATAAGCCAGTTGATACTTTTTCTGAAGGTCACGTAGCAGTTCGACGATCTGCATCTGCACCGTCATATCCAATGCGCTCGTCGGCTCATCAAGCACGACGAGCTTCGGGCGCAGGATCATCGCGCGGGCAATTGCGATCCGCTGGCGCTGCCCGCCCGAGAACTCATGCGGATAGCGGTGCATCATCTCGGGTTTGAGCCCGACCTCTTCCATGATCTCCGCAACCATCTCCCGCGTGTCGCGTCCTGCGGCCGTACCATGCACAGACAAGCCTTCCGCAATGATCTGCTCAACTGTCATACGCGGGCTGAGGGAGCCATAGGGATCTTGGAATACGATCTGCATATCAGCGCGTAGCGGGCGGAGCTGTTTTGATTTCAGCCCGTCAATCCGCGCGCCTTGAAAGACAATTGGCCCCTCTGACGAGATCAAGCGCATCACCGCCAAAGCCAGCGTCGTCTTGCCAGAGCCGGATTCGCCCACAATGCCCAACGTCTCACCCGCCTTGACCGAGACTGACGCCGCATTGACCGCTTTCACATGCCCTGTGACTTTGCGCAGCAAACCAGTGTAGATCGGGAACCAAATGCGCAGGTCTTCGGTGCTGACGATCTCTGTCGCGCCTGCCGGGACAGGTGCGGGGGCGCCGGCCGCTTCAGCGGCAAGAAGCATTTGCGTATATGGGTGCGTTGGTCTTTCAAAAATCTCGGCTGTCGGCCCGTGTTCGACAATCTGTCCGTGCTGCATCACATAGACGCGGTCTGCAATCTTGCGCACAACGCCAAGGTCATGCGTGATGAACAGCATCCCCATATCTTCGGTGTTTTTCAACTCAGCCAGCAGATCAAGGATCTGCGCCTGAATGGTCACATCCAATGCAGTCGTTGGCTCATCTGCGATCAGCAAATCCGGGCCATTTGCCAAGGCCATCGCGATCATTACGCGTTGCCTTTGCCCGCCGGATAGCTGGTGCGGATAAGAACTGAGCCGTTCTTCGGGGTTCACGATGCCGACTTTGTTCAATAGCTCAATCACCCGCGCGCGTGCCGACGCGCCGGACAGTCCCTGATGCAATGTCAGGCTCTCTGTGATCTGCTTTTCAAGCGTATGAAGCGGGTTGAGCGACGTCATCGGTTCTTGAAAAATGAAACTGATGTCATTGCCCCGCACCGCCATCAATTCACGTTCCGTAGCCGTTGATAAATCGCGACCGTCATAGCTGACAGAACCTTGAACGGAGGCTGAGCCCGGCAAAAGCTGGACCGTGCTCAAAGCCGATACAGACTTGCCCGATCCCGACTCGCCTACCAGCGCGACGGTCTCGCCCTTATCAACATGGAAGCTGACACCTTTCACAGCCTCGGTGGTTTCTCCGTCCTGTCGGAAGCTTACGCGCAGGTCGCGCACATCCAGAAGCCGCGTCATTGAAAGGTCTTTCTGGGGTCGAACGCATCACGCACGCCTTCAAAGATGAAAACGAGGAGTGACAGCATGATAGCGAATGTGAAGAAAGCGGTGAAGGCGAGCCATGGCGCCTGCAAATTCTGCTTCGCCTGAAGTGTCAATTCGCCCAGGGACGGGGCCGAAGACGGCAAGCCGAAGCCGAGGAAATCAAGGGTCGCCAGCCCGCCAATGGTGCCAGTTACGATGAAAGGCAAAATTGTCAGGGTCGCCACCATTGCATTGGGCAACATGTGGCGGAACATGATCACAGCGTTGGACACGCCCAAGGCCCGCGCCGCACGGACATACTCAAAATTGCGCGCTCGCAGGAATTCAGCGCGCACCACACCCACCAACGCGGGCCAGCCGAACAGAATGGTCAGGAAGACAAGCAGCCAGAAGGAGCGCCCCAAGATCGCGAACATGATGATGATGACATAGAGGCCGGGTATTGCGGACCATATCTCCAAGAACCTCTGAAAGATCAAATCCAGCCGACCGCCGTAATACCCTTGGGCCGCCCCTGCCGCGATGCCGATGATGGAGGCTGCCACCGTGACCATCAGGGTGAATACAATCGACAGGCGGAATCCGTAGATCACCCGAGACAGCACGTCGCGGGAGGAGTTGTCCGTCCCGAGCCAATTCATGGCATCGGGCGCCCCTGGAGCCGTGCCGGGCTTGGCGACAATCGTCTGATAGTGGAAGGGGATGAGGGGGTTAATCATATATCCTTTTTGTATGTTTTCCCCCGCGACCACACCGTCCTGAGCATCTTCGATCAGTTCCTCTGGTGCGTCCCAGCACTCTTCCAAACCACCCGTGACGATCAGGCATTCGATTTCGATGTCTTGGTAGACCGCCTCAGACCGGAGATCCCCGCCAAAGGCGGTTTCAGGATAAAAGGTCGTGATCGGTGTGAAATACTCACCCTGATACTTCACCAGAAGGGGGCGATCATTGGCGATGAGTTCTGCGAACAGCGACAGGACGAACAGTGCCGTGAAAATCCAAAGCGACCACCACGCCCTCTTGTTGCGTTTGAAATTCGACCAGCGCCTCTGATTGAGCGGGGAAAGCTTCATGTCTCGCGACTTTCAAAATCAATGCGCGGGTCGACGAAGACATACATCAGGTCCGACAAGATGCCGATGAGCAAACCGATCAAACCAAAGAAGTAGAGCGTACCAAACACAATGGGGTAATCGCGCGCAACCGCCGCTTCGAACGTCAATCGCCCGAGCCCATCAAGGGAGAACACCGTTTCAATGATCAGCGAGCCAGAGATGAACACGCCAAGGAACACCGCAGGAAATCCGGAGATGATGATCAGCATCGCATTGCGGAACACATGTCCGTAAAGCACGCGGCTTTCCGACAGGCCTTTGGCCTTGGCAGTGATCACGTATTGCTTCGATATCTCGTCGAGGAAGCTATTCTTCGTCAGCAGCGTCATCGTGGCAAATCCAGAGATCGTCACAGCCGTCACGGGCAGAATGATGTGCCAGAGATAATCCAGCACTTTCCCGATCAGTGACAAGTCGTCCCACCCGTCAGAGGTAAGGCCCCGTAACGGGAAGATTTGATAGAAGGACCCGCCTGCGAACAGAACCAACAGCAGGATCGCGAACAGGAAACCCGGTATTGCATAGGCCACAATGATCGCGCCGGACGTCCAGGTATCGAATTTTGAGCCGTCGCGGATTGCCTTTCGAATGCCCAAGGGGATGGAGACTAAATAGGTGATTAAAGTAGACCAAAGCCCCAGCGTGATCGAAACCGGCAATTTGTCGGCGACAAGCGCCAGAACTGTTTCAGAGCGGAAATAGCTCTCTCCAAAATCGAAACGCAGATAGTTCCACATCATCAGAAAGAAGCGCTCGACCGGTGGTTTGTCGAAGCCAAATTCGCGCTCCAACTCCGCTATGAATTCAGCCGGCAGGCCTCTGGCGCCTTCATAGCCTGTATCTTCACCCCCCAAATCCGTCGCCTCGACGGTATCGGCTCCATTGATGCCAACAAAAGCATCACCACCACCTTCGATACGCGCAATGATTTGTTCGACCGGACCGCCCGGCACAAATTGCGTCAGTGTGAAATTGACCAGCATGATGCCGAAAAGTGTCGGCAGGACCAGCAAAAGCCGTCTGATAATATAGGCAGCCATCTGGGCGTTCCCGTCTTACCGCAGCACGCCGGAGGCCTTCAGCTTGTCTGCCGCCTCCTGATCGTACCACCAAAAGTCATAAACCCCGACGGCAAGCGGCGGTAGTTCAGCTGGGCGCCGATAGACGTCATAATAGGCCAGCCAATTTTCTTTCTTGTACCATTGCGGGATCGCAAAACGCAGAGATAGAAGTACGCGGTCAAACGCATGTACAGCAGTTTTCAAGTCATCAAGACTCTGCGCGTTGACAATAGCCGGGATGATCCGGTCCACAGCAGGATTGCGCAGGCGCATCAAGTTGCGCGAACTGTTATCTGCGGTCTTAGAAGAAAACCACTGTTCCATGCCCAAAGATGGCTCAAACGGCATTTGAAACCCCTGATTGGTCATATCGAAATCCCCAGCACGGCGGCGTTCGATATATTGCGCGCGATCGATACGCTCCAGATCTGCGTCAATGCCAATCGCTTTGAGGTTTTCAATGAAAGGGTTCACAACGCGGTCATAGAGCGGGTTGAACTGGATAATGTTCAACGTCAACACTTTGCCGTCTTTCTCGCGGAACTGCTTGCCTTCGGGGAACACCCATCCGGCTTCGTCCAGCAATTTCGACGCTTGGCGGAGCAACCGGCGCGACGGCCGGTTTTTACCCGCGTCTTGGACAACTTGTGTTGTAACCTCGTCCGTCAGGATGTTTTCAGGCAGCAAACCTTCATCCACCAGAGGCTTAAGGATCGCCAGTTCCCCCTCCGAAGGGGTTCCGGTTGCCGCCAAATCCGTATTTGGCCAGAAAGAATCGGGACGCTCGAAAAGGTCATAGAACAGGGCTTTATTTGACCATTCGAAATTGAAAGCCAACCCAACAGCTTCCCGAACCTGCGCATCCTGCCAAGGCGTTCGATCCAGATTGAACACGAAAGACAGGGCCTGCCCGACCGTTCCGTCAACTGGCGTGTCCAGTTTCACCGCACCGTTTTTGACATTCTCAAAATTGTACCCCGTGGCCCATTCCTTTGGATCACTTTCGGCTCTGAACAGATAGGCTCCGGTTTTGAAGGCCTCAAAAGCAGCTGTCCTATCAGCAAAATACTCCGTCCGGATCGTATCAAAATTGTAGTGACCGATATTGAACGGGTGGTCTTTGCCCCAGAAATCCTCATGGCGGCGATAGATCACCTGCCGGTTGTAATCAAAACTATCGAGCACATAAGGCCCCGTGCTCATAAACGGCTTGTCGGTCGCCTTATCCAACTGTGCGCCCGTCTCCTCAAACCACTTCTTTGAGAAAGACGGCGTAATGCCCGCGATAGACACGCGGTCGCGCACAGACGATTCCGGATTGAAAGTGAATTTGATCGTGAAATCGTCGATCACTTCGACTTTTTCGAAGAAGTTTTCCACGATGCGGCGATATTCCGGGATGCCTTTGGTGCGGAACAGCTCATTGGTGAATTTCAGATCATGGGCCGTCAGCTGCGTCCCGTCCCAGAACCTGACATCCTCGCGGAGGTTAAATTGAACCCAGGACAGATCATCAGGGTATTCAAGCGTGGTGCACAGGTAGCAATACATCCCATACGGATCATCGCCGGTGCTGGTCAAAATGCGTTCCGAGCCGATAGTGTTCAGGGCTGCAGGATTACCATCGCGCGCATATTGATTGAAGCTGTCGAATGTCCCGAGCGACCATGTGGAAATCTGACCGCCCTTCGGGGCATCGGGATTTACATAATCAAGATGTGCAATATCCGGTCCGTATTTCAGTTCGCCAAAACTCGAATAACCATGCGAGACCGTCACATTCTCCGCCTTTGCCTGCCCTGAAAGCGTAAAAGCAAAAGCGCTGATCACCGCGAGCCCTGACCATTTCAACAAGGACCTCAGGGGCATTTCTAATGCTGCAGACATCGCGGCGGTCTTGGCTGAGGTCATATGTTTCGTCTCCTGCGAAGCTTTGTTTCGACATCCTCGTTACACCAGAAAAAGTCCGTTTCACCTAACAATCAAGCACCGATTGCAGGAATGTTATCGGATTTGTGAAACCCTCGACACTGTGAAACGCAAAAAGGCCGCCCCCTCAGGACGGCCCACGCAAGTTACCAAAGAAGACTGGCTCACCCGCCAATCGTTTCAAGATAGGCAATCAGGTTCGCGCGATCATTCACCTTCTTCAATCCCGCAAAGCCCATCTTTGTACCTGGCGCCCACCCTTTCGGATTTTCGAGGAAACCATTCAACGCTTCTGCGTCCCAAACACCACCGTTTGAGGCCAAGACCTCGGAATACCCGAACCCGTCGATGCCGCCGATTTCGCGATTGACCACGGCCCAAAGATGTGGGCCGGTCCCGTTTGCGCCATCTTCAAGCTTGTGGCATGCCTTGCATTTAGAGAACACCTTCTCACCTTTGCCGACATCTGCTGAAGCCAGAACTTCCGCAAAATCGATTTCAGGCTCATCTGATGGAGCTTCCTCGGTAACAGCGACTTCGATTACATATCCCTGAGCATGATCTTCACCGTGATGGCCCCCACCGTGATAGATGAGCTCAGCGCCCCAATTGCCCAAAAGAAAGATCAACAAGGTGCCACAACCGGCCCCCATGATCTTGGTGGATGTCATCGTGTCTAGCATTTGCTTGTCTTACCTTGGCTACGCGGCTGAATTCCGGATTCACTTCGGGCTATCTAGCGGGTTCCCCTGACCTTTTTCAAGGTGTAGAAAGCGCGACGAAACGCCCAATTTTACGAGATATCCCCCCATGGCACCTAAAATCGCCTTCCAAGGAGAACTTGGCGCTTACAGCCATGAGGCCTGCGCCGCGGCGCGCCCCGATCATGAGCCCCTTCCATGCGCCACATTCGAGGACGTGATCAACGTTGTGCGTGAAGGCCAGGCCGAACTGGCAATGCTGCCGGTCGAAAACACAACCTATGGCCGGGTGGCGGATATGCACCGGCTGTTGCCGGAATCCGGGCTGCATATTATCGATGAAGCTTTTGTACGCGTCCGCATCGCCTTGCTGGCAAATGCAGGCGTTTCGCTCGACCAGATCAAGACTGTGCGTGCGCATCTGGTGTTAATTCCTCAATGTCGCGGCTTCCTGTCACGCCACAACATCCGCGGCGAAGCCGCCGCCGATAACGCGGGCGCCGCGGCCGAGGTGGCATCCTCAGGAACGACAGACACAGGCGCCCTCGCCTCGCCACTCGCTGCGAAAACCTATGGCCTCAATATCATCGCTGACGGGATTGAAGATCACGACACGAACACGACGCGCTTTCTGGTCATGTCGCGGCAAGAGGACCTCACCCGCCGCGGCGACAATCATATGCTGACCTCGTTCATTTTCCGTGTCCGGAACATCCCCGCCGCGCTCTACAAAGCGATGGGCGGTTTCGCAACGAATGGCGTGAACATGGTGAAACTGGAAAGCTATATGGTCGACGGCGAATTCACCGCCACACAGTTTTATGCCGATATAACCGGCCATCCAGATGATCCGGCCGTGCTGCGCGCGATGGAAGAATTGCGCTATTTCACATCTGAATTGAAAATACTCGGAACCTATCCAGCCGCTTTCGCGCGCAATTGAACCTCTTCATCTTGGCTGGAAATATGCTGGGGGTTTGCCCGTGTGGCCGGGGGCGACGCCCCCGAAGAACACAAATTGTCGTGCGCGCCGCAGGCGCACCTGTCCTTCAGTTGATCGCGCGCAGGGCCCGCTTGTGCCGATCCTCAAGATCTTCCGCGAAATGTGCAATCCGGGTTTTGTAACGTCGGTTCAAGGTGTTGCGCGCAAGTTTGGCCGATTGCATCAACAGCCGCGCTGCAAGCGTTTTCGGCCGGACATCCAACTCCATCCGCATCCGTGTCCGGTTGCGAGACAGCGCAACAAGCTCCACCAGAAACTCACTTTGCATCGCATTTGAAACCGCCTCAAACCGCATCTGGTTTGGGTCATCATATTCTGCCAGAGTCACCAAAAATTCGCGCAACTTGCCACGCAATGTCGCTTTCACGTTCCATGCAAGCCCCGGCGCAATCGTTTGGGTATCGCCACTGCGCGATACTTCAGCACCATGGCGCATGGCGGCCCGTTCGAACCCTTCGAAATCCGAGAGCATCTCAAAGACGTCATTGATTGGCACTTCCAGATCTTCTTTGGTCGAAAACTTCATATCGCTTCGCTGTTACCCGCGTCGTGTTTTAGCCTAGCGTATCACGTAGCCAATTAAGCAATATGAAATGCGCAATTGCGCCTTTTCTAGCGGGCTTCATTTTCGGATTGTTGCCCGCAAACGTCTCTAACATCTCCTCCCGCGTCACCCAGATCGCATCTTCTATCTCTTCCGGATCGATTTTTATCTCATCGCTCATGGCATGACCTTGCGCCCCAAACATCAATGAAGCCGGAAATGGCCAAGGTTGTGAAGCCAGATACTCCACATCGCCAACTTCGATCCCTGCTTCCTCAAATGTCTCACGGCGAACGGCTGCTTCCATTGTTTCACCCGGCTCGATGAACCCTGCCAAAAGCGAGTACATCCCGTCCGGCCAGCCCGGTGACCTGCCCATCAGGACCGAGTTCCCGCGCGTGATCAGCATGATCACAACCGGGTCTGTCCTTGGAAAATGATGCCCGCCGCAGGTCGCGCAGTCTCTCTGCCAACCTGCCATGGTAATCTCAGATTTGGCACCGCATCGCGCGCAATATCCGTGGGTTTCATGCCATCCGCAGACCGCTTTGCCTGTCGCGATAAGCTCCGCATCCCGTGCGGTCAATTTTGTCATCACGGCGCGCAGCTCACAGAACCGATAATCTTCTGGCAAACCGGGATAGTGTTGTTCTGAAGGGTCCAGAAATGCGCCAAGCGTTTCTGCAAGCTCTTCAGGTTCCCAACCGGAGATATCGCGCACAAAGCGGGCTATGCCCTCATCGAGCCCCAAAAATATCGGCGCTTCGTCAGCTTCAGAAAATATCTCATGTTCGGCACGCAGCCAGCCCGGACCGTCGTGGTTTTCACCTGTGATCAGAGGTTTGCCGCGCCAGATCGGCATAACGCCGGTGGCAGGGTGGTTCAGCAGTTGGCCGATGGCGCGCGCATCACCGCGCAGATGCGCCGCACGATCCAGACCAGAGCCGCCAAATGTCACTGTCTCCGCATGTTTCATAAATTGCCCTTCCTCCGCGCTGCAGAAATGCACCGTCTTGCAAGAATGGCAAGGCCCGCTTATATCAAGAGCCGAGAGGTTGGCGCGGGCAAGTGCCTCGCCAACCTGGTCAGGTCCGGAAGGAAGCAGCCACAACGAGCCCCACTTGGGTCGATGTCCAACCTCTCACCTCAGCCGCGTTCAGCGCTTGAACCGACTAAAGTCACCCCGCAAGCCCGTTCCAGAAAAATCAACTGCGTAGCTGCGCATCAATTTTTGTGCAGGCAGAACGCAAACAGCCACCTCTCCAAAGAGAAGGCTGCAGCTTGAAGACGACAGCGCCCGGCAATCAGCCTCGTAGCTCAGATGTCAACTCAGAGCCCGTCAGTCCTTGACTGGCAGTCAAGATGACAACCGGTGTTCCGTTGACAGAGATCATTGCGCCTGTCCCATCATCCGTCTCCGTCACAGAAATCGCCGGATCAGAACTCAGGTCGAGCCCAGACGAAGCCGATTCCAGCACCAATCCAGTGCTATCATCCAAAAAGATGCTGTCCTGCGTGGGGTCAAAATCCGTGATGGTCACCACCTCGTAATCCGAACCGACCCCGGCGGACAAATCGACAACCACAGTGTCTGCGTCATCACCGGTTGTGACTTTATCACCTTCATCAACAACCAGAATGTCTGCACCTGCACCGCCATCGACAACATCAGGGGTCACACCATCCTTATCGATAGCAAGCATTAAGTCGACACCGTCGCCACCCGACAGCTCATTCGCGCCATACCGATCTAAGATAAGATCATTGCCCGCGCCGCCTTGAATAGTGTCATCACCCAAATCGCCATCTTTCAGAATAGTCGCGGCGAGCGTTACGAGAGCATCTGTCTCCTGTGGATCGAATTCAAAATCGCTCAAATCTCCGGCGTAAACGTCGTCACCGTCTCCAAGATCAACGGTATCGTCCCCGGCGCCGCCGATCACAAGGTCATCGCCACGTCCTGCGTCGATTTTGTCGTTGGATTGACTTGCCAGCACGATGTCATCGCCGCCCGCCGTGTCGATATTCATCGGACCGTCGATGAATTCAATTTCTGCAACAGCGGTATCGCGTGCAGCGTCGGTCAGAATGTTGTCCCTCACCAAACCATCAAACCCTGTTTCAACCTCATCGCGTGAATCCTCCGAGACAATGAATTGCTCATCATCGTCAAATTCCCGCCGCGCTACGTCATCCGAACTGGCCTCGTCTGTTTCAGGATCCCCGCCCGCAGCGGCACCCACTGCCAAACCCAATCCCAGGAGAAGTAAAAAGAACATGCAACATCCTAACTCGACTAAAATTTTAGTCGTGTTTTCACTGCAGAATGCGTTGAATTTGTGGCGCAACTGCGCGTGTTATCCGTTCAGTTTGTTCTCATTCCAGAAACAATGAAGGCGTCCTACCTGACTTTTCACTCAACGCTTTGCGGCAGAAGGCGTCGCCCCAAACCGTCAATTCAAGCTTCGCGTCTTCATGCGGAGTCTCAGGTGGACCTCATCCGCCCCGCCCACTAGTTTTAGCAAACAGCGAATCCTAGAGGGCATAATGAGCGATACATCCACCGGCTATCAGGTTTTGGCGCGCAAATACCGCCCTGCCACTTTCGCCGATCTGATTGGCCAAGATGCGATGGTACGCACGCTCAAAAACGCGTTTGATGCGGATCGCATCGCACATGCGTTCATGATGACCGGCATACGGGGCACAGGTAAAACAACAACCGCGCGCATCATTGCAAAAGGCCTGAATTGCATTGGTCCTGATGGGACTGGCGGCCCGACCACCGAACCGTGCGGCCAGTGCAAATCCTGTATCGGCATCTCTGAGGGTCGCTTCTTTGACGTGCTCGAAATTGATGCGGCCTCTTCTACGGGCGTCGACAATATCCGCGAACTCAACGCGATGGCCAACACACGGCCTGCAGAGGGGCGCTACAAAATATTCATCATCGACGAGGTGCATATGCTGTCAACGGCGGCATTCAACGCGCTGTTGAAAACCCTCGAAGAACCCATGGGCCACACGAAATTCATCATGGCCACCACCGAAATCCGCAAGGTTCCGGTCACCGTCCTGTCACGCTGTCAGCGATTTGATCTGCGCAGGATCGAGCCGGAAATCATGATCGCGCATCTCGCCTCAATCGCGAAGAAGGAAAAGGCCGAGATAGCGGAGGACGCGCTCGCATTGATCACCCGCGCGGCGGAGGGCTCCGCGCGCGACGCGATGTCCTTGATGGATCAAGCTATTTCCCATGGCGCGGGAGAAACGACCGCGCTGCAAGTGCGCGCCATGCTGGGTCTTGCGGATCGCGGCCGCGTGCTTGACCTCTTCGACCTGATCATGAAGGGCGACGCAGCAGGCGCTTTGCAAGAATTGTCAGCCCAATATGCAGACGGCGCTGATCCGATGGCCGTCTTGCGCGACCTTGCAGAAATCACGCATTGGGTCTCCGTCATCAAAATCACGCCTGAAGCCGCCGACGATCCTACAATCGGCCCCGATGAACGTACACGTGGTCAGGCGATGGCGCAGGCGCTGCCCATGCGCGCCATGTCCCGGATGTGGCAGCTCCTGCTCAAGGCCCTTGAAGAAGTGGCTGCCGCCCCCAACGCGATGATGGCCGCTGAAATGGCGATCATCCGCCTGACGCATATGGCCGATCTCCCCTCGCCGGAAGAGCTGGTGCGCAAACTGCAAGACACCCCACCTCCGACACCACCCGCTGGTGGACAGGCTCCGCAAGGCGCAGGCGGCATGACGACAGCGCGCGCGCAATCAAGTGTGGGCCATGTGCAAGGCAGCGGGGCAGCCACCGCATTGGCCCAAGACCCCGAAGACGCGCTCGCGCGCTACGCACGTTTCGATCAGGTGGTCGAGCTGATCCGTGCCAACAGGGACGCCAAACTGTTGATAGATGTCGAAACCACACTTCAACTGGCAAACTATGCGCCCGGACGCATTGAATTTGTACCAACCGAAAACGCGCCGCGCGATCTCGCCGCAAAGCTGGGTGCGCGGCTGCAGCAATGGACCGGAAACCGCTGGGCAGTGACGGTTGTCAATGAGGGCGGCGCAGAAACCATCGCGTCAGAACGCGACGCGGCGGAGAATGCCCTGAAAGACGAAGCGCGCGCGCACCCTATGATGCAGGCGGTCCTGCAGGCCTTCCCCAAAGCCGAGATCCTAAAAGTCATTACACCGGAAGAACTGGTACAAGAAGCTGCCGTCGAAGCCCTGCCGGAAGTCGAAGATGAATGGGATCCATTCGAAGATGGATAAACCCCTACGGGAGGGCGGGTGGGGCGACCCGCGCAAGCGGGAGCGTCACCTGACCTTCCTCCCGTTCTTCATAATCGTCGCCACGCTCACTCCAACCGCAGCCTTTTCAGAAGTCTGCGATAAGGTCAGGCCCGATTGGGTATCCGGCACGCAAACCACAGCTTGGCAAGAAGCGATACATCTCTTTTCAACTCTGCCATCGTTATTCTTGATCATCGCCAGCATGATCGTTGTCCTCAAACGCAGCCAAAGGGGCGGCTTGGCTGTTGTGCTGCTCTGGTCCATCTTCGTAAGTGTCATCACGTTCCTTGGTGACCCTCAAATGGACAATTTCGCCATTGCACAAGGCTGCATGGGCTCACCCACCTTGTTCATCGGCGCGGTCACTGCAATATGTGTCGCAATAATCCTCTACACCCTGCCGCGAGAAACGCGGCTCTGACAAACGGAGACACTCATGCTCAAAGGACTAGGTGGGCTCGGCGATATGGCCGGGATGATGAAAAAAGCCCAGGAAATGCAAACCAAAATGGCCGAAATGCAGGAGCAGATGGAAAGCATCACCGTGACCGGCGAAAGCGGCGCGGGCCTCGTCAAAGCCACAGCAACCGCAAAGGGCATTCTCACAGGCCTGGATATCGACCCCTCCATCTTCCATCCCGATGAAAAGGAAGTCGTCGAAGATCTCATCCTTGCCGCGATCAAAGATGCGCAGAACAAGGCACAGGACAAGATGCAGGAAGAAATGGGCAAAATGACCGAAGGTCTGGGCCTGCCACCAGGTATGAAACTGCCGTTCTAACCTGGCTGTACCGGCAACCGTTGGAGTGTAGCGAAAAATCAGAGATTTTTGGCAAGCGCCATGCCCTGAAAAACTGGGAAAACCCATTGCCCAACACCAAAGACATCGATGCCCTGATTGAAATGATGGCAAAGCTGCCCGGTCTCGGCCCGCGCTCTGCGCGGCGCGCCGTGCTGTACATGATCAAGAAACGCGCGCTTTTGATGACACCACTCTCTGACGTGCTGCAAACCGTTGCTGCAACGGCACGAGAATGTCTCAACTGCGGCAATGTCGGTACGTCAAACGTCTGCGATATCTGTGAGAACCCAAAACGCGCCAATGGCGAGATCTGCGTCGTCGAGGACGTAGCAGACCTGTGGGCAATGGAGCGTGCCGCCGTTTTTAAAGGCCGCTACCATGTGCTCGGCGGCACCTTGTCCGCTCTGGATGCGATTGGCCCGGAAGAGCTGCGCATCCCGAAGCTTCTGGACCGCGTCGGTGACGAGAACATAACCGAAGTGATTCTCGCTCTCAACGCCACGATCGACGGACAAACCACCGCACATTACATCGCGGGAGAGCTGGAAAAACGCGCGATCGCCGTGACTTCATTGGCGCAGGGTGTGCCCATCGGTGGTGAGCTCGACTATCTGGACGACGGAACAATCACCGCAGCACTCAAAGCGCGTAAAGCGCTCTAGCACCTAAAGCTGCTCCATGAGCCCGGCCAAACCGCCCAAATCTGACAAAACGCGAAACCTCGGGTGATTGACCGGCGCGTCCGCCTTTTCAATCTCCCACTCGCATTTTGCCGGCACATGCACAGCCCATCCACCCGCATCAATCGCCGGGACGACATCGGACTTCATCGAATTGCCAACCATCACCGCGCGTTCCGGCCCATCGCCATGCCGCATGAAAGCGCGGATATAGGTGCGGGGCACTTTCTCGGAAACGATTTCGACCGCGTCAAACAACTCTCCCAACCCCGATTGAGCGAGCTTGCGCTCTTGATCCAGCAGATCGCCTTTGGTGATGAGCACAAGTTTGTAGCGCTCCGCGAGCTCTGCCACAGCATCCTGCGCATAGGGCAAAAGGTGAATCGGATGCGCCAGCATTTCTTGTCCGGCTTCGATGATCTCCGCGATGACCGAGGCATGCACCTTATGATCTGTGACCTCAATCGCCGTTTCGATCATGGACAACACAAAGCCTTTGATCCCGAAGCCGTACCGCCCCAAGTTGCGGCGTTCTGCCTGCAAAAGCTTATCTGCCAAGTGATCCGCCTCCGCATAATCAGCCAGAAGCGCGCAAAATCGATCCTCTGTCAGGCGAAAAAAACTCTTCATTTTGCCACAGAGTGTCATCGGCATCGAAACCAACTGTGGTGATTGTTTGCGACATGTTAACCTTAACACCCTTTTCTGGCAGGACCTCGACCCTATATACTGGTATCTCACCACAGAATCCCCTCGGCAAGGCTCAGACGTGACAGCAATTGACCTCATAATGTCCAACGACGATGATAACGCGGATACCGGCATCGATACCGTCGTAAAGACCAAGCCGAAGACCAAAAAGCCCCCAATGTATAAGGTGCTTTTGCTGAATGATGACTATACGCCGATGGAGTTTGTCGTCCTCGTGCTCGAGCGGTTCTTTCAGATCAACCACGCGCAATCGGTTGAAATTATGCTGACCGTCCATAAGAAAGGCCTCGCTGTCGTTGGTGTGTTCTCCTTCGAAATTGCGGAAACCAAAGTGGCGCAGGTCATGGATTTCGCCCGCCGCAATCAACATCCCCTGCAATGCACGATGGAGAAAGAGTAGGCGTCGCAGCCTGCTTAACGCGTCCCATGCAAACGTCCCGTTTTCTTCTGGCCGCCCAAAGCGGTGAGTTCGAGATGCCTGACGGCCGTGTGGCCTGGCTGAACGCCTCGCCTTATGCAGACCTAGGCACGCAGAACATAACCGCTGCTCAGGCCCATTTCCCGGACCATGCTGCACTGCAGATGCGCGGCATAGACGTCTCCCCCGTGCTAGAAAGTGAAGTGGATCATGCCGTCATCAACGCGCATCGCGCGAAAGCCGCGACGCTGGAGTTGATCGGTCACGCCGTGATGAAGACCAGACCAGGCGGCATAATTGCGGTGGATGGTGACAAAACGGACGGGATCGAAAGCATCCTGAAAGAGCTGAAACGTCGCTTCGATGAAGTCGCAAGCTATTCCAAAGCGCATGGCAAACTGGTTTGGTTCACGCGGCCCGAAATGGTTCCGGCGATCGACGACTGGCTGGACAGCACCTATCTGTTTCCCAATGGCTGGACGACCCGCGCGGGCGTGTTTTCGGCGGATGGACCGGATCAGGGCTCCAAAGCCCTGGCCGAGGTTCTCCCATCGCTGAAAGGCAAAATCGCCGATCTAGGCGCAGGATGGGGGTATCTCACCGCTGAAGTGCTGAAATCAGCGGAGGTTAGCGCCATTGACGGGTTCGAAGCGGATTATCACGCCGTTTCCTGTGCCAGGCATAACGTCACTGACCCGCGCGCAAGCTTTCATTGGACAGATGTCCTGCAGCTTGACACGGACGGGTATGACACTGTTGTCACAAACCCTCCATTTCATATCTCCCGCAAGCCTGACCCCACCCTAGGGGCAGGATTTATTCGAAAAGCAGCAGAGATTTTGAAACCAAAAGGTCAGCTTTGGCTCGTCGCAAACCGCACGCTGCCTTACGAGGCTACGCTGGAAGAGCATTTCCGCCAGACCAAAACAGTCGCCCAAACCGGCGGGTTCAAGGTCATCCATGCCCATACCCCGAAAAAGGCTCGCACCCGATAGGCGGTTGCCCTAACCTGTTCAAACGACAAGTCGGAGAGTCGCTGATGTCTTTCTCAATCGCAGGCAAAACCGCAATCGTGACCGGGGCCGCCAATGGCGTCGGATTGGCCATCGCCCGTCATTTCATAGCGCAAGGTGCAAATGTGATGATGGCGGACCGTGAGGAAGATGCCCTTCGTGACGAAGTCGGTAATGCTGAAGATGACGAAGGCGCAGTGCGCATCTTCGGGTGCGACCTGCGCGAGAAACTCAGCCATTCCAATCTCATTAATGCGACAGTTGATGCGTTCGACAGGATCGACATTCTCATCAATGGATCGCGTCAGGTTCTGACCACGGACGCGCTCGATGTTGATGATGACAGTGTAGAGGTGATGCTACAGCAAAACCTGATGTCCAGCCTGCGTTTGAGCCAGCAAGTCGCGAAGAAAATGATCGAGCAGGCCGTTGATCACGAACCCGGCGAAATCGCGGGGTCGATCGTAAACTTGTCCTCCATCGCGGCCTTGCGGTCGCGCCCGGGGTTGATGGGATTTTCTATTGCAAACGCTGCGATGGATCAAATGACGCGGACATTTGCGCTCGCTATGGCCCCTGAGCATATTCGTGTGAATGCGATTGCTTTCGGATCTGTCATGTCAGCGAGTCTCAAACAATCGCTGAAAGACACGAGCGGCCTTCGGGAAGACATAACCAAACACACACCTTTGGCCCGGATCGGCAGCCCGACTGAAATTGCAGACGCTGCGCAGTTTCTCTCTTCAGACGCTGCAGGGTTTATCACCGGGCAAATCGTGACAATTGACGGCGGCCGCACGTTGCTTGACCCTGTAGAGACCGCCGCACATTAAAAAAAACCGCGGACCCTGTCGGGCCTGCGGCTTTCAGTGACGACACACAATCTTACTTGTCGTCGTCGACATCCGGTTGATCATCGGTATCCGGTAGATTGAAGAGCGAGTCCGCGTCAACCAGCAGGTTGTCATCCTCGTCATCGTCATCCGCTTCCGGCGCATCGGCCAGCGTGAAGCTTTCCAGACCGGCAATCGCGGTTGGCAATGCGGGCTCCGGTTCAACGCCCAATGACAGCTCCGTCGAAACGAGTTTACGGCGCTCGTCATCGCTCATCGTCGCACCTTCTTTGGCTTTCTTCGCGTTGGCCTTTTGCACGGCCATGTCCAGCTCCGACTGTTTGCAGAGCCCCAAAGCCACAGGGTCAATAGGTTGGATATTTTGGATATTCCAATGGGTCCGGTCGCGGATTGCGTTGATCGTAGGCTTCGTCGTCCCGACCAGTTTCGAGATCTGGCCATCCGAAAGCTCAGGATGAAATTTTACAAGCCAAAGAATAGACGCAGGGCGATCCTGACGCTTCGACAAAGGTGTGTAGCGCGGACCACGGCGCTTTTCCTCGCCCACTGCGGCTGCGTTATGTTTCAGTTTCAGCTTGTGGCGGCGATCATTGACGCCCTTGTCGATCTCTTCCTGCGTCAGCTGGTTGTTGGCAATCGGGTCGAACCCTTTCACGCCAGCTGCCACGTCACCATCCGCAATCCCCTGCACTTCCAGCTCATGCAGTCCACAGAAATCCGCGATCTGCTTGAAAGTCAGCGTTGTGTTGTCGACCAACCAGACAGCGGTCGCCTTTGCCATAATCGGTAGGGCCATTTGATCTCTCCTTCAGATACACTTTCCCCGTCGCCCGGATTAGGGGCTGTCCCTTTCGGAACAAGTTCGTAGTGTTGGGGAACTTGATGCGTATATAGGCGCGCTTTTCTCAAAGGGGAAGAGAAAATGAGAGCAATTCTGATCTGGTTGGCAATGCTTGGCCAAGCTTGGGCCGAGGGCGAGAAAGCCGGCGAGTTTGACTATTACGTCCTGGCACTCAGCTGGTCCCCGAATTGGTGCGCGATGGAGGGGGATGCACGCGGCGCCGATCAGTGCGACCCACGTCATGACCATGGGTGGATTCTACACGGGTTATGGCCGCAATTCGAAAAAGGCTGGCCATCCTACTGCACTACAGGTGCGCGTAACCCGTCGCGGGCAGAGACAAAGGCCATGGAAGACATCATGGCCTCGGCCGGATTGGCGTGGCATCAATGGAAGAAACACGGCCGCTGCTCAGGGCTGTCGTCACAAGACTATTTTGCCCTCTCCCGAGAGGCCTATGCAAAGGTGACCCGGCCTGCCGTGTTCCGAAAACTACCCGAAGAAATAAAGCTGCCAGCAGGTGTCATTGAAGAGGCGTTTTTGAAAGAGAACCCTTGGCTGACAGCAGATGGGCTCACGATTACCTGCAAAAATCGCCACATTCAGGAAGCACGCATTTGTTTGACCAAGGCACTCCAGCCTCGCAACTGTGCGCGCGACACCGCGCGGGATTGTGACTTGTCAGCAGCAAAATTCGCGCCTGTGAGGTGATTCGTTCTGACTTTCCGAAGATCGACACGCGCGTCGCCGCTGTTTGCCGCTTGGCACGGATACGCATTAATTTCATGGATTATGTCAATTTTGGGACCAAAGTTGTCCTAATTCGGGCAAAATTCGGTCTTTTCCCCTTAACCGGCGTAATTTCGCTCGTTAAGCTATCATTAGTAATTTCGCACTTGCGCGATCTAGTTAACGAGGATCTGAACATGAGGAATTTCGCACTCAGTGTTATCGTCTCAGCGTCAGCAGTACTTGCTGCCCCTGCAGCGGCAGCGGTTTATAATGTCACCGGAATTGCTAACGGGAGCCAAGGTGGCTTCGGATTTAGTTTGTTCCATGATCAGAGCAACCATCAAATGAGCGGTGGAACAATTGCGACAATTGATGCTGAAGTGACAAACGGTTCGTGGAACTCTAGCACCGGCGCTTTCTATATGGATTTCACTGCCGGCGGTGGGAGTATCAGCGCATCCAGTATGAATTTGCTTGAATCAGGTGGATCGTTCACAGGCACAGACTCGATAGGTTACAATATTGTAGGTGGCGACATCTTGATGACGTTCGAAGGAGTCTCTGGAATTACTGACGGCAGTTACACTATGAATTTCGTACCGGCTCAACAAGGCGGTAGCATCGCTAATGGTGTCGCAAACGACTTTAGCTTTCTGAACCTGTGGGGTGATCACGATTATGGTAATTGTGGCAACAGTTGCTTCGGAGTGGACTTGCGCATGCAGCTTTCTGAAGTCGCAACAGCTCCGCTTCCAGCATCTGCTCTTCTGCTCTTCGCAGGAATTGGCGGTCTCGGTGCGATGCGGAAGCTACGCAAGCAAAGCTGAGCGGGTTTAGACAGAACAATAAGAGCGGCGCCACAGGGCGCCGTTTTTTCGTCAGGCGACCTTCAAGACCATCTTGCCGATATGCGCAGACTGTTCCATGTGCGCATGCGCTTTGGCCGCATCCTCGAGGGCAAATTCGGAATCCATCACTGGACGGACTTTGCCCGCCTCGATCAACGGCCACACCTCCTGGCGCAGAGCTTCGGCAATCCGCGCCTTCGCCAGATCGCTTTGGGGGCGCAATGTTGAACCTGAGATCGTCAACCTGCGGGTCATGACAAAAGCGAAATTCAACTCGACCTTTGGGCCCTGCAGGAATGCGATCTGCACAAGTCGGCCATCTATCGCGAGCGCTTTGACATTGCGCGGCAGGTAAGACCCTCCAACCATATCGAGGATCACATCCGCCCCGCCTTGCTTTTTCATCACGTCGACGAAATCCGCGTCGCGATAGTTGATCGCAACCTCAGCACCCAGATGAGAACAAGCCGCACATTTTTCATCCGAACCCGCGGTCGTAAAGACCCGCGCACCGAATGATTCGGCCAATTGTATGGCCGTGGTCCCGATACCCGATGACCCGCCATGCACAAGAAATCGTTCACCAGCCCGCAAACCACCACGCATGAAGACATTCGACCAGACTGTAAAGAATGTCTCCGGCAAGGCTGCGGCTTCGGCCATGCTCAGCCCCTCAGGAATGGGCAGGCAATGCGCGGCGGGCGACGTGACATATTCCGCGTATCCGCCCCCGGGCAGCAAGGCGCAAACCTGATCGCCTTTCGACACGCCAGAGACACCGGGGCCGATCGCAACCACTTCTCCGGCCCCTTCAAGCCCTGGCAGCGGCGACGCGTCGGGCGGCGGATCGTATGCACCGGCCCGTTGCAGCGCATCGGGACGATTGACGCCTGCATAGCTGAGCTTGATCAATACCTCGCCTGCTCTGGGGGAGGGCACCGGCCCTTCCGCTGGTGTCAGCACCTCTGGCCCGCCGGGCTGTGATATCTGGACGGTACGCATCGTGGCGGGAAGTGTCATTATATTGGCCTTATCTTGGATGTCTCGTGCTCATAAATCCTGGCAGGTCCAGGTCAGGCATCCGGGAGGGTGCGCGAATCTTGGACAGGAACCAGTTTGGCCCCGCCAGAATTTTTTGTGCGAGTGGATTGTCATTGACTTGGGCTTTGAGTTTTTCGAACTGCATCACGTTTTCAATCCGCCGGTCAAGGAACTCCCAAGTGGCCTCGTGGTCTTCACTTGTGTCCCCGAGCCAAAACAGAACGACGGAGCCATAGACGGCAGAAAGCGTCGCGCGTTTGGTGTACCAATTCACATCATCAGAGCTGTCGCCCAGCGCGCTCCAAATCGCGTCAGCCGTCCCCCAGATCAGCGTCGCGCCGAGGGCTGCATGCTGCGGCAAAGCAAAAAGCGAAGAGCCTCGGCGGACAGCTTCTTTATCATTCTCCACAGCTTCAAGGCGGAACCGTACGGCAGCGGCCACACGGTCACGGAACCGCATGCCATCAAGCGCGATCTCGGCCAAGCGTGCGACCATGGTGGCATCGCCGCGCTGATGGAATGCGACGGCCATATCGAGCCCGCGCCGCGGGAAGACATTTTTGGCGACAGTGGCATCTATTCCGGTGTCGCGGATTGCGGCGTCGAAGGCATCGTCTGACCAACCGTCGAAAACCACGTGGCTCAGTGCGGCATCCAGTAGGCGGGATTTTACATCTTCCGTCATGTCGGCTCTCCTTATGATCGGTTCTAGACAAGGTAGATCGGCTTTGCTATCAGGCCACGTCCTGCAAATTCTTGCAAACTCTAACTTAGGAAGGTGGTGACACCACATGCAGGTAAGCGTTCGCGACAACAATGTCGATCAGGCTCTCCGCGCTCTGAAGAAGAAACTTCAGCGTGAAGGCGTTTTTCGTGAAATGAAGCTCAAGCAACATTTCGAAAAGCCGTCTGAGAAGAAAGCACGCGAGAAGGCCGAGGCCATCCGCCGCGCCCGCAAGCTGGCTCGTAAAAAAGCCCAGCGCGAAGGCGGGTTATAAACCCGGACTTCATTGCGATGAAGAAAACAGCCCCCGCAGCGCGAGCTTCGGGGGTTTGTTTTTGCGCGCCCCGCATGCGGGGATTTTTATAAGACACTGATTTAATGAAGATTTTTACATTTTTAGCACACTCTTAACCCGGCCATTCCGGCAATTTCTGACCTTTAGGAGGTCAGTTGCGGAAAGGGGCGGAATCCAGCGCCAGTGAAATTTAGGGGCCACAGTTCCACTTAAACGTGCAGGATGATTCACTCCGTCAGCCTTTGATCCACCTGACAGCATTTTTGGCGTAGGCAGACAGTAGTTCAGTTGGAACGACGGACGGCGACAGTGCGGGACAAACCCGCCGTTGTTTTCTTCATCTTCAAGGTCTGCTTTTCTTTTTTCGCCTACATGAATAGCGTGACCCGAGGCAAAGCTATGGAGCATATGATATGATTGATTGGACGGGATTGATCTCAATTCTTGCGGCTTTCTTCATCGTCGCAGCGTCGCCAGGCCCAGCAACTCTGGCTGTTAGTACAGTGTCTGCTGCTTCTGGACGCAAGAACGGAATGATCTTCGGCGCAGGTCTTGCAATCGGTCTTGCGTTTTGGGGGCTAGTCGCCGCAACAGGCCTTGGAGCCATTCTTGAAACATCCACCCACCTTTTGATCGCGCTGAAAATTGCCGGAGGAGTCTATCTGCTTTGGTTGGCACATGGATCGGCTCGCTCTGCAATGCGCGTGGCCTCTGAAAAGCCGGGTCTGGACAGTCGCGTCCGGTCCAGTGAGAAGCGCCTGTTCGCCAAGGGACTTGCACTCAACCTGTCCAATCCAAAGGCTGTCGTCGCTTGGATGGCTGCGCTTTCGGTTGGCCTTGGAGCTGATGACGGCTTGGTGGGCGTGGTCGTGGCAACGGTTGGATGCGCATTGATCGGGCTTTTCATTTACGCTGCCTATGCAACCGCATTTTCGCTTTCAGTTATCATGAACGGATACATTAAGTTCCGTCGTTGGATCGATGGTATGGTGTCGGCTCTCTTCGCGCTTGCCGGGATCGCGCTCATCCGATCAGCATTGACAAGAAATTAACGTTTCCGACGAGTGTCACCCTTTGAAAGCGGACATTCGTTGCAAGCGCAGCATCTGGGATTGAGGGCTCGAACCGGACTTGCGGCCGCGCGGCGAGCCGAAAACCCGCCTAGGTGACTGCTGTTCGGGACAAACCGACCATTGGCTACGCTAAAATGAAGGTCAGCTTTTTGCTTGATTCATCACACATTCCTTTACAGCTCGTGCGTAGTCAGCAGGGCTCTCGACCATCATAAGGTGACCCAAATCGGTTAGGTTAATCCGCTTGTTGCAGAGTTCATTTGCCCAGTTTGACGTATCCCAGTCTCGGGCCGAGTTTGCACCGGCGATAAGGTAGACTGGTATTTGAGATTGCATAAGGGCCTGCATTTTTTTGAGATATGCAGGTTTGCCAGTCGCCGATACAACTGCCTCGGCTTGGTGTCTGATTGTCCTAGCCGTTTGGTTTGCCAGCCATTGGCGGGCGACTTGTGACGCAAACGGAGTCAGGTCTTTGACGGCTCCTGATATCCATCCATTGGGATCCGCTTCGTAGCTCTCATAGATTTTGTCGACCTCGTGTTGGGTCTTTTTCGCAATCTCGCTTGACCAGAACGCATCCTTGAGCGTGAAATTCCCTTCGACGGATGTATAACTCGCGATAAGATCCGGGTTTTCAAACGCGACCAGCGCGCTGACGGCACCGCCGACAGAATGGCCTGCCAGGTGAATGGGTCCATTGTCGAGGTTCCTAATAAACGTCGCGATATGGTCGGCTTGGTCCTGCAAGGCCCATCCCTCGGGTCTCAGGTTACGGTTTGCACCGTACCCAATGAGATCGGGGGCATAGATGGGCGTGTCACCAAATGCCTCGATGATTTCTGGCGCAGATTGGCTGCCGAAAAGGCCATGGATTAAGACGATTGGCGTAGCGTGGGACATATGAAAATCATCCTTGGTTTACTATTGAAAACGCTCAGGCGTTATTGGCCTGCAAGGGCAAGGCGAACGCCGAGCAATATGAATGCTGCCGCGAAGGATCGCTTTAACCAGCGCATTACAGCTGGTTTTGAAATCACGTAATCACGTGCAGAAGAGGCGCATGCGCCGTAGAAGACGAACACAGCGAATGTCATCACCATGAATACAAAGGCCAATGCCATCATCGTCGTCGCGGGATGCAGTGTACTTGGTGGGACGAACTGCGGAAGGAACGCCAGAAAGAACAGCGACAGTTTGGGGTTCAACGCGTTCAGCAGAATGCCATCGCGGATTAAGACATAGGCCCCGATGGGATCGTTCTGTTCGGATACTGTGAGGGCACTTTCATCGCGAAGTATTCCCCATGCCATGTAAAACAAATATGCAACCCCAAGCCATTGAACAGTTTGGAAAGCGATAGTGCTGGTTTGGAGAAGCGCTGCTAGGCCGATGATTGACACAAGCGCATGGGGAACGATCCCCAGTGTGCAACCCAAGGCAGCAATCGTAGACGGCACGAAGCCGCGACCAAGCCCAACAGCGAGCGTGTAAATAACACCAGTGCCAGGCAGGATGCAGACGATCAGAGCGGTCACTAGAAACTCAATATTCATGCGCGCGACGGCCCATCCGTACGAAATACACCTACTCCGGCAACCAATTGCCCCGTCGAAACCCTACCTTTCCAGTTGCGCGATATCTCTTCGGCGAGTTGGTCACGCAATGCCGCGACATCATCATTGGCGGTCTCATGTAAGCCTTCTATCACGATTAGCGCGTCGGTTGTTGTGGTTTGTATCGCTGACAGTCCGCTTTGGCGATTGACCCAGCGGCGTGCATGAACATTGTCTGCATGGTCTCGAAAGATGACTTCACCTGCTTCGGGCGTTTCAAGCTCCCCGCCAAACGTCAGATAGGTTTCCTGCCCGGTTGCGTGACAAACCTTCATATCGCCAGCGATCTTCGCCAAGTCGAACGCCGCCACAGGGAGCGCGGACAAGGCAGACTTGGCGTTGCAAAGGTCGACAAGCGGATGCAGGCGCGGCAACGATCCATGCTGCCTTAACCGCCGCAACAAGGCCTCTGACGCGCAGCGCACTTTTGTGGGTTTGAATCCCATTTTGGCGTAGGCTTGTCGCCATGCTTGTATTTCTGCGAATTCGCTCTCAGTACCGCCACCTATTCGTACTTTCGCTGACGTCTCTAAACGGCTGACCATCGTACTTGTTTCAATGGATGCGTTGACCCCAGACACAACAACCAAACCAGTTTGTAGATTTGGGAATGTATCCGCTATCGATGGCGCGTATGAAAAATTCATGTTTGGACCTACTTAGTGGAAGTTGATCCCTGATAGAGGCTGTCAGTCAGACCCGTCTTGAACGATATTGCCCTTGTTGGACCGATACAGGCCCGGTGGCAGGCCGAATTGGCGGGCGAACGCACGTGTCATATGGCTTTGATCCGCAAAGCCTAATTCTGCTGCGACAGACGCTGGGGGTTCACCGGCTGCAAGGGCACGCCTAGCCTGTCGCAATCTGAGCTGCATTGCATATTCATGGGGTGTCGCGCCTATTTCTCGTTTGAAACGCCGCAATGCACCGGTTCGGCTCATCCCCATGATTTTCGAGATATCATCCAGTGTCGGCGGCGTATCCAACACATCGTTCAAAAGCTGTAAAACGCGCTTTGTGGCATTGGATGGACCACGATCCCCAAGGGGAGATGAGGGCAAAAGAAGGTCAGCAAACAAGCATACTAGCCATTCTTGAGCCGCCTCGCGTTCACCTTCCAAGAGTGCGTCGAAGACGTTGAGAGTCGCAGATGCAACGGCAGGCGATGTTTTGGCGGCAAATGAAATCTCGCGGGAAGACGCCTCAGGTCCTAGTAACTCTTTGACAAGGGCTGGCTCAACAAAGAGCATTCTCCACGACCGTAGGCCAGAGATAGCCTTACCGTCGTGGACCTCGTTCGGATTGACCGCAATCACATCGCCAGGACCCGCTTCAACCAAACCCACATTGGACCAAGATGAATGACCGCCTCGGGTCATTACTCCGATGCCATATTGGTCGTGCGCATGGCGTGGGAATACCCGCTGTGAGGCAATTGAGATGGCATCAACACCGTGAAGATGAGGTGGTAAAATCTCGACGCTGTGGGCCTCTTTTTGCTGCATCAAAACCAACTAGCATGTGTCGGCCTATAGTGTCGACCTGACCGGCTCTTTTGATACCGCGCTGCGGGTCAAAGCCTCAGTACAAGCTCAATTAGCGGCCATTCGTGCTACTTGCAGCATCGGTTACTTCGGGCTCAAAGCTGCCACTTTCCGCAACGCAGAGAGCCTTGCTGCCTTGACGCAGGGTTTCGGCACTCTCCGCAACAGACCCCTTTAGAGCAAAGGGGTACATCATCCGGTAGATTGAGGCGATGCCACAGATCGTGCAGGTCTGATTGCACGGCTTGCGCTTTGTTCATCCGGCAAAGGCGTGCGACCGCAATGCGGTGCGCGGCTTACTTTGCTGCCGCCAGCGCCTCCGTAAGAACATCACGGTCCCCGATATGGTTTGCGAGGATCAACAGCAGGCGCGCGTTCAAATCGTGGCTCTGCGCTTCGGATAGGTCGGTATGGGCCGCGAGCAATTCATCGTAAAGCCCGTCCGGATCGGGCAGGTTTGGTGTCAGTATCAAAGACATGCGTCTACTCCTTCCCCAAAGCGCGGGTGAGCGCGGTCTGAACGGCCCCCGCCTCAAATGACGGCCAGCGCGCAACCACATGCTGATCTGGCCGTATGAGGTAGATCGCTTCTGGTGCATCCCCCAGAAACCGGGCGCGCATCTCCTTTGAGGGCGCGGCAATGTGGAGCACATCGACACGCACCCCGTTGGCAACCAGCGCGTCAGGTGCGTCCCCGCCGATCGCCAGAAGTTTGAACCCACCGCGCAGCGCATCGAGCAAAAAGCCCTGCTCAACCGGGGCATCCGTACAAGCCGACCCTGGGCGCGTCACGGCAGGGCCGTCCAGCGCGTCGGGGCCGAAATTCGGCAAAACATCGTAGACACAAGGCACCGAAAGACGGCCCGAGTTGACCAGCGGGCGCGCAAAGCTGTGTTTACCCGCAAGATCCAGAACCGCGTTGCGGAAGGTTTTGGAGATCGCCGATTTCGGGGTCATGAAATCTGTTGCCCGTGACGAGTTCAGAATGTTTTCATCAGCCCCGATGCCGCGCTCCACGCTGTAGCTGTCCAAAAGCGCGTCTGGGGCAAGGCCTTTGATCACCAGATCGAGTTTCCATGCGATGTTTTCCGCATCCTGCATGCCAGAGTTTGCCCCCCGTGCGCCAAACGGCGAGACCTGATGCGCGCTGTCGCCCGCAAAGAACACGCGCCCGTGACGGAAGTCCTTCATGCGGCGGCATTGGAACGTGTAGATTGAGGTCCAGACAAGCTCGTAATCCGGCACGGTGCCGGTCTGGCTGGAGAGCATCGCATCCACGCGGGTGCGGATGCGGTCTGGATCCAGCTCTTTCGCGCGGTCGATATCCCAGCCCAGTTGAAAATCAATCCGCCAGACATCGTCAGGCTGTTTGTGAAGCAGAGCCGATTGACTGCTGTCTTTGAAGGGCGGTTCGAACCAGAACCAACGTTCTGTCGGAAAATCGGCTGTCATGCGCACATCGGCGATCAGGAAATTATCCTCGAACACGCGCCCGTCAAAATCGAGCCCCATCATCGCGCGCGTAGGCGAACGCGCGCCGTCGCAAGCGATCAACCAATCGGCCTCCAGCGTGTAGGGGCCGTCTGGCGTGTCCACTGCGATGCGGACATGATCACTTAGCGGCTCTATTGCGGTCACCGCGTTGCGGCCACGCAGCTCGATCGGGGCGCCTTGCGCTTGCGCGGCCTTGATCCCTTCGAATACGAATTTCTCGAAGTAAGGTTGTTGCAGGTTGATGAAGGCCGGGTTCCGGTGACCGTCTTCTGGCAGCAAATTGAACTCGAACAGCTGGTCATCATGGTGAAAGACCTTGCCGACATTCCAGACGATGCCCTTGTTGAGCATGTGCTGGCCCACGCCAAGGCGATGCGCGATGTCGAGCGTCCGTTTGGCAAAACAGATTGCCTTTGACCCGTCACCCGCCCCGTCATGATCATCCAGCACGAGCACTGGCGTGCCGCGTTGCCCGAGATCAAGCGCAATGCCCAGACCCACGGGCCCGCCGCCGACAATCACGACCGGATGCCTGCGCGGCGGGGCATCCTGATCGGGCACCTTTGCGTAAGGGTAGAGTTTGAAAACGGTTTCGTACCGCTGTGCGACCATGTCCGATCCTCCCAAGTTGTGATCAGCCCTGCAGCGCGTCCCACATTTCGACGTCGCGTTTGTCGGTCCAAATGCGGGGATGCGCGATGCCGCGGGCCTCGTCATAGGCGCGGCTGACGTTGAACGGCAGGCAGTGTTCGTAGATCGCGTACTCCTTGAACTTGGGGTCGCATTCCTCCCGCACGGCATCCCATGCGTCTTTGAGCGAGCCGCCAGAGACGGCGACCTTGGCCGCCGGGCGGTAGGTGCTGTCGATGAAATCCCGGGTGCTTTCAATCGCGCGTTCGCAGGCGTCATTGCCGATCAGCGCATCGCCGCGCCCCGGTGCAATGGCATCAGCACCATAGGCTTTGATGTTGTCGAGCGTGTTGCCCCAATCGGCAAAATGCCCGTCGCCGCAGTAGCAGGCGGAATGATCCTCCACGATGTCGCCAGTGAACAGCACATTCTGGTCGGGCACATGGATCACCGCGTCGCCAGCGGTATGGGCGCGCCCGATCTGTTTGATGTCGACCCGGCGATTGCCAAGGTAAACGGTCATTGCGTCGCTGAAAGTCGTGGTGGGATAGGTCAACCCGGGGATGCTTTCATGCCCTTCGAAGAGGCGCGGGAAACGTTGGAATTCACTGTCCCAATCTTCTTGCCCCCGTTCGACCACCATGGACCGGGCGGCATCCGACATGATGATCTGACCTGCCCCGAAGGCCGAGGCACCGAGCACGCGGACCGCGTGATAGTGGGTCAGCACCACGTGGGTGATGGGTTTATCCGTCACCTCGCGCACTTTCTCGATGACCTTACCGGCCAGACGCGGTGTGGCCTGTGCCTCGACGATCATCACGCTGTCATCGCCGATGATCACGCCTGAATTCGGATCGCCTTCAGCGGTGAAGGCCCAAAGCCCGTCGCCGATCTCGTCGAATGTGATCTTCTTTTCCGTCATGTCCGCTTGGGACGCGAATGCCTTGGCCATGGGTTTTATCCTTTGAATGGGTCGTCATGGGCGGGAAGAACGGTGCCGATGCAGTCGCCAAAGCCGATCTGATAGCCGTCGCCCTGTGCCGCGCCGTGCAGGCCGAGCGTGTCGCCATCCTCGATGAAGCTGCGGGGGCCGGAGGATGTCTCGAACGGCTCTTTTCCGCCCCAGCTGAGCTCCAGCAGCGAGCCGCGATTTTCCCGCTCAGGCCCGGAGATGGTGCCGGAGCCCAATAGATCGCCGACCCGCATCGGGCATCCCGATGTGGTATGATGCGCCAATTGCTGCGCGGCGGAGTAATACAGTTCGTTGTAGTTGGTGCGGATGATGGTTTCACCGTTCAAACTCACTGAGAGCGGAATGTCATAAAGCATCGGGCCGGTATCCTGCAGATGCGGCAGAAGGTCTTTTTCGCGCGCAGGTGTGGCGCAGCGGAAGGGCTCCAGCGCGGCTTTGGTGACGATCCACGGGCTGATGGAGGTGGCGGTCGCCTTGGCCTGAAACGGACCCAGAGGCTGGTATTCCCAGGCCTGAATGTCACGGGCTGACCAGTCGTTGAGCAAGACATAGCCGAAGATATGGGCATCCGCCGTATCGACGCTGATAGGGCCATTGGATGATGTGCCGACAATCGCGCCCATCTCAAGCTCGATGTCGAACCGCGCGGAAGGCGCCCAGCGAGGTGCGGCGTCATTGGGGCCTTTCAGCTGGCCCCATGGACGGCGCAGATCGGTGCCGGAGACCACAACCGAGGAGGCCCGCCCGTTATACCCGATGGGAATATGCAGCCAGTTGGGCGGCAGGGCATTTTCGGGACCGCGAAACATTGTGCCAACATTCGTGGCGTGATGTTTGCCCGCGTAGAAATCGGTAAATTCGCTCACCGTGAACGGCATGTGCAGTGTCACGTCCTTCTGCGCCACCAGCGCGTCGGGCCGTGTGGGCGCGCCTTCGGCCAGTAGCCGGGTCAAGGCGTGGCGCAGCGCCGCCCAATCGGCCGCGCCTTGCTCCATCACGCTGTTCCAGCCGCGCGGATCGCTCAGAAGTGCCTCAGCCACGGGGAGATCTGCCGCAACCGCGCTTATGTCCAGAATCTGGTCCCCGATTGCGACGCCAAGCCTGCGCGCCCCCTCAGATTTCGAGAACACGCCATAGGGCAGGTTGTTCAGGGGAAAGGGCGTTTCAGCCGAATTGGCCGAGGCGACCCAAGATCGTAAAAGTGTCATATAGCATCCATTTGATTTTCAGGGCGTGCTGCCGCGAAAGCAGGCAGGGCGAGGCATCGTTTCTCGATATCCAGAAGGCGGGGCGTGGCCGACAGATCCACATCCCAGCGGTGCGCATTGTAAAGCTGCGCGACAAGGCAGATATCAGCGAGCGTTGGCTGATCGCCAAAGGCGAAAGGCGCGTCGGGGTCAATCAGGGCGTCAAAGGCGGCACATCCGAGCTGCATCCAGTGTTGCATCCAGGCGATGCCGGTTGCCTTGTCGGACAGGTCCATGACGCGGTTGACCACTTTGAGGTTGTTGACCGGGTGCACATCGCTGGCAAAGACCATGGCCGCCGCCAGAACACGCGCCCGCAAGATGGCATTCCTTTTTGGCAACAGGGCCGGGTCACGCACAAGGCTGTCCAGATAATCAAGGATCGCCATGGATTGCGTGAGCGCGGTGCCATCCTCCAGCACCAGCGTCGGGACGCCTGCGACTGGGTTCAGCGCCACATACTCCGCCGCGCCTTGTTCCCCTGCCAACAGATCGACGGGGCGGGATTGGTATTCAATCCCTTTCATCGCAAGCGCAATGCGCACCCGGTAGGATGTGGTCGAGCGCCAATATGTATAGAGGGTCAGCACCTCACTTTTTGCCCGGCGTTCCATCGAATTTCTTTTCGATGTCCCTCCAGCAGTCGATGTAGTCATCCTGCAAAGGCGCTTCCTGCGCGGCGAATTGCGTCAGATGCTGCGGGAACCGTGTCTCAAACATGAAAGACATGGTGCGCTCCAGCTTGTCGGGGCCCAGATTGGCGTTGGATGCCTTATCAAAGGCTTCGCGGTCAGGCCCGTGCGGCAGCATCATGTTATGCAAGCTCATCCCCCCAGGCACGAAGCCCTGCGGCTTGGCGTCATATTGGCCGTAGATGTTGCCCATCAGTTCGGACATGACGTTCTTGTGGTACCAGGGCGGGCGGAATGTATCTTCGGCCACCATCCAGCGCTCGCGAAACAGCACAAAGTCGATATTGGCCGTGCCCGGCTGGCCCGACGGGGCCGTCAGCACGGTAAAGATCGACGGGTCCGGGTGGTCAAACAGAATGGCCCCGACCGGACAGAAGGTCTTCAGGTCATATTTGCAGGGGGCGTAATTGCCATGCCAAGCCACGACGTCGAGCGGGGAATGGCCAATTCTGGTCTTATGAAACTGGCCGCACCACTTGATGGTGACTGTTGAGGGGGCCTCCCGATCTTCAAAGGCCGCAACCGGGGTTTTGAAATCACGGGGGTTAGCCAGAGCATTTGCCCCAATCGGCCCACGATCAGGTAAATCGAATTTCTGACCGTAGTTTTCACAGACAAAGCCGCGGCAAGGCCCATCCAATACCTCGACCCGGTAGACGAGGCCGCGCGGGATCACCGCGATGTCTTGCGGGGCGACATCCAAAACGCCCAGTTCTGTTGCGAATCGCAATGTGCCTTCTTGCGGTACGACGAGCAGCTCGGAATCAGCGGAGTAGAAGTAATCATCCACCATGCTTTCGGTCACCAGATAGATGTGGCTGGCCATACCCACCTGCGTATTGACGTCGCCCGCCGTGGTCATGGTGCGCATGCCTGTCAGCCAGGTCTGCGCGATATCCGTTTGCGCCACCGGGTCCCAGCGATACTGGCCCAGCGAGATCACATCGTCATTCACATGCGGCGCAGATTTCCAATATGGCAGGTCGATCTTTTCGAACCGATGGGTGTGTTTGACCGACGGGCGAATGCGGTAACACCAGGTCCGTTCCGGCCCGGGCTGCGTGAAGGCCGTCCCTGACAATTGCTCACCATAGAGCCCGTAATTGCATTTTTGTGGGCTGTTCATCCCCTGTGGCAGCGCGCCGGGCAGCGCTTCGGTTTCAAAGTCATTGCCCCAGCCGGGCATGTATCCTTCATGCGTTCCCACCAACGACGGTGCACGCAACAGGTCAGAAGTTGGTGTGGTCCGGTTCATGATGCTTTCCTTTCAGTTAGGGTAAAAATATAGTTGGTTTTGTAACTAACAAGGTATAAAGTTACATTCATGACTATTTTTTCCGACTACAACCTTGAAGACTTCACCCCTTACCTGCTGAACATGGCGTCCGAAACGACAAGCCTTGCCTTCCAGCAGTACTACAAGGACGGCTATGGCATGTTGCGGACGGAGTGGCGGGTGCTGTTCCATCTCGGTCGCTACGGCCCACAGCATGCAAAGGATGTGTGCAGGCGCGCCCGAATCCATAAAACAAAAGTCAGCCGGGCCGTCAGCGCACTTGAACAAAAGCGCTACCTGCGTCGAAGCGAGGAAGAACGGGACCGCCGGCACGAATTGCTGAAGCTGACACCGTCCGGGACATCCGTTTTCAAAGACCTCCGCAGCGCGGCACAGAGATTTGATACAGAACTGCTTGCCGATTTCACCACCTCAGAGCGCGCAGTCTTACAACGCTGTTTGTTGCGCCTCGCAGAGCTTTAGCCGAGCCCTCGCCAAGGCCTGTGCAACGCGGTCGCAGCAATGACGACAGTCGCGAGGCGCTGAAGAGGCTAGTTGAGGCCGATTTGTGATCGGTACGCGCGCGGGCTGACGTCGAAGGTCGTTCGGAACAGTGTCGAGAAGTTCTGCATGTTTGAGAACCCGTGCTTGAACGCGATCTGGCTGATTGATTGGCCGCAAAAACGCGGATCCTTGAGGTCTGCGGCCACATTTTCAAGCCGGGTGCGGCGGATGAAGGCACTGATGCTCTCGCCCTGTTTGCCGAAAATATCGTTGAGCCGACGGACGGACATGCCGATCTCTGAGGCGACGCGATTGCGGTCGAGATCCGGGTCGCTCAAATTGCCGCGAATAAAGGACTTGGCCCGCAGCAGAACGTGCTGTTCCGGCGAAGCGAGCTCGATCTTCTCCGCGCTATGCGCGGCCAATCCGGTCGCAATCAGGTCAATCAACGTGTCTTGCAGCAAGGATTGCAGGACAGGGTTGGGTGAATTGATATGTTCGGAAAATGCGAGAATGTTTTCCCGGACGAGCTTGCCAATGCCGGATTGCCCGTCAATCTTGCGCGCTGTCAGCAGCTCCGCATTCGGCAGGCGGGCAATCAGTTTTGCCGTCGGAAGCTGGACGACTGTCTGGCTGAAATTGTCGACCAATTCCAAAGAATACGGGTCTGTGCTTGAGTAAAGAGCCATGTCGCCGGTGCGTAGCTCGGCCGTTTTGCCGAACTGCGTGACCCGCGATGATTCGGCGGTTTGCAGGCTGAGAAGGAAATATGCGTCCGAGGCCGCGCGGATGTCGCGCTTTCGCCTGTCGACCCGATGTGCAATGCCGGAAACCTTCGAGACCGACAGCACAGAGTGCCGCGCGATTTCTATTAGGCCTTTGAAATTTCTTCTGTTCTGCGCGTCACAACCGAGTTGCACATAAGTGTCGCATACCGCCTCCCGCCAGTAGGAAAACCTGTCCCGCTGGGCAACGTCCTCGGTGTCATAGCGCGTCTGCAGATCCATCTTGTGCTGTCCATTCAAGGGCATGATTGCGGCATTGCGTTCCCAATATGATTGACCGGTCGCACAAAAATGCAAGTTTTTCCGCCCAAATCCAAAAGCACGTCTTCGTCATAGTTCGCAATGTAACTAACGAACCAAGGAGGTACGCATGACACATGTCAAAGTCGCGGCAGTCCAGGCCGCACCCTGTTTTCTTGATCTTGATGCCGGTATTGAAAAGGCGGTCGGGCTGATCGAAGACGCTGCAAAAAACGGCGCGAAACTGATCGCTTTCAGCGAGACCTGGTTGCCGGGATACCCGAACCACATCTGGCTGGGGCCGGTTGCGTGGCAGATGCAATTCGTCGGCAGATATTTTGACAATTCAATTGTCGCCGGAAGCGAACAGGAGGCGCGCCTGTCCAAAGCCTGTCGAGACAACAACATTCAGCTGTCCATGGGCTGCTCGGAGAGGGATGGCGGGTCGCTCTACATAGCGCAATGGCATTTTGACGAGAACGGCGTCGTCGTGAACCGCCGCCGCAAACTGAAGCCGACCCATGTAGAACGGTCGGTCTATGGCGAAGGCGATGGTTCGGACCTGAATGTTGTCGAGACATCTATCGGGCGCGTCGGGCAACTCGCGTGCTGGGAGCATCTGCAGCCGCTTTCGAAATTTGCGATGTATGCTCAGAACGAGCAGATCCATTGCGCGGCCTGGCCAAATCTTGGCCTGTACGAAGGCACGGCCTATGCGCTTGGCCATCAGGTGAACAACGCCGCATCAATGATCTACGCGGTCGAAGGCTCCTGCTTTGTGCTGGCGCCCTGCGCCATCGTGACCAAGGACATGCAAGACCTGATGTGCGAAGGGAACCCCGAGAAAGAGGCTCTTTTCCCTGTGGGCGGTGGCTATACCGCAATTTTCGCGCCTGACGGTTCTGAAATTGGCGAACGTATCCCGCATGATCAGGAAGGCATAATGTATGCCGATATCGACTTGCACATGATCGGTTATGCCAAGGCGGCGGCGGACCCGGCAGGTCACTACGCAAAACGCGACAGCACCCGTTTGCTTATCAACCGCAACAAACAAAACGCGGTTTTGAACTTCGACGATGCGTCCGGATGGGAAGAAGTCGTCGAACACCGTAACGATGCGCCTGTCGAGGCAGCAGAGTAAACCGGGAAAACACCGGAGGGTGCAGGCGCGTGCGGCCTCCGGCTTACGAAGATCAGGTTCTGGGAGGATGTGATGCCTACACCCGACGAATTCTACACCAAAGCTCAACGCGACATGCAAGCTGCCGCAGAGCACGACAAGCTGTCAGACGTCGTTGTTCATGCGATTGTGCGTGACTCGCTCGAAGACATCCACACGGACTACATCAACAATCGGGATTACTTTTTCCTGTCAACTGTCGATGGAAGCGGCATGCCGACCGTCTCCTACAAGGGAGGCGCGGTTGGTTTTGTTAAGGTCCTCGGGCCAAACAGGCTGATCTTTCCAAATTATGACGGGAACGGCATGTGGCTGTCGATGGGCAATATCAGCGAAGCCGCCAATGTCGGCCTGTTGTTCATGGATATGGTCACGCCCTGGCGCATCCGCGTCCAGGGCAAGGCCAGATTGACCTCGTCTCCCGAATTGATGGCGCAGTTTCCGGGCTGCAACATGGTCGTGGATGTGGAGGTCACTGTCGTGTTCCAGAATTGCGCGCGCTACATCCACAAACATGAGCGGGTCGCAACCTCGCAATATGTTCCGGATGCAGAGGGCAATCAGCCATTCCCGGCGTGGAAACGGATCGAGCCGTTACAGCCGTTCCTGCACCCTGATGATCAGGGAAAGGCCGCAGGTGAAGGCGGGACCATCACCGAAGAACAATATCTCGAGAAGGTGAAAGACGGCACTTCATAGGCGTAGCAACGCACCGGCCGTCACCGGCTCAACAAGACTTCAAAGGGAGAGAATGATGAAACGAGTAACAACCCTCTTGGCAGGGGCGGCGGCGCTGTGCCTGGCCTCATTTGCAACCGCCGCCGCTGCTGACGGCCATGCCACAGCATCCTGCGGACTTGGCACAGGCAAAGCGGCAACTGGCGATGCGATCAAAGTTGGGGGCATCAATGGCAATGCCCCGCCGGGCGATTTCTCAGGCGGCACGGACGCGGCGGCCGCGTATTTCGCCTGTGTGAATGCCAATGGTGGCATCAACGGGCGCCCGATCGAATACATCGTCGAGAATGATCAGTGGAATCCGGAGCTTGCAGGTCAGGTGGCGACAAAACTCGTGGTGGATGAAGGCGTTGTGGCGCTTGTCGGAAATGGCTCCGTCGTGTCGATGGCCGTCAACGCGAAGCTCTATGAAGAGCAAGGCGTGATGGCGATGGCCTCTGGCTGCGCGATCTCTGAATGCTATGAGAGCGCCAATATCGTCTCCACCAATCAGGGGCCTGTACCCTCTGGCATCGGCGCTCTGAAATTCGCGATTGAGGAACTTGGGACCACATCCGCTGCCTGTATCGGCTTCAACATTCCAAACAATGGCGGATGGGCCTGCGACTGGATGAACAAATACATGGCGAGCAAGGGTGGTCGCGGTGTTTCCATCCTGATGGACCCGACTGCGGTTGATCTGAACTCTGTCTATTTGCAGGCGATTGCCGAAGGTGTCGACACGATCCTGTTGATGCTGCCTGCAGGCCCGGCAATCGGTCTGCTGAAAGTCGCAGAAGAGCAAGGTGGGCGGGATCTTTTCAAATGGGTGTCGCCAACACCACTGTATGAGCCCGGCGTCGAAGCTGTTCTGGGCGATTACTGGGCAAACAATCTCTACATCAATATCGAGTTGAACCAGTTCGACAGTACAGGCGCGGACAATGCGAACTGGGCCGCGGTGATGGACGCTTACGGACAGGATGGCGACCGGCGCGATACGTTCAGCCAATCCGGCTATATCTCGGCGAAGTTCTTTGTTGAGACGCTTCTGGACATGGAGCCCGGATCAATCGACCGGGCGTCAGTAACGGAGGCCATCAGAGGGATCAGCGGCGCGCAGTCTGACCTTCTTTGCGGGCCATATTATGTCGGAGATGGGGACAGCCACCAGCCCAACCACGCCGGGCGAATGGTGAAATTCACCGGCACCGGGTTTGAGCTGGTTCGCGATTGCTACGAGTTGGACACCGCCTATCTTGAGCCCTTCTTCGAACAAGAGAAAGCACTGGGGCTGCGCTGACGCGCGCCCTTCCCTGGGCTGGCGTGTCTTTCCTGCCAGCCCGATTTCTCAGGAGTCCTTCCCATGGTGTACGGTCTTTTTCTTGTCTCCGGTCTGGCTGTCGGATCGCTTTATGCGCTCGGTGGCATCGGTCTGGTGATCTTGCGCAACTCAACCGGCGTCTTGAACTTCGCCTATGGCGCAATCGCGGCTGCAAGCGCGATGTGCGCGTGGCAGGTGTCAGATTGGGGATTGCCGGGGGTCATCTCTTGGCTGTCTGCCGTGGCTGTGGGAATGGCATTATCAGTGGCCTATGGCCGTTTCATCGCCCCTTCATTGGCGTGGCGCGAACCTGCGGTAAAAGCCGTCGCGACACTGGGATACATGCTGATCCTTTTGGGCGTGATCGGATTGATTTGGGATGATGCGCTGCGGAAGATATCACTGCCCAGCGACACCGTTGCGGTCTCTGTCCTCGGGGTGCGGGTTACGCTGACACGGATCATCGCATTCACCGTCAGCGTCGCCGTCGTGGTCGGGATGGTGCAGTATCTGAACCGGTCGCGGACCGGGTTGAACATGCGCGCGCTGGCTGACAACCGCGATCATTCCGCCCTGTTGGGCATTCCGATCATCAAGACAGAGACCCTTGCCTGGGGGATTTCCGGCGCGCTTGCGGGGTTCACAGGGCTGATATTTGGAAGTCTGGTGCGGCTGGAACCGACTGTGATCACTTTCATGGTCATCCCGGCTGTCGCTGCGGCGATTTGCGGGCGGTTGCACTCGTTGCCGCTGACCCTTGCCGGAGGCCTGCTGATCGGCGTCGTTGAATCGATGCTCACGCTATATCGGCCTGCGGCCGGTTTGCGCAGTATGGCGCCTTTCCTCATCGCGGCTTTGGTCATCCTCTGGATGCAGCGCGGCGAGAAACTGACCTTCGCAAAAGGGGCCTGAGATGTCCAAAACCATCATTATGCCACTCGCGGCATTGGCTATAGCGGTTCTGATCCTGCCAGCGCTGCTGTCCGCCCTATGGGTGAAAGTGGCCACATCTGCGGCGATTTTTGCCCTTGCGGCCGCGGGGATATCCCTGCTGTTTGCGCAGCTCGGGCTGATCAACCTGGCCCAGATTGCGCTGGTCGGTGTGGGCGGGTGGATCGCGCTGCGCCTGAATTACGGAACCGAGATCCCCGTGACGGTGATCATTGCCCTATCAGGGATCATGACCGCAGCTCTTGGCGCGCTGCTGGCACTGCCCGCGCTGCGGATCCGGGGGCTCTACCTCGCCCTTGTGACATTGATGGCAGCGGGCGCGTTTCAGATTCTGTTTAACAATTTTCAGTTCCCCAATGGCGGGCCCGGTTTCTGGGGCGTGGCGCAGCAATCGGCAGCTGACATTCGCGCACCGATCCTGGCGCAAACCGATCAGGGGTATTTTCGCTATACATTGATCGTGATGGCACTGTGTTTCGGTCTTGTCGCACGCCACCGGGTGACGGCGCCGGGGCGCGCTTGGGCCATGATCCGGCAATCGGAAGCCAATGCAATGGCTGCAGGGGTGAACGTCACGTTCTACAAGATCTGGGCCTTCGCATTATCCGGCTTTCTAGCAGGTGTCGCCGGTTCTCTGCTTGCAGGTGCGCTGGGGCAGCTTGATGCAAGGTCGTTTCTGGCATCGGAGGGCATTCTTCTGTTTGCCCTCGCGGTCGTTGGCGGTGTGCATTCATGGCTCGGAGCAGTCATCGCAGGGATACTCTACAAGCTCTTGCCCGCGCTGCTGAACGATGTCGGTGTCAGCGCTGACATCGCCCTGATCCTGTTTGGCGGCGCGTTGCTGCATGCGATCATAACCGCACCACGCGGGATTGCCGGACAACTTCTGGCGGCGCTGCAAAGGAATGCGGGATGATCTCCATCGAGAATCTGACCGTGACATTCGGCGGTGTGGTCGCACTGGATGACCTGACCCTGACGCTGAAAGAGGACGTTGTGGGGCTGATTGGCCCCAATGGCGCGGGCAAGACCACGATGACCAACGCCTTTTCCGGCTTTGTCCCGATCGCCGCGGGCAAGATCGTGATCGACGGGGCAAACCTGCTCCAGCTGTCGCCGCATAAACGCGCAGAATGGGGTCTGTCGCGTTCCTTTCAGAAGGTTCAGATTGTCGATGATCTGACCGTGCAGGATCATTTGCTGGCCGTGATGGACGCCCAGAAAACGCCGCGCCGCGACCGGCCTGAAATCGTGGCGCAGGTGCTGGATTACGTTGGTATCGCTGCCTGTAGGGACCTGCTGGGCGAAGCCCTCAACCCCTACCAGAAACGCATGACCGAGATTGCCAAATGCCTCGTCAATGAACCGAAACTCATCCTGCTCGATGAGCCCGGCGGCGGTCTGTCCGAGACTGAAATGCAGCGGCTTCGCAGCGTGATCAGCGGTATCAAATTCAAGTTCGGCGCGCAGGTTATCATGGTTGATCACGATGTTGACCTCATTCGCGATGTCTGCGCATCGACCGCTGTGCTTGATTTCGGCAAGCTCATAGCCTTCGGACCGACGGACGAGGTGCTGCAGGATGAAGCCGTAAAAACAGCCTATCTGGGTCGCTAAGGATCTGAGTATGCTAAAGATTAGCAATATCACCATCACCTCGCACACACGTACCGTCATCAATGATGTGTCTTTGAGCGTGGCACGTGGCGAAATTGTCGCCCTGCTGGGGCCAAACGGGGCTGGCAAGTCGGAACTCGTTCTCGGTGTGTCTGGCGTCATGCCTTTGGCATCCGGGGTTGTGACGGTCGATGATGTCATCGTCAGCGGAATGGGCGTGCCCGCCATCCGTGCGGCTGGCGTCGCGGCCGTCCCGGAAGGCCATCAAGTGCTGTCTGGACTGAGCGTGGATGACAACCTGCGCGCATCTGGGCCAAACCTTCCGTCGCGCGCGCTCGAAGAACAGGTCAGCAAGGCCTATGAGGTTTTCCCGGAACTCGTCCGCCTGAAGGCACAATCTGCAGGGTCCCTGTCCGGCGGGCAGCAACAGATGGTTGCCATTGCGCAAGCCCTGATTGCGCGGCCAAATTACCTATTAATTGATGAAATGTCGCTTGGATTGGCACCGGTGGTGATTGATCGGCTCATTGATGTCATCAAGACGCTGAGCGCTCAGAACATCGGAATCTTATTGATCGAGCAATTCACGCATCTTGCACTTGATGTCGCGGATCGCTGCTACGTCCTGTCACAAGGCAGTCTCAAATTCGATGGTGCGTCACGACAGCTTAAATCAGACCGATCAATTTTGGACCGCGCCTATTTTGGTCAATAACCGAAAAAACTGCCTGATGGCTTCGCTTCTGCACGAGGTGCTGAGAGAAACGAAATTCCACATTGGCAGGCCTTTGGACCAGCGTAACCGGTATTCCGCCTCTAACCCTGCGGCAGTTTTGCGGAATTGTCATCCGGATCGTCGTCATACACTTTGCGCGTTGTTACACCCGGCAGTTTCGCGAAAGCATCCATCGTGTTGCGGGGAAAATAGGAGACTGGGATCGCCTCAAACCCCGGCAATTGCCGCAGGATATTCGTGGTGGAGATGGAGCATTGCGCCTTGGGTACCGGTCCATAGGCTGCGGCCAGTTGGATGGCTTTCTGCGCGACCTCCGGGCTGACGGTCACTTCCTGAAGAACGGTGTGGAATGTTTCGCGCGTGTGGTAATCGACATAGATGTCGACCATGCGGTCGGTCAGGCCGTAATGCAGGTCGTTGCGTTCCGGCGCATTGGGGTTCCACCATGTGCCCGCAGGATCCCAGATCACGCGTTGAGACCCGTTGATCAGCAGACCCGAATGCGCGCCCGCACCAGATCGGTTGTTGATCACGGTGATCAGCGTGATTTTTGCAGGTCCCGGCGCACGAAAAGCGACACGGTCGATCTCGTGCTGTTCGGACCAGATCGGTTCGGCCCCGCAGGCTGCGAGACCCGCCAGACAGAGGGTCGCAATCCACAAGCGAGCCAGCTTCAGCATCGGTTTGGCTTAGCCGTTGACCAGTGCGAGGAAGATGAGGAAAACGATAATCCCCACGACCGTGTAAGTGGTGAATTTCACGAAGCCGTTGAACGTCTTTTCCTGATCGGAATAGTCCATCGTGCCGTGCTCGTGTTCTTGATCAGCCATGGCGGCCTCCGTCAATTTCCCTTGGATGCCGAATAGCGGATTCTTTTGGCACTGTCACGGGGGCAGATCGCCGCTAGGGTCAGGACCTTAGCCGTCTTCTTCCAATTGCTGCGCGAGGCGGAAGCCGATGCGGTTGGGTTCGGGTCTGTCGACCTCTTTCGGCAGCGCGCGCAGCATGACGTTCAACTGGCTGACATGCTGGATTTGCTGGGCTTTCGTCCCTTCCAGATCAGAGCCATAAAAAGTCAGGATGTCAGGCGCGAAAAAGCCCATGCCTTCGATGCGCATGACGCCTGCGCCGCCACCGGTGAAGCCCATCGCGACTTCCTGATCGGCGTCGAGCTGTTCCTCAAAATTCTGAATATAAAGCACGAGCCGTTCATAGGCCCATTCGGCAGGAGATTTCTGCGCCACGGGTTTGGCGGCCACGGATTTGGGCAGCGGTTGTTGCTCTACAGTGGGTTCGCAGTCTCGCAGATGCACAACCCGGGCCTTGGTCATCGCTGCGGCCTCGATGGCCTCTGCCGTGGTGCTGATCGTGTCGTCCATGTCTAGCCTTTGGTCTGGTACAGGTAGGCCCCATCAGTGCGCAGGGTTCGTGTCACTTTTCCAGACACATAGAGGTGATGGCAATGGGCCATTGCTTCGACCAGCGCCAAACCGTATTCGCCGCCACCGATCTCGCGTTTGAAAAGCGTCATGAAACACTCTCCCGCGCTATGCGCTTCCTGCAGGAATTCCTCAAGCCGGGCGAGCGCGCCATGGTGGTTCTCGATCAACTGTGTGAGGCGCAGGGGCAGCCCTGTGAAGGGCAGTTTATGGCCGGGCAGAACAAGCTGGTCCGGGGTCGCGTGGGGCAACATGGCTTCGCAGGCCGCGAGCCAGTCGGAAACGGGATCGGCCTCAGGCTCATTCGGGTAAAGGCCGAGATTGGGAGAGATCGAAGGGATCAGTTGATCGCCGCCGATGACGATGCCGTCATTGGACCAGAGCGTGGCATGTTCGGGCGCGTGGCCATTGCCAATGCGGACCTGCCAGTCGCGGCTGCCGAGAGTCAGCGTATCGCCTTCGCGGATGCGGGTATAGCCTTGCGGCAAAGGGGCGACGCAATCGGCGAAGTTGAACGGGCGGTCTTTTCTACGCGCCTCAAGAATGTCGGGTGCCATGCCGCCGCGCGTGTAAAAGGTAATCGCCTCAGGCGTGGGCTCAGGTTGCACATCGAGCGTCAGCATCCGTGCCATCAACCATGCGGTGCGCGTGGTGATCAGCTCTGCGCCATGCTCCGTCTGAAACCAGCCTGCCATGCCGATGTGGTCAGGGTGGTGATGCGTGACGATGACCTTGGTAACGGGGCGGCCCTGCAGCGGGCCAGTCATCAGGTTTTTCCAGATCGCAACCCCGCGCTTGGAGAAGAAGCCGGTGTCGATAAGCGCCCAGCCTTCGCGGTCTTCGATTGCGTAGATATTGACGTGATCAAGCTTCATCGGCAACGGCAAGCGCATCCAGAGGATGCCTTTTGCAACTTCTATCGCCTCACCTTCGGCGGGGACCTCTGCGAACGGGTAGTGGATCTTGTCACTCACGCGACGAGATCATCCACGCTGACAGCATAAAGGTCTTCGGCGCCCTGACGCACCTGCTCTGCAAGCCCAACATGTTCAGGCAAGAGGCGGGTGATATAGATCTGCGCCATCCGACCGCGCGGCCCATCGACCCCGGTACGGTGCGCCGCGCAGAGGTGGTAATAGCCGCCAAGGCAGCGCGCGAAGAGGCGCAGATAGGCCACAGAACCCGCAAAGCGGTCGGTCATGTCTTGCTGCACCAGCCACTCCGTGGTTTCCCGCAGGGTTTCGAAAGCGGTGAAAGTCTTGGCCGCGAGGTCCGGATGGTCGGCCTTACAGGCCTCAATAGAGGCTTCGATCTCGTCGATCAGCGCATAAGCCGCTTCGCCGCTATCCATCATTTTGCGCGCCACAAGGTCCATTGCCTGAATGCCGTTGGTCCCTTCGTAGATCGCGGTGACACGGACGTCGCGCAAATATTGAGCGGCGCCGGTTTCCTCGATGAAGCCCATGCCGCCATGGACCTGGATGCCCTGCCCGGCCACGGCGATGCCCGTATCCGTGCCGAATGCCTTGGCAATCGGTGTGAGAAGCGCCGCGCGGGCTTTCCAGTCGCTGCTGCCTGTCGCGGCCCCCATGTCAATGGCCAGCGCGCAGGCGGCGGAGATGGCACGCGCGGCGAAGATATCGGCTTTCATCTCCGACAGCATGCGGCGAACATCAGCATGGCCGATAATCGTCTCGCCCTCATGCGCGCGGCCCTGTTTGCGGTCCATCGCATAGGCCAGTGCGTGCTGATACGCGGCCTCTGCCACGGCGATGCCTTGGCCGCCTACACCGAGGCGCGCGTTGTTCATCATCGTGAACATCGCAGCCATACCGTCATGCGGCTCGCCCACAAGCCATCCGGTTGCACCATCATATTGCATGACAGCAGTTGGCGATCCGTGCAGGCCCATCTTGTGTTCCAGGCTGACCACTTTCAGCGTGTTGGCGACACCCGGTTTGCCAGCTTCATCCGGGATCAGTTTCGGCACCATGAAGAGGCTGATGCCCTTGGTGCCGGGGCCTGCATCGGGCAGGCGGGCGAGGACGAGGTGGCAGACATTCTCCGTGAAGTCATTATCGCCCCAGCTGATATAGATTTTCTGCCCGCTGATCGCATAGCTGCCATCGCCATTGGGCTCCGCCTTGGTGCGCAGAGCGCCGACATCTGATCCAGCCTGTGGTTCGGTCAGGTTCATTGTGCCGCACCACTCGCCTGAGATCAGCTTGGGCAGATAGAGCGCCTTGATCTCGTCCGAGGCGTGATGCTCCAGCGCTTCAATCTGGCCTTGCGACATCAGCGGGTTGAGTTGCAGCGACAGGCAGGCGCCACCGATCATTTCATTGACCGCATTGACCAGAGATTGCGGCAGGCCCATGCCGCCATATTCGGGATCACCGGCCATGCCAACCCAGCCACCTTCGGCGATAGCCTTGTAGCCTTCAGCAAAGCCCGGCGAGGTGCGTACAACACCGTTTTCCAAAACCGCCGGGTGCAGGTCGCCAACACGGTTCAGGGGCGCCAGAATATCCTCTGCGATCTTCGCGGCTTCTTCCAGAATCGCGCTGGAGACATCCGCGCCAGCTTCGGCGAAGCTTTCAGTCTCTTCCAATCGCGCGTAGCCCACGACGTGATCAAAGAGGAACTGGTAATCTTGGACGGGGGCGCGATACGGCACGGGAGAACTCCATCAATGGCATGACTTTTCAGCCCCGTACAGATCGGGTAAGGGCTGTGACAATAGCTATAAACTGCCGCGCGCCCGTCAGGCCCGCAAGCGAGACGCAGCGTCATTTCGAGGCCGGTGACATGACACTTCTACTGAATGCTAATGAGGTCGCACGCGCCGCAGAGCTGCTGTGCGACGGCGCGCTCGTGGCCTTCCCGACGGAGACAGTCTACGGGCTGGGCGCCGATGCAACGCGGGATATATCTGTTGCACGCATCTTCGAGGCCAAAAACCGGCCAAGCTTCAACCCGCTGATCGTGCATCTTCCGGATATGGCGGCAGTCGAAAGGCTGGTGGTTTTTGATGCGGCTGCCAGAGCCTTGGCAAAAGCATTTTGGCCGGGCCCGATGTCGTTGGTCCTGCCGCTGCGTCCCGAGGCGGGTCTGTCTGATTTGGTCACGGCAGGTCTGGGGACAGTCGCCCTTCGGGTGCCGTCTCACCCGCTGGCACAGGAGGTGTTGCGCGCTGCAGGCCGACCCATTGCCGCGCCATCAGCAAATCCTTCCGGCAAGATCAGCCCGACCACAGCGGCGCATGTGATGGACGGGTTGCGCGGGCGGATCGACGCTGTGATCGACGGCGGGGCCTGCGCCGTGGGGCTCGAGTCCTCAATTTTCGGCGGCGATCCCATCACCATGTTGCGCCCGGGCGGTGTCACGCGGGAGCAGGCCGAAGAGGTTCTTGGCAAGCGCCTTGCGACCCCTCAAGACCAAACCACGCCGAACGCGCCAGGCCAGCTTGCCTCCCATTATGCGCCCGATGCAGGGGTGCGCTTGAATGTGGCTGCGAAGGGTCACGTGCCGCATCTGGGGTTTGGCGCAGGCGCGGCGGATTTGAACCTGTCCGCTGCGGGAGACATGTTGCAGGCCGCAGCGCATCTGTTTGGCATGTTGCGGGAGATGGACGCCCTGGCCCACGCGGCGGGCGTGGATTATTTCACTGTGGCGCCTGTGCCGATGGACGGGATCGGCCTTGCGATCAATGACAGGCTGAACCGGGCAGCCGCGCCGCGCACCTAGGCGCGCCCGCCTTCGGCGGATAAAAGCAGCGGGTTGATCCCCATTTTCTCAAGCGCGTTTTGCCATTTGCTGTCGTCCTCACCGCCAAAGACCAAGGCCTTTGAGGCATCCCCGATCAACCAGCCATTGCGCACGATCTCATCCTCCAGCTGCCCCGGCCCCCAACCGGCATAGCCCATCGCCAGCAGTGCCTCGGATGGGCCATCACCCATGGCGATATCTTCGAGGATGTCGAGCGTCGCTGTCATTGCAAAACTGTCGCCGACCTGCATCGTCGTGTCATTCTGATTGTAATCGGAGGAGTGCAGGACAAAGCCCCGGCCAAACTCCACCGGACCGCCGACATGAATGCGAATCGAGCGCATGGAGGGCGGCGCCTCTATCCCCAATTGTTTCAGCAGATCGCCAAATTTCAGATCATCCGCCGGTTTGTTGACGATCAGCCCCATCGCTCCTTTGTCGGAATGCGAACAGATGAAAATCACACTCTGCTCGAACCGCATATCCCCCATAGAGGGCATTGCAATCAGGAGGCGACCATTCAGGTCCATAGAATCATCAGGCTTTGGCATCTGCTCAAGGTGCGGGTTTGGGTGGGAACCTGCAAGAGCAGGCCCTCCGAAAACGCGGCATGATCGCAACTGTAGCAGTTTCTCGCTGAGACGTGATTTCCTGTGTGCAGGGCTCCTACCTATGTTGGCCTGCATGAAATGCTTCGCCCGCTCTCTGCTCGCTGCCGCGCTTTGGTCTGCTACGCTGTCATCACCGATGACAGCGCAAGTGGCCCAAACCACGGACAGCATCGTATCTGTCACATTTCTGGATGGCTGGCGCGCGCAGGGAAATGCGCATTACGCAGGCATACAAATTGATCTGGCGCCGGGCTGGAAGACCTATTGGCGCGCGCCCGGCGATGGTGGCATCCCGACGCGTATCACGTGGCAAGGCTCGCAGAACCTCAGAGAGGCCAATGTGATGTGGCCGCGCCCGATCGTTTTTCGGGCATATGGCATGCGCTCTGTCGGATACGCAGACCGCGTGGTTCTGCCTGTGCATCTGAAAGCCAAGACCCAAGGCCCGATCAAGATCTCCATGAATATGCGTTTGGGGGTGTGCAAGGACATTTGCCTGCCTGTCGATGTCAGTATCAACAGTCGCCTGCATCCCGATCAGATTGAAGGGATGGTCCCGATCCAAACCGCGATGACAGACCGGCCTGCCCCGGTCGACGCGCGTCTGGATTGCACGTTGACCTCCAGTGACGAGGAGTATCGCCTCGACATTGCAACGCAGGTCCCGCCCCTTGATGGCAGCGCGGAAACCGCAGTGGTCGAGCTGTCCGACGGTCGGGTGTGGGTAAGCGAGCCGAATTTCATGCGCGACGACGATTGGGTCATGTCGCGCGTTCGGCTGATCCGCCAGCATGATGCAGCTGAGATTGATCTGTCCTCTGTCCGCATGACGCTGCTGACCACCACATCGGCGATTGAGCTGACCGGCTGCGACTAGGCCTGCGCCTTGCGCCCTGTCGCATGGGCGATAACAGCGATCATCCAAATCGCCAGCAGCAACACCACCACGCCTGACAAGAACAACACGAACGCCATTGGCAGGGAGCTTGCCGGCGCGTCAGCGGGCAGTGCCATGCGCAGCATTTCCGGCAGGCTGCCCGACCACATCGTTGCGCCCATGGTGAGTGCAAAGAGCGCGGCAACCCCGAGAAGGTTGAAGAAAGTGATCAGGCGAAGCACCGGTGCAGTACCTTTCGCAGACAGCGCCCGCTTGAGCGCCTTGGTCTGCTTTTTAACGTCAGATTGCATCGCGATCAGCGACGGGACGATCAGCAGAACCAGCAGCAAGCCGACGCCCAAACCGTAGCAAAGCGTGATCACAGTGGGCTTCAAAAACTGCGCGTGGCGCGACGTCTCAAACAGGAGCGGCGCGAGGCCCAGAACAGTGGTCAACGTCGTCAACAGCACCGGTCGCAACCTGTCTGCCGCACCGTCGATGATAGCGGGGATCAGGCCTCGCTCCTCCGCGTATTCGTCTATGGTTGAGACCAGCACGATGGAATCGTTGATGATGATCCCCGTCATGCCGATCAGCCCGACCACCGTGAACATCGACAGTGGCACGTCCCATGCGTGGTGGCCGTAGATCGTGCCGATCAGTCCGAAGGGGATAATGGCCATGATCACGACGGGCCGGGTGAAGCTGGCAAAGACCCATGCGAGCGCCAGATAGATGCCGATCAGACAGAGGATGAAGCCCAGCGTCGCATCATTGCGGAACTCCTCTTCCTGTTCCGCCAACCCCGATTGCTGCGTGGCGATGTCAAAGTCCTGTTCGATCTGCGGCAGGATCACTTCTGCGATCTGCTTGCTGATCTCGGCCGCACGCGCCGGGTCATCCTCGGAGATATCCCCAGAAACGGAAAGCAGCCGGATCCCGTTTTCGCGCCGCACGGTCGAGAAGCCCGTCTGGCTTTCGACCGTCACGATATCGGCCAGCGGCACATATTCACCCGATGGTGCCCGCATGAAGGTGCGTTCGAGGAAATCCGCTGTGAGCTCGCCCGGCGGCAGTTCCACCCGGATCGTGGCAGAGCGCGGCCCATCAGGATAAGTCGCAGCCTCGATCCCGTTGAGCCGGTTGCGCAACACGCGACCGAGCGCGTCGATAGTGAAGCCCAGGGCCTGACCTTGCGGGGTCAGATCAAGGATCAGTTCTTCCTTGTCATAGGCCAGATTGTCTTCCACGGCAGTCACTTCAGGGAATTGCAGCATGGCCTCCTTGAAGGCCTCGGACGCGTCTTTGAGCGTTTGCGCTTCTGCGCCGAACATCTGCACATCCAGACTGTCACCGCCCGGACCGGAGCGCCAACCGCGGAAGCTGACTTGCTCTACCATCGGATGACGGCGCACCATGTCTTGCAACTCGCCCACGAACTGGAACGAGGAATAGGGGCGCTGATCCGCGTCGATCAGCTCAATCGCGATGGAGCCGAGCTGGTCCTTGTCCTTGGTCTCTTGCCCGGACAGGCCGCGCCCCGTGGTGCCGCCAACTTCCGCCAGCACATAGTCGAGCGGGTTGCGACCGTAGCGGTCTTCATAATCAGCCGCCAGCTCTGCCGTGGCGCGCTGCAACTCGCGCATCATCTCCATCGTGTCTTCACGCGTGGCCCCCGGCAGCATTGAAAAATTGCCCGAGATCGAGCCACGTTCCGGCGCGTTGAAGAAGCGCCAGGTGACATCGCCCTTGATGAACAGCGCCGCCTGACTTGCCAAAAGCAGAAGCGCAAGGGCGACGACAGGATAGCGCGCCCAGATCACCCCCTTCATGAAAGGACGAAACGCCCGGTCGCGCAGCCAGTTGAAGCCTTTGCTGACCGTGCGGGACGGCCAGTCATACCAATGTTCCTTGGCCGAAGCGGCGAGCGCGTGGCTCATGTGATGTGGCAGGATCAAAAAGCATTCAACGAGGGAGGCGATCAGAACGACGATCACAGTGAAAGGAATATCCGCGATCAAATCGCCAAATCTTCCCCCGATGGCCACGAGGCCAAAGAAGGCGATCACTGTGGTCAGCGTGGCGGAAAACACTGGTGCGGACATGCGCCGCGCCGCGTTCTCGGAGGCTGTTACCGGGTCTTCGCCCAAGGTGCGGTGCCGGAAATCAGCGTGTTCGCCCACGACGATAGCATCATCAACCACAATGCCCAGCGTGATAATCAGAGCAAACAGCGACACCATGTTGATCGTGAGCCCTGCCAGGTACATCAACGCAATCGCGCCCAGCATCGCCACAGGGATGCCTGCCGCGACCCAGAAGGCGGTGCGCGCGTTGAGAAAGAGAAACAGCAGCAAGACCACCAGCCCGAGGCCCACCGCGCCGTTGTCAACAAGGATATCCAGACGCCCGGTGATCGCTTCCGACCGCGTGCGGATCAAATCAATGCTGGTGCCTGCGGGAAGGGTCAGAGCCAGTTCCTCTGCCACCTCGGCCACACGCTCCTGTATCTTGATCGCGTCGCCCCGGCTTGATCGATCAACCCGCACGGAGATCGCGGGGTTTTCGCCCGAGAAATAGGCCCGCTCCCGATCCGTGCCTTCGATGATGATGCGTGCCACATCGCCAATGGTCAGGCTTGAGCCGTCAGGATTGGAGCGCAGCACAATCGCTGCAATCTGTGTCGGATCACGTTTCGCAACGCCCGTCCTGACACGCGCATTCCCGCCGGACACGTCACCTGCCGGATCGGCTGAGGCTTCTCCGCGAATGGCTTCGGCAATCTCGGCCATGGTGACTTCATGCTTGATCAGGGCGGTGGAGGGCACCTCCACAACGGTTTCGGGTGCAGCCACCCCTCTGATCGTTGTCCGTGTGACGCCTGCCGCAAACAGGCGCGTAACAAATTCATCGGCAAACCGTCCCAATTGCTCCACTGCGACAGGGCCGGTGATGACCACATCTGTCACGCGGTCCCGCCATGCGCCGCGCCGCACGACCGGCTCTTCTACATCATCTGGCAGCTCGGAGACCGCATCAACGGCAGATCGCACTTCATCCAGAGCTCGCGACATGTCCCAATCCGGCTCGAAGGAGAGGGTGATATATCCTGCGCCTTCACGCGACGCGGAAACGGAGCTTTCCACCCCCTCGACGGACAAAAGCGACGGCTCCATGACCTGAATGATCGCGCGATCAACATCTTCCGCCCCGGCCCCGCTCCACGCTGCCCGCACTGTGATACTGTCGTTGATCACATCGGGGAAGAACTGTGTGCGCATGCGGGGCAATGCGGCGACGCCAAGACAGATCAGGATCACCAGCAGCAGATTGGCCGCTGTTTTGTGCCGTGTAAAATAGGACAGGACACCACCCGTGGATGATTTGATGGCGTCCCGCATCGCCTAGCTGCCCATCCGCGATTCAATCCGCGCGACCATTTGGGCGGGGACTTTCGCGTCTTGCAACTGCCCCAGCATCCGCGTCTTCACCTCGTCGGGGATCCGCTTGTTGGCTTCGACAAAAGCAATGATCCGTGCTCGGCGATCCGAATCCAGTTCTACCAGCTCGGGCGCTTCCGGCACGCCAGCCCCACTCTCGCGCAGTGGCTTCACTTTGATGCCCGCGCCCAGCGCCTGACTGCGCTCCGTCACGACTTCGCGACCTGCAATGCTGCCTGCGCGCAGGATGATGTCATCGCCCTGACGACGCAGAACTTCGACTTTGACTTCTTCCAGTCTGTCTTCGCTGCCCAGGACCAGCACCTTCCCTTGCGGCGTGACAGCGGTGGCCGGAAGCTGCATGACGCCTTGCAAAGCGGGCTCTTTGGCAATCACAGTTACGAAGTCACCGGGGCGCAATCCGCCGCTGCTGTCGATCTCTGCAAACAGCAAACGCCCGGTCGAGCCCTCCGCCACAGCTGCGCTTTCCCGCGTGATGCGACCCGCAACGACCAAATCCGTACCAAGAACATCGAGCCTGACCTCCACCGGGCTTTGAAGCAGCTCCCCGTTTTCGACCAAACGCGCATATTGCGCGGTGGAGACCCGAAAGGAGACCTCAAGCGCGCGAGGATCCACAAGCTGCGCCAGCCTCTCATTATTGGCAACGAGGCCGCCTGTGGTGGCCTGCACATCTGAAAGGCGACCGTCGAAAGCCGCGTAAATTTCCGTGTCTTCAAGGCGGCGTTGCGTGTCGCGCAGGTTGATCTTGCGGCGGGTGATCAGCGTTTCTGCCTGTGACAGGCGTGCTTGCGCCTGCTGAAGCGCCTGTCTGCGCGACAGAACCGCCTGATTGGCAGATGACACTGCGAGCTCTGCCGCTTCCACAGCGGCGGCAGTTCCCACATTGCGGCGGCGCAAATCCTGTTGGCGATCCAGCGCTTTCTGCTGCAATTCCGCCTGTGTCTGGGCCGCCGCCAATTCATCCTCAGCCAGAGAAATGGCGCGTTCCGCATCCAGCAAATCCGCTTCTGCCTCAATCAGATCGGTTTGCGCGACATCCACGGCGGCTTGCGCATCTGCCGGGTCGATCCGCGCGAGCAGCGTGCCCGCTTTGACGCTGCCACCTTCCAGAAAGCTTTCCGCCAGCTCAACGATCGCACCCCCGACGGGCGCGCGCAAATCCAGGGTGCGCCGTGACCGGACTTCACCGAAACTGGTCAATTCCGGGATGATTTCAGTCGGCTGAACCTCTCGGACCACCACTGCGAGGACACGTTCCCGCGCAGTACGGTCATCGGGCTCTTCAGCCCATCGGGCCTGCAAGGCTGAGTGAATGGTGTTCCCGCCCATCGCCAGAATTCCGACGGTGAGAGCGAGCAAAAACAAACCGATCAAGCTACGGCGAAAGAAACGCATGTGGCGCGGGCTCCGTTACAACTGGGTGTAATGTAGGGCTTACAGCTAAATTCGTCCAACTTTAGAGAGTTAACGCACGAAGCTGTTATTTCCGTCGCTGATGTTCTTCCAGTCGCGGCATGATTTCCACAAAGTTGCAGGGCTTGTGCCGGTAGTCGAGCTGATGGACGAGGATTTCATCCCATGCATCCTTGCAGGCGCCTGGGCTTCCCGGCAGCGCAAAAAGATATGTGCCCTGCGCGACACCGCCTGTGGCGCGACTTTGAACGGCTGACGTGTTGATCTTGGCCATTGAGACATGGGTGAAGACCGTGCCGAACGCGTCGATCTCTTTCTCATAGACATCGCGATGGGCCTCGACTGTGACATCGCGCCCAGTCAGCCCCGTGCCACCGGTGGAAATCACGACATCTATCTCAGGATTGGCACACCACGCGCGCAGTTGATCGGCAATCTGACCCCGCTCATCTGGCAAGATCATGCGGTCTGCCAGAACATGTCCCGCGCTTTCGAGCCGGTCGACCAGAGTATTGCCGGATTTATCATCCGCATGCGTCCGCGTGTCCGAGACTGTCAGAACGGCAATGCGAACGGGGATAAAGTCACGTTCGCTCATGCGCGTACTTTCTTTTGCAGGCTCAGCAAATCCAGCCACGCCTCGCGTTTAGCGGGCGGATTGCGCAGCAGATAGGCGGGGTGGAACATGGGGATGGCGGGTTTGCCGAAGGCTTCCACCCAGCCGCCGCGCAGTTTGGTGATGCCTTTCTTGCCCAGAACCGCGAGGCAGGAGACATTGCCCATCAGGACCAACATATCCGGTTGAGCGAGGGCGACGTGACGCTCCAAAAACGGCAGCATCATCGCGATTTCGTCGGGCGTGGGTTCGCGGTTGTTGGGCGGGCGCCACGGCATGACATTGGTGATATAGACCGGATTTTCCGCGTGATCGCGCCCGTGATCTATCGCGGCAAGCATCGCATCGAGCAATTGCCCCGCCCGACCCACGAAAGGCCTGCCCTCGCGGTCCTCGTCGCGGCCCGGCGCTTCGCCGATGATCATTACGCGCGCGCCGGGTTTGCCGTCGGAAAAGACGAGCGAGCGCGCGCCGTTTTTCAATTCGCAGTGCTCGTACGCCCCCAAAGCGGCCCTCAAAGCGTCGAGATCAGCGGCACCATCAGCCATCTGTCGCGACACGGCGGCACTGTCGATTTGCAGCGGGGCGCGCGGTGCCTCAGGGGCAGTTTTGGGCTTGGCTCTAGGCTTTTGCGCTGGCTCTTCGTAGCGGTTCACCGGATGCTCGCCAATCGCCTCTGTCGCGCCGAGGTCGATCTGCCATTCGAGCAGGGCTTTGGCCTGATGATAATCCAGTTGCGATTCCATTGCGGCAGTCTACGCGCAGTGGAAAAGCGCGGCAATCGCAGCTTGTTCAACACCGCGCGTCTTTCTATATAGCGAGGCGACTAAGGGAAGGACGGCCATGACATTCCGCGCGGAGCATTTGTTAGGGATCGAGCATCTCACCCCCGCTGATATCACGGCCATTCTTGACCTCGCTGATCAATATGTTGAGCTGAACCGCTCGGATCAGAAGCACTCCGAGGTGCTGGCAGGTCAGACGCAGGTCAACATGTTCTTCGAGAACTCCACCCGCACGCAGGCCAGCTTTGAAATTGCAGGCAAACGCCTTGGCGCGGATGTGATGAACATGGCGATGCAGGCGTCCTCCATCAAAAAGGGCGAAACGCTGATCGATACGGCGCTGACGCTGAACGCGATGCACCCCGATCTGCTGGTTGTGCGCCATCCGCATTCGGGTGCTGTGAACCTGTTGGCTGAAAAAGTGAATTGCGCTGTGTTGAACGCAGGCGACGGGCGGCATGAACACCCCACGCAAGCCCTGCTGGATGCGCTGACAATCCGGCGCGCCAAGGGTCGGCTGCACCGGCTGAATGTCGCGATTTGCGGTGATATCGCCCATAGCCGCGTCGCGCGCTCGAACATCTTGCTTTTGGGCAAGATGGAGAACCGCGTGCGCCTTGTCGGGCCACCCACGCTGATGCCCTCAGAGATCGAGCATTTCGGCGTCGAGGTCTATGAGGACATGCGTGAAGGCCTCGCGGATGTTGACGTGGTGATGATGCTGCGCCTGCAACGCGAGCGGATGGATGGCGGGTTCATCCCGTCTGAGCGCGAATATTACCACCGCTACGGGCTGGACCCCGAAAAGCTGAGCCATGCCAAAGACGACGCCATCGTCATGCATCCGGGGCCCATGAACCGGGGCGTAGAGATCGACGGAACGCTGGCCGACGACATCAACCGCTCCGTCATTCAGGAACAGGTGGAGATGGGCGTCGCTGTCCGCATGGCTTGCATGGAACTGCTGGTCAAAGCGCGCAAGATGAAGCCGCAAGGGGTGATGGCGTGAGTTCTGCGCCGGTCTCGGGACATCATCCGGATTGGCATGGCATTCTTGAGGATGACGAATATCTCATCTGGCAAGGAAACCCTATGCACAGTCCGAGTACGGAATTGTGGTCTGCTCTAGCCGCCGCCTTTCTTGCCCTTACGTCCATTGGCTTTGTTTTCGTTGTCGCCAAGACTGATCGCACTTTGGCGGCAGAAACGCTGGCTTTCACCACTCCTTTCCTGCTGATGCTCAGCGCTTATTTCGCAATCAAGTTTCTAGCCGAATTTCGCAAACGCGGCCTGACATACTCTCTGACCAACAAACGGGCTTTTGTTGGAAAAGTGGTGCGCAACAGCCAAAAGGAGTTGAAAGGTTTCTGGATCACCCAATCAACCTATGTCGAGTTCCATCGGAAGACGCCGCCCTCTATCACCTTCACGCATGCGGATGACCAGCGCGAGAGAATTAGTCCGCCGCATCCTTATCTGCGTCCCGTACAGGACGCCTTGGACGTCCCAAAAGATGCAAAACTCACCTTTCAAGATCTAGACGACGGCTTGAACGTATACCGCATGGTCTTGCAACTGCGCCAAGGCGGCGCTTAACGATAGTCCGAGGAGAGCAAGCATGAGCGACGACCCAAAAGACCCGCGCATGTCTGGCAAGATCGCGATGTATGCGCTGTTGGGCCTCGCCGCATTCACGGGCTTTCTGATCTGGTTTGGCGGCTGACGGTGGACCGGACGCTGCATATCTTTGCGGTCAATACGCAGATGCAGGGACGGCATACTTTTTTGAGCCGCTCCAAAGGTAAGGCGATGGCGCTGCCCCATCTGGCGGGGTGGCTGGGGCTGCGTCAGGGCGGATTGAACACCGATAAGATCGAGCTGTTTCCTGTCAGCGACCTCGCGGGGATGGCATTGTCTGATTACGTGACCAACGCCTTTGATCTGCGCGATCCCCCAAGTGGTCAAAACCTGCAGCGCCTGAATGCGTTGGACGGCCATGTTGTTCTGATCCCGGATGAAGCGATTGCCGGAAAGATCGAGACCACAGCGGAACTGACCTGCGTTGCAAGTCTGCCCATGGCAAGGGCGGATCACTCTGCTGCGGCTCTGGAACCGGTAGAGGCACCAACCCAATCTGCAGAAGTCGAGACCGGGACCTGGTATCAAAAAGAAGACCGACGGATGAACAAATTCATCTATATCGTGATGAGTTTTGTCATTCTGGTCGCTCTGATGTTGATCCTGTCCAGCGCATGATGTTTGACCGGCTTGCCATATCCCGGCCCGACTGGCGACGGGGAGACCATGTTAAGAAAGGCGCGCGTCCATGATGCTGCTGACCAATGCTCAATTGATTGATCCTGATGCAGGAACGCAGGATGCTGGCGCTGTTCTGATCGAGGAGGGACAGATCGTGGAGGTCTACCCTGAAGGCGCAGACGCACCTGCGGGCGCTGCGGTTGTCGATTGCGGCGGCAAATGCCTAGCGCCGGGGATCATCGACATAGGTGTCAAGGTTTGCGAACCGGGCGAGCGCCACAAGGAGAGCTTTCGCACCGCTGGCCTTGCGGCCGCAGCGGGCGGGGTCACCACGATGGTCACACGGCCTGACACGATCCCAACGGTGGATACGCCAGAGACGCTGGAATTCGCCAAGCGGCGCGGGGCGGAGATGACGGATATACGCATCGCGCCCATGGCCTCCCTGACCAAGGCACGCGCGGGGCGTGAAATGGTGGAGATGGGGTTCCTGCAAGATGCCGGTGCCGTGGCCTTTACCGATGGCGATCACGTCGTGGCGGATACAAAAGTGCTGAGCCGCGCGATGGTCTATGCCCGCTCCCTCGGGGCGCTGGTAATGGGCCATCCGCAAGAACCGGTCCTGAGCGACGGGGCGGCTGTGACCTCCGGCAAATTCGCGTCTTTGCGCGGCCTGCCCGCAGTGTCCCCATTGGCCGAACGGATGGGGCTGGAGCGCGATCTGGCTTTGGTCGAGGCCACGAAGGTCCGCTATCACGCCGACCAGATTTCCTGTGCGGCCGCTCTGCCCGCGCTGGAACGGGCGAAAGTGGCGGGTTTGGACGTGACGGCTGGCGTGTCGATCCACCATCTGACGCTGAACGAGCTGGACGTGGGTGATTACCGGACCTTCTTCAAAGTCAAACCGCCGCTGCGCAGTGAAGACGATCGCCAAGCCATGGTGGAAGCCGTGGCCAGCGGTTTGATCGATATCATTTGCTCAATGCACACGCCGCAGGATGAAGAAAGCAAACGGCTGCCTTTTGAACAAGCCGCGTCCGGCGCGGTTGGGCTGGAGACGCTGCTGCCCGCAGCGCTGCGGCTGTACCATGGCGGCCAGTTGGGCCTGCCGGAACTGTTCCGCGCCATGTCACTGAACCCCGCGAAACGTCTGGGGCTGGAAGGTGGACGCATGAGTGCGGGCGCGCCTGCGGACCTGGTGTTGTTCGACCCCGATGCGCCCTTCGTGCTGGATCGTTGGACGTTGCAATCGAAATCCAAAAACACACCATTTGACGGCCAACGGATGCAAGGCTGTGTGTTGCGCACCTTCGTCGCAGGGCGCGAGGTTTACGCGCGCTGATGCCTGAAATCGTCACCTCCCTGCCCGTTTTGGGCATCGTTGCCGTTTTGGCCTATTTGCTGGGATCAGTCCCTTTTGGCCTCGTCATCGCGCGATTGATGGGGCTGGGCGATCTGCGGGAGATCGGATCGGGCAATATCGGCGCCACGAATGTGTTGCGGACCGGCTCAAAACCGGCGGCTTTGGCGACGCTTCTGCTGGACAGCGGCAAAGGCGCAATTGCGGTTGTTCTGGCGCGCGCGCTTATCGGGCCGGATGCCGCGCAATTGGCCGGGTTCATGGCGTTTCTGGGCCATCTGTTCCCTGTCTGGCTGGGATTTCAGGGCGGCAAGGGCGTGGCGACCTATCTTGGCACGCTGTTGGCGCTTTATTTCCCCGTAGGCCTGGCTGCGTGCCTGACATGGCTGGTGGTCGCAGGCTTGACGCGAATCTCGTCGCTCTCTGCCTTGGTGGCCGCGCTTCTGGTGCCGGTGTGGCTGATCTGGTTGGGCCGCCCGGACATGGTGGTTTTGGCTATCGCCTTGGGCGTGTTGATCTGGCTGCGACATGCGGCCAATATCAAACGCATTCTCGCTGGCAGTGAAGCGAAGATCGGGAAGAAAGGATAGATAGATGGGGTTCAGAGAGGCGGTCAGCACCTGTTTTAGCAAATACCTGACCTTCTCTGGCCGCGCGTCCCGCTCTGAATTCTGGTTCTTCTTTCTGTTCTACAATCTGGCCACTTTGGCGGGTTTCACCGTGACGCTGCTGACAGTCACATCTGATCCGGATAGCGGGATTGTCTGGCCGTTCTTCACGATCTTGCTGTTTTTACTGCTGCCGATGCTCTCTGTCACGGCGCGGCGGTTGCACGACAAAGGCCTGACCGCTTGGCTGCTTGTGCTGTTTGTGCTGCCGTTCGGCGGAATCGCGATCCTGATCCTGTGCGCGTTGCCGGGTGATACGGGAGAGAACGCGCATGGTCCGGGCGGCAACACTGAAGCCGCCCCTGAGCCACGCTATCGCAAGAGCTCCATCCCGACGGTGAAAGATCGTGATTAAGCTTCGTTAAGACTTCTTCAGAGAAACGTCCTGTTTGCTGCACAAAACCGCCGCATTGTTTGGCGAGTTTGCGCGGACAAAAGAACCATGAGGACGTGAGAGATGGGACCGATAGGCGCGACAGCATCCGTGTTTCGCAACTATGTAAGCATGGACGGGCGCGCGACGCGCGCGGAGTATTGGTGGTGGGGGTTTACCTACACCGCGATCTGCCTTGCATCGACCACCCTGTCTGTTCTGTCGGTACAGCCCGGCTGGCCGCAAATGGTGGCGCTGGTGAATGGCGCGCTTTTGTTCGCCTTCCTTCTTGCAACGATCGTGCCAAGCCTGACAGTGACCGTGCGCCGCCTGCATGACACAGGCCGTTCCGGCTTTTGGATGCTCATCACCTTCATTCCACTGATCGGGGCGATCTGGTTTCTGATCCTGATGGTCTTGCCGTCCGAACAGGGCGAAAACCGGTTTGGTCCTGACCCGCTCGCATCCGATGATCCAGGCGCAGCACCTGTACGCCGCCGCAAAGAAGCGAAACCTGATATCTACAACCGGACTGATGTGTCCAATGCCTATGTCGCCGCGTTTACAACTGACCCGCGTGTGCGCAAAGTCGCGAAAGAGGAAACCGCATTTGCCGGCGGCGGCATCAGTGATGCAGAGCTGAAGGAATCCGCGAAAGAATTCCAACAGCAGCGCAAAGACGAAATTAAAGACTACTACAAGAACAGAGTGCTTGGCGGGCTGAAATCCGACGAGCCCAGTTACCCCTGATCTGCGGGCTATGTGTGTTATGAGTTTGGAGTTACCCCATGGACCTGATGTCCCGCCTGTCCGACGGCTACGGTAAGCTTTTCATCTTTTCCGGCCGCGCAACCCGCGCGCAATTCTGGACGCTTTATGGAACCAACGTGATGATCTTCATCGCGGGCCTGTTCTGCGCAGCATTGCTGCCGGGCAGTTTGGGAACGCCGGTGGTGATTTTCGGATTGGTGATGGTCAGTTTCGGAACAATGGCTGCCGCGGTGAGGCGGCTGCATGACACGAACCGCTCCGGATTTTGGGCCTTGGGGCTCTTGATCCCGCTGGTTCAGATCGTCGTCGTGTATTTTCTTGCCTGCCCAAGCGTCAGTGGCCCGACGCGCTATGACGCCCATGAGAGTGGGCACCGCTATCCGACAATCGAAAAGCGCAAAGCGGGCGCTGCCGCGCGCTTGCTTGGCTCTTAGTATTTGTAGGCGTCGTAAACGCGGCTGATGTCGCCGGCCCAATCCGTGTTGTAATGGCGCAGCAATTCATCGGCAGGTGTTTCACCGCTTTCAACGCTGTCTTTCAGCGCATTCAGAAAATGCGTTTCATCCGGGACCATGCCGCCCGCACCGGGTTTGGCGCGGTTCTTCAGGCCAAGCTCTGCGATCTCCAGAACGTCGCGGGCGAGATCATGCATCTTGATCCCGTTTACCTCTGCCTGCAGACCCTCGACCGATGCGGCAACGCGCAAGGCTTCGCGCGTCTCTGCATCCCAGCCCTTGGCGAGATCCCATGCGGCATCCAGCGCGGTTTGGTCATAGGTGAGCCCGACCCAGAAGGCCGGAAGCGCGCAAAGTCTGCGCCATGGGCCACCATCTGCACCGCGCATTTCGATGAATTTCTTCACGCGCGCTTCAGGGAACACCGTGGTCAAATGATCGGCCCAGTCAGACAGCGTTGGTGTTTCACCGGGCAACGCGGGCAGCTCGCCCTTCAGAAAGTCGCGAAAAGATTGCCCCAACGCATCGACATAAACGCCATCGCGGTAAACGAAATACATTGGCACATCGAGGACCCATTGCGCCCACGCTTCGAAGCCGAAACTCTCATCAAAAATGAACGGCACCATTCCCGTGCGCGCATCATCCAGATTGCGCCAGATACGGGAGCGCCATGACTTGTGGCCGTTTACCTTGCCTTCAAAGAAGGGGGAATTGGCGAAGAGCGCCGTTGCAACCGGCTGCAATGCAACGGCAACGCGCATTTTCTGGACCATATCGGCCTCAGATGAGAAATCGAGGTTTACTTGCACAGTACATGTCCGGCGCATCATCTGCGTGCCATGCGTGCCGACCGTGCCCATATAAGCATCCATCAGCTTGTAGCGGCCTTTGGGCATCAAAGGCATCTGCTCATGCGTCCATTCAGGCGCAGCACCAAGGCCGATGAACTTCGCACCGATCCGGTCGGCCACGGTTTGAACCTCACGCAGATGCTGGTTCACCTCGTCACATGTCTCGTGAATTGTCTCTAGCGGCGCTCCGGACAGCTCCAACTGGCCACCGGGTTCGAGCGAGACATTCGCACCGCCCTTGACGAGGCCCACGATATTGTCGCCTTCGTGAACGGCCTGCCAGTCAAACTCATCACGCAGCCCGTTGAGGATCGCTTTGATCGAGCGCTCCCCGTCATAGGGCAGAGGCAGAAGGGAATCCTGACAGAAGCCGAATTTCTCGTGCTCCGTACCGATGCGCCAGTCATCCTTGGGTTTACACCCGGCTTCAAGATAACCTGCAAGCTGCGCATGGTCCGTGATCGGACCACCGCCGGATTGTGGGATAGACATGTCGGGCTCCGATCAGGTTGCTGGAGTGCAAGGGATGGGTGAGCCGCGCGGGGAAGTCAATGCAGAGCGGCGCGAGGTTTCGACCAAATCACATAGCTGTCAATGCTGGTCGTGCCCATAGCCTTGGTGGCCATCGAGTAATCGACGCCGTTCAGAGCGGAAAATGCATCGAACAGTTTCTCTGACCCGGTCGCGGAATTGGGAATGGTCAGGATCGTACCGCCATCTTCTTCCAGCACCCAATGCAGATCATCCGCCCATGGACCTTCATCGCTCGTGATCGCAGTGATCCGCGCGAGCGCTTCGATGGAGACAACGCCCCCTTCATAGGCAGAGAAATAGCTGATCTGGCGCTCATCGACTTCCACCACACCGGGCCCGATCTGATCGGTTTTGAATGTGATACGACGCAAGGACGTGGTGAAGAGGCCGAGGCCTGCGAACATGATGATGGTGCCGATGACCTTCCAGAACCAGCCTGCATAGGTCAGAAACCAGAACCCCACCGCAAAAATCGCGAGCCCGACAAGGGGTTCTGCGTATTTGCGCAAGAGCGCTGTGACTTCTGGCCGGATCATGCCTGCGCCTCCTCCCGGTCAAAAAGGACAATCGCGTATCGACCACAATCCTTGAACCCGATGCGGCGATAGACGCTCGCTGCAGCAGATGATGCGGCAGAAAGAACCGCCGTGGTAACGCCTTGCGCACGCGCCTCAGTCAAGTGGAGCGCGACGGCTGCCCCGGCATAGCCTCGTCCACGCAACTTGGGCGGTGTGAAGACCGCGCCGATCTGGACGTGGTCTTCGTAGCGCGCATTGAAACCGGTCATCGCGACAGGCTGACCGTCAGACAACAGCACCCTGTGACTGTCGCGCGCGATATATGTCTCAATCTCCCGCTTCGATGTTGAGCGCGCTTGCTCGGGCGGCTCATTCAAAAGGGTGATGTTAAACTCCGCGCGCCATTCCGTCGCGATATCCGTTAATTCCTGCGTGATTGGGCTTAGGCAGAGGCTTGGATCCTTCGGGGGGCTGAGCTGGTCGAGCTCCAGCTTGAGCTGCGGTTCATCCACATCCAGCTTTCTTGGGGCCTTTATGTCAAGCACGTCCAGAAAGGCGCGCACCTGCTCTTGTGACCCGAGCATGCCAATAACGGGTCTTTGGATGGCAGGCAGAAAGGCGATGTAGCGCTCAGGTGGCACGGTTGCGAACACTGGGAATAGCCCGCCTTCATTGGATTGGGCGAGGACGGCAAGGATCTTGCCCTGCTCTTTCAGAGCGTAAAACTGCATGGCGCGGGGCGCTGTGTTTTCAGCACTGGCGAGCCCGTGATCCTTGAAATTCGTCAAAGGAAACATGGCCACGGGGGCATAGCGTTCTATGAAGGCAAGACATTCTGCGAGGTCAGAATCCGTCACGCGGGCAACAGTCATCCCCAATCCCCCAGCGCGCTTTGCCAGACGGTCAGTGCGGCAACCGCTGCCGTGTCGGCGCGCAAGATGCGGGGGCCGAGGCTGATGGGGATGGTCTGTGGCAGCGCGTGAAGGCGTGTGCGCTCGGACGCTGAAAATCCGCCTTCGGGGCCGATAAGAATGGCCCATTTACCGGGTTTTGCCTTTGCAAGGGTTTCAGCCGGACCGACGCGGGCCTCGTCGCAGAACATCAGTTGGCGGTCTTCGGGCCATGTGTCGAGCAGCGCGCCCAGTTTGGCGATATCAGCGACCACCGGCACGTAAGTGCCGCCGCATTGCTCCGCCGCTTCCATCGCATGGGCCTGTAGCTTGTCGCGTCGGATGCGGTCCGAATTGGTGAATTGCGTCATCACGGGCAGGATGCGGGCTGCGCCCATCTCCGCTGCCTTTTCGACGATGAAATCCGTGCGGGATTTCTTGATCGGCGCGAAGAGAAACCAAAGATCAGGCGGCATCTGCAGCGGTTTCGTCTGGTTCTGAACCTGCAAAACGCCGCGGCGTTTTCCCGCATCAGCGACTTCGGCCAGAAATTCCCCATCCGCGCCGTTGAACAATAAAATATGGGCACCGACGCCCAGACGCATCACGTTGAAGAGGTAATTCGCCTGTTCACGATCTACCGGAACTGAATTGCCGGGCGCGAGCGGGTGTTCTACATACAATCTGATCTTCGCATCTGCCATGAGGCCAACCTATGACCGAGACTGCTGGAACGCCAGAGGGGCCTGTCACAGAGGGTCAGGTCGCAGATGCCGTGCCGAAAAACTGGGTGGACACACTCGCCCCGGTCCGGAGCCGCCCCTATCTGCGGTTGAGCCGGGCTGACCGTCCGATTGGCACATGGTTGCTGCTGCTGCCTTGCTGGTGGGGTGTCTTGCTGGCGGCTGGCGCGACCTCCTTCAAGCTGTTTGATCTGTGGATCATTATCGGCTGCGCCTTGGGGGCTTTTTTGATGCGCGGGGCGGGCTGCACATGGAATGACATCACCGACCGCGACATCGACGCGGAGGTGGCGCGCACGCGGTCGCGCCCGATCCCATCTGGGCAGGTCACGACCAAACAGGCGCTGGTCTGGCTGGTGATCCAGACCGCCTTCGCCGCCTGCATTCTGTTCACCTTCAACTGGGCGAGTGTCGGCCTTGGCGTTCTGGCATTGCTGCCTGTTGCAGTCTATCCCTTCGCCAAACGGTTCACATGGTGGCCGCAAGTGTTTCTGGGCCTCGCCTTCAACTGGGGGGCGCTGCTGGCTTGGACAGCACATACCGGGTCCCTCGCATGGCCTGCGGTGGTCCTTTACGTCGCGGGCATCAGCTGGACGCTATTTTATGACACGATCTACGCGCATCAGGACAAGGAAGATGACGCCTTGATCGGCGTAAAATCCACCGCGCGGCTGTTTGGCGAAAAGACCAAGACATGGCTGCAGTTTTTCATGATGGCGACCGTCATTCTGGTTTCTGCCGCGATAACTTTTGCCTTTGTTCCTGCGGGCGTGCCCGTGCTGCCACTCGTCATAGCGCTGATCGGCGCTTGGGGGCTGGGCTGGCACATGATGTGGCAACTGAGACAGCTTGATACGGAGAACCCCGACAATTGCCTGAAACTGTTCCGCTCCAACAGGGATGCGGGGCTCATTCCTGCGCTGTTTCTTGCTATCGCAGCGTTGCTTTGATTGAAACCCGTGCCCCAGCCCGTTAGGACAGGGACCGGGGACCACAGACATGTTGCGGAGTTCATGACACCAAAGTCTATAGTTGCGTTTTTGGCTGCGGCATTAATGGCAGTTGGCGGGGCCTATGTCTCCGTAGGCTGGATCGAATCCCGATCCGAGGAATTGGTGAATGCGACGCTGATTGATGGCGGCCATGACTGGGCCGAAGTCAATGTGGACGGCCTGCAGGTCTTGCTGAATGGTACCGCGCCGGATGAGGCGACACGGTTTCGCGTCGTCAGCGCCGTTGGCCGGGCGGTCGATCCGGACCGGATTGTGGATGACATGGGTGTGCGCGTCTCTGAACCAGCGCAGCCACCGAATTTTACTGTTGAGATGTTGCGCAACGGGGATGGCGTCTCCTTGATCGGGTTGATCCCTTCGGATGCCGGGCGGGATGCGTTCACGCAGACCATCGAAGCGCTGATGGACGATGCAGGCAAAGTCACTGACATGCTGGAGACGGCCGCCTTCCCGACACCGCGCGGATGGGACGCGGCGATTGAATTCGCAACGGATGCATTGAACGAATTGCCGCGCTCGAAAATATCTGTCTCCGCCAATCGCGTCGAGGTGACAGCGATCAGCGAAAGTCCCGAGGATAAGCGCCGGATCGAAGCCTATCTGGGACGGCGCGCGCCCTCCTCACTGACGCTGGTCATGAATATCACTGCGCCGCGCCCTGTGATCAGCCCATTCCTGCTGCGTTTTGAGCTGGATGGCGAAAGCGCTTCCTTCGATGCCTGCTCTGCCGATACGCGCGAAACGCGCAATGCAATCCTGCGCGCCGCGGCCAGCGTCGGCACGTTACCAGAGCGGCCAAACTGCGCCATCGGGCTTGGGGTCCCCTCACCCAATTGGGCCAAGGCCGTGGGTATAGCCATGCAGGGCCTCAAGGAGATGGGGGGCGGCTCGCTCACCTTCTCTGATGCCGATGTAACTCTGGTGGCCCTTGAGACGACATCGCAGGCCACATTCGACCGCGTTGTCGGTGATCTGGACGCGACGCTGCCAGATGTTTTCTCGCTCAACGCGGTACTGCCCGAAAAGATCGAAACGGACGGAACGGTGCCCGAATTTGTGGCAACCCACAGCCCAGAGGGCTCTTTGCAACTGCGTGGCCGCTTGCCCAATGATGGTGTGGAGACCGTTGTCGGCTCTTATGCGCGGGCGCAGTTTGGCAGTGACAGTGTTTACCTCGCCACACGCGACGATCCGAACCTGCCAGGCAGCTGGCCCGTACGCGTCCTCGCCGGGCTCGAAGTGCTGGCGATGCTGGAAAATGGCGTGGTGACGGTGCAGGAGGACTATGTGGAGCTGCGCGGTGTCAGCGGATCAAAAACCATCTCTGATGATGTGTCGCGTGTCCTGTCTGAAAAGCTCGGCGACGGGTCGAATTTCGAGATCGCGATCCGCTATGACGAATTGCTCGACCCGACCCTGAACATCCCGACGCCGCAGGAATGTGTTGACCGGATCAATGACATTCTGGCAGCGGGCAAGATCGTGTTCGAACCCTCCTCCGCAGACATTACGGAAAGCGCTGGGGAAACCATTGATCAGATCGCTGAAATCGCGAAAAAATGTGAACGCACCCAGATGGAAATCGGTGGGCACACCGATAGCCAGGGCCGCGAAATCATGAACGAGGAGCTCAGCCAGCAACGCGCGGATTCGGTTCTGCTGGCGTTGCAACAGCGCCGCGTCCGGACGCGAAATCTCAGCGCGAAAGGCTATGGCGAGGCCGTGCCAATCGCCGATAATGGCACTGAAGAAGGGCGCGAAGCCAACCGGCGGATTGAGTTCAAGCTGTTGACAGATGCGCGTGCGGCCCCCACAGACGAAACTGCGGATGCGGCGGGTGAGGCCGCCCCATCCGAACAGCCCGCTGACGAGGTAGAAGAGGCAGAAACGACCAGTGAACAGAACTGAGTTTATCATTACGACCGCGATTATCCTGTTCGTCGCCTTCACTGTCGGCTACCTGACCTGCTGGCTGGTACAGCGGTTCAGCCGCGTCTCCACCGCAGATGTGGCAGAGCTGGATCAGATGGCCAAAGCCCTGCATGACGCGGAGGAGACACGCGATCAGGCGATCACTTACTTGCAGCAACGCGAAGCTGAATTGACCAATCAACTCTCTCAGACCGAGGCTGAACTGAGCGCGGCGATGGACGGGTTGCGCGATGCGCGACATGAGGCGGAAGAGCTGCGCGGCTATATCGAGCGCGTCAACCAAGACTAGGCTGGACGCGCCGTAGATTTGGGTCCACCTTCCGCGCGAAGGAGGTGGCGCATTTGCCCCGTATTCCCGCGATTCTGGTCGGCCCGGCATGTGCAGCGTTTGCAGTGACGCTGTTCTCTCTCAACGATGTTGCGATGAAGATGTTGTCCGGAGATTACGCGCTGCATTTGCTTGTGCTCATCCGATCACTCGTGGCCATGGCGATTGTACTGACAATCATGGCGCCGCTGCAAGGCGGCTATGGCCGGTTAAAAACCCAGCGCTTGGGGGCGCATCTGTTTCGCGCCTCCTGCGTTGTCTTCGCAAACATGACCTTCTTTCTCGGTGTCGCAGCCTTGCCCCTTGCAACCTGCGTGGCGATCTTTTTCATCACGCCGTCTCTGGTCACGATCTTCTCGATCATCTTCCTGAAAGAAGCTGTTGGCCTGCGCAGATGGGTCGCCACAGGGTTGGGCTTCGCGGGGGTCTTGGTCGTGCTCAGACCGGGCTCCAGCGCGTTTCAACTGGCCTCCCTGTTTCCGGTGGCTGCCGCTTTCGGGATCGCCGGTTTCAGCATAATGACCCGCTATATGAGGGAGACGGAAAGCGCCGTCTCCATGGTGTTCTACATCCAGATGACGTTCATCGTCGTGACCTTGTCCTTGGGCGCAACCATCGGCGGCGGAGTGTTTGCCGATCAAAGCGATCCTTCCCTCGCCTTCCTGTTTCGCGCATGGGGGTGGCCAAGCGCTGCGGATCTGCCGCTGATCATGCTGCTCGGTGTCTTTGCCTCGGTCGGGGGGTTCTTCATCTCGCAAGCTTACCGGTTGGGTGAAGCCGCCATGGTCGCGCCATTCGAATACCTCGCCCTGCCGCTCAGTATCTTATGGGGCGTGCTGGTGTTCGGGGATTGGCCAGACCGGGTCGCATGGTTGGGCATCGGTCTAATCGCCATATCAGGGCTTTATACGGTTTGGCGGGAGCATCACTTGCAAAAACGCATCGCTTCCACCCACGTGCAGCGCTGATCACCAGCGGTTCAGCGCATCCTCATCTGCCTCGCTCCCCTCGACCCATGTGGCGCCTTCACCCGTGGTTTCTTTCTTCCAGAACGGGGCGCGGGACTTCAGGTAATCCATCAGGAAATCTGCCGCTGCAAATGCGTCTGCGCGGTGCTTTGATGCGGTAGCAACCATCATGATCGTGTCGCCTGCGGCAAGTTTGCCAAAGCGGTGGATCACCAATACATCATTCAAGATCCAGCGCGCTTTTGCATCTTCGACAATGGCCCCGATCGCGCGTTCGGTCATGGCCGGGTAATGCTCGATCTCCATCTCGCGCAGGCCACCGGCCACGTCGCGGACCAATCCCGTGAAGCTCACAATGGCGCCCACATCCGTGCCTTGGACTGAGAAAGCATTGAGTTCCGCCCCTGCATCGAAGGCAGCTTCCTGAACTCGAACAGCCATCTTACCCGCCTGTCATGGGTGGGAAAAAAGCAACTTCCCGCACGCCATCCAATGGCGCATCAAAGCTGGAAAGTTCTTGATCCAGTGCGACCTTCAAAGCGCTGGTATCCGCAAAAGCAGCCTCGTAGCGCGGTTCGCGCGCGCGGAGCTCTGCGACCAGATCATGAACCGTCACAGCTGAGGTCTCCACCCTCTCGCGCGGCAGTCCGATCCGCTCGCGCACCCATGCGAAGTAAAGCACCTCAACCATGCGTATCATCCCGCAGATAGGGCATCGCTTTGCGCAGGTAATCGAACCCCGTCACCAGCGTCAATACAGCCGCAATCGTTAGCAGGATTGTCCCGATGAGAAAGGTCAGATTGGCCGCTTGCGAATACCACTTCAGGCCGAGAGGATCAGGCCCGCCATCCATGATGGCAGAGACGGTCGCGCCATCCATGCCGGTTGTACGGTCCAGGAACTCATGCTCGAACAAACCTGTCGCGAACAGCACCGCAATCGCAACCATCTGCGCCGTGGTCTTCCATTTGGCAAGATTGGTCACTTTCAAAAGACCAGCCGTGTCGCCCAGAAACTCCCGCAATCCAGAGACGAAAGTCTCGCGAAAGATGATCACGGTTGCAGGCAACAGGATCCAGGGGTTCATGCCAGAAAAACCGGTGATGACCAGAAGCGCAATGATGACCATCGCTTTGTCCGCAATCGGGTCCAGCATCGCGCCAAACTTGCTTTCCTGCTTCCATGCCCGCGCCAGATAGCCGTCGACGTAATCCGTCAGTGCAGCGAAGACGAAAAGGATCAACGCGAACCAATCCGCCCAGGGCCGCGCGAAATACAAAAACATGACCGCGACACCAGGTGCCGCGACCAAACGCAAGAGCGTTAGAATATTGGGGATGTTCCAGTTCATGACAGATGTCTAGCGCGGGGTGGCCAGCGTGGAAAGCCACCATTGCGCCTCGCGCAGCACGCGTCCGCTTCTTTTTGCCAAAAATATGCCGGGGGTTTGGGGGCTGGCCCCCAACCGGTCGGCGCGCGCAGGCGCGACGATGTCAGCCTTTCTCATGAAAATGATCATAGATCGCCTGCGCCATCGCTTCAGAGACACCGTCCACAGCGGTCAAATCCGCCAGATTGGCCCGCCCGACCGCCTTGGCAGACCCAAAATGCTGCAACAGCGCTTTCTTGCGTTTCGGGCCCACGCCTTCGATCTCGTCCAGCGGGCTTTTGATCTGGCTCTTGGCGCGTTTGGCGCGATGGGTGCCGATGGCGAAGCGGTGCGCCTCGTCGCGCAGCCTTTGTACGAAATACAAGACCGGATCATTGTGGCGCAGCGCGAAGGGGCGCTTGCCTGTCCGGTGGAACTCTTCCTTACCCGCATCCCGGTCGATGCCCTTGGCAACACCGACCATGGCTATGTCCTCGACCCCCATTTCCCGCATGATTTCCTGCACAGCACTGACCTGTCCTGCACCGCCATCAATCAGCAGCAAATCGGGCCACATCTCCTTGTCGCGATCCGGGTCCTCCTTCAACAGACGTTTGAAGCGCCGCTTCAGAACCTCTTTCATCATTCCAAAATCATCGCCCGGCGTCAGCTCTTCGCCGCGAATGTTGAATTTGCGGTACTGGTTGCGCATGAACCCCTCAGGCCCCGCGACTATCATCCCGCCAACAGCATTGGTGCCTTGGATATGTGAGTTGTCGTAGACTTCGATGCGACTGGGCGGCTCAGGCAGCTCAAATGCCTCTGCCACACCTCTGAGCAATTTGCTCTGCGTGGCACTCTCGCTCATCTTGCGGGCCAGGCTTTCGCGCGCATTCCGGGTCGCGCCGGCGATCAATTCCATCTTTTCGCCGCGTTGCGGGATAAGGATCTCAACTTTGCGGCCAGCTTTCTCGCTCAGGGCGTCGGTCATCAGATCGTCATTCTGTATGTCATGACTGAGCAGGATCTGACGCGGCGGCTCCTTGTCGCCGTAGAACTGCCCGAGGAAGGCTTCCATAATCTCAGCAGGGGAACTGTCGCCGGGTATCTTCGGGTAGTAATCTTTGTTGCCCCAATTCTGGTTAGCACGAATAAAAAACACCTGCACGCAAGCCTGCCCGTGCTCCAGATGCAGCGCGATAACGTCCGCCTCCGCGACACCTTTGGGATTGATGCCTTGCGCGGTCTGGACTTGCGTCAAGGCGCGGATACGGTCGCGCAAAGCAGCGGCGCGCTCGAACTCCATCGCCTCCGATGCTTCCTGCATTTCTCTGGCCAAGACCTCCTGCACATTGGTCGAGCGGCCAGAGAGGAACCGTTCTGCATCCTTGACCAAAGCGCCGTATTCCGTGGGATTGATATGGCCAACGCAAGGGGCTGAACAACGTTTGATCTGATATTGCAGACAGGGCCGGGTCCGGCTTTCAAAATTGCTATCCGTGCAGTCGCGCAGCAAGAACGCGCGCTGGAGTTGATTGAGCGTTCGGTTCACCGCCCCGGCAGAGGCAAAAGGACCGTAGTAATCCCCCTTTTCCCGCTTGGCACCGCGATGCTTCTTGATCTGCGGGAAGTCATGATTTTTTGCCACGAGGATGTTTGGAAAGGATTTGTCGTCACGCAGAAGCACATTGTACTTTGGCTTGAGCTGCTTGATCAGGTTCTGCTCGAGCAACAGCGCTTCAGTCTCGGTTTTCGTCGTCAGAAACATCATGGAGGCCGTGCGGGAAATCATCGTCGCAATGCGCGCTGAGTGGCCCGAGGGTTTCGCGTAGTTCGAAACACGTTTTTTCAGATTGCGGGCCTTGCCGACATAAAGCACCCGCTGCTGCTCATCGAGCATGCGGTATACGCCCGGCGAATTGTCGAGCGTTTTGAGATAAGCTTGGATGCAGGCATGCCCCGTTGGGGTATCATTTACCTGTGTGTCTTCGCTCTGTGTCACATTAACCATCTGTTAAGTATCGATTCCCAGACCCGCTGCACTTTGACGGTTCCAGCCGCAAGAGAAAAGCTGTCCCCTATTCTTGTGGATAATCTTGTGGGGAAACTTCCGTCACGTCGATTTTTTCGTTAATTTTCTGGTCTTCCCTCCATTTGCCTATTTTTTAGGCATTTATTAAGTCATTGATAACAAACGATACTTTTTCGGATTTTGGTAACACATTGATAACATTATCCTTTTGGTAACAGATTCGTGACGCATCCTCTGTGAGGGGACAAGTCAAGCCACCGCCGCAGAAAAAGCAGGATTTTTGCCTATTCGACACCCTGTATATCAGGCGTAACCCAGCCCAGATGCTGGCCTCCGTCGATGCAGAGCAATTGCCCTGTCAATGCCGGTGCTGTCAGAATATAGGCCATTGCCGCTGTGATATCTTCGGGATTTGAGCCGCGCCCGGAAATCGTGGCTTTGCGCTGCGCCTCAAAATGCGTGGCAGATTGGCGGCCGCCCTGCAATGTCGGCCCGGGGCCAATGCCGTTGACGCGGATATGTGGCGCAAGACCGCGCGCTGCCGTTTGCGTGAATGCCCAGAGCCCCATTTTCGCAATTGTATAGGTCATGAATTCCGGGGTCAGTTTGCGAACCCGCTGGTCAAGCATATTGATGACATTTGCACGGGCCAACGGCTCGCCACGCGCATCCTCAACCGCTTTCGGTGCTTGCGCCGCGAATGCTTGCGTCAAAAAGAAGGGCGCTTGCAGATTGGAGCCTATATGGCGATCCCAACTCTCTCTGGTCGCTGTGTCCAACCTGTCATACTCGAAGATCGACGCATTATTGATCAGCACGCTCAAGGGCCGGTCAAATGCCCCCGACGCCTGCCCGATCAGGCTTTCGGTCTGGCTCATGTCAAGCAAATCAGCCTGAATCGCACAAGCATTTCCGCCCGCCTCTTTGATCAGCTTCACTGTCTCAGAGGCTTCACGCGCAGAACTGGCATAATGGACGGCAACGTCATGCCCCATCTCGGCCAGTTTCACAGCCATAGCCCGGCCGAGGCGGCTCCCTGCACCGGTTACGAGGGCAGCGGGTCGTGTCATGGTGTCAGGCTCCGTTGGTTAGCACCATATAGAGATAGAGGACATAAGCCAGCGTCAAGCCGGTGCCCCAACGCCACCCCATTTTTTGAGGATTAAACACCACCGGCGCAATCAGGATCGAGGCACCCAGCATCACCCATAGATCAAGCGTCAGGAAGGCTGGCGGCACGGGCATGGGCCCGACCAGAGAGGCCACCCCGATGATTGCCAACAGGTTGAACACATTGGAGCCGATGACGTTACCAATCGCCACATCCGCTTTCTTTCGAAACGCTGCCATGACGGTTGTTGCAAGCTCGGGCAAGGAGGTTCCAATGGCCACCAAGGTCAATCCGATGACCGTTGGAGACACGCCAAAATCCGTGGCGATGATGACTGCGTTATCGACGAGCAATTTCGCCCCGAGCGGCAATCCAATCAGGCCTGCGACCAAATATGCACCAATCTTCCAACCTGCCAGATTTGGGTCCGCCCCCTCCGGTTCTTCTTCTTCGATGCCCGATTTCATGTGCAGCCGCGCATCGCGGAAATTGTCCAAAAGCATCGCTGCAAGTGCCGCAAGCAAGATCAGCCCGTGCCACCATGTAATCGGCCCGATGAAGGCCAGCCCGATGAACAGAAAGGTGCCAAGGATCATGATCACATAGCTTTTGCGGGTGTCCGAACTTGATGCCGACAATCCCGCCAACAATGCAGGTACGCCGAGCACCAACAGCACGTTGGCCGTGTTTGAACCGACAACATTGCCGATTGCCAGCCCCGGCTCATCATCAAGGATCGATTGAACAGAAATCAGCAGTTCCGGCGCAGATGTGCCGAAGGCAACAATGGTCAGACTGACGATCAAGGCCGGCACACCAAGGCGCAGCGATAGGTTCACTGCCCCTTTCACCAACGCGTCACCCGCAAACAACAACAACAAGAGGCCGACTGCCGCCAGCGTAAATTCGTTCACGAGCCAATACATCAGGTTTTCGGTCTTTCACAGATACAGGGGGATTTGCCGATCAGGAACGACCCGCACTTTTTACATTTCCGGTTCTCGAAGGCCTTCACCTTGGGGATGCGCAGCTTTCCGAACATGGCCAAGACTGCCATGCCAATCAGAAAGAAAGTGATAATTTTGAACAGCATTAAAGGCCGAACCGCGCCCAAAGCGCGCGATCATCGATCTGTGCCATTGCATCACCCATCAATTGCGACCCAAAGCGCTGAAAGATCGACCGTTTCGGCCCGTAGACCTGAAATCGAACCTTGTCTCCGTAAAGCTCTTTCATCTTCGGCACCACATGCCCGACGCCATCGACAAGCCCCACATCTATGGCATGCCTGCCGACCCATATCTCACCGGTGAACAGGTCTTTGTCTTCTGAGAGGCGCGCGCCGCGACCGGCTTTGACATGATCGATGAAATTATCATGGATCTGCTTTTGCAGTGTTTTGAGCCGTTCAACGTCCTCAGGCCGCTCCGGCCGGAACGGGTCAAGCATGGACTTGTCCTTGCCCGCAGTGTGAACGCGGCGTTCGATCCCCTGCCGCTCCATCAGTTCATTGAAACCGAAGCTGGCAGAGATGACCCCGATGGAGCCGGTAATGGAGCTCTCATCCACCCAAATCTCATCCGCACTGGCGGCCAACCAATACCCGCCAGAGGCGGCAACATCCTCGACAAAGGCGAATGTTTTGACTTCCATCTCCTTGGCCAGCCGCTGAATGCGCGCGCCGATTAGGGAAGACTGCACAGGGCTACCGCCAGGTGAGTTTATCACCAATGCCACAGCCGCAGGTTTGCCTTTTCGAAACGCTTTCTCCAGCAGCGGCGCAGTGCCGACATCGCTCAGAGTTTGGCCACGACCGCCAGAGGCGATCACACCGTTCAGCCGAACCACAGCGATCAACGGGTCTTTCTTCACAAAGGGGATAAGATGTTTCATGGGGAGTGATGTAGAGGCGCCCCCGCTTGCAAACAAGGGTCGCGACGGCATCATATCGGGAATGTCGCTATCGGGCTTGAAGCATTTGCTGACATAAGGGAGCGTTGGTCAAAAAATGAGAAAGGCCGCACCATGAAAGACGACAACTTTCTGAAGGAAAACAATGCCCGTCACATGTGGCATCCTATGGCGCATCCCGGCGCGATGCAGGATCATCCGCCGCGCATCATCGCAACAGCCGAAGGTTCCACCATCACCGACAAGGATGGCAACACAGTGGTCGATGGCGTGGGGGGCCTGTGGTGCGTCAATGTCGGCTATTCATGCGACCCGATCAAGAAAGCCATCGCCGATCAGGTGCAGGTCCTGCCTTACTACTCTGCTTTCGGTGGCACGACCAATGAATGCGCGATTGAGCTCAGCTACGAGCTGCGCGAATTGTTTGCACCCGATGGCATGGCGCGGGCTTTCTTTACCTCCGGCGGCTCTGACGCGGTAGAAACTGCGCTGCGCCTCGCACGGCAATATCACAAGATCAAAGGCGAACCCGCCCGCACCAAATTTCTGTCGCTGAAAAAGGGCTATCACGGAACGCATTTCGGCGGTGCAAGTGTCAACGGCAATAATCGCTTCCGGATCAATTACGAGCCGCTCATGCCCGGCTGCTTCCACCTGCCCACGCCTTACGCTTACCGCAATCCCTTCGAGGAGACCGACCCCCAAAAGCTCGGCGATCTCTGCGTCAAAGCCGCGATTGACGAGATCGAGTTCCAGGGCCCAGACACGATTGCGTGTTTCATCATGGAGCCCATTCAGGGTGCAGGCGGCGTGATCGTGCCACCGGCCCATTACATGCCCGCCATGCGCGAGATCTGCGATCGGTACGGTATCTTGATGATCGCTGACGAAGTCATCACCGGTTTTGGCCGCTCTGGCGACTGGTCCGGCTCGCGTCATTGGGGCGTACAGCCTGACATGATGACAATGGCAAAAGGCATCACCTCCGGTTACTTCCCCTTCGGCGCCTGCATGGTCAGCGAAGCCTTCGCCCAAGTGTTTGAACAAGGAGATCCCGACACGGCCAGCATCTTCCACGGCTACACTTACTCTGCCCACCCGGTCGGCGCGGCCGCAGCGCTGGCCTGCATTCGCGAAAGCCAGCGCATGAAGATCAATGAGAATGCCGCACCGCGCGGCACGCAGCTGTACGAAGGCTTGGCCAGACTGAAAGACACATACGATGTGATCGGCGATGTGCGCGGCGGGCATGGGCTGATGACCGCCGTAGAACTGGTAAGCGACCGCAACACCAAAACACCCGCCAGCCCCACGGACCTCAAAACCGCATTTGAAACAGCCTATAGCGCAGGGGCCATGGTGCGCATTGGCGGCAACAACCTGTTGATGTCGCCGCCTTTGGTCATCACGGAAGCCGAAACCAATACACTGATTTCAGCCATCGAAGCAGGCGTCGCAGCGCTCTAGCTTCTTTTTG
>JBCCVD010000009.1:0-131755 GCA_039195745.1 Pseudomonadota bacterium | reverse complement strand
TCACCTTGACTGCGCGCCATTTCTCGATCTTGCGTCTTTCTTCGAGGCTAAGCTGCTTGTACGGTCTCATTGCGATTGTTCCTTTCGAGTGGCCAACAGGCTGATATCACTCAAAAGTCGCAAGTCAGGATAGCGCGCACCAGGTAGCTAGAAACTGTCTTTTCTTGCCCGAATTTCCGTGAAGACTTCTGCGTCACTGGCCGTCTGCATGCCAAGTGTCGCCCGGATCGCAGGATCGCCCGGTCGCAAAAACGGGTTTGTAGCAAGTTCTGTCGCCAGATCCGTGGGCACCGTCGCTTCCCCCTTGGCCCGTCGGGCGCGCACCCGGTCTGCCTGCACCAGCAAGGCCGCGTTATCTGGATCAATGCTCAACGCGAAGTCGAGGCTGGCCAAGGTGTATTCATGCGCGCAATAGATCACAGTCTCAGGCGGCAGAGCTTTCAGCTTTTGCATGCTGTGCCACATCATCGGCCCATCCCCTTCGAACAAGCGTCCGCATCCCATGACAAAAAGCGTATCACCTGTGAAAACCGTCTGCGCGTCGGCAATGTAGAAATTCAGCATGTCCAGCGTATGGCCGGGTGTGTGGATCAGATCGACCCTGTGACCCGCGAAGTCGAAACTGTCACCTCCGCGCAGAATCTGATCAATCCCGGCAATCCCGTCCGGACCGATCACATGACAACCCGTCGCGGTTTTAACCTCAGCCAGACCATCCGTGTGATCCCAATGGTGATGCGTGATCCAGAGGTGCGTGAGAGACCAACCTGTGTCCTTCAGCGCCGTCAAAACCGCCTGCCCGTCACCGGCATCAACACAGGCTGTGGCACCTGAACTCGGATCGTGCACGAGGACGCCATAATTGTCTGAGTTGTACGTGAACTGGTGAAACTGCAAATCCATCGTGATCGCCTCCCGCTTTTAAGCTGTGCCGTACCTTTCCACGCCCGATCATCTGACGCAACGCGGAGCCGATGTGCGACATTTCACACAGACTCAACCAATCCCTCACCGGACGTCGTCATAAAATTGTTTTGATACAATGCGTTAATAAAATTCTTTAAAATCCAGAAAACAGCCTGTTGCGCAATAAACCCTCGCGCACAAAACTCTTGCTATCAATTGCCCCGCAATGGCGGCGCATTTCTGGGAGGAAAACACATGAAGAGATTGATGACGACCGCCTGCGGTCTGGCGCTGAGCGCAACTTTTGTGGCCGAGGCCGCCGCGACAGAATGGAATGTTTCCGTCTGGGGCAAGCGCCGCGCCTTCACCGAACATGTCGAGAAATTGGCGGAGCTTGTGTCCGAGAAGACCGGCGGGGAGTTCACCATGAACGTGTCCTATGGCGGTTTGTCGAAGAACCGCGAAAACCTCGACGGCATCTCCATCGGTGCATTTGAAATGGCGCAATTTTGCGCTGGCTATCACCGCGACAAAAACCGCGTCGTGACCGTGCTGGAATTGCCCTTCTTGGGCGTCGCCAACCTTGAGGAAGAAGTTGCCGTTTCCAAAGCGGTCTACGCCCACCCTGCTGCAACGGAAGAGATGGAGCAGTGGAACGCGAAACTGCTGATGACTTCGCCTATGCCGCAATACAACATCGTCGGCACAGGTGATCCACGGATGACACTGGCCGATATGGAAGGCATGCGGGTTCGTGCAACTGGCGGTCTGGGCAAAGCCTTTGAAGCTGTCGGTGCGGTCCCAACGTCTGTGACCGCCACGGAAGCCTATCAGGCCATGGAATCCGGCGTTGTCGACACAGTCGCCTTTGCCCAGCATGCGCATCTGTCTTTTGGTACGATCAATCAGGCCGACTGGTGGACAGCGAACCTGAACCCCGGCACAGTAAACTGCCCGGTTGTTGTCAATATCGACGCATATGAGAGCCTGAGCGATGAACATCGCGCCGCCCTGGACAGCTCGGTTGACGAGGCGCTTGATCATTACCTCGCCAATTACGCAGAGCTCCTCAAAAAATGGGACAGCGTTCTGGAAGAAAAAGGCGTCAAGAAGGTCGAGATCGATCAAGCTGTGATCGACGAATTCCGCGCCAAGGCGGCTGACCCGATCCGTGATGCGTGGATTAAGGACATGGAAGCGCAAGGACTGCCAGGCCAGGAGCTTTACGACCTCGTGGTCAGCACGCTGGCCGAGCAACGCGGCAGCTAATCCAATCGGGCCGCGCCAACCTGCGCGGCCCTTCTTTTCTTGAGGGGAGGCTCACCATGGCCGGTTCATCCGCTGTGCTGGAAGATTCCAGCCTGCTCAGTCGCCTTGACCGCATGCTAGTTCCGCTGGAGCGCTTTTGCGCCTTAATCTCGGGCCTCGCTGTCTTCTCCCTCATGTTTCTTGCGGCTTATTCTGTGACGGGCCGCAAGTTCTTCGCTTCACCGATGATGGGCTATGTCGATTACATCGAAGCGGCCATGCCAATCATCGCAATCATGGGCATCGCCTATGTGCAGCGCGATGGCTCACATATCCGCATGGACATGCTGGTCGGCGCGTTGAAAGGACGGGTGTTATGGTTCTTTGAACTGCTCTCGGTCATCCTGATCCTGATCTTGATAGTTGCGCTTGCCTATGGCGCGTGGGAACATTTCTTGCGTTCTTTTGACTGCTCAAAGCCGCTTTGCAGCCGTGACAGCTCCATCGATATCGGCATCCCGATCTGGCCCAGCAAGCTGATCGTCCCTATCGCATTCGGCGTGCTCGTTCTGCGGCTTTTGCTGCAAATCTGGGGCTATGCGCGGGCCCTCTTTCTTGGGCTGGAAAACCCTGTCGCAGTCCCCCTGACCCTTTCCGTCGCGGAGCAGGCCCGGCTTGAGGCTGAAGCGCTGGAAGGGGCGGATTGATGGAACCGATTGAGATCGGCCTATGGGTCTCCGGCGGGATGCTGGTGTTTGTCATTCTCGGGATGCGTGTGGCCTTTGCAGCCGGAATGGCAGGGTTCGTAGGTCTCGTTTGGCTGCGCTGGAACGGGTTTGACTATGACCCCGAACGCTTTTGGAAAGCGGTTGAGATCAGCGTGAAGATCGCCGGGTTGACGCCACATTCCAAGGTCTCCGCTCATGTGTTGAGCTTGATCCCCGTCTTCATCATGATCGGCTACCTCGCCTATCACGCCAAACTGACGACCGCGCTCTTTGAGGCTTGCAAGCGCTGGTTTGCCTGGGTGCCGGGCGGCTTGGCCGTGTCCACCGTCTTTGCCACAGCAGGGTTTGCTGCCGTCTCTGGCGCGTCTGTGGCCACGGCGGCCGTCTTTGCGCGGATCGCAATCCCGGAGATGTTGAAGGTCGGCTACAACAAACAATTTGCAGCGGGCGTTGTTGCTGCAGGTGGCACGCTTGCTTCGCTGATCCCGCCTTCTGCGATCCTTGTGATCTACGCCATTATCGTGGAGCAGGACGTGGGCAAACTGCTGCTTGCAGGCTTTATCCCCGGCGCTTTCTCTGCCGTGGTTTATGCCGGGCTGATCATCGGTCTGGCGGTAACCCTCAAAACAGTTGGGCCTCCTGTGACAGGCTTCACTTGGCGGGAACGGTTCGAGTCCCTCCCCCCGGCGCTGCCCATCGTGGCTGTCGTCGTGATCATCATCTTCTTCGTCTACAACCCGTTTGGTGACGCATGGGGCACGCCGACGGAGGGCGGCGCGGTCGGTGCCTTCATCGTTTTCCTGATGGCGCTTTACAAAGGTATGCGCTGGGGCAAACTGAAAGAAGCGTTGCTGGAAACTGCCAAGCTGACGGTGATGATTTTTTCTATCATCTGGGGCGTGTTGATTTATGTGCGGTTTCTGGGGTTTGCGGAACTGCCGGACGCATTCGCGGCCTGGATCACGTCACTTGAAATGTCACCTATGTTGATCCTGATCTGCATTCTTTTGGCCTATGCGGTGCTCGGCATGTTTATGGACGCGATCGGCATGCTGCTTCTGACCCTGCCGGTCGTCTATCCGGCAGTGATGGCGCTGAATGGCGGCGAAACCGTCGCAGCGGCCGACAGCGCGTTCGGGATGTCAGGGCCAATGTGCGCGATTTGGTTCGGGATATTGGTGGTAAAAATGGCGGAATTCTGCCTGATCACACCGCCTATCGGCCTCAATTGCTTTGTAGTCGCAGGCGTGCGCGATGATTTGAGCGTGCAAGACGTTTTCAAAGGCGTAACGCCCTTCTTTGTTGCAGATGGGCTGACGATTGCGCTGCTCGTCGCCTTTCCCGGCATTGTCTTGTGGCTGCCGTCACTCGCGTGAATACCGGTCCAACAGTGCATATTTTTGCCAAGATGAAGCCGGTGGACCTGAGAGATTTAGGGCGTGATCCGATAAAGCGCGTCATTGTCCACTGACAAAAACCAGATCGCCCCATTGGGGCCTTCGACAACGTCACGCACGCGGCCTGTGGCGTTGGACTTGAGTTGCTCACGTTCATTGAGCGGCGTACCGTCAAGACGCGAGATATAGTCGAATTTCAGCGAGCCCACGAAGATATCGCCTTTCCATTCCGGCCAAAGCTTGCCGGAATAAATCATCATGCCTGACGGAGCGATCGATGGATCCCAATAGTGTTGCGGTTGCTCCATCCCCGGTTTCGCGGTGCCTTCGCCGATCTTGAAACCAGAATAGTGGCGACCGTAACTGATCACCGGCCAGCCGTAATTTGCGCGCGGTTTGATCCGGTTGATTTCATCGCCGCCCCGCGCGCCATGTTCCGCAACCCAAAGAGTTCCATTCAGATCGAGCGCGGCGCCTTGCGGATTGCGATGACCATAAGAGAAGATTTCCGGCGCTGCATTCGCATTCCCAATCAGCGGATTATCCGCAGGTACAGTTCCGCCTCGCGTCAATCGAACAATCGCGCCATTATGATTGCGGAGGTTTTGCGCTTCTTCCCGGTCCCCTCTGTCGCCGATGGTCAAAAACAGCGTGCCGTCGCGAGCTTCAACGATGCGGGAGCCGAAATGCTTCGCCCCATTTGACGGTTTGGCCATTTGCCAAAGCTTCTTGAAACTTTCGAGGCGCGTGCCGTCTCCGCTCAACCTGCCGACGCCGAGCGCTGTGCCGGACACACCGTTCTGCCGCGACACATAGCTTAGATAGACATTGCGCGACGTTCTGAAGTCGCGCGGGATCATGACATCGAGCAACCCGCCCTGCCCTTTGTTGACAACTCTTGGAACGCCTTGCAAGTCAACGCGCGTGCCATCCGCCATCAGATGGACGATCTTGCCTGCACGTTCGGTGATCAGAATACCGCCGTCAGGCAAATGTCCAATCGCCCAGGGCTGTTTCAAACCGTCTGCGATTTTGGTGACTGTCAGTGTGCCTTGCGAGCTTTCCATTGCAATCCCTGCAAAGGGCATCATCAGGCTCACAATCAGGGCGGCGTTTCTTAACTTCATGGGGAACCTCAAAATTTCTGCTGTCCTTGGATATAGCGCCCTGCCAATCGGAAAAAGGACCGTCACCAGCTTGTGAACAGTGAATTTCCCTGCCACTTGCCGCAAAGTTGGTCTTTTCAACAGCGCGCCTAAGCCCTAGTCTCGCCGCACCAATAATTAAGAACCACGTCTAACGGGAGAATAGACAAATGAAAAAGCTGCTTCTTGCGACAAGCGCAATGGCAATGATGACCGGTGCGGCGCTTGCCGATGGTCATGCAAAGGAAGTGAAAATCGGGATCATTCTGGGCTTCACTGGTCCAATTGAATCCATTACGCCGATGATGGCTGACGGTGCCGAAGTTGCCATGGCTGAAGTCACGGAATCCGGCATGCTGCTTGACGGTGCAAAAGTCACGCCCGTGCGCGCGGATTCGACTTGCGTTGACGCCTCTGCTGCGACTGCAGCTGCTGAACGTTTGATCACATCCGACGGCGTCAAAGGCATCATGGGCGCGGATTGTTCCGGCGTAACCGGCGCGATCCTGGCAAACGTGGCCTTGGCAAACGGCGTCGTCATGGTCTCCCCTTCTGCAACATCCCCTGGCTTGTCGACAGCCGAGGATGACGGTCTGTTCTTCCGCACGGCGCCATCTGATGCGCGCCAAGGCGTTGTGATGACCGAAGTGCTGATGGACCAAGACATTAAATCTGTCGCGCTGACCTACACCAATAACGACTATGGCAAAGGCTTGGCTGACGCATTCCAAGCAGCGTTTGAAGCCGCTGGAGGTGAAGTTACCATCTCTGCCGCGCATGAAGACGGCAAGGCCGACTACTCCGCTGAGGTCGGCGCGTTGGCTGCGGCCGGTGGCGACCGTCTGGTTGTCGCAGGTTATGTCGATCAAGGTGGTTCCGGCATCGTGCGAGCCGCTTTGGACACTGGCGCATTTGACACGTTCCATTTCCCTGATGGCATGATCTCCGCCAAGCTGGTTGAGAATTTCGGGGCTGAGATTGACGGCTCTTCCGGCCAACACCCTGGCACGGATAGCCCGGGTGCAGCGAAATACACTGCACTGGTCGATGGCGCATTTGATGCCACATCGCCCTTCTCGCCGGAAAGCTATGACGCGGCTGCGCTGATCATGCTGGCCATGCAAGCCGCGGGTTCCATGGAGCCAGGCGACTACAAATCCAAAATCATGGATGTGGCCAACGCACCGGGCACTGAGATCTTCCCGGGTGAGCTTGGCAAAGCGCTTGAACTGATCAAAGCGGGCGAAGATGTCGACTATGTCGGTGCGTCCGCTGTTGAGCTGATCGGGCCTGGCGAATCTGCGGGTAACTACCGTGAAGTGAAATACGAAGGCGGCAAGGAAATGACCGCTAAGTATCGCTAAGATCACCTGAACGCACGTATTGGGACAGCCCGGAGTTTGATCTCCGGGCTGTTTTGCAAGGGGGGCAGTGCACAATGATCGAAGTACACGATCTGCATAAGCATTTCGGCGGGTTTCATGCCGTAGATGGGGCAACCCTCAAAATTGAAACGGGATCGATAACCGGATTGATCGGCCCGAATGGCGCCGGAAAAACAACACTCTTCAACGTGATAGCGGGTGTCCTTAAACCCACCAGCGGCCGTGTGAGGATGGACGGTGACGATATCACCGGGCTTCCACCGCATGAGCTTTTCGGTAAGGGTCTATTGCGCACGTTTCAGATTGCGCATGAATTTCACTCCATGACCCTGCGTGAAAATCTGATGATGGTGCCGGGCGACCAATCTGGCGAAAAGCTGTGGAACACATGGTTTGGACGCAAGCGCATCGCAGATGAAGAACGCGCCCTTGCAGCCAAGGCCGATGAAGTGCTGGAATTCCTCACAATTGACCACATCAGCGATGAGCGCGCCGGCAATATCTCTGGCGGACAAAAGAAACTGCTGGAGCTAGGCCGCACGATGATGGTCGATGCCAAGATTGTATTTCTGGATGAGGTTGGCGCAGGCGTGAACCGCACGCTGCTGAACACTATCGGCGACGCGATCATCCGTCTGAACAAGGAACGCGGCTATACGTTTTGCGTGATCGAACATGACATGGATTTTATCGGCAGGCTCTGCGACCCCGTGATCTGCATGGCAGAAGGCAAAGTGCTGGCCGAAGGCACGCTGGATGAGATCAAGGCCAATGAACAGGTGATCGAGGCCTATCTGGGCACGGGATTAAAGAACAAGGCGGCAACCGCATGAGTGAGCCCTTCCTGATTGGTGACACGATGTCCGGCGGATATGGCAAAGGCCCAGACATCCTGCATGAGTGTACGATTGCCGTAAACGAGGGCGAGATCGCGGTCATCGTTGGCCCCAATGGCGCAGGTAAATCGACGGCGATGAAGGCTGTTTTCGGCATGCTCAATGTGCGCCAAGGCGCTGTGCGTTTGAATGGCAAGGACATCACCCGCCTGACCCCGCAAGCGCGCGTCGCCGAAGGCATGGCCTTCGTGCCTCAGACCTCCAACATCTTCACCTCCATGACAGTGGAAGAGAACCTTGAGATGGGTGCGTTTCTGCGCCGTGATGACATCCAAAAGACCATTGATCAGGTCTATGAGCTATTTCCCATCCTGCGCGACAAACGCAGCCAAGCGGCAGGTGAGCTGTCCGGCGGGCAACGCCAGCAGGTGGCCGTGGGACGCGCGTTGATGACGCAGCCAAAGGTGCTGATGCTCGATGAACCCACGGCAGGCGTGTCGCCCATCGTGATGGACGAGCTGTTTGACCGCATCATCGAGGTCGCGCGCACGGGGATCTCTATCTTGATGGTTGAACAAAACGCCCGCCAAGCGCTTGCGATTGCCGATAAAGGGTATGTGCTTGTCCAAGGCCGCAACCGGTTCACCGATACCGGCGCCGCCCTTCTGGCCGATCCTGAAGTTCGCAAATCTTTCCTCGGAGGCTGAATGATGACAATACTGAAGACCGCCATCCTTTGCGCCGCCATGCTTTCGCCGGGCATTGCGCGCGCTGAAATCTGCACATTCACGAGCGAGTGTTTCGAGGGCGAAGCCTGCGCGGAGACAAGTTTCGCGATGGAGATCACAGATGGCGCTTTGGTTACGGATGCGGAGACGATCCCCGTGACCTCCGGTGGGTCTGACACGGTGAATGTGTTCGTGGGCTACACGGCATCTGCTTTTCACGTGCTCACGCGGCAAGTTGAAGGAGAGGCCCGCTACTCCACCCATATCTTCGACGGGCCGCTCATGGTCAATTATCTGGGAACCTGCGCGTAATGGACCTTCTCAACGCAATTGTGGCTTTTGCCAACTTCGTCTTCGTGCCGGGTTTTGCCTATGGTGCGCAGCTGGCCCTTGGCGCACTGGGCGTGACGCTGGTCTATGGGATCCTGCGGTTCTCCAACTTTGCGCATGGCGACACGATGGCCTTTGGGACCATGTTCGTGATCCTGATCACATGGGGGTTTCAATCCGCAGGGATAAACGCCGGACCGCTGCCGACCGCTCTGCTCGCCCTGCCCTTTGGCATTGCATTAACGGCGCTTTTCTTGCTGGGCACGGATAAGGTCGTCTATCAGTTCTATCGCCGCACTCGGGTCAAACCGGTGGTGTTGGTCATGGTCTCCCTCGGTGTGATGTTCATCATGAACGGATTGACCCGTTTCATTATAGGGCCCGGCGATCAGCGCTTCGCCGATGGCGAGCGGTTCATCATTTCTGCGCGGGATTTCAAGGCCATGACCGGCCTGAAGGAAGGGCTGGCGATCAAGACGACACAAGGTATCACCGTCGTCACAGCTGTCATTGTCGTGGCTCTGCTGTTCTGGTTCCTCAACCGGACCCGGACTGGAAAATCCATGCGTGCTTTTTCCGACAATGAGGATTTGGCGCTGTTGTCCGGTATCAATCCAGAGCGCGTTGTGATGTATACGTGGCTGATCGTAGCGGCATTGGCCACGATTGCGGGCACGCTTTATGGGCTCGACAAATCCTTTAAGCCGTTCACCTATTTCCAGCTGCTTCTGCCTATCTTCGCTTCTGCGATTGTCGGCGGGCTTGGCAACCCTCTGGGTGCGATCGCAGGAGGTTTCCTGATCGCCTTCTCGGAAGTAACCGTGACCTATGCGTGGAAAAAAGTGGCTAATTACGTTCTGCCCGAAAGCCTCGCGCCGGACGGCTTGGCGCAACTGATGAGCACGGATTACAAACTGGCCGTGTCCTTCGTCATTCTGATCATCGTGCTCCTGTTCAAACCGACAGGGCTGTTCAAGGGACAATCGGTATGAGTGTGCGCGACGCTTCCCTCTTCGCTCTTGTGGCCGTTCTGATCATCGGGACGGGTATGCTGCAATCGTGGAACCTTGCTCTGACCATCGTGAATATGGGGCTCGTCTCTGCCATTCTGGCGTTGGGTGTGAACATCCAATGGGGCTATGCGGGCCTGTTCAATGTCGGCGTCATGGGTTTTGTCGCTTTGGGTGGTTTGGCAGTGGTTTTGACCTCTACGCCCCCAACGGCAGAGGCTTGGGCTGCCGGCGGTTTCCGCGTCATCCTGGGCCTCGTGCTGGGCGCTGCCACTATTGTCGCCGCGATCCTCGTCTGGAGCAGGATGACTGCGGGGCGCGCGCGTGGCTTGGCGGTTGCGGCGACGCTCTTGATTGGTTTTGTGATCTTCCGCACCGTGTTTGACACGGGTGTTGCCGCAGTGGAAGCTGTGGATCCGGCTGCCACGGGCTATCTGGGTGGTCTCAATCTGCCGACGCTGATCTCTTGGCCGGTGGGCGGATTGCTGGCGGCAGGCGCGGCTTGGGTGATCGGCAAGACCGCTTTGGGCTTGCGGTCTGACTATCTGGCGATTGCGACGCTGGGTATTGCCGAGATCATTATCATCATCATCAAGAACGAAGACTGGATGGCCCGCGGCGTGAAAAACGTGGTCGGGCTGGAACGCCCAGTCGTTGTACCAAAAGAGATCGAGTTGCAAAACACGCCCTCCTTTGTAGAGCGCGCAACGAGTTTGGGACTGGATCCGACCATGGCCTCGACCCTGTATGTCAAGGGCATCTATGCGCTGCTGTTCACTGTCGTCTTGCTGCTCCTTTTGTGGCTTGCACAGACCGCGTGGAATTCGCCTTGGGGACGCATGCTGCGGGCGATCCGTGACAATGAGGTCGCGGCCGAGGCGATGGGCAAAGACGTCACAGCGCGCCATTTGCAGGTCTTTATCCTCGGCTCCGCCGTGTGTGGCATTGCGGGCGCGATGATGACGACGCTGGACGGGCAGTTGACGCCGGGCACCTACCAACCCTTGCGGTTCACCTTCCTGATCTGGGTGATGGTGATCGTTGGCGGTTCGGGGAACAATTTTGGCGCCGTTCTTGGCGGGTTCCTGATCTGGTTTCTCTGGGTGCAGGTGGAGCCGATGGGGCTTGAGCTGATGAACCTGATCACGGCAGGCATGGAGGATGGCTATTGGTTGAAAGACCATCTGCTGGATTCGGCGGCGCATATGCGTCTGCTGACGATGGGATTGGTTCTGCTTCTTGTACTGCGGTTTAGCCCGCGTGGGTTGATCCCGGAGAAGTAATATCAGCCGTTGCGCAAGCTGGCATGCGGGGCACCAGTGCATATTTTTGCCAAGATGAAACCAGTCAGGCTCTGAGCTTGTGTCCACCCGGATCGAAGGGCGGCTCTTTCAACACGACGCCGCGATGCGGTTTGCCTAGGATCATCACGTCAACCTCTGTGCCCGGCGCAATGTCTTTCAAAAACCCCAGCGCAAGGGACTTGTTGACGCTATAGCCGAAGGCCCCGGAGCTGACGCGCCCAACGGGCGTGCCGTCAGGCAGAAAAATCGGTTCTCCCCCCGCCGCATCGGCATGGGTCACCTCCAGCACTTCTAACATACTGAGCCGTTCGCGCGGCGCTTTATCGCGCAGAGCCATGTAGGCGGTTTTGTTCAGAAACTCTTTGTCGGTCTTGATCAACCGGTCGAGCCCCACCTCTTGTGGCCAGTATTCAGGCGAGTATTCGCGGCCCCATGAGCCATAGCCTTTCTCGACCCTCAGGGACATCAGCGCGCGGGAGCCGACAGGTCCGGCGCCAAAGGCGTTGCCCGCTTCAATCAACGCCGCGTAGAGCCGCGCCTGATCTTCTTGCTTGCAGTGCAGCTCCCAGCCGAGATCGCCGGTGAAAGAGACGCGTAATGCAACCACGTCCATCCCTGCCAGTGTGATCTGCTGACTGCGCATAAAGGGAAAGTCCTGCGTAGCAAGCGATGCGTTGGTCAAACGTTCCAGCAAAGCGCGGCTTTCGGGACCGGCGATATTGAACCCACACATAGCCTCCGTCATGCTTTCGAATGACACGCTGTCAGGGCGCGGCACGGCATTGAAGAACCGCAAATGATACCGCTCCGCCATGCCGGAGCCGATGATCAAAAACACCTCATTCTCCAGCTTGGTCACAGTGAAATCACTTGCAATTCCGCCGCGCGCACCAATGAGCGGTGTCAAACAGGAGCGCCCGATCTTACCGGGCATGCGATTTGCGAAGAGCCTGTCCAGCCATACCTCCGCCCCCTCGCCAGTCACGCTGTATTTTGCGAAGTTCGAGATATCGATGATCCCGGCCTTTTTTCGCAACATCCGGCATTCTGCGCCGACGGGTTCGAACCAGTTCTGCCGCGTGAAGCCATTCGTATCTTGGACACCGGGCGCATCGGCGAACCAGAGCGGGTGTTCCCAGCCGTAATTCAGACCGAACACCGCACCCATCGCTTTTTGCCTCTCATAGGCAGGCCGGGTCCGGGCTGGACGGCCTGCGCTGCGTTCTTCATGGGGGAAATGGATCGAAAAACGGTTGGCATATTGATCGCCCACCCGTGCCTTGGTGAATTTTTTGTCCGCCCATGCGCCGAAGCGCGCAAGGTCCCAAGGAAACAAATCCAGATGCGGCTCTCCGGTCACGATCCACTCAGCGGTCAGAGCCCCCAAGCCACCCGATTGCGAGAAACCGGGTATGATCCCGTTGCAGCAGAAATAGCCCTTCAGTTCCGGCACTGGGCCAAACAGGGCGTTGCTGTCCGGTGACCAGATCATTGGCCCGTTGATCACGCGCTTAATGCCTGCCATGCCCAGCGCGGGCACGCGGTCTATGGCGCGCATCATGTTGGGCTCGATCCGTTCCAGATCATCCGCAAACAGCTCATGGCCGAAACCCTGCGGCGTGCCGTCTTCCGCCCAAAACCGCAAGTCTTTTTCATAGGCACCGACCAGAAGCCCCTGCCCTTCCTGGCGCAAGTAGTATTCGCCGTCGCGATCCGCGATGGAAGGCAAGCGCGCGTCCATCTGCGCAATCTGCGCGATGGTCTCGGTCACAAAATACTGGTGCTCAGTCGGCTGCAAAGGCAGCTCAATGCCCGCCAATGCGGCGACCTCGCGCCCCCAGAGGCCTGCTGCATTCACTACAATCGGTGTGACGATATCCCCCTGAGGTGTTTTCACGACCCACGTTCCATCCGCTTGTTGATCTGTCGCTGTGACCGGCGTGAAGCGGTAAATCTCCGCCCCATTTTGCCGTGCGCCGGTGGCATAAGCGTTGGTCACGCCGGACGGATCGACATTGCCACCAGACGGTTCATACATGATGCAGCGAATGCCGTCGTAATCGACCAGCGGATGCAGTCGCTCTGCCTCGCTTCGGTCTACTTCATAAAAATTCAGCCCGTAATATTTTGCTTTGGCTGCTTGCAAGCGCAATTGATGTTCGCGCGCCTCCGTTTGGGCCAGATAAAGCGATCCCGGCTGGAAGACGCCGCAACTCTGCCCCGTCTCCGCTTCCAACTCCTTGTACAAATCCATCGTGTAGTTCTGAATGCGCGTGATGTTGTTATTGTCATGCAGCCCGTGAATATTGGCCGCCGCATGCCAAGTGGAGCCAGAGGTGAGCTCATCTCGCTCCAGCAACACGACATCTGCCCAACCCAGTTTTGTCAGGTGATACAGGATCGAACATCCAATGACACCGCCTCCGATCACAACGGCTTGCGCATGGGTTTTCATGGTCAGGTTCCTCGCACAACACTTGTCACAAAGCTTGTAACAAAGTGGCACCAAATCCTGCCTGCAGGCCGACAAAAGCTTTCCTCACCGCGACATTGCTGCCAAGCTCATGGAAAACAGGGGGACCTTCATGTCGAGCTTCAAATCCAAGCTAAAGCGTACGGAACATTTAACCATGCATATGTGCACGATCCCTTCCGCCGCGATTACGCAAGCGATAGCGGCTGCGGGCGCAGATGCCGTGTTTGTGGATCTGGAACATGGCGCCGTGGATTATGAATCCGCTCATGCGATGATCGCTGCCACTGCCGGCACCGACTGCGCGCCATTCGTGCGCATTGCGGAGAATACACCCGCTTTGACAAAACGCGCGCTGGATCTTGGCGCGGAAGGCATTGTCTTTCCGCTGATCCGCACGGCAAAGGATGCGGCCTCAGCCGTCGCAAATCTGCGCTATCCGCCGCATGGCACGCGCGGCTTTGGACCATTTATTGCGCAAGCTCGTTGGCAGACCGGATTGCTGGATTACCGCACCCAGATCGAGCCACAGCTCTGTTGCGTCTTGCTGGTCGAAACAGCCGATGCCGTCCAAAACATCGACGCGATCTGTGAAGTGGACGGCATAGACTTGCTTGTTCCGGCTCCGTTTGACCTCTCCACGGATCTGGGTATCTCGGGGCAATTCGATCACCCTGATTTCATCGCGGCTGTCAGCAAAATCGAAGCGGCCGCGCAGAAAGCGCAAATTCCACTGGGAGGGATCGGTCTGACCCAAACCCAAGCCAAAGCGCTTTATGCGCGCGGCTACAGGGTCACCGCTGGCGTAGACATTCTCTGGCTGCAACAGATCACGGCAGAGGCACAAGCCTGGGCGAAGGACCCGATCTGACGCGCTATTTTTTGATCACAGTGCGGCCGTGCTTCTTCACCCGTTGAAACGCCGCAATCGCGTCAGAATTTCGCGTCATTGCTTCATCTTGGCAAAAATATGCCCGCCGGAGGCGTCCCCACGCATATCAACCCGGTACGGTCAGCCGAGCTCTTCGACAATCACCAGGTCGCGCTCAGACGCGCCGCGGGCGTGATTTAATGCCGCCTGGTAAGCTACTGAATTATAGCAATCATGCGCTGCTTGCAGGGATGGAAACCGCGCCACAACATTGCGTTTTCGGTCATTGCCCTCAAGCTGTTCATACGCGCCGTTGCGCGCCAGAAATACGCCGCCATGTTCGGCAATCGCACCTGTGGCCAGCTCTGCGTATTTCGCATAACTCTCCGCGTCCGTCACCTTTACATGTGCGATCCATAAAGCTGTTGGCATGTGCTATCCTCCCAAAACCTTTTCTGCCGCAGCAATGGCCGCATCGGCATTTGTGGCATCTGCCCCGCCGCCCTGCGCCATATCGGGGCGACCCCCGCCACCTTTGCCGCCCAACTCAATAACGGCGGCTTTGACCAGATCGACGGCAGACACCTTCTCTGTCAGGTCAGCTGTCACTCCTGCCGCGACAGCCGCTTTGCCGCCGGTATCTGCGATCAGCAACACCGCACCAGACCCCATTCGTGCTTTATGCTCGTCAATCAGCGCGGGCAAGTCCTTGCCACTGACACCCTGCAAAGCCTGCGCGAAGAAGGCCACTCCGCCCACGGTCTTATCAGCCACCTCAGCCGCCCCGCCACCCATAGCGACTTCGCGACGCAATTGCGCCACTTCGTTTTGCAGTGCTTTGCGTTCATCTTGCAGCGCTTTTACGCGTGCGGGGACATCTTCAGGCCGTGCTTTCAGTGCCAATGCAACACTGGCCAAACGCTGGTCCTGCGCACGCAGATACTCCATTGCAGCCTGCCCGGTCAGTGCCTCGATCCTGCGCACACCTGAAGATGAAGCGCTGTCATCAAGCATAACGAAGGCCCCGATATCGCCGGTTTGCTTGACATGTGTTCCGCCGCACAGTTCCAGAGAATAGGTCATCCCATCGGCACCCTTTCCCGTCTCTGCTTGCCCCATGGAGACAACGCGCACTTCATCGCCATATTTCTCCCCGAACAATGCCTGCGCCCCAATGGCGCGCGCGTCATCTGGCGTCATGATCCGTGTCTCGACCGCTGTATTCTGCCGGATATACTGGTTCACCTCCGCCTCTACTTGCGCAAGCTCTGTGAGGCTCATCGCCTTGTTATGGCTGAAATCGAACCGCAACCTGTTCGGCGCATTCAATGACCCGCGCTGTGCGACATGCTCTCCCAATGCGCCGCGCAATGCTTCATGCAAAAGGTGCGTGGCCGAATGGTTCGCGCGGATTGTGCTGCGGCGCGCATGATCGACGACCATTTCCACCCCGTCGCCTTTTGAAAAAGTGCCGCTCTCTACATCCGCAAAATGGATGAAAACGTCTGCCACTTTCTTCGTATCCGTCACCTGGGCACGGGCATCGCCCACGCGCAAAACTCCGCTGTCGCCAACCTGACCACCACTTTCTGCGTAGAAAGGCGTTTGGTTCGTTACGATTTGAACGCTCTCGCCAGCTGTTGCCGCCTCAACCACTGCGCCATCTTTGACCACAGCGATGATCTGGCCTTCAGCGGTTTCCGTGTCATAGCCCAGAAAATCCGTTACGCCATCAGCATCCGCAATGTCGAACCAAACCGTCGCATCCGCAGCCTCCCCGGACCCCGACCATGAGGCGCGTGCTTTCGCCTTCTGTGCGTCCATTGCGGCGTCAAACCCTGCCACGTCCACTTCACGGCCCTTCTCGCGCAGCGCATCTTGCGTCAGATCAAGGGGGAAGCCGAACGTGTCGTATAGCTTGAACGCGGCGGTCCCGGGCAACTCTGCGCCCTCGGGCAACCCGTCCAATTCGTCATCCAGCAGTTTCAACCCGCGATCAAGTGTTTCGCGGAAACGCGTCTCCTCCGCACGCAATGTCTCCTCTATCATTGGCTGCGCCTGACGCAGTTCCGGATAGGCCGCGCCCATCTGAGTGACCAGTTCCGGCACCAATCGATGCATCACAGGGTCTTTCGCCCCCAGCAGGTGAGCATGACGCATTGCGCGTCGCATAATCCTACGTAACACATACCCGCGCCCGTCCTTGGACGGCAGCACACCATCCGCGATCAAAAAAGACGTAGAGCGCAAATGGTCCGCGATGACGCGGTGATGCACATTTTGATCCCCATAAGGATCTACCCCAGTGGCATGGGCGGACGCCTCGATCAGGGCTTTGAACAGGTCGGTGTCGTAATTGTCATGACTGCCCTGCATCAATGCTGCGATCCGTTCGAGCCCCATACCGGTATCGATGCTCTGCATGTCCAAAGCGCGCATTGAGCCGTCTTCGAATTGCTCATTCTGCATGAAGACGATGTTCCAGATCTCGATGAATCTGTCGCCGTCTTCTTCAGCGGAGCCCGGAGGGCCGCCCCAGATGTGATCGCCGTGATCGTAGAAGATTTCCGTGCAAGGCCCGCATGGGCCGGTCGGCCCCATCTGCCAGAAATTGTCCGACGTCGCGATGCGAATGATCCGTTCCTCGGGCACACCCAGTGACTTCCAGATCTCGAACGCCTCATCATCGGTGTGATACACGGTGACGCTGAGGCGATCTTTGTCGATGCCAAACTCTTCAGTGATCAGGTTCCAAGCGAACGGGATCGCTTCATCTTTGAAGTAATCGCCAAAGCTGAAATTGCCGAGCATCTCGAAAAATGTGTGGTGGCGCGCGGTGTATCCCACATTATCGAGGTCATTGTGCTTGCCACCTGCCCGCACGCATTTCTGGGCAGTCGTCGCCCTTTTGTAATCCCGCGTCTCCAGCCCGGTGAACAGGTTCTTGAATTGCACCATACCGGAATTCGCAAACATCAGCGTCGGATCATTGCGCGGCACCAGCGGGCTTGAGGGTTGAACGGAATGTCCGTTTTGCTCGAAGTAGCTCAGGAATGTCGACCGGATGTCGTTCAGGCTGGTCATGGGATGCGTCCGTTGGCGAGTGTGAGTGTCAGAGTTCGGTTTAGCCCTGCCTTATGTCACTGTCCACAGGCCGAGGCGGCCGAACGCAAAAAGGGCGACCTAATCGGCCGCCCTCTATGTATACAGACTGACTTTAGATCACGTCGCTGGCGCGTCACCGTCGTCTTCGAGCAGATCAACATCGGGGTCATTCTCCGGCATGTCGAAATCAAGCCCATGCGCGGCTCTGATCTTATCTTCGATTTCCAGCGCGAAGCGGCTGTTCTCTTTCAGGAAGGTCTTGGCATTTTCACGCCCTTGCCCAATCCGTTCATCGCCGTAGCTGAACCAGGCACCAGATTTATCAACGACGCCGGCTTTGACGCCAAGATCAAGCAATTCGCCCATTTTGGAGATGCCTTCCCCGTACATGATATCGAACTCAACTTGCTTGAACGGTGGGGCCACCTTGTTCTTGACCACTTTGACCCGCGTCGCGTTGCCCACGACCTCATCGCGGTCCTTGATCGCGCCGATGCGGCGGATATCCAGACGCACAGAAGAATAGAACTTGAGCGCGTTGCCACCAGTCGTCGTCTCAGGTGAGCCGAACATGACACCGATCTTCATCCGGATCTGGTTGATAAAAATCACCATGCAGTTGGATCGCGCAATCGATCCGGTCAGTTTACGCATCGCCTGGCTCATCAGGCGGGCATGAACGCCGACGCTGGAATCGCCCATATCGCCTTCAAGCTCTGATTTCGGTGTCAATGCTGCGACTGAGTCGACAATGACCATATTGACCGCGCCGGAACGAACCAAAGTATCCGTAATTTCAAGCGCTTGCTCGCCCGTATCAGGTTGAGAAATCAGCAATTCATCCAGATCAACACCAAGCTTCTTGGCATATTGCGGGTCAAGCGCGTGCTCAGCATCGACAAAAGCGCAAACGCCGCCCTTTTTCTGCTCCTCAGCCACGCAGTGCAGTGTCAACGTGGTCTTGCCGGAACTTTCAGGTCCATAAATCTCAACGATCCGACCCTTCGGAAGGCCGCCAATGCCAAGCGCAATATCAAGACCCAAAGATCCGGTCGATGTCGCTTCAATCTCTTGAATCGCGTTCTCATCACCGAGCTTCATGATTGAGCCTTTGCCGAATTGGCGCTCAATCTGTGCGAGCGCGGAATCAAGCGCTTTTTGTTTATTCGCGTCGTTCTTATTCATGCTCAAAAGTTCTGCTGTTGCCATCTTTCCAACCCTTATTTCACGCCCATCTCGGAGGGGCAATCGCTGCGTTTGTTCGCATCTTGTTCTCACCTTATGAGATCAAAACCGGAACATTACAAGAAATTTCTACTCAACAGTTTTCGGAATATCGGTTAAAGAAGTATTGAGGGCAGATAGATAAAATGCCGGATACCGGCTTAGAAGAAGTGTGATTGAACGCGACCCCTATGATGATTTTCTTTAAAGAGCGGCTTGCCTATCTGGCTGTGCCAAAGACCGGAACAAGCGCAATTGAACGTGCTTTGCATCGCCGCGCATCCGCAGTTGTCCGTGACCCCCCAGGTATCAAACACACGCATGCGCGCGGATATGAACGCCGCTTTCGTGCGTTATTCGAACGCGGAAATCTCAAGCCTGTTCAAACAGTTGCGGTGATGCGTGAACCCATAGACTGGCTGGGAAGCTGGTTTCGATACCGGCAGCGCCCGGCCTTGTCAGGACATCCCAACAGCACGCAGGGGCTGACATTTGACAGTTTCATCACGGGATATCTGGCTGACAAACAGCCCCCTTTTGCAGAAGTCGGATCACAAGGTCGCTTCGTGACAGATGAAAATGGTGACCTCCTGATCAATCACCTGTTTCAATATGAAGACCTCGACCCTTTTGTGGAGTTCATGCAGCGACGGTTGGGAGAGGACATTGCCCTGAAGACCGTCAATAAATCACCGCGCTCCGACCTAAGCCTGTCCCCTTCGCTGCGTAAGGCGTTGGAGGAACGGCTGAAACTGGATTTTCAAATCCATAACGCGCTCATCGATGGCCCACTGTCACTGGGATAGCCGAAAGCCAACTGCGCGCAACTATGCCGCCGCCACATCGGAAAGCTGACCGCGCACCGTTGCGGTCAACTCATTGAGGGAGAATGGCTTCGGCAGGAAGATCGAATTCGGTATCGCGGATTTATCCTGATTGAAATTCTCTTCTGCATAGCCTGAAACAAAGACCACTTTCATTTCTGGCCGATCTTCGCGCGCCTGTTTGACCCAGGTCGGCCCGTCAAGTCCGGGCATAACGACATCGGTGACCACGATGTCGACGAAAAGATCGGTATCGCTCAGCATCTCAAGCGCTTCTTCACCTGACTCCGCCTCGAGGACCTTGAATCCGCGCAGCTTGAGAGCACGGCTGGCGAAGGCGCGCACCGGCGCTTCGTCTTCGACCAAAAGGACAACACCATCGACAGGCCCGGTTTCAACGGTCGCAGGCGACTGACGCGCCGCTTCTTCGTTGACAGCGGGGCGGTCAAATGTCGGGAAGAAGATTGTAAATTCAGTCCCCTTACCTTGCGTGCTGTCAACAAAAATAAAACCGCCAGATTGTTTGATGATGCCATATGCCGTGGACAGCCCGAGCCCGGTCCCTTCGCCCGTACGCTTTGTCGTGTAGAACGGCTCAAAGATCTTAGGGAGCTCCTCCTTGGCAATGCCATTGCCGTTGTCACGCACTTTGACCACTACGTAATCGCCGCGTGGGACGACGGCGCGGTCTCGTTTGAGATCGTTTTGAAGTTTGGCATTGCGCGTTTCAATCGTGATCTCACCACCGCCGCCCTCCATCGCATCGCGCGCATTCACGACGAGATTCATGATCACCTGCTCCAATTGTCGCCGATCCGCTCGGACAGAGAGCAACTGTGGATCATGCGACAGGTTCAATGTGATTTGCGCGCCGACCAAGCGATTCAGCAGATGGGTCAGGTCAGACAGCGTGTCGCGCATATCCAGCACTTCAAGCTGGAGGTTTTGCTTCCGGGAAAACGCCAGCAATTGACCGACAAGCGATGCGGCCCGATTAGCGTTTTGATTGATCTGTTCAAGATCGCCATAATCCATGTCGCCCGGGTCATGGCGCAACATCAGCAAATCACAGTGTCCTGATATAGCGGTCAAGAGGTTGTTGAAATCATGGGCAACCCCGCCAGCCAGCTGCCCGATGGCTTGCATTTTCTGGCTTTGGACGAATTGCGCTTCGAGGGTCTTTAATTCTGTCGCATCGGTCACCATTGCGACCAATGATACGGCACCCTCTTCAATCACGCGTCCAAGTGTGACCTGTAGATAGGTTTCGTCCGCGCCTGTTCTGGATCGCAGAACCTCAGGCTGATGCAAGGCGCGCCCATCAGCAGCTTCGCTTAACCAATCAGAGATCGGACGGCCAAGGCCACCGATATAGTCAGATAGGTTCCCGCATTGCGTGTCATCCATCCCAAGCAACCCCCGCGCAATGCGGTTGGCTTCTTCGATGAGGCCGTCCGGTTTGATCCGCAGCAAAGCAACGGGGAAATCCTCAAGCAAGTCGAGGCTGCTGCCTGGTTTCAGGACCGCATCATCAGCGATGGGTGCAAGGAAGTATTCCGTGCGCGCACCGGTTCCGGGAATGATGATCACTTGCACCGCCATTGGCCCGTCTTTGGTCATGATCGAGTGACGTTCGCCGCTGATCGTGGGCACATCCACAAACATCCGGTCGACGGATTTGATACGCTCCCCCACCAATCCGCGCATGGCTTCATTCATGAAAAGAATCGTACCCGCTGCGCTCGTTGTCATCATCGGCAAACTGATCTTTGGAGCATTTCGTGACCCGGGTTCTTTACTCTCTGCCTCTTCAATGGCCCAAATATACCGATCAGCAGTCATCCGGTGGACGCTAATCATGTATCGCGCGTTACGGGTGACGACATCCTCACGGGCGGCGTTGTCTTGCGCTGCTTTCGCTTGAAGTCGGAATATGAGCGCATTGGCGTTGGGAAGACTTCCATCCAGCGCCTTTTCCAGCGTCCCGGCATTGGTCTCACCGAAGACCTGTCTTGCTTTCGCATTGCGCGTCAGGATCTCACCGGATGCAAGTGTCACAAATACACAGCGTTCGTCGTGAAAAATCAGGTCTTTCAGATCGGAACGAGCCTGCCCGTGATCCTCACTGCGCCCACGCAGCAAAGTAATCGCTGCGATCAGCGCAAAGCATCCGCCTGCGCCAGCGAAAAAGACCCAATGATCAGAATTTGGCCAAATGAATCCAATCCCGAAGACAAGGATCGCGCCACACAACGCGTAGATGCCAAAACGCGCAGAACTCCTGTTACCAGCTATATTCTGCGCCGCATTTGCAGCTTGTGCCACGCTTGGGCCTCCTGAATTTCGACTTTGGAATGATTAAAGAGAAAGCGTTAATCTACTATTAACACAAAAACGGTCGCCGTCGTCACTACGTTAGGTGGCGGGGTTCCGTCGGGTCAAGCGCGCAAAGAAAAAACCATCCCCGGATTCAGAAGGGTAATACTGCGTCGTCTGCGCCAGTTCAAAACTTGAACTATGCTCCACAAACCACTCAACTTGATCAGTATTTTCAGATTTCAGCAGTGAGCATGTGACATATGCCAGCTCTCCGCCGGACCGCACAAGTCTTGCGGCTTCTTGGAGTATTTCTCGTTGGGTCGATCGCAACCCCTCGAGTTGATCAAAGGTTAACGACCACTTACCGCTCGGCGCCCTCCGCCATGACCCGCTCCCGGAACACGGTACATCGCAAACGACCAGATCAAATGGCGCCTGCACCCTGCAGTCTGAGTTCGAGAGGATTTTCACCTTATGTCCGCCGCGCTTCGCGCGGTGACTTAAATCTGCCAGACGCCCAGCATTCGCATCATGCGCGAAGAGAGCACCGTCATTCAGAGCCGCATATGCCAGTATCTTGCCGCCACCACCGGCGCAGTAGTCCAATACCCTTCCCGCAGCCGGCAACGCCGCACAAATGGCCTGGGAATGCGCATCCTGCAACTCGATCCGTCCCTCCAGATAGGCTTGTGAATTTGCAAGACGCCGTGGATTTTCAATTACTTGAAGCGCGGTCTTACGACCATCAACGGTGAGGCATTGAATGTTGTCGCGTGCCAATTCGTCCTGCACGCTGGCCAGGCTGGCTTTTCGGAGGTTTACCCGGAGGAAGATGGGCGCCCGCGACTTTGACTGCTCGCAAATCTCTGCCAGCTCTGCCCCCAACGAGCGTTCCAATTCTGGCCGCAACCAGTCTGGCATGTCATGTTGAGCAGCCCAGGACACGGCCTTCTGAGGGTCGTCCAGCGCGGCTTGTTCGCTATCAGAAAGCGGCATCGGAGCGTGCTGTTCGCCGGTAAACATATGCGCGATCTCGTCGCGCCCATAGGTCATGAGGCAATAGCCAAGGACAAGTCCCCGCCCGGTCTCCTGCCCAGAACGCGCAAAGAAACTCATTTTCCTGCGGACGCAATCAAAAGCAATGTCACGGATCGCGGCACGATCCTTGGACCCGGCAAATCGCGAGCGCCGTGCCCAGTTTGTCAACGCTTTTTCAACGGGTTGGCCGCGCAGATAGGCGTCAAGAACCTCTATCGCAGCCGAAAGCCGGGCGGCGGGTTGCATCAACCGATCCGGTAATTGGGCGACTCGCGGGTGATTTGCACGTCATGCACATGGCTTTCTTTCAGACCCGCACCGGTGATGCGCACAAAATTCGCCCGCTTGTGCATGTCAGAAATGGTTGCAGCGCCGGTATAGCCCATGGCGGCCCGTAATCCGCCAACAAGTTGATGCACGACGGCGCCAGCGGATCCTTTGTAGGGCACTTGTCCTTCGATCCCTTCGGGCACCAGCTTGTCAGAAGCGGCATCTTTCTGAAAATAACGATCCGCAGAACCACGCGCCATAGCTCCAAGAGAGCCCATACCGCGGTAGCTTTTGAAGCTACGGCCTTGATACAGAATGACTTCTCCGGGAGACTCGTCTGTGCCCGCGATCATCGAACCGACCATCGCGCAGCTTGCGCCAGCGGCGATGGCTTTCGCGAAATCGCCGGAAAATTTGATACCGCCATCTGCGATCACAGGGGTACCGGTTTCGGCCGCGCCTTCCGCGCAATCCATGATCGCTGTCAGTTGCGGAACACCGACGCCTGCCACCATGCGCGTTGTACAGATTGAGCCGGGACCGATGCCCACTTTAATGGCGTCTGCGCCTGCCCCAATCAACGCGCGCGTCGCCTCGGCCGTTGCGACATTGCCTGCGATGACCTGCACTTCATTGGACAGTTTCTTGGCACGTTGAACTGCGTGGGCCACGCCCTCGGAATGCCCATGCGCCGTGTCGATCACAATCAGATCAACGCCAGCATCAACCAGTGCTTCAGATCGCTCAAACCCTGCATCGCCCACCGTGGTTGCCGCCGCAACACGCAGGCGGCCAAGCTGATCTTTGCAGGCTTGCGGGTTTAAAACAGCCTGCTCGATATCCTTCAGGGTCAGCAAGCCAGTGAGTTTTCCGTCCTTGTCGACCACCAGCAGCTTTTCAATCCGGCGCGCCTCCATCAGCGATTTTGCTTCAGACAGATCAGCAGGCTCTTGCAGCATCGCCAGATTTTCCGAAGACATCATCGTGCTGACAGGTGTTTTGTCGTCGGAAGCGAAGCGCATGTCGCGGTTGGTGACGATACCGATCACGCGCCCATCTTCACCTACGACCGGAAATCCGGACACTTTGTAGCGGTCCTGCAGTGCTTTTGCGTCGGCCAAAGTTTGATTCGATGTCAGCGTGATAGGATTATAGACGATGCCACTTTCGAACCGTTTCACACGGCGCACTTCCTGACTCTGCTCCTCCACCGAAAGGTTGCGATGCACGACACCGATACCGCCTGCCTGCGCCATGGCAATCGCCATGCGCGCCTCCGTCACCGTATCCATTGCGGAAGACAAAAGCGGGATGTTCATCGCCACAGATTTCGTCACGAATGTCCGCGTATCCGCTGTTGACGGCAAGACGCTGGACGCACCGGGCACCAGCAAAACGTCATCAAAGGTGAGGGCCTCGCGAATCTGCATGAGCGTCTCCTTGCAGCAGGTGTCGTTTGGCAGTTTGCTATGTCATGGATTGCGGGGGTGCGAAAGGCCGGATTTTGTGCTTTAGCGGATTGAAGCCACTATCGGAAGGAATGACATGAGCGGGCACGGATATGAAACGGGGCGACTGAACCTGCCCTTCGTCGGCATCGCTACCTTTGGGAAGCGGCCCTATGTCGAAGACTGGTCCAGCATTGAGGCTGATGTTGCGGTGCTTGGCGCGCCGTTTGATGCGGGCACGCAATACCGTTCCGGCGCGCGGTTTGGCCCGCGTGCCGTGCGCGAGGCGTCGACCTTGTTCAGCTTCGGCCATGCGGGCGCCTATGATCATGAGGATGACGCGACCTATCTATCGGCCGATGTGCGGATCGTGGATATGGGTGACGCGGATATCATTCACACCGATACGACCGGCTCCCATGCGGGGATTGAGGCGGGCGTGCGTGCGGCTTTGAAAGCCGGAGCCATGCCTGTCACCATTGGCGGCGATCATTCGGTCAATATTCCGTGCATCAATGCCTTTGACGATCAAGGCGACTTCCACGTCCTGCAAATTGATGCGCATCTTGATTTCGTTGATGAGCGGCACGGGGTACGTAATGGTCATGGCAACCCCATGCGCCGCGCTGCAGAGAAGCCTTATGTCACCGGCCTTACCCAACTGGGGATCCGCAACGTCAGCTCCACCGCAAAAGAAGGCTATGAAGACGCGCGCAAGATGGGTTCTGACATCCTGTCGGTCCGACAGTGTCGCGCGTTGGGGGCCGAAGCACTCGTCAAACGCATCCCTGACACGGCACGCGTCTATGTGACAATTGATATCGACGCATTCTGTCCCTCCATCGCACCGGGTACAGGCACGCCGTCGCATGGCGGATTTCTCTATTACGATGTGCTGGAATTGCTCCAGCAAGTCGCGCAACGCCATGAGATCATTGGGATTGATCTGGTGGAGGTTGCGCCAGATTACGACCCCACTGACAGCACCGCGATCCTGGCGGCCCAGATCCTCCTGAACTTCCTTGGCTTCATCTTCCACGCGAAAGCGCAGAAATGACGGTCCGCATTTTGGTTGATGCTGATGCCTGTCCGGTGAAGGAAGAGGTGTTCAAAACGGCCTATCGCCTGAAAACGCCGGTCACTCTGGTGGCCAACAGCTACTTGCGCACACCTAACCATCCGTTGATCTCAATGCAGGTGGTCTCAGACGGGTTTGATGCGGCTGATGACTGGATTGCAGAACAGGCCAATTCACAAAGTCTCGTCGTAACGGCGGATATCTTGCTGGCTGGGCGTTGCATCGAGGCGGGGGCGACCGTGCTGTCTCCCGCCGGCAAACCCTTCAACAGTTCAAACATTGGTGGGGCGATTGCGACGCGGGCCATCATGGCGGATCTGCGCGCCGGGCTGGAGCAAACCGGCGGCCCTGCCCCGTTTTCGAACAAGGACCGATCGCAGTTTCTCAACGCATTGGACCGAGAGCTTGGCCGATTGATCCGCGCTAACCCTTAAATCCCTGCGCCACGACGAACTTCTCCGAACTGTCCTGACGGCTCGCGCCCGGTTTGAAGTTCGATACTTTCTTGAAGCGCTGCTTCAAGACGTGCTGCAATTCGCCTTCCGCACCGCCAGCCAGCACTTTGGCAACAAAAGTGCCGCCCTCTTCCAGCACATCAAATGCAAAATAAGCCGCGGCCTCGCAGAGTGCGATGATGCGCAAATGATCGGTCTGCTTGTGCCCGGAAGACGCTGCCGCCATGTCGCTCATCACAACATCCGCCTTGCCGCCGAGCCAGCCCATCAGTTCCGTATCCGCGCCTTCATCAAGGAAATCCTGCACATGGATTTCTGCGCCTGCAATCGGTTCAACTTCTTGCAGATCAATGCCCAGCACGCGTCCAACCTTCTTGCCCTGTCGGTCTCCCAATGCGTTGACGCGTTTGACGGCAACCTGACACCAGCCACCCGGTGCGCAGCCCAGATCAACGACGCGCGCGCCGGGTAGAAGGAACCGAAACTTGTCGTCAATCTCCGAAATCTTGTACGCCGCACGCCCGCGCATGCCCTCTGCCTGCGCACGTTTGACGTAAGGGTCATTCAATTGCCGCTGTAGCCAAAGCGTAGAGGACAGCTTTCGCCCGCGTGCGGTCTTCACTTTCACATGCAGATCACGTTGGCCACGGCCAGACGTGTTGCCGCCTTTGCGCCCTTTGGGTCCGGTGGGTGAGCGCGCCATGGCAATGCTCCATCATTGTTCTTAAGCTTGTGGTGCTCCTACTCCGGGCAGGGTGGAATTGCCAGCCTAGTAGGGCCCTTCCTCCAGCACCCCGTCTGACGACATTTGTGCATAGAGCAAACCCTCTCGCAGTCCGCGATCCGCCACGGTCAGCCGATCCGTAGGCCAAATGCGCAGAAGCGCTTGCAAAATAGCAGAGCCCGACATGATCAGCGCGTGCCTGTCGCGGCCAATGCGCGGATCATCCCGACGTCCACTGGGACCGAGATGCAGATAACCCTGAATCACATGGTCAATCTGGTCAGAGGTCATCCGAAGCCCGTCGACCTTGTTGCGATCATACCTGCGCAAGCCAAGATGGGAGGCCGCCACGGTCGTCACCGTGCCGCTGGTGCCCACGATCTGAAATCCCTCGCGCACCTGATCGGTGTCCTGATAAGGCGTGAATTCCGCAAGGTTTTCCTCGAAAAACCACGACATAAGCGCGAAGCGTGCGGCATCATCATCGACGTCATTGAACTGGTCGCGCAATGTGGCGACGCCCAAAGGCACCGAAATCCAATCCACAACCTTGGCTGCTGGAAAGCTCGTATCTTCCGGGTCAAAGCCTGTATGCAGGCGCATGATCGCCCGAGGGCGGTCGACGCGCGGCACGCGGCTGAGGTCGATCCAGACCAGCTCTGTCGAGCCGCCGCCAATATCAACGACCAGCAGTTGCTCCGTCTTGACGGAAACGAGTGGCGCGCAGGAGATCACGGCAAGGCGCGCTTCCTCCTCCGGCTCGATGATTTCAAGCTCCAAGCCGGTTTCGCGCGTCACCAGCCTGTTGAACTCCGCCGCATTGCTTGCGCGGCGGCAGGCCTCTGTTGCCACAAGCCGCATGCGCCTGACCGAATGGTGCCGCAATTTCTTCTGACAGATCTTCAGCGCCCCAACAGTGCGCGCCATGGAAGAGCGGCTGAGCTGCCCTGTTGCTTCCAACCCCGCACCCAGTTGTACGGATTTCGAGAAACTATCGACGACATGAAACTGGCTGCCTTTGGGCTGCGCGATCAGCATACGACAGGAATTCGTGCCAAGATCAAGCGCAGCATAGAGGTCCGCCGGATCGGGGCGATCGTTCAAGCGCGGATCCGCACCGGTGGCAGTGCCGGTAACTGGCACCGGACGCACGTGGCTACGGCCATGTTTTGGCGGAAGTTTCGCCATGACAGATTGGCCTCAAACTTAGTTGGTTGAGGTGAGCCTAGGGATCGCAACTCAATCACGCAAGCTTTGTGGCAGGTCCGACCTGCGAGATTTCATAAACTTGGTGAGAATTATTGAAGTGCCGTGGGGTTTTCCGAAAGGCCGCATCACGCTAGTTACCCCTCGTCGCAACCGGTCTGTGTTTTGTCGAAATTATGCGCTGTGCTGACATGAAGCAGCGTATTGTCGGTGTAACATAGACTCACCTTGAAGGACCGCCCAATGCCGGACGTCACGATCGTATACTGGCGCGATATCCCTGCCCAAGTCATCGTTGGGAAAGGGCGTCGCGGGTCGAAGGCGCCACTGCCGGAACGATTCGAACAAGCGATTGACCGCTGTGCCATGAAGGTCGGGGCCAAGGATGATGATGCCTACATGGCCTCTTGGCGCAAAGCTGCGCCCTACAGTGTCGAAGGTGCACCAGATGAGGTCGCAAAAGCCGAAGCGGCACGTCTTGATGCCGAATACGACAGCGAAAAGATCAAATCTCTGATCGCCAATGACGGCCACGATGGCTGACAACGGCCGGATTGCGATAAAGGACAAAATTATGGCCCTGTTGAACTTCAAGCGACCCAATACGCAGCCGACACCGGTCAATCCCGATGTGGAGGCCTTCCTGCAGAACTATTCCATTGAAGTGATGCCCCGCACCGCTGAGAAGGTCGATGATTTCCGCGCGCTGCTGCCTGCTGAGACCCGGGTTTATGTCGCGCATATCGAAGGCACACCCATCGAGGACATGGTCGCGACAGCCGCCCGGCTCGCAAAAGACGGCTATAAGGTGATGCCGCATTTCCCGGCGCGGATCATCAAAGATGAAGCCACATTGGCCGATTGGATTGCGCGCTATCAAGGCGAAGCGGATGTGAAGCAGGCGCTGCTGCTTGCTGGTGGCGTGACCGTTCCACATGGCACGTTCGAAAGCTCTATGCAGCTTTTGGAAACCGGGCTATTTGACAAGGCCGGTTTCGAACGCCTTCACGTTGCGGGCCATCCCGAAGGCAACCGCGATATTGACCCTGACGGCTCTATGAAAAATGTCGATGAAGCCCTTTCTTGGAAACAGAAATTCTCTGAAAGGACCGATGCGCATATGGCGCTCGCGACGCAGTTTGCCTTTGAAGCCGGTCCGATCATTGCATGGGCGAACGGGATCAAATCCGCTGGGATCGATCTTCCTGTTCACATCGGCATCGCTGGCCCCGCCAAGCTACAGACGCTGATCAAATTTGCCATTGCTTGCGGCGTAGGACCTTCGTTGAAAGTGCTGCAGAAGCGCGCGATGGACGTCACGAAACTGCTGCTGCCGTATGAGCCGACCGACATTCTGACCGAACTTGCCGCCCACAAAGCTGCACATCCGGAGTTTAACATCGAAAGCGTCCACTTCTTTCCTTTGGGCGGCATCAAGACCAATGCAAACTGGGCCATCGAACATGGCGGCTCCTCCACCGTTCCAGCAGCGAACGCGTAAGAAAGAGTATAAATGACCCGCACGGTACTGGAATCGAAAACAAAAACCGTCGTCATCGGCTTTGACGAGCCGTTCTGCGTGATTGGAGAGCGCATCAACCCGACTGGACGCAAGGTCCTGAACGAAGAGCTTGAAGCGGGTGATTTTTCACGGGTCGAAGCCGATGCGATTGCGCAGACCCAAGCGGGCGCGAATGTGCTCGATGTCAATTCAGGCGCGGTTTTCTCCAACAAGATGGCTGAAGATGCGCGCTACGCGGACAATAACTTTGTCGAGCCGATGCTGATGAAGGAGTTGGTCGCGCGGGTACAAAATGTGTCCGATATTCCGCTGTGCATCGACAGCTCGGTTCCCGGCGCCTTGGAGAATGGTTTGGCCGTCGCGGAAGGCCGCCCGCTTTTGAATTCCGTCACAGGCGAAGAAGAGCGGCTGGAGATGGTGCTGCCGCTGGTCAAGAAATACAACGTGCCGGTTGTTGCCATTTCAAACGATGACACGGGCATCAGCGAAGACCCCGATGTACGGTTTGCAGTCGCCAAGAAGATCGTGGAACGCGCCGCGGATTTTGGCATTCCGGCAAATGACATTGTGGTGGACCCGCTCGTGATGCCAATTGGTGCCATGGGCACTGCGGGATTGCAGGTATTCGCCCTTGTGCGTCGTTTGCGTGAAGAGCTGGGCGTGAACACGACATGCGGCGCGTCCAACATCTCCTTCGGGTTGCCAAATCGCCACGGGATCAACAACGCCTTCCTCCCGATGGCGATGGCGGCAGGCATGACCTCTGCGATCATGAACCCTGTCGCGCTTCCTGTTGGGCCGAAAAAGTTGCAAGAAAAACGTGACGCTCTCGCTGCTGCCGGCATTGTCGTTCCCGAAGATATTGACCCTGAACTCCTGGCACAGCTGACTGGTCTTGGCTCCACCAAGCCGCAAGCCGGCAAGGAAATGGAGGCAATTCGCGCGGCCAACTTCCTGACCGATAACGATCCTTCGGGCGGTGAATGGATCAAGTTCAACAAACCCAAAAACGCAGACGGTACGACAGCCGCTGCGCGGGGTGGCCGTGCCGGGCGCTCGGGCGGCAGACGCCGTCGGGCATAGGCCAGAAGAACGGTGCAGAATGGCAAGTGACCCTCTGGTAATATTTACCCCTTCGGGCAAACGCGGGCATTTTGCCGTCGGCACCCCGATCCTGACGGCGGCACGCCAATTGGGCGTCGACCTTGATTCTGTCTGCGGGGGGCGCGGAATTTGCTCGAAATGCCAGATCACGCCATCATTCGGTGACTTCCCGAAACACGGTGTCACCGTCACGCAGGATGCCCTGTCCGAATGGAACAGCGTCGAGCAGCGATATGATGACAAGCGCGGGCTGACCAAAGGTCGCCGTCTGGGCTGTCAGGCGACCGTACAGGGTGACGTCGTCATTGACGTGCCCGAAAGCTCGCAAGTCCACAAACAGGTCGTGCGCAAGCGCGTTGAAGCACGTGACATCACGCTGAACCCGACCATCAAGCTCTACTATGTCGAGGTGCAGGAACCTGACATGCACGATCCGTCCGGTGATCTGCAGCGCCTGAATGCAGCCCTTGAGAGAGACTGGGGATTGGCCCATGTGTCAGTGGATCTGTCGATCCTGAAAATGCTGCAACCTGCCCTGCGCAAAGGGGAATGGAAAGTGACCTGCGCGGTGCATCAAGGCCGCGACGGAGCAGCCTTGTCTTTGGTCCATATTTGGTCGGGTTATTATGATGGGCCAGTCTACGGGATGGCTGTTGATTTGGGCTCCACCACGATTGCTGGGCATCTGTGCAACCTGCAAACAGGCGAGGTGATCGCGTCTTCCGGCCTGATGAACCCGCAGATCCGCTTCGGTGAAGATCTGATGAGCCGCGTCAGCTATTCGATGATGAACGCCGGTGGCGCCGATGAGATGACAGAGGCTGTGCGCACCGGCATGGATGAGCTGTTCACGCAGGTCTCCGAGGAAGCCGGCATAGACAAAGCGCTCATTTTTGATGCGGTTTTTGTCTGCAACCCGGTGATGCATCACCTGTTTTTGGGCGTCGACCCGTTTGAGCTGGGTCAAGCACCCTTCGCGCTTACAACTTCTGACGCACTGTCCCTGCCCGCGCATGAGCTTGGCCTGAACCTGCCAAAAACAGCTCAAGCCTATCTGCTGCCGTGTATTGCCGGGCATGTTGGGGCGGATGCTGCTGCCGTTGCCCTAGCCGAAGCACCTGACAAATCAGAAAACCTTGTTCTTGTCGTAGATGTCGGCACCAATGCAGAAATTCTGCTGGGCAATACGGATAAAGTCTTCGCTTGTTCTTCACCCACTGGCCCTGCCTTTGAGGGCGCGCAAATCTCAAGCGGACAGAGAGCTGCTCCGGGGGCCATTGAACGGGTTGAAATTGATCCTGTGACGAAGGAACCCCGGTTCCGTGTAATTGGCTCGGACCTCTGGTCAGATGATCCGGGCTTTAAAGACTCCATTCAAGGCACTGGTATTACAGGCATTTGCGGCTCTGGCATCATCGAGATGGTGGCAGAGATGCGGCTCGCGGGCATTGTCGATGGCCCTGGCCTGATCGGCGCGCCCGAACAGACCGGCACGCAGCGCTGCTTTCTTGATGGGCGCACCTATAGTTACCTCGTCTGGGAGGATGCAGAGCGGAAAATCACCGTGACCAACCGTGACATTCGCGAAATCCAGATGGCGAAAGCCGCGCTTTATTCCGGTGCGCGTCTGCTGATGGATAAGTTTGGTACGGATGAGGTCGACCGCGTTGTGCTCGCTGGAGCGTTTGGTGCGCATATCTCTCCAAAACACGCGATGGTTCTGGGCATGATCCCGGATTGCCCACTTGACCGGGTGACCTCTGCGGGGAATGCCGCGGGAACCGGTGCGCGCATCGCGCTTCTGAACCGCGACGCGCGCGAAGAAATCGAAGCGACGGTCCATCAGATCCACAAGATCGAAACCGCGATTGAGCCACGCTTTCAGGAACACTTCGTCAACGCCTCTGCGATCCCGAATTCAGTAGAGCCGTTCCCGATTCTGAATTCGGTCGTGACGATCCCGTCCCAGACCTTCAACACCGGCGGCGGTGGAGAGGAAAGATCTGGCCGCAGGCGACGCAGACGCGCGTAACGTCGCTTGACCCACGTGCTGCAGTTGGGTAGCTCTGGTCGAGCAAGCGGGTATGGTGAAAAGGTATCACGGCAGCTTCCCAAGCTTTAGTTACGGGTTCAATTCCCGTTACCCGCTCCATCTGATCCCTCTCAAAATTGATTGATATGCCACATCCCTTCCGGCATGTTTCATCCATTGTTTACACATTACTCTCGGAGACACCTCGTGGGGCGCAAGCTTATTATTTGTATGGACGGCAACGGCAATGAAGTCGGATTTGAGCAAACCAATATATTGCGGCTGTATCAAAGCCTGAAGAAAGACAGCGACACCCAGCTTGCCTATTATGTCCCCGGCGTGGGCACCAATGATGCGCAAAAGATCGCGGGCGCGGCCACGCAGAAAGTGAGAGGTCTGGCCGGGCTGGCATTTGGATTAGGATTGGAAGACAACGTTCTGAAAGCCTTTCGTTTTCTTTGCCAAAACTATCAGAAAGGCGATGACATCCTGTGCTTCGGCTTCTCGCGCGGCGCCTATACGGTTCGGGTGCTGGCGGGCTTTTTGCACAATTTTGGCCTGATGCGCCCCAATGAGCTGCATTTGGCACCCCGCGTCTTCCGCGCTTATAGGCAGCTCTCCTATAAGAGCGAGGACATGAAAGCAGACCTGCGCTACCAGCACCTGCGCGAATATGGCAAAGCGATAGATGCCAGCGTCGTGCCGATCAGATATCTTGGCCTGTTTGACACGGTGAGTTCGATCATCAGGATCCGCAAACCAGTCCGAAATCTGATCTCAAAGAAAGCCATTATCGAATACGGCACGCACAAAAACGTGGATAAAAACGTCTCAGTCAAAATGGTGCGCCATGCGCTCGCGATTGACGAGAAACGCGCAATGTTCAGGGCGCAGCATTGGATCAAGACGGACTATTATGGCAACCGGTTCAAAACTGGCGCAGCGCAAGAGCAGGACGTGAAGCAGATGTGGTTTGCCGGGTATCACTCAGATGTTGGAGGATCACCGCCAGAAGATCGCGCAGGGATTGGCAAGCTGTCTCTCAGCTGGATGCTGGATGAATTGGCAGAGGCCGGACTTGCACTTGAGTTTCGCAGAAACGCAAAGGAGCGCTACATTCTGGGCGAGGATGAAGACGCGCGTACGCCCGGTGATCTGCAATACTCGAAACCCGATCCAATGGCCCCGATCCACGACTCGCTGGAAAGCAAGTGGCGGTTTGCCGAGTGGTTGCCCAAATCACGTGACAGGCGGGAACCACCCAATACGGGCAAGGGCTCACTGTGGTACCTTCCACGAGGTGAGGCACGTTTCATCCCGGAGGATCACTTGATCCATCCCAGTGTTTTCGAGAGGCGAGAGCAATCAGACTATGACCCGGAGAATCTGAAAGGCAGAGACGCTTGAGTTCCCCTTTGCCCTCCCCTAAACGCTTTGCATGATTTACCACACACCGCTTCACACAGATGATCTGCGTGCCTTTGGCATCCCCGAACCATGGTCCTTCGGGACAGCGGACCGCGTTCGCTTTGGCGAGATCGACGCGTTGAACCATGTCAACCACACGGCCTATCTGCGCTGGTTTGAAACCTTTCGGATCACTTACTTCCGCGAATATGGCATGTCCAACTACGATGCAGAGAGCCCGCGCATCGTCCTCAAATCCATTGCAGCCGAGTTCATCAAGGAAATGGTGGTCGCGCAGGACTATATCGTGACGGGACGGACTGCCTCGTTCCGCAACACGTCTTGGGTGATGGAATATGGCGTCTGGACAGATCAGGGAATGCAAGCCACGGGCAGTTCCGTGATTGTGCAACTTGATCCCGCGACTGGCGCGAAACTGCCGCTCTCAGACAAGGTGCGGCAGACCCTGAAAACCCGTGACGGTGCCGCAGCCGCTTAACTTGATTTGATCGCAGCCAACAATTGGCGGGTAGAGCCGTCCTTGCCCGCATCGCTTTCTTCGCCCTTCAGGATCGGGGTCAGAGCATTGGCCAGTTCCTTGCCCAGTTCCACACCCCATTGGTCAAAGGAATTGATGCCGAGCATGACACCCTCCACGAAAACGCGGTGCTCGTAGAGCGCGATGATCATACCGAGCTCACGCGGCGCCAATTGCGGATAAAGCAGCGTCGTTGACGGACGGTTGCCGGGAAAGACACGGTGGCGCGCCTGACGATCCCGCTCAGCACCTTCCAGACCTTTCGCGGTCATCAGCGCCTGCGCCTCTTCAAAGCTGCGCCCGACCATCAGGGCTTCGGATTGCGCGAGGCAATTGGCGACGAGGAGTTCGTGGTGATGGGGCAGATCAGCTTCATGCCCTTTCGCCGCAACAAGAAACTCACATGGGATGACGCGGGTGCCTTGATGGATCAGTTGATAGAACGCATGCTGGCCGTTGGTGCCGGGCTCTCCCCAGACAACGGGGCCTGAATGCATGGGCAATGCACTGCCATCCATCGCAACGGATTTGCCGTTACTTTCCATCTCTAGCTGCTGCAGGTAGGCGGGCAAACGCGCAAGGCGGTTGTCATAGGGCAGCACTGCGCGTGTGGCGTGGCCGCAGCCTTGATTGTGCCAGATCCCGACAAGCGCGAGCATCACAGGCATGTTCTGCTGAAGCGGCGCCTCCTGAAAATGCATGTCCATCGCATCACCGCCCGCGAGGAAGTCGCAAAAATTCTCTGGGCCAATGGCAATCATCATCGGCAAGCCAATCGGACCCCACATCGAATAGCGGCCCCCGACCCAGTCCTCGAACCCGAACACGCGATCCGGGCTGATGCCAAAGGCCGCTGTCTTCTCTTCCGCAGTCGAAACAGCGGCAAATTGTGCCGCCGGATTCTCGACGCTGTTCTTCATCCACGCAAAGGCTGTGCGGGCATTGGTCATGGTTTCAATCGTCGTGAATGTCTTGGACGCGACAATCACCAGCGTCGTTGTTGGATCGAGCCGTTTCAGCGTGTCAGCGATATCCGCCCCGTCGACATTGGACACGTAATGCACGCGCGGCCCGTCATGGTAAGGCGCAAGCGCAATCGTTCCCATCTTGGGGCCGAGATCAGAGCCACCGATGCCCACATTGATCACATCCGTGATTGCGCCGCCCTGCCCTTTGAAGCTGCCTGAACGAACTTGCTCGGCAAAACGTTCCATATCGGCGCGGACGTTTTGTACGCCTTCATAATCCTGTCCGGGTACGCCATCTGCCCCACCCCTTTGATTGCGCAACAGCGTGTGGAGCACAGCGCGCCCCTCTGTCTCATTGATCTTGGCGCCGGAGAACATCGCATCGCGCTTGGCCGCAACATCGGCAGCCTCCGCCATGGAAATCAGGAAAGACCGTGCATCAGCCGTGATCTGTGTCTTGGAGTAGTCAAACAATAAATTTCCCGCCTTGACGGAGAAATCTGACGCACGCGTAGGGTCCTTGTCAAAAAGATCGGTGATTTTCGGGCGCGTGTCCGCGATCCGTCCCAGCTCGTCCCAAAGCGCGTGTTCCATGAGAGTTCCTTATTCAAGCGGCCCAATGCACTGTGGCATTTGCCAATACGGTGTTGATAGGCGCTTCGCTCATGCTCAATGATTGCGCCTGCGCGAGGGCCGCGCGCTTTTCTTCGCCAGTGATCAACACATGGGTGGACACCGCGCCCGCCAGAACCGGCCCGGTTAACGTGATCCGCGTTTCTTGACCGGCAGGCGTGACAGGCATTGCAGGTGGTGCATCCTGCGAAAGTGCCTGTTCAAGCTGCGGTGCGCCCGGAAAAAGGGAGGCCGTGTGCATATCGGCGCCCATCCCAAGTAATAGAACAGAGAGCGGCAACGCGCTTGTCAGCCGCGCGGCCAACCCGTCCATCGCGTTGTCTGGCGTGACACCTTTTTCATAGAACGGAACGAATGTTGCGTCCGCTGCACGGTTCGTCAGCAACCTCTGCTTGATGAGCCGCGCGTTTGATCGCTCAGAGCTCTCATCCACCCAACGTTCATCGGTGGGCATAACATGGACACGCGACCAATCCAGATCAGCGGCACATAATGCGTCGAAGGCAGGTCCAGGTGTTGTGCCGCCGGGCACAGCGAAACTGGCGGTATCGTTTGACATGAGCGCGGTGTTCAACTCCCCCGCAAGTTGTTGGGCGAGGTTGATCATCAACATGTCACGGTCGGCGTATTCGACGAGCTTCATCAGCGGATCTCCCGCCATCTGCGCCCATCGCGATGCAAGAGCATCAGAGCGTCTTCCGGGCCCGAGGAGCCGGGCGTGTAGTCCAAAGGTTTGTCACCGCGTGTGATCCACCCTTCGATAATCGGGTCGGTCCAGGCCCACGCTGCCTCGACCTCGTCACCGCGCATGAACAACGTTTGATTGCCACGGATCACATCCATGATCAGCCGCTCATAAGCATCCGGCACGTCTTCGGCCGATGGTCCCAGCGCATCGGCGAATGTCATGTCCAAGGGAACCTCCACCAAACGCATGCCGCCTGGCCCCGGCTCCTTGATGGTCACGCGCAGATCGATACCCTCATCAGGCTGCAGACGGATCGTGAGGACATTGGCATGGCGTCCGGCATCTTCTTCAAAAATCGAGTGCGGCGGCTCTTTGAAGTGGATCACAATTTCCGACATGCGGGATTTCAGCCGTTTGCCTGTGCGCAGATAAAAGGGCGTACCTTTCCAGCGCCAGTTGGCGATATCGACCTTCATCGCAATGAAGCTCTCCGTCTTACTCTCCGGATTTTCGGAATGCTCAACGTAGGACGCATCACTCTCATCGGCTTCGTATTGACCGCGAATGATGTCTTGTGGCGCGACGGGTTCCAATGCACGGATCACTTTGAGCTTCTCATCACGCACAGCGTCCGGCTCAAACATGGAGGGCGGTTCCATAGCCGTCAGACAGACAAGTTGCATCAGGTGGTTTTGCACCATGTCTCGCATTGCACCTGACTTGTCATAATAGGCCCCACGCCCGGCGACACTCACGGTCTCCGACACCGTGATCTGTACATGATCGATGTACTGCGCATTCCACAAAGGCTCGAACAGTACATTGGCAAACCGCACAGCCATCAGGTTTTGCACGGTTTCCTTACCGAGATAGTGATCGATGCGATAAATCTGCTTCTCATCAAAAGACTCTGCGAGGACTGCATTCAACGCCTGAGCGCTTTCAAGATCATGGCCGAACGGTTTTTCCACCACGATGCGCGATTGCGGCGTTGCGATTCCGTTTGAATGTAGCCGCTCAGCGAGGTCACCAAAGAGGCTCGGGCCGACAGAGAAATAAAAGGCTTGGACGACATCGTTGCGCACAAGCTTGGCAAGCGCGCTCCATCCCTTTTTGCCGCGCGCATCAATTGATACGAAATGCAGCAGTTCCAGAAAGCCCTTTATCGCGTCCATGCTGCGCCGGTCTTCGGGCACGAATTCCTCGATCGCTCCACCGATCAACGCGCGATAGCCCGCATCATCCAGCTCGCCACGTGCCGCCCCAATTATGCGGGAATTGTCTGGCATCTGGCCCGCGCAGAAGCGCCGAAACAGCCCGGGCAGAATTTTCCGGCGTGCCAAATCGCCGGTTCCACCGAAGATGACGAGATCAAAACTTTCAACGGGAATGACGCGTGAAACCATTGGCCTGCATCCTTTGTTCAGCTTAGCGTAGGGCCCTATTTTGCGAGGCCGTTAGCGGTAACATGCGTGACCTACCCCGCAACGAATGAACTGTCCAGCGCCGATATACTATTTGTTTTCGTCAGGCGCCATCACGCACAGCATTTCGAACATGACAGACGCGCCGAGCCAAGCAGTAATTCCGCCATTGTCAAAGGGAGGCGACACTTCGACCAGATCGCATCCGATGACGTTCAGCCCTCGCGCGGCACGGATCATGTCAAGCGTCTGGGCAGAGGTCGGCCCGCCGACCTCAGGCGTGCCGGTGCCGGGCGCAAATGCCGGGTCGATAAAATCAATGTCGAAACTGAAATAGGTCGGCGCGTCACCGATGATGGATTTTGCGCGCTCCACGGTTGCGGTTAGCCCGGCGTCAAACGCCTCATTCATCGGGATAATTGTGATCCCATGTTTCGCACCGAATTTACGGTCATCATCATCATACATCGTTCCGCGCATCCCGATCATCACGGAGCGTTCGCAATCAATGAGGCCTTCCTCGACCGCCATTCGGAACGGATTGCCATGGGTCAGGACCGGACTGCCGAAATAGGGCGGGAAAAGATCCGTGTGACTGTCATAGAGCAAAAGCGCGGGCTTTGTGCCAGCTTGTGCAATGGCGCGCAGAACGGGCAATGTGCAAAGATTGTCCCCGGCAACTCCGAACGGGCGGGCACCACGCGAGAGAATGCCAGAAACAAATCGGGTGATTTCCGACAGGGTTGCGTCCTGTTCTACAGGGTTGACGGAAACATCACCCAAATCAGCGCAATTCATCGCCTCAAATGGCCTGACATTGGTAACCGGATGTTCCGCGCGGATCATTGTCGTCGCATCCCGCAATGCGCGCGGGCCATGTCGTGCGCCGGGGCGGTTCGAAGTCCCACCGTCCCACGGCATGCCGTAAAACCCCACCTCGACCTCGTTCAAACGCGCGTGCTCAGATGTCAGATATGGCAGCCGCATGAAACTCGGCACACCTGCAAAACGCGGCAAGACGGTGCCGGCAACCGGATGGAAAAAATCGCTCATGCCTGAAGTTCAGCATCCCAATAGAGGAAGTCAATCCAGCTTTCATGCAAATGGTTTGGCGGGAATTTACGCCCCATATTGCGCAACTCTTCCGAGCCCGGTTTGCGCGGTGGCTTCTTCAGCGACAGCCCCGACTGCTTCAGGAGCTTTGATCCTTTGGAGAGGTTGCATTTCGAGCAGGCCGCGACGACATTTTCCCAGCTTGTCACCCCGCCCCGGGCGCGTGGCAGCACGTGGTCGAATGTCAATTCGCCGCGTGAGCCGCAATATTGACAGCAAAACTCGTCGCGCAGAAACAGATTGAACCGGGTGAAAGCCACTTTCTTCTGCGGCTTCACATAGTCTTTCAGTACGACGACAGAAGGTATCTTGATCTCCGTCGTGGGGGAGCGGACCACATCGTCATATTCAGACAGGATCGTTACGCGGTCGAGAAAGGCCGCCTTTACCGCCTCCTGCCATGTCCAGAGCGAGAGCGGATAGTAGGAAAGCGGCCGATAATCCGCATTGAGAACCAAGGCTGGATTATGCTTCAGCCCGCCGGGATCACGCACGAAATCATGTCGGAACTCGGCCGTTTGGAGGTCTTGCATCAGTGACTCGTCTCCTGCCCTGTTCTGCCTTAACTGGCACCAGAGCAGGACACCCTGCCCTCGCTACAGTTGAAACTATATCTCGTAGTTTTGATCTGGCAACCCCCGCTATGTCGGGGCGCTCGAAGGTATTCTGTCAACTGCACATGACAGGTAGATGACAATTATCCCTGTGGCATCTCAGGCGAGGACTGATAGCCTGCACCATGAAGATGAAAGGGCACGGCATGACGCTAGTGATCAAAACGACCCTTCCTGTGGGCGCACTGCATGCAAAGCATAGCGTGTCAGACGGGTATCACATGGATTGCTTCGAGACGGAGATCGACGGTGACGTCTCGCTGACCCGGTTTGTGGAGGCATTCTACATGGGCCGATTGTTCAAAATTGAACGCGTCATTTTGCGCCATACGATCAAGCGTCCCTCCACCGATGACCAAGCGCGTCAGATAGCAACGGGGGAAATTGCTCAATTCGCCGCTTGGGACATGGAAGAACGCACGGAGACGCAGCTTTTGATGCGAGACTTAAAGGGGGCCACAAAATCCTGGTTCATGGTCGAACCTTTGCCCGGCGGCAGCACGCGGCTGCGTTTTGGCTCTGTCGTCTGCCCGAAACCCGGAACGGCTGACTTGCCGCGTTTGGTCAAACCGCTGATGCGGTTTCATGAGCTCTATTCAAAACTGCTGTTGAAGGGCGCTGTGGCACGGCTGAAAGCGCAGCGCTAGCCAAGGTCCATGTTGAACTGTCGCCCCATGAAAGAAAGCGCCACGCCCAGCCCGTCGGGCGCGATACCGTGGCCCGTGCCTTTCATGACATGGCCAAACACCTCAAAACCGGCCTCCTGCAGCGCGTCGCCTGCTTCCGGCATGGAGATCGGGGGCACCACATCATCCTGATCGCCATGCACCAGCAGAACCGGCGGCTTGCTGATCGCCTCGTCCTTCAAGAGCTCCGGCCGCAACAACCGGCCAGAAATGCCAATGATCCCCGCCACCGGATCCTCGCGGCGCGGCAGAACATGCAGCGCCATCATCGTCCCTTGCGAAAAGCCCAGCACCACGACTTGCTCAGGCAGCACATCCTCCTCGGCCATGACCGTGTCGAGATAGGCGTTCAGGTCCTCGACCGCCGCATTCATCCCTGTCTCCGCCTCTTCCTCTGAAGAACCGTCAATCCACGGGATGGGAAACCACTGATAGCCCATGGGGTTGCCGATGCAGCGTTCCGGCGCATTCGGGGCGACGAAGACCGTGTTCGGCAGATGTTCAGACAATGGATCAGCCAGCCCGAGCAAATCCGCACTATCCGCCCCATATCCGTGCAACAGCACCACGAGCGAGTCGACATCGCCCGACTTGCTGGCCTTTCGGCCGCCTTCCAACACACGTGCCATGTCCTAAAGCCCTTCCCTGCCCTTGATGGTTCTGTAGTAGGCAAAGAGCAGCCGCGCTGCAACGGATTGCCAAGGCGACCAGTCTTTGGCCCGCGCGCGCAGCTCTTTCTCATTCGGGCGCAAGTCCAATTCGAACAGATGCTGCGTTGCAATTTGCAGCGCAAGATCCCCCGGTGCGAAGACATCAGCCCGCCCCAAAGAGAACATCGCGTAGATCTCAGCCGTCCAGGTGCCGATGCCCGGCACGGCCGTCAGCGTTTTAATCACCTCGGCGCTCTCTGCGTTGCGCAAGGCGGCGTAATCAATGCGTGCACGCGCCAATTCGCCCGCGTAACGAACCTTCTGGCGCGACAATCCACAGGCGCGCAAATCTTCTTCGTGGGCCTGAGCGACTGCAGCCTCCTCAGTCAAACCAGCCTCTTCAAGTCTTTTGGAAATTGCGGCGGCAGATGCCACGCTGACCTGCTGGGACATGATCGCGCTGAGCAACTGTCCAAATCCATCCGGCCGGCGCCGCAATGGCAGAGGTTCAAGTTCCGGGAGAACCCGCGCGAAGCGCGGTTCTTGCGCAGCCAACCATGCGGCACCTTCGGCCACATCCGTATCTGTCTCAATGATCCGCATGTGCCGCAATCCACGCTATGACGTCATCGACGCTGCTCACACGCGGCGCATCGGGTTGATCTGGCCGCTTAAGCATAATCACGGGGATCTTCAGGTCCGCAGCCGCCTCAATTTTTGAGTAGGAGGCCGCGCCGCCTGCGTTCTTGACGATCAGAACATCAATCCCCAGCAAAGCAAACAGTGCCTTTTCGTCTTCCACCGTGAAGGGCGGGCGACCGATCAAATACCTTCCGTTCTCAAAGGGAAAAGGACCGTCAGGCGGGTCGATCTGCCGACAAATCAACTCGCAGTCTTGGAAATCGGAAAACTCCATCAACGTCTGGCGACCGGTCGCAAGAAATACACGCGCGCCCTTTCGAACAGACTGACGTGCAGCCGCGACGTCAGCGACCTCGTATTGCTGTTTCGTGCCATCAGGGACCCATGGCGGACGCAAGAGCTGTAGGTAATCGAGGCGCCGTGTCGCGCATATACGCGCGGAGCGACGCGAAATTCGTGCTGCAAACGGATGGGTTGCATCGAGCACCAGATCAGGCTGATGGGTGTCGAGCCATTCGCAAAATCCGTCATCGCCTCCAAACCCACCGATGCGCGTTTCACATCCCAGATCACGGGGCGCACGTGTCGCACCGGCAAGCGAAGCGGTGACATCATGGCCAGCCGCGACCAAGACACGCGCCAGCTGGTTCGCCTCCCCGGTTCCCGCAAGGAGCAGAATTTTCATACGCCTGACCTCGCCAAAATCATGCCGGCGCGATCAATCACCACAGTATCCGCAATGACATCACTGCCCTTCAGCATCTCCTGCACGTGATCCAAAGCATGATCCGCCACGATCTGCGCCAACGGTTTTCCGGCCCGCGTCACCGCCTCAAGCGCAGTGTTCGCATCTTTCACCGAGGGCAAGTCGGCAGCGATAGCCCAAGCCTCCAAAATCTCGAAATCGACCTGCGAACGCTTTGAGTGCAAATCGCGCGCGCCTTGGGCGAGCTTGGTCATCTTGCCGATACCGCCGCCAATCGTAATCCTCGCCACGGGATGCGCTTTGAGGTACTTCAGCAAGCCGCCCGCGAAATCCCCCATATCAAGCATCGCATGGTCGGGCAGATCATAGAGCTTTTGCACGACCGCCTCACTGGTCGCGCCAGTGCATCCAGCCACATGCGCCGTACCCGTGGCAGTCGCCACATCAATGCCGCGATGAATGGATGCAATCCACGCCGCACAGGAAAATGGGCGCACGACACCGGTGGTGCCGAGGATGGACAATCCGCCCTCAATGCCCAATCGCGGGTTCCATGTCTTCAAGGCGAGCGCTGCGCCGTCTCGCACGGAAATGGTTATTTTCACATCCTGCGCGCGGTCGAACACGATCGCTTGTTCCTCGACCACCCCTCTCATCATTGCACGTGGCACCGGATTGATCGCCGGCTCACCGACGCCAATAGGAAGCCCCGGTTTGGTCACATGTCCGACGCCTTCACCGGCCGCAAAAACGACGCCACCAGCAGATGCTTCAACACGCGCGACGATGACAGCGCCATGGGTGACGTCCGGGTCATCGCCCGCATCTTTCTCAATCGCAGCCTCGGCCCATCCCGCACCGCTGCGCGTCATCTCCAGCGCAAAGACAGGCTGTTCACCCTTTGGCAGGGTGATCCCAACCGTGGTGGGCGTCGCATCACCCCACAGCACCTGCAAGGCCGCCTTGGTTGCGGCGGTCGCGCAAGCGCCGGTTGTCCAACCGCGTTTCAGGGGACGGCGCGATGCAACTGTCATGTCGTCATTCATAAGTGGCGACTATAACGTCAGAATTTGCGCCGCCAATGATGCATTCAGGGTCGCGTTTTGCTTTGCACATGCACCACGGCCCGGCATAGTAAAGCGTATGAGTGATTCACTGCATCTTCCGCGTCAAACTTGGCCTGTGCTGCAACCCGGATGGGTGTGGCTTTGTGGTGCCGGGCCCGGCGATCCGGGCCTTTTGACGCTGCATGCCCTGAACGCTCTGCGTCAGGCAGATGTCGTGATCTATGATGCGCTTGTGCAAGAGGAGATACTGGATTGGGCGCCGCAGGCGGAGCTGATCTACGCGGGCAAGCGCGGCGGGAAACCTTCTGCGAAGCAACGCGACATCTCTTTACGACTGGTCGAACTCGCCAGACAGAACAAACGGGTCTTGCGCCTTAAGGGCGGCGATCCGTTCGTCTTCGGGCGCGGCGGTGAGGAAGCGCAAACGCTTGTTCAGCACGGCGTGCCGATCCGGATCATACCGGGCATTTCCGCGGGTATCGGTGGCTTGGCCTATGCTGGCATCCCTGTCACCCATCGCGATGTGAACCAGTCGGTCACTTTTGTCACGGGCCATGACCAAACCGGCAATGCAACCAGTTCGCTCGATTGGAAAGCAATAGCGGCGGGCAGTCAGGTCATCGTGATCTATATGGGCATGAAGCATATCGCGCGCATCCGGGATGAGCTGCGCAATGCAGGCAGATCAGATGCGGAGCCAGTCGCAATTGTCACCACGGCCACCACACAGGAACAGCAGGTTCTTGAAACAACATTGGGTCGCTGCGTGGCGGACCTTGAGGACGCGGGCCTTCAACCGCCCGCTATCATTTGTGTCGGTCGCTCCGTCTTGATGCGGCAAGTTCTGGATTGGCAAGGCATGGCCGAAGGCGCGGCCCCGCGCAACCTCGACCCACTGGATCGCGGCCGCCCTGCGGAGAGCGCGTGAGGCCTGAACCATGCCCGGTTTAATTGTTGCGGCGCCAGCCTCTGGCAGCGGCAAAACAACGATCACGCTTGGCATTCTGCGCGCTTTGAAGAATCGCGGCGTCGCTGTGCGCGGCGCGAAATCCGGTCCTGACTACATCGACCCTCGATTTCACGAGGCGGCCTGCGACAGACCTTGCGCAAATCTCGATGCCTGGGCCATGCCGCCGCGCCAAATTCGTCAATTGGCGGCCACAGATGATCTGCTGATCATTGAAGGCGCGATGGGCCTCTTTGACGGAGCGCCCCCGCAAGGTAAAGGCGCAGTTGCTGACCTCGCGCGACACTTGAAACTGCCGGTGGTGCTGGTCGTCGATGCCAGCCATATGGCGCAATCCATAGCCCCACTGATCAACGGCTTCGCCGCCCATGACGCGACAGTCGCCGTTGCGGGCGTCATTTTGAACAAAGTGGGCAGCCGCAGGCATGAGATGATCTTGCGCGCCGCCTTGCAAGATCTCGACATACCCGTGTTGGGTGCCGTTTTTCGCGACGTCAAACTGAAAACCCCGTCTCGACATCTTGGGCTCGTTCAAGCTGCAGAGCGTGATGATCTGGAAGACTTTCTGTCTTATGCCGCGATACAGATTACGCGCTATGTCGACCTGAACCGCCTGCGCAAAATCGCGGCACCAACACCAAAACCCACCGCAGAGCAGCCTCGAAAGAAAAGCGGTGCGGTGATTGCTGTGGCACGAGACGTGGCATTCTCCTTTATCTATCCACATCTGATTGCGCGTTGGGAGGCCGCGGGAAACCGCATTGCCTATTTCTCACCGCTGGCAGATGAAACAGTGCCGCCCGCAGAATTGATCTACCTGCCTGGCGGCTACCCTGAATTGCATGCAAAGACCTTAAGTCACGCAACTACCTTTCTGAACAGCTTGAGAAGTGCCGCGCAAACATCTGATATATATGGAGAATGCGGCGGCTACATGACGCTTGGCGAAAGCATCACAGATGCTGATGGCAGCACCTATGAATTTGCAGGCCTCCTGCCGCTGCAAACGAGCTTTGCAGATCGCAAACTGAATCTTGGATACCGCACACTGAATGCCGCCACGGGGCCGGTCGCGGGGACACATAAGGCGCATGAATTCCACTATGCCACGACCGTCAAAGCGGACGGGCCTCCGTTGTTCACCGCCAAAGATGCGGAAGAGAAGAACTTGCCCCCGATGGGCCTGCGACAGGGCCGCGTTTGCGGCTCATTTGCGCATCTGATCGAACGTGCATCAAGTTAGCTTGTCTTAGCCCGCGCACAGGCGTAGGGCTGACAGCATGACTGATACGATGACAGCTCCCCTGACCGATGACAGACGCGCGCGCAAGAATGTCGCGGTTCTGGTCGCGGCCCAAGCCATTCTTGGGGCCCAAATGCCAATGGTCTTCGTGACCGGTGGTCTTGCAGGCAACATGCTGTCAACGAACCCATGTCTCGCAACACTGCCGATTTCATTCGTCGTGTTTGGCTCAATGACCACCGCGCCGTGGATTTCGCCTTACATGCAGCGAAACGGGCGGCGTGCCGGCTTCATCATTGGTGCGTTGGCGGGCGCTGCCGGTGCAGCCATTGCATGTTTCGGCCTCTATATCGGATCGTTTCTGACCCTTCTTGCAGGCAGCTATCTGACAGGCATCTATATGTCAGCGCAGGGATTTTACCGGTTTGCAGCGACAGATGTGGCCTCCGATGACTATAAACCCAAAGCCATCTCCTATGTCATGGCAGGCGGGCTTTTATCAGCGTTGTTTGGACCACAACTCAATAAAGCCGTCATGGATTTTTCAGTGATCCCTTTCCTTGGGACATATCTCGCGATCGTTGTGCTGAATTTAGGCGGCTTGCTCCTGTTCTTCGCGCTTGATTTGCCCGGCAAACTTTCCGCCCAAGCCCCGAAACCCGAAGGCGCGACACGGAGCAAAATCGACCTTCTCAAGACCCCGCGCGTGGCGGTTGCAATCATTTGCGCGATGGTCAGCTACGCCTTGATGAATCTGGTCATGACATCCACGCCACTCGCTGTTGTGGGCTGCGGGTTTTCGACCAATCAGGCCAATGACATTGTATCGGCCCATGTTCTGGCCATGTTTGCCCCTTCCTTTTTCACTGGCCACCTGATCGCACGATTCGGTGTAGAAAAGATCGTCGCAATCGGTCTTGCAGTACTCGCAGCCGCCGGGCTCGTCGCTTTGACTGGCGTGACACTGTTGAACTTCTATGGTGCGTTGATCCTGCTCGGGATCGGTTGGAATTTCGGCTTCATCGGCGCAACCACGATGCTGGCAAGATCACATAGCGCCGCGGAACGGGGGCGCGTTCAGGGCCTGAATGACGCCATTGTCTTTGGATGTGTGACGCTGGCCTCGCTGGCCTCTGGCGGGTTGTTGAACTGTTCCGGCGGCACGGCGGTTCAGGGCTGGACTGCTGTGAACTTGGCAATGGGACCTTTCCTTGCGCTGGCCGCGGGGGCGCTGGTGTGGCTGGTCCTGGACAATCGCAAAGCGACCTAGCGCCACCATCCAAAACAGCTCAGCTTGAAGATACGCCACCGGCGCAAAAATTCGCTCGGCGCAAAGCCGTCTTCGAAAATCTGCTCAGGGGCCCTTTCAATCTGCGCAAATGTCGGCGCTGCCTGCCATCCCGATATAAGCAATGTATTCAGTACCTTCGGTAGCTTTCTTTTGTCCCTTTTTGCGCGGTGAAATGCAGATATCCCCGCCCTCGATACCTGTTGAAATCCAACGAGCGTATCATCTGGCAGCGGGTTTTTATGGAGCGCTTTTAAGGCGGCTCTCGCGCGCAACATGGACGCCACGCCGCAGCCAAATGCAAAACTGCGCACCACAGCTTCATCGCTTTCCGGCGCGATCAACCGCGCGGCGGTCCACAACAAGTCTCCGTAAGTCGCATCAATGTAGCGATCAAACGCGGCCTGATCACGAAAGGGATCGCTGTAGATGTCCCATATTCGCGCCTCTACCAGCCGATCCAAAGAGATGGCCCCCTCCGCATCAAGGATCGCAGCCAGCGGCTTCGTGACGTCATGCGCACGGACCACTTTGCCTTCGCGGATTTCTTCCAAAGCATCGCGCCACCATTGCAGCCTGATTTCTGCGATCATGGGTTCCTGCGTTACCCACGGAGCGCGCGATACCTCGACATTGAACGCATAGAGCGGCCAAAGGATTTTCTGCACTTCTTCCGGCGCTAAAATCGTTACCTCATACCTGTCCGGGTCCGCTGTCCGGACCAGTTCGACGCAGGCCTCAAGGCTCATGCAGCCTCTCTTTCCTGAATGAGTTTCCAATTCACCGCATCAAGCAGCGCTTCGAAGCTCGCATCAACAATATTGGCCGATACGCCCACTGTTGACCACCGGCGCCCTTTGCTATCCGCAGAATCGATGATGACACGCGTCACCGCTTCAGTGCCGCCTTGTGTAATGCGCACTTTAAAATCAACGAGATACATGTCTTCCAAAGTCTTTGAATACTGCCCCAGATCTTTCGCTAGGGCTTTTGAAAGTGCGTTGACGGGCCCGCGATCCGCGCCGTCCTTGTCGTGGCTCTCGCTGACGCTCAGAATTTTTTCTCCATCCACTTTGACGACAACCATGGCCTCAGACAGGCTCACCATCTGGTTGTATTTGTTTTTCCGTCGCTCAACCGTGACCTTGTAGCGTTTCACTTCGAAGAAATCGGGGATCAGGTTAAGTTCTTCACGTGCCAGCAGTTCAAAACTGGCTTGCGCCGTATCGTAGGAATAGCCTTTATCCTCAGCCTCTTTGATACGATCAAGGATGCGCGGCAGCGCAGCTTTCTCAATGTCATTCAACCCCATTTCTGCCAACCTTTTTCGTAGGTTAGACTGTCCGGCTTGGTTGCTCATCGGAATAATGCGCGCATTTCCAACGATGGCGGGATCAACATGCTCGTAGGTCGTCGGGTCCTTCAGGATCGCACTGGCATGTAGTCCAGCCTTATGCGCAAAGGCGGAGGCGCCGACATAGGCCGCTTGTCTGTTAGGCACACGGTTCAGAATTTCATCGAGCGTGCGGGACGCGACAGTCAAAAGGCCAAGATCATCAATCTCAATTCCAGTTGAATATCGTTCGCTATAGCGCTGTTTCAAAAGCAAAGTCGGTATAATGGATGTGAGGTTTGCATTGCCGCAACGCTCCCCCAGCCCGTTCAGCGTGCCTTGGATTTGGCGAGCACCTGCATCGATGGCGGCAAGGCTGCCTGCGACGGCGTTTTCCGTATCATTATGGGTATGGATTCCGACATGCGATCCGGGGATCCCGGATCTGATGACAGAATGCACCGTGTCATGAATTTCTGATGGAAGTGTGCCGCCATTGGTGTCGCAAAGCGCGATCCAGCGACAGCCTGCATCATAGGCCGCGTGAATGGCCTGCAACGCATAGTCAGGATTGGATTTATAACCATCGAAGAAATGTTCCGCGTCGAAAATCGTTTCCCGATTACGGGCAGCCAAGTGCCTGAACGATTGCGATACATTCTCGATATTTTCTTCCAGAGAAATACCCAGAGCTTTTGTGACGTGGAAGTCATGCGTTTTACCGACGAGGCAGACTGCCGGAGTGTTTGCATTGGTCACGGCGGCAAGCACATCGTCGTTTTCAGCAGAACGCCCTGCCCGTTTGGTCATCCCAAAGGCGGTCATTGTCGCTTTGGTATCCATGGGCTGCGCGAAAAACTCGCTATCGGTTGGATTGGCACCGGGCCAGCCACCTTCGATGTAATCAATGCCAATCTGATCCAGAATTTTGACGATTTGCAGTTTCTCTGGCGTTGAAAACTGCACGCCTTGGGTCTGTTGCCCGTCCCGCAGGGTCGTGTCGAAGAGATAGAGCCGTTCTTTGGTCATGTCCGGCCCCCTGTTGCAGATGATGGGGCCGGACTTAAAGGGACAAAACCCAAGTTGCTCAAAGTTGGTTGGGAAATTTCGTTAGAAAAGAGTTTCAGCGGAGATGTGTCTTCATGCTCTTGGCTATCGCAATGATGGCTTGGAAACAGTGTCACTTTAGCGCCTCCAGTCTGGCGGGGTCGAAATCGGGTCCGATTTCGAAAGTAGTTCCTGATTTGTTTGTCTGAATATCGACACCCGCATCAGTCAAGCGATCTCGAATTAGGTCTGATTCATCGAATTTCTTTTCAGCACGAAGTCCATCCATTTTAGACAATAAGTCTTCAATCAATTCATTGGCCCATACCGGTTGACCAGTATTGGTCGCATAAATGCGCGTGATTTCCGAAGCGCTTTGCCCATTCCAGATACCTAAGAATTTCGCATCAGCTGCAAGTTGCTCATATCGTCCCTTAGCAAAGTGCTCTCTCAGGCGCGTGATTGCCAATGGCGTGTTCAGATCATTTGAGAGTGCTTCAACAACTTCTATTGATGGCGCCATTTCTGTATCCTTGAAGTGCATCATCCAAGTTGACCATTTTTGAAGTTCACCTGTTAACTGTATTTTCTTGCTAATCGTCCAGTCCATCGGTTTGCGGTAATGGGTGGAAAGCATGACAAATCGGATGACTTCTCCGGGGATGCCTTGGTCCAGCAGGTCGCGGACGGTGAAGAAATTACCCAGGCTCTTGGACATTTTCTTGCCCTCGACCTGCAGCATCTCATTGTGCATCCAGATATTTGCGAAGTCGTGGCCTGCGCATTTGGATTGCGCGATCTCGTTTTCGTGGTGCGGGAAGGTCAGGTCGTTGCCGCCGCCATGGATGTCGAAACGCTCGCCAAGGATTTCATAGGCCATGGCAGAGCATTCGATATGCCAGCCGGGGCGGCCGCGGCCCCAAGGACTGTCCCATCCGGGCGTGTCCGCGTCAGAGGGTTTCCACAGGACAAAATCCATCGGGTCTTCTTTGTAAGGGGCAACCTCGACGCGGGCGCCAGCGATCATATCATCAACGCTGCGACCACTTAACTTTCCGTAATCATCATAGCTGCGCACCTTAAAGAGCACATGGCCCTCTGCCGCATAGGCGTGGCCTTTGTCGATCAGGCCTTCGATCATTTTGACCATATGCGGCACGAATTCGGTGGCGCGGGGCATCTCGTTGGGTTCAAGCGCGCCGATGGCGGCCATATCGTCGAGATACCATTGCGTTGTCTCTGCCGTGATCTCAGAGATCGGGCGGCCTTCTTCGGCGGCGCGCGTGTTGATCTTGTCATCAACATCTGTGAAGTTTCGCACGTAAGTCACTGCATCTTCGCCATATTCATGGCGTAACAAGCGATAGAGCATGTCAAAGACAACCACCGCACGCGCATTGCCGATATGCGCGCGATCATAGACGGTCGGCCCGCAGACATACATGGAGACCTTACCGTCCTCGATGGGGATCAGGTCCTGTTTGGCTCGGATGGCGGTGTTGTAGAGTTGGATGGTCATGGTGCCTCACGCGCGGGGTTCCCGGCGGGGCTTAGCAACTCAGTTTCGATAAAGAAATGGTTAAGACCCGCCTGACGATGTCAGATGGTAATGCAGCAGCAAATGATGATGCGGGTCTTGGTCATGCGAGAGGCTTAGCACGGGCCAAGCCTCCCGGGCAATGGTCTAGTCGTAACTGATAACCTCGAACTCTACACCATCGGGGTCGTCGAAATAGAAGCGCCTGCCCGGCTCATAATCAGCATGGCTTTTCGGCGTCAGACCAAGGGCTTTGACCTTGGCCTCCATCGCATCCAGATCATCAACGACGACGCCGATGTGATTGAGCCCGCCACTGTGATTGTAGCTGTTTGGCGGCGGCGTCAACTGGCTGTCAGGCGTGTAGATAGCGAGGTAGTCGTCATCCGTACCGACATGCAGGCTATGGCCACCATTGATCGCGGGGCCTTGCCAACGAATGTGCCAGCCGAACAGGGTTTCAAGCATCGCTGCTGTGGCTTGGCCATCTGAGACGGTAATGTTGACATGTTCCAAACGGGGCATGGCGTATTCTCCTTCGTGTTGTTAACGCTCGAAAATAAGTGTAATTCCTCAAGTTAACTTTAGATCAACAGGTAAGTTTTCATGAAAACCAATGCGTTGCGAAAACGAGGGCTGTCGATTGGCCAATTGGCGGAGCGGACGGGGCTCGCCGTGTCGGCCATTCGCCACTACGAGTCGGAAGGGTTGGTTCAGGCCTGGCGCACGGAAGGTGGGCAGCGGCGGTTTGAACGGGCCGATATCCGGCGCCTGTCTTTTGTGATGATCAGCCAGGAACTTGGCTTTTCACTGGCGCAGGTGCGCGCGCATCTCGATGCGTTGCCGGACGGGCGGACGCCGGATCAGGGCGATTGGAACCGAATGGCAGTGGGCTTTCGCGCGGAGATCGAGGCACGCATTGCAGGGCTGGAGACGCTGCGGGACCGGCTCGATGGTTGCATTGGCTGCGGATGTTTGTCGCTGAAGCGCTGCGCTTTGTACAATCCGCGTGACCGGGCACGGCGTTTTGGTGTGGGGCCGCGTTATTTGCGCGGTGACGCGGACGCTGTGGATTGACTTCCCCGCAATGGGCTGGCTCCTTCCCGCTTGAGGCAGAGGAGAGTCGAACATGCAGGTATCACAGCGGATTGCGGGGCTGACAGGTGGCGGCTCTGACGGGTGGGATGTGTTTTACCGGGCGCGGGCACTGACTGCCGCCGGTCAAGATGTGACAGAACTGACAATTGGCGAACATGATGTGCGCACCGATCCAGTCATTCTGGAGGCGATGCGCGCCTCTGCGGAGGGCGGGCATACAGGCTATGCGATGGTACCCGGCGTAGAGGCCTTGCGCGATGCGGTGGCCGCGCGGTTGACGGATCGGACGGGCGTGGCGACGGCGCGGGAGAATGTGCTGATCGTGCCAGGTGGTCAGGCGGGGTTGTTTGCCGCGAAACATGCGGTTTGTGATGAGGGGGATGTAGCGCTCTACTGCGACCCTTATTACACGACCTATCCCGGTACGTTGCGCGGGGTTGGCGCAATGCCGCGAGCGATCCAGACAAAGCCAGAACACGGGTTTCAGCCGCAATATGCAGAGATCATGGCGGCGGCTGAGGGGGCGCGGTCGATCCTTGTGAACTCCCCCAACAATCCGACGGGCGTTGTCTATAACCGCTCCACGATGGAGGGGATTGCGCGGGCCTGTATTGAGCGGGATCTCTGGTGCATTTCTGACGAAGTTTATGACACGCAAGTGTGGGACGGTGCGCATCTGTCGCCGCGCCAAATGGAAGGAATGGAGGAGCGGACGCTGGTTGTGGGTTCCATGTCGAAGAGCCACGCAATGACCGGCAGCCGCGTGGGTTGGGTCGTTGGGCCTGTCGAAGTCATGGCGCATATGATCAATCTGGCGACGCATACGACCTATGGCGTGCCGGGCTATATTCAGGACGCGGCCGTATTTGCCTTGGCGCAAGGGACGCCGCTCGAGGAGAAGGTCGCAGCACCGTTTCTGCGGCGGCGGGGTTTGGCTATGGCTTTGCTGGAGCGCCAGAACGTTGTGCGCGTCGTGCCTTCGGGTGGTGCGATGTATCTGATGCTGGATATCCGGGCGACGGGACTATCTGGCGAAGCATTTGCAAACAAACTGCTGGACGCGCATCATATCGCTGTGATGCCAGGCGAAAGTTTTGGACAGGCCGCTGCGGGCCATGTGCGGGTCGCGATGACGGTTGCTGATGAGGCATTCGCGACGGCACTAAGCACTGTGTTGGAGTTTGCGAGGGAGTTGGCGACATGAGTTTTCGGGAACTGCATCAGAAGGGCAATCCGTTCATTCTGGCCAATGCGTGGGATGCTGGTTCAGCCAAGATGCTGGCGGGCTTGGGCGCGCAGGCGATTGCGACCTCTTCCGCAGCCTATGCTTTCACACAAGGGGTGCCGGATGGAGGCAATGTCTCACGCGATGACAGTCTGGCGCATGCGCAGGATTTGATGGCGGCGGTGGACGTGCCTGTTTCGGGCGATTTCGAGGACGGGTTTGGCCCCGATCCGGAGACCTGCGCGCAGACTGTGCGCCTGTCAGGTGAAATCGGGCTGGCAGGGATTTGCATTGAAGACACGATTGGCGCCTCGGAGAAATTCTACGATTTTGATCTGGCGGTGGAGCGGGTCCGTGCGGCAAGTGCGGCAGCGCGCACCCTGCCCCAAGATTTCTTTTTCGTGGCACGTGCGGATGGCGTTATGACGGGCGGCTATGACATTGAGGAAGCAATCCGGCGCATCCAAGCCTTTGATGCGGCGGGCGCGGATGGCATCTATGTCCCTATGCCGGGCAGCTTTGAGAATTTGAAACGGATCGTTGCGGCGACCAACAAGCCGGTGAACGCTTTGGCCGCCGGGCCATTTGCGCAACATAGTGTTGCTGATTATGCGGCTGCGGGGGTCGCGCGAATATCGCTGGGCTCCGCTCTGGCGCGGGTCACGCACCGCGCGATCCATGACGCGGCGTCTGCAATGTTTGGTGCGGGCGATCTGACCCCCCTTCGTGCGGCCTTGCCGGGTGACCTGGTGGATGGGCTTTTGGGAGCACCCTCTTGAGATACCTCCGCAGCCTTCTCATCGCACTTGTCCTTTGGACGCTGCCCGCAACCGCGCAGGACTTGCCTGCGTTTAGCAATGTCTATGTGAATGACTTTGCAGACGTTCTGTCGCCCGAGACAGAAATCTCGCTGACCACGATGATCCAGAAGGCGCGCCGGGAGCGGGATCACGAGATGACAGTCGTGACGATCAACAGCGTGAATGATTACACGCCGGAGCTGAGCATTGAACGGTTCTCGAAGGTGTTGTTCAACACATGGGGCGTCGGCAATGCGGAGCACAATGACGGCATCATGCTGGTTGTGGCCGTAAAGGACCGCAACATGCGGATCCAGTTGGGGTCAGGCTATTCCGCGCGCTATGATGGGATTGCCGCGCGCATTATTGACAGCATCATGGTGCCTGCATTCAAAGCGAATGACATGGAACGCGGGATCATTGAGGGTGTCGAGGCGAGCCTCGCCCGGCTGCGGCTGGGCCCGATCGACACCTCCGAGATGAGCTATTTTGAGCGGTTCGCCCTGTGGAAGGATGACAATCCGATCAAAGCGTTTGTTGCGATGATCGGGGGAATACTGGCGATCCCTCTGACCCCGTTTCTTGCGTTTCTGGGCGCGCGATGGGGCTTTCGCAACAGGCCGCGCAAATGCCCTGAATGCGGTCGCGTGATGCTGCGACTGGGCGACAAGCAGGAAGATCAGTATCTTGATGAAGGGCAGATTTTCGAGGAACAGATCAAGTCGAAGGATTATGGCGTCTGGTTCTGCGAACATGACGAGCATCTGACGATCATCGGCTATCCCAGAGCGTTCAGCAAACATAAGGCCTGCCCGCAATGCGGCTATCACACTTATGAGACGCGCAGCACCACGATGCGCGCCGCCACCACACAATCGGGCGGGTTGAAACGACTGGATTCGACCTGCAAGAAATGCGGCCACTATGCGACGCGCGATGTGGCGACGGCAAGACTGACCAGATCCTCCTCGTCGAGCGGGATCGGTGGCGGTTCGTCCGGCGGGTTTGGCGGCGGCAGTTCTTCTGGCGGCGGGGCATCGGGCAGCTGGTAGACCGCTCTCGTTGACGCAAACAGACCTTGATGCCGCAAATGGAACAGATCTGACCCAAATCTCGCGCCGATGATCGAGCAAAGGGAGAGTTCTGTGCAAAGACGGCGCTGTAAAACCACATTGGTGAGGCTCACCATTGGTGCCCGCCGGGGGCGCGCCGCGCGGGGACGACCGCAGGGAAGGTAATCTCACCCCTTCCCTTTTCCCAAAACTGAGATATCACCATGAATGAACAAGTCAGAACAGGACGCCGTTCCGGAGGCCGCGCGGCCCGGATGGCGCTGCGCGCAGCCCCTTTGAGCGAAGACAAACGCCCGATCCGCCCCGGCATGGCTGGCGGTCAGCTGAAAATGCTGAGCGAGGCAGAGATGGAGCGCATTCATCACACTGCGCTTGACGCTCTGGAACAAATCGGTCTGGCCGATGCGCCACCTTCAGGCGTTGAGATACTGCTCGCGGCAGGCGCGATCCACGGCGATGACGGACGTGTGCGTTTCCCGCGTGCCTTAGTCGAAGATATGCTGAGCAAAGCCGCGCGCAACGTGACGTTGCACGGGCGTGATCCGGCGCATGATTTGGACCTGTCAGGCAGCAATGTCCATTACGGCACGGCAGGCGCTGCCGTCCATATGGTCGATGTGCTGGGCCGCGACTATCGCGAAAGCACGGTGCAGGATTTGTTTGACGCGGCAAAGATCGCCAACACGCTGGACAATATTCACTTCCTGCAACGCCCGATGGTCTGCCGCGACATCAAGAACAATGAGGAGATGGATCACAATTCCATCTACGCCTGCACCCGCGGCACGACCAAGCATATCGGCGTGTCTTTCACAGAACCTGATTTCGTCAAGGGCGGGATCGAGATGCTGCATATGATTGCAGGTGGCGAGGAGGCCTGGCGCGCCCGGCCCTTCGTGTCGAACACCAATTGCTTCGTCGTGCCCCCGATGAAATTTGCCACGGAAAGCTGTCAGGTGATGGAAGAGTGCATCCGCGCAGGCATGCCTGTGCTGCTGTTATCGGCAGGCATGGCCGGAGCGACAGCGCCGCCGACGGTTGCGGGCGCGATTGTACAGGCGGTCGCCGAATGTCTGGCAGGCATGGTGTATGTCAATGCGGTCAAGCCGGGCCATCCGGCGGTCTTTGGCACCTGGCCGTTCGGGCTGGATTTACGCACCGGCGCGATGTCGGTCGGATCAGGCGAGCAGGCTCTGCTGACAGCAGGATGCGCGCAGATGCACCAGTTCTACGGGCTTCCCGGCGGGGCTGCCGCCGGTGCCTCGGATTCCAAACTGCCGGACATGCAGGCCGGTTGGGAGCAGATGTGTTCCAACGTGATGGCGGGGCTGTCAGGGTTGAACATGGTCTATGAAGCGGCGGGCATGCATGCCTCCCTTCTGGGGTTCTGCCACGAGTCTCTCATTCTGGGCGATGATCTGATCGGTCAGGCGCAGCGCTGCGTGCGCGGGATTGAAGTGACGGATGACACGTTGGGTCTGGAGGAAATCCGTGCGACCTGTCTGGGTACAGATGGATCAGGCTTGGGACCCGGCCACTACCTGGGGACGGATCAGACCTTGAGCCTGATGGAATCGAATTATGTCTACCCGTCTTTAGGCGACCGGACATCTCCCAAGGAATGGGCCGAGAAAGACAAGCCGGATTTGCTGGAGAATGCGGTGAAGCGGAAGGAAGAGATTCTGGCTGCAGCGTCAGCGGCGGAGTTTGATCCGATTTTGGATGCTGCGATCCGTGATCGGTTCAACATTCATTTGCGCTAAATCTGAGGCCTGAGCCGCATGTAGAGGTGCCATGTCGCGTGTCCCAGAACCGGCAGAACAACGAGCAGGCCCAGAAACATCGGGATGAGTGCAAGCAAGACCAGTCCGGCGATGCAGGCCGCCCAGATCAGAAGCACACCCATATGGGCTTTGAAGGTCTTGAGCGAAGTCAGCATCGCCGTGACGAAATCCACGTCGCGGTCGAGCAGCATAGGTAGCGAGATTACGGTCATGGCAAAAGTCAGCAACGCCACGATTGCGCCTGTGAGGATCTGAAAGCTGATCATCGTCAGACCCGTTGGGGTCAGGAAGACCTCCCATGAAGTGGAGATGTTGGTCAGGCTCATTGTTCCCAGAAACAGCGCCATCGACATATGCGCGAAGAAGCTCCAGAAGAGGAAGATGATCACAAGGATCGCGCCGATCCAAGGGGTTTGCGCGCCGCGCTGCGCCCAGACAACGCTCAGGACTTCAGAGCGGGTGATCGGCTCACCTGCTTGCAGGCGGCGGCTGATCTCATAAAAGCCCACGGCTGCAAAGGGGGCCACCAGCGGAAAGCCGAGGCTCAGCAGGATTGTCCATGTAAAGGTGCCCGCGCTGATCAGCGTGAGTACAAGCCCGGTCAACACATAGAAGGCGCTAAAAAACAGGCCCCACAAGGGCGCTCGTTTGAAATCGGCAAGCCCTGCCCGGAGAGCTTGCAGAATGTCACAGATGGATAAAGCTTGAGTGACGCTCGAGGTCATACCCCTGACGTTAACACAAAGCAGTGTTATCTTGGCAAGCCTGCGGCTTCGCGCGCCAAGGCTTCTATCCCGTCCCAATCGCCTGCCTGCACCATGTCCTTTGGCGCGACCCATGACCCACCGGCGCAGACCACGTTGGAAAGGCTGAGATAGTCATTGGCATTGGCCATGGACACACCACCAGTGGGGCAGAATGTGACTTGCGGGATAGGGGCGCCGATGGATTTAATCGCAGGGGCGCCGCCAGAGGCGGAAGCCGGGAAGAATTTCAGCATTGTGTATCCGCGCTCCAGCAGGCGCATAGCCTCGGACGCGGTGACAGCGCCGGGCAGAAGCGGCAGGTCCGCATCCTCACAAGCGTCCAGCAACCTGTCAGTGGCGCCGGGGGAGACGCCAAATCTGGCACCCGCCTCTTTCGCTGCGATCACATCCTCAGGGGTCAGCAGCGTGCCTGCGCCGACAATGCCACCGTCGACCTTGGCCATCTCTGCGATGACCTCAAGTGCTGCGGGAGTTCTGAGTGTGACTTCCAAAGCAGGCAAACCGCCTGTGACCAGCGCTTGTGCGAGCGGTTGCGCATCTTTGGCATCGTCAACGACCAACACCGGCACGATTGGGGCCAATTGGCAAATTTTCAGGGCTTCTTTACTGGCGGCAAGTGGTGTCATTGCGTCGGATCCATGTTGCGATTCTGGTGACTGTTTAGAGCATGTTGGCGTGGTTCGACCACCGCCCGTTAGACGACGACCCCTGCCCCGGCATCGGCGCGACCGACGGTTTGGCGGAAGACCTCGAATAGTTCGCGGCCAATGCCATGGCCATTGTCGCTCAGATCGGGGGTGGCAGGGATACGATCCTCGACACCGTCAGTCAGCACGTCGAGCGTCCCGGCAACAGCGTCGACGCGGATCATGTCACCGTCCTGAATTTTGGCGATGAGGCCGCCATCGACGGCTTCGGGCGAGACATGGATCGCTGCGGGGACTTTGCCGGAGGCGCCGGACATGCGACCATCTGTGACAAGGGCCACGTTGAAGCCGCGATCCTGTAGGACGCTGAGTGTGGGCGTAAGCCCATGCAGTTCCGGCATCCCGTTGGCTTTCGGGCCCTGAAAGCGCACCACAATGACGCAATCGCGGTCGAGCTTATGGGCGCGCCACGCATCCTTGACTGCTTGCTGATCGGAAAAGACGCGGGCGGGCGCCTCGATGACGTGGCGCTCGGGATCAACGGCAGAGACCTTGATCACCCCGCGCCCCAGATTGCCTTTCAGTTGCTTCAGGCCTCCAAGCGGTTGGAACGGGTCTGTCACAGAGCGCAAGATTTTCTCGTTTTCCGATTTCGCAGCGCCCGGCCCCCAAGTGACTTCTCCATTTTTCAGGACCGGCTCTGCGTGGTAGTCTTTCAGCCCGTTGCCATAGGCGGTCTTGGTGTCGGGATGCAGCAGCCCCTCTGACAGGAGCTCCCCGATCATGTAACCCAAGCCACCAGCGGCGTGGAAATGGTTCACATCTGCCAGACCGTTTGGATAAACACGCGCCATAAGCGGCGTGGCGTCTGAGATGTCCGACAGGTCTTCGAGGTCGAGCAGCACACCGGCGGCACGCGCCATAGCGATGATATGGATCACCAGATTGGTGGAGCCGCCTGTGGCCATGAGCCCCACGAGACCATTGACGAAGGTCCGCTCGTCCAGAATATCGCAGACCGGCGTGTATTGATTGCCAAGCTTTGTGATCTCCAGCGCGCGTTTCGTGGCGGCAGCTGTGAGCGCGTCGCGCAGTTCTGTGCCCGGGTTGACGAAGGACGCGCCGGGCAAGTGCAAACCCATAAATTCCATGAGCATCTGGTTCGAATTCGCAGTGCCATAGAAGGTGCAGGTTCCCGGACCGTGGTAAGACGCCATCTCTGCCTTCATCAGTTCCGCACGATCACATTCGCCTTTGGCAAATCTCTTGCGCACGGCGGTTTTTTCATCATTCGGAATCCCAGACGTCATGGGCCCTGCGGGGATGAACAGCCCCGGCAGGTAGCCAAATGTGGCCGCCGCGATGATCAGTCCGGGCACAATCTTGTCGCAGACACCCAGATAAACCGCAGCGTCAAACGTGTTGTGGCTCAACGCAACCCCGGTCGACAATGCGATCACGTCACGGGAAAAGAGGCTTAGCTCCATCCCCACTTGCCCTTGTGTGACCCCGTCGCACATGGCGGGCACGCCGCCTGCCACTTGTGCGGTCGCACCATTCTGTCGGGCGATGTCTTTGATAAAGTTCGGATAAGTCTCAAATGGCTGATGCGCTGACAGCATGTCATTATAACTGGTAACAATCCCCAGATTGGGCGTTTTCTCAGCGACCAACGCGTCTTTGTCACCTCCCATCGCGGCATAGGCATGCGCTTGGTTCCCGCAGGTCAGGTGGCCACGGCGCGGGCCCTCCTCTGCAGCCTGGGCCATACGACCCAGATAGGTTTTGCGCGCCTCAGCAGAGCGCTTGATGATACGGTCAGTGACTTGTTCAATCCGTGGGTCGAGGGTCATGATACTCTCCTGCGTTGGCTGTCAGATAACTCCGTTAGCGCTAACAGTCCAGAGAAAACATGCGCTTCACGAAAGAAGACATACCGCAGGGTATCGCGACCGTTTCATTGTTTGTTTGAGACGTCTGACCGCATGAGAGAGACAATTTCTTGGGCGGCAAAAAATCTGCTACCGTCACCGTTTTAATGCAGAAGGGAATTCATCAAGATGGCGAGAAAGATTTCGAATCGGGCCTATGAGGCCGAATTGGCGCGCTTGCAGATTGAACTGGTCAAGCTTCAGGAATGGGTGAAGGAAACCGGCCACCGCATCGCGATTATTTTTGAAGGGCGTGATGCGGCGGGCAAAGGTGGCACGATCAAACGGATTACCGAGGCACTGAATCCGCGCATTTGTCACGTGGTCGCCTTACCTGCGCCGACAGAGCGCGAGAAAACGCAGTGGTATTTTCAGCGATACGTTGCGCATTTGCCTGCGGCGGGCGAGATCGTGATTTTCGATCGCTCCTGGTACAATCGGGGCGGCGTCGAACGGGTCATGGGGTTCTGCACGGATGAGGAGTACAAGGAGTTCATGCGCAGCTGTCCGGAATTTGAACGGATGCTCGTACGCTCCGGCATCCAGTTGATCAAATACTGGTTCTCGGTCAGCGATGAGGAACAGGAACGCCGCTTCCAGAAACGCCTCACCGACCCGACGAAGCAATGGAAACTGAGCCCGATGGATCTGGAAAGCCGCAAGCGTTGGGTAGACTATTCGAAAGCCAAGGACGACATGTTCTCCCACACCGATATCAAGCAAGCGCCTTGGTATGTGGTGAATTCAGACGTCAAGAAACATGCGCGCTTGAACTGTATCAACCATCTCTTGTCGCTGATCCCCTATGAAGACGTAGCGCGTGAACCGGTTCAGCTTGATGAACGGCCTCCGCAAAAGGGCTATGTCCGACCGCCGATGAGTGACCAGACCTTTGTCCCGGAAGTGCATGACACGCTCGGAAAATCCTAGCGGTACAGCAAGGACTGTCCGTTTGCGAACAAATGCACCTTGGCGGGGTCAGCGGTCATGTTCATGCTTGAGCCCCGCATGCCTTTGTGGATACCCGCGAGTTTGGCGATAACGGGCGCGTTCTCAGGGGCCGCAGGCTTGAAGTAGAATTGCGTGACCTCGCCCAGTTTCTCCGAGATTTGCACCTCGCCCCGGTAGGCGTAGTCTGGCCCGTCGGTCTGGATCATGTCTTCGGGGCGAATGCCGACATTCACTTTCAAGCCTTGGTCGCCATCTGTGGTCGGGATATTGGCTTTGATCGTCCCTGCCCCTTCCGGCAGTGAAACGGTTGTGACCTCGCCCGTAGCAACGACCTCGCCTGCGAGCAGGTTCATGGCGGGGGAGCCGATGAACTGCGCGACGAACTCATTTTCCGGTGTCTCATACAGTTCCAGCGGCGTACCGACCTGCGCGATGCCCTTATTGGCCAGAACCACGATGCGCGAGGCGAGCGTCATCGCTTCGACCTGATCGTGAGTCACGTAGATCATGGTGGAGTTCGGCATGCTTTCCTTCAGCTGCGCGATCTCGATGCGAGTTGCGACGCGCAGACCTGCGTCGAGGTTGGAAAGCGGCTCATCAAACAGGTAGACTTTTGGATCGCGGACAATGGAGCGACCAATGGCGACACGTTGGCGTTGCCCGCCTGACAACGCCTTGGGCAGGCGGTCGAGATACTCGTCAAGTTGCAGAACTTTCGCGGCACGCTCAATGGCATCGTCAATCTCCGCTTGGGGTTTTTTGGCAAGTTTCAGCGCGAAGGACATGTTATCGCGCACAGTCATATGCGGATAGAGCGCGTAGGATTGGAACACCATGGCAATGCCGCGCTGGGCGGGCGGCACGTCATTGACGACCTCACCGTCGATCTTCAGCTCCCCGCCAGTGATTTTTTCCAGTCCAGCAATCATGCGCAACAGAGTGGACTTGCCGCAACCCGAGGGGCCGACGAAGACGATCAATTCACCGGTTTGGATGTCGAGATTGATGTCCTTGAGCACATTGACAGTGCCGCCATAGGTCTTTTCGACATTGGTGAGGTTCAGGTCTGCCATGGTCTTCTCTCCCCCTTAGTTCAAAGACAGCGCGAAGCAGGGCTGCCACGGGCCTAGATGCAATTTGCCGTCCGCTGAAGGACCTGTGACGCCCAATTCAGCGCCGATGGGCTGCCAGTCGCCATCTGGCATGTCGATAGTGGACGGTGTGTCGGACATGTTGAAGGCGCAGAAAATCGATTGCGCGGCATCGCTGCGGATGAAGCTGAGCACGTCGCCCTGAGCCTGCAATGCCTCATGCGCGCCTCCTGTCAGTGCGGAATGGGTGCGGCGAAAGCCAATAGCGCGGCGGTAATGGTGCAACGCAGTGGCGGGATCGGCCTCCTGGCTCGCGACAGAGCGGTTGAGGTGGTCATGGCTGACAGGTAACCACGGATGCCCTTCGGAAAAGCCGCCGTTTTGGTTGCTCTGCTCCCAGACCATTGGGGTGCGGCAGCCGTCACGGCCTTTGAATTCCGGCCAGAATTCGATGCCGTAAGGGTCTTGCAGGTCCTCAAAAGCGACATCGGCCTCGGGCAGGCCAAGCTCTTCGCCTTGATAGAGGCAGGCAGAGCCGCGCAGGGCCATCAACATGGTGATGTAAAGCCGCTTGGCGGCAGGTGTCAGGTTCCAGCGGGTGACATGGCGCTGCACATCGTGGTTGGAAAACGCCCAGCAGGCCCAGCCGGTGGGCGCGTGTTTGTCGAGGCGATTGAGCGTTTCCACCATGCGGGCGGCAGTGAGGCGCTCGGCAGAGAGGAATTCGAAAGCGTAGCACATATGGATGCGGTCATCGCCTTCGGTGTATTCGCCAAGGATCTCAAGACCGCGTTGCGCGTCGCCCACTTCCCCCACGGCCGTGCGGCCGGGATATTCGTCAAGGAGCGCGCGGAAGCGTTTCAGAAAATCGATATTCTCAGGCTGGTTCTTGGAGAAGAGGTGTTCCTGATGGTTATAGGGGTTCACCGACGGCGCGATGGTCGCATTGCGTTTCTCGGGCGGCAGGGCGGGGTTGTCGCGCAGGTCCTTGTCGGCGAAGTAGAAGTTGATGGTGTCGAGGCGGAATCCATCCACGCCGCGGTCCAGCCAGAAGCGCGTCACGTCCAAGAGCGCGTTTTGCACGGCAGGCGCGTGGAAGTTCAGATCAGGCTGGGTGGCAAGGAAATTGTGCAGGTAATACTGCTCCCTGCCCCCGTGCCACTGCCATGCAGGCCCGCCGAAGATCGACAGCCAGTTGTTGGGCGGTGTGCCATCGGGTTTGGGATCAGCCCAGACATACCAATCGGCTTTGTCATTGGTCCTGTCCTTCAGGCTTTCCTGAAACCACGGGTGCTGGTTTGACGTATGGCTGAGTACGAGGTCAATCATGATTTTCAGGCCCAATTGATGGGCCGCCTCGATCAGCGCGTCGAAATCCGAAAGCTGGCCGAACATCGGGTCGACATCGCAATAATCACTGACATCGTAGCCGAAATCTTTCATGGGTGAGGTGAAGAACGGGCTGATCCAGATCGCATCAACGCCGAGCGATTTGATATAAGGCAGCCGCATGGTGATGCCGTTCAAATCGCCAACACCGTCGCCATTGCTGTCTTGATAGCTGCGCGGATAGATCTGGTAGATCACCGCACCGCGCCACCAGTCGTCATTTGCTTTGGCCAGGTTTTTAGCGTCTGCCATGAGTGTCGGATCCATTTGCGTCATAGTCGGGCTCTTATTTGACGGAGCCGGCCAATAGGCCGCGCACCAGATAGCGTTGCATGGTGAAGAAAACGATCAGCGGCACCGCGATGGAGATGAAGGCCGCCGCCGCCAGAATACCCCAATCGCCGCCACGGGACCCGAGCAGGTCGTCGGCGATTTTGACCGTCATGACCCAGCTTTCCGAGTTTGACGGCAGGAAGACTTTGGCGACCAGTAGGTCGTTCCATGTCCATAGGAACTGGAAGATCGCAAAGCTTGCGAGTGCCGGGAAGGACAAAGGCAGCACGATCTTGGTGAAGACCTGGAAGTCCGTTGCGCCGTCCACCTTGGCGCTCTCGATGATATCGCGTGGCAGGCCGACCATGTAGTTTCTGAGCAGGTAAATCGCGAGCGGAAGCCCAAAGCCCGTATGCGCCATCCAGATACCGAGGAAACTTTGCCCGACCCCCATCGCATTGTGGAGTTTCAGCATTGGGACAAGCGCCAATTGTAACGGCACAACCAGCAGCCCAACCACGACCGCGATAAGGAGCCCCCTGCCCGGGAAATCCATCCACGCGAGCGCATAAGCCGCGAAGGCCGCAATCAGGATCGGGATCACCGTGGCGGGGATCGTCACCGTCAATGTGTTGATGAACGCGCGGTCCATATTGGCCGATCCCATGATCGTCTCGTAGTTGATCATGGAAAATTCGGGCGGCTCAGCAGCGGCGAAATAGACCGATGGCGCGCGTTTGATCTCTGCCGGTGAGGTGTAGATGTAATCGCCATTGGCTTGCATGGTCAGCGTACGGCCTTTGGTCAGCTCCGCCGTCTCGCCCGCCTGAAACGCATCCGGTGCAGCGCGGCGTCCACCGAATTTGGAAACCGTGCCGGAGCCTTCGCCGAAGACATTGCCTTCGATCACATTAACGCCGTCGCGGTTGACCGGCTCGCCTTCGGCTTTCACGGCGAAGTTCTGTTCTACCGGCAGCGCGGAGAGCCACCAGCCCGACGCTGTGATCGCATCGCGGTCGCGGAACGAAGAGACCAACAAACCGACCGTCGGGATCAGCCAGATGACAACCAGCAGAATGACGGAGATTTGGACAGCCCAGTTGAGCGATGATTTCGTGCCTGCAATGTTCTCCACTATCTCATCTCCTTCCGCGCTTGGTAGATGTTCCAGACCATCACAGGCGTCACGATGATCATGATGACGAAAGCCACAGCAGTCGCGCGCCCGTCATCGCGGAACATGTAACTCATCATGTAAGACGGCAGGATTTCCGTGCCGAAATTGCCGCCTGTCATTGTGTAGACGATATCGAAGACCTTAAGCACAAGGATGGTGATCGTGGTCCAGACCACGACAATCGTGCCCATGATTTGCGGGACTTTGATCTTGAAGAAGATCTGAAACGGGTTGGCCCCGTCGATGATCGCGGCCTCGATAGTTTCTTCAGGAATGCCGCGCAATGCGCCCGACAGGATGACCATAGCAAAACCGGTCTGGATCCAGATCAGGATCACCATGAGGAAGAAGTTGTTCCAGAATTGCAGTTGCAGCACGTCCAGCGCCTCTGTCGCGCCCATTGCGAAGCGGACCGCGTTCAACAGGCCAATGTCAGGGTTGTTGGCATACATGAAGCGCCAGATCAGCGACGCGCCCACAAAGGAAATCGCCATCGGCATGAAGATCAGCGATTTGGCGATATTGCCCCATTTCAGACGGTCGGTGAGTTGCGCGACGAGCAATCCGAAGAAGGTGGAGGCGGCAGGCACGACGAGCATCCAGAGGAAGTTGTTCAGAAAGGCCGTGCGGAAGCCGGGGTCCTGGCCAAGTGAGACATAGTTGCCGAAGGCGATGAATTCCTCCCCGGAGCGATTGAACAGCGAGCGCCAGAAGGAGCCGACAACGGGGTAAATCAGGTAGAGCGTCAGCGCGAACATGGCCGGGAACAGGAACAACCACGGGCGCACCATATTGGCGCGGTTGATGTTCTTGCCGGGGTTCTTTGACTGGACGGGAAAGATGACTTTGTCGAGGATCAGGTTCGAGGCATAGAAGTAGCCCACGCAGCCGCCGACGCCGATCACGATGGTCAATAAGCCTTGGATGATGGGTGACATGCTGATCCCTCCCCGATCAGGTGTGAAGGTGACCCCGGCGCGCGCGCCGAGGTCTGTTTTTTATTTGGTCGCTTAGTTCAAGGCGTCCCAGCGTTCCTGGATCGCTTTGGCGACATCAGCGGCGTCTTTGCCAGTGGTGTAATCGACCATGCCGGTCCAGAAGGCGCCTGCGCCGATTTCTGCCGGCATCAGGTCGGAGGCGTCAAAGCGGAAGGTTGTGGCGTTTTGCAGAATGCCACCTTGGGCGCGCAGGCTGTCATCTTGATAGGTTTCAAGGTTCACACCGGCATGTGCCGTCAGGAAGCCACCTTGTGCCATCCATGATTCATGCGCGATTGGCAGCTTCAGGAACTCAAGGAAAGCCAGCGTCGCATCAGACGGGTTTGTGATCGCAAACAGCGTTCCTGCGCCCAGAACCGGCTTTCCGAGATCCTTGTCGGCATAGGCTGGGAAGTAGAAGAAATCCGCATCCTCTCCAACAACCGTGCCTTCAGGGAAAAAGGCCGGAATGAAGGAGGCCTGACGGTGCATGTAGCACTTTGGCGGGATCGCAAAGAGGCCGGTTGGGCTGTCACGGAAATCCGTGTTGGCCACTGCGGACGCGCCACCATCGACATAGCTGTCATTGCGGGCAAATGCACCAAACTCTTCAATCGCGGCGATGACTTTCGGATCGTCGAATTTCATCTCATTGGCGACCCAGGCGTCATAATCAGCAGGCGTGTTGGTACGCAGCATCATATCCTCGACCCAGTCTGTCGCGGGCCAACCGGTGGCCGCACCGGACCCCAGACCGATGCACCAAGGTGTCTCTCCTTCCGCGACGATCTGATCCGTCAACGCTTTCAGGTCTTCCATGGTCTCGGGGATATCATAGCCCGCCTCGTCAAAGGCTTCCGGCGAATACCAGACGAGCGACTTCAGATCGACACGGTAAAACATGCCGAATGTTTGGTCGTTGCCATTGGCATCGGCATAGGTGCCCAGATCGACCCAGGACGGGCCAGCTGCGAAGTTAGAGGCGATCCAGTCTGCCGTGCCTTCCGGCAGCGGCGTCAACATGCCTTGGCTGGCAAGGTCAGCCGCAAGACCGGGCTGCGGGAAAACGGCGAGGTTCGGCGCGGAACCTGCGCGGGTGGAGACGACGATATCCTGCTCGAAGCTGTCAGAGCCGGAGTAGTTGACATCCGCACCAGTCGCTTCCTCGAAATAGGCAACAACCTTGTCGAATTTCTCTTTCTCATTGCCGGTCCATGGGCCGGTGATCTCAACCGTCTGGCCGGAGAAGTCATTCGCCTCAGCAAAGGCTGTGTAGCTATCCCAAGAAAACGCGCCCTCGCCCGGTGCGAAGGGCAGATGCCCGTCGGCCAGAGCAGTCGTGCTCATGAGCGCGAGAGCGAGCGCACCTGTCACATATGTTTTCGTCATGAATTTCCTCCCATTGGTGGCGCTGCTGCTGCGCCGTCATTCAACCTTGATCGCTTCAGGAATCACTTCCAAAGCGCTTTGGATAGACGCAACGTCGCGCAGAGCGTCCCTCAAGTCAATTGCAAGATCACCCAAACCACACTGTTTACGGCACATATCGGCAAGTTTTTGCAATTGGACCTTTGACCAATCTCAAAAACCACAGTACCAATTAAGAACTGAATTCAAAGCGCTTTGAGGTTATCGAGCCGCATGAACCTTCGCCAACTCTCAGAAGAACTGGGACTTTCCCAGACGACTGTCAGCCGCGCCTTGAATGGCTATCCTGAAGTCAATGAGGCCACACGTCAACGCGTTCAGGCTGCCGCAGCGGCGTATAATTACCGCCCAAGCCAGCGGGCCAAGTCACTGGCCACTGGCCAATCCATGCAGATCGGTCATGTGATCCCCTTCTCGACCCAGCATGAAATGGTGAACGTTATCTTCTCCGATTTCATTGCCGGCGCGGGGGAGTCTTACGCCAAGCATGGATATGACATGCTCTTGTCCGTCGTGAACGACGATCAGGAGATGCACGCCTATTCGGAACTTGCGCGCAAGGGGTCCGTAGACGGGGTCATCGTTCATGGACCGACCCGCGATGACCCGCGCATCTCGCTGCTGCAGGAATTGAAAATTCCTTTCTTCGTGCATGGTCGCTCTACAGACGCCTCGGCCAGCTACAATTGCCTCGACGTGAACAACAAGCGCGCCTTCCAACGGGCGACGGACTTCTTGCTGGACCTCGGGCACACACGCATCGGCCTGATCAACGGGCTGGAACGGATGGATTTTGCACAGCGCAGGCGTGCAGGCTATGAAGCGGCGCTGCGCGCGCGTGGGCTGAGCGTCGATCCGAAAATCATGCATTCAGACGAGATGACAGAGCCCTATGGGCACAGCGCGACCTGTGCGCTTCTTGATTTGGAAGACCCGCCCACAGCGGTGCTGGCCTCTTCAATTGTTCCTGCGTTGGGCGTGCGTCGTGCGGTCGAAGAACGCGGGCTGACTGTTGGAAAGGACGTCTCGATCATCTGTTTCGATGACGCCATTTCCTACATGCCAAACGGCAAGGGAGAGCCGATTTTTACCGCCACAAGGTCATCGGTGAGAGATGCGGGCCGGCGCTGCGCGGAACTGCTGATCGGCTTGATTCAGAATCCCGATCAGGCCCCGGTTGCAGAGCTCTGGGAGGCAGAGCTCGTTGTCGGTCAATCTACGGGCCCTGCCCCTCAGAAAGGCTGAGCCCATGGAATTCAAACGCTCTGACTTCCCCGAGGGGTTTATCTTCTCGGCTGCGACCTCTGCCTATCAGATCGAAGGGCACGGGTTTGGCGGTGCAGGCCAAACCCATTGGGACACATTTGCAGCAACACCCGGGAATGTGGTGCGTGCCGAACATGGGCAGCGGGCCTGCGACCACTACCATCGGTTCGAGGCCGATCTGGATTTGGCGCGCGATCTGGGGCTCGATGCCTATCGCTTCTCAACGTCATGGGCGCGGGTTCTGCCTGAGGGACACGGCACCCCAAGTGTCGAAGGGCTCGATTTCTACGACAGGCTCATCGATGCGATGCTGGCGCGCGGTCTGAAACCACAAGCCACGTTGTATCATTGGGAACTGCCTGCCGCCCTTGCCGATTTGGGAGGATGGCGGAACCCCGAGATTGGCAATTGGTTCGCCGACTTTACCGAGATCATCATGGGACGGATCGGCGACCGCGTCTTCTCCGCCGCGCCGATCAATGAGCCGTTTTGCGTGGGCTGGCTCAGCCATTTTCTGGGCGCGCATGCCCCCGGTCTGCGCGACATCCGCGCCACGGCGCATGCCGTGCATCACATCTTGATCTGCCACGGTCGTGCGATTGAGGTGATGCGCGGTTTGGGCATGGAAAACCTCGGGGCTGTTTGCAATTTCGAATTCGCAGCGCCTGCGGATGACAGCGACGAGGCGGTCCGCGCAGCCGCGCTCTATGACGGGTACTACAACCGCCTGTTTCTTGGCCCGCTTTTTGAAGGCGCCTACCCGGACGATGTAATTGAGGGCTTGGCCCCACATATGCCCAAGGGTTGGGAGGATGATTTCGATCTGATTGGCCAAAAGCTCGACTGGTTCGGGCTGAATTACTACACCCGCAGTTGTATCGCGCCGAATGACGGCGCCTGGCCGTCGCATCATCCCGTCGCAGGTCCTTTGCCCAAAACCCAGATGGGCTGGGAAATTTACCCTGAAGGAATGGAATACTTCCTGAACTGGGTGCATCAGCGCTACACGAAAGGCCTGCCGCTTTATGTGACGGAGAATGGGATGGCGAATGCAGACACCGTGGGGCGGGCCGATGTGGAACGGATTGACTACCTGAATGCGCATGTCGCAGCGGCACAGCGTGCGATGTCAGCCGGCGTGCCGCTCAAGGGCTATACATTCTGGTCACTCCTCGACAATTACGAATGGGCGCTGGGCTATGAAAAACGCTTCGGGCTGGTGCATGTCGACTTTGACACTCTTGAGCGTAGGCCCAAGGCATCTTATCACGCGTTAAGCCGCGCTTTGGCGCAATGAAGGACAGAGCATGACACCGCGCGCCGCAAACACCTACAGCCTCGTTGCCGATATCGGCGGAACCAACACGCGCGTGGCCCTTGCCGAGGGATCGCGCCTGCTGACCGATACGGTGCGCAGATATCGCAACGCGGAGTATCCCGGCCTTGAGACGGTCTTGCGGGCGTTCATAGCGGAAGAGAATGATGTCGATTGTCTTGGTGCCTGCGTCGCGCTCGCGGGACCTGTGCGTGCAGGACGTGGCACGATGACAAATCTGGATTGGGAGATTGATGAAGCGACGCTGGCACGCGCGACACAGGCCAAAAATACACGACTTCTCAACGATTTGCAGGCGCAAGCTCATGCAATTGGGCATTTGCAGGAAAGCTCAGTCCGCACAGTTGTAACCGGCCCCGATGCGGAGCCGGACGCAGCGAAGATGGTGATCGGTGTTGGCACAGGATTTAACATCGCGCCGGTCTATGAAACACCCGGAGGACGGTTCGTGCCCGCCGCAGAGGCAGGCCATGCGAACCTGCCGGTGCGCGGCGAAGACGAGCTGGCTCTGATCCGCCACTTCGAGAATGCGCATGGATTTCCGGCGGTAGAAGACATGTTGTCGGGCCGCGGGTTGGAACGTGTCTATCTGTGGCTCACATCCGAGGCTGGCCAGCCGGTCGAAAAACTGGCTGCAGATATCATGGCTGGATTTGAAGATGGCAGTGACGCAGTCGCGCGCGAGGCGGCAGCAATGTTTGTGCGCATGCTGGGCACAGTGGCGGGCAACCTGTCGCTGATCCATCTGCCCTTCGGCGGCATTTACTTCGCAGGCGGTGTGGCGCGCGCCTTCGTGCCGCATTTCGAGGCTTTGGGTTTTCTGAATGCTTTCCGCGACAAAGGGCGTTTCGCAGGCTTCATGCAGAATTTCGGCGTTCATGTGATCGAGGATGACTTCGCCGCACTGACCGGCTGCGCGACCTATCTCGACGCGCAATAGAGGCGCTGCAGCATTGTTTTGACCCAAGCGGCGTTTCCTGATTAAGATCAGCGCATTGAACTTTGTATTTGAGTGCTGAGGCGTTTTGATGTTGCCCCTTTCCCCGATCTCCCGGGCGCGCGCCTGATGGAGAACCCGTTTTCCACCGAATTCCGGCCGCCCCGCCGCTTGCGCGTTTTGGCCTTTGATCCAACGACAGCGCGCAGCTTCGAAAATCGCGCCGCCCGCGTCGTGACGATCTCGATCCCCTACGAGATGGATCCGACCCCAGCAGATGCCAAACCAGATGACCCGAAATACGGGCCTAACGGTGAGTATTTTGAAGTGATCGATTACGACCCGTCCAGCGGAGTGTTTTACACGCCAATTGACCTGAACAATCCGCAGGTCTGGTTGAATGACGGTCTGGCCCCCTCTGCTGAGAATCCGCAATTCCATCAGCAGATGGTCTACGCCGTTGCGATGAACACGGTTACGCTGTTCGAAGAAGCCTTGGGACGGTCTGTGCAATGGGCACCCAAAACGCGCCCGCCCGGGCGCGGGCGCACGATCTGGACAGAAGAATATGTGCCCAGACTGCGCATCTATCCGCATGCGTTGCGCGAGGCGAATGCGTTCTACAATCCCAAGAAGAAAGCGCTGCTGTTTGGATATTTTACCGCGCCAAACTCCAAAAGTGGTGCGCCCAAGGGCACGACGGTCTTCACCTGCTTGAGCCATGACATCATCGTGCATGAAACGGTCCATGCCATCCTCGACGGGATGCATCCGCGCTTTGCGGAGAATTCCAACCCCGATATGCGCGCGCTGCATGAAGCGTTCTCGGATATCGTGGCGCTCTTTCAGCTGTTCTCCTTTCCCGATGTGCTGGAAGATCAGATCGGCAAGACACGCGGCGACCTTGAAAAACAAAGCCTGTTGGGCGAGTTGGCACAGGAATTCGGTCAGGCGGTTGGCCGCGGCCATGCGCTGCGCGACTTTCTGGGTGGGCTCAATCCAGAGACGAAGGAATGGGAAGCAAAGACGCCGGACCCGGACATCCTGAGCAAGACTCAAGGCCCGCATGCTCGTGGCGCTGTATTGGTGGCGGCGGTCTTTCGCGCGTTCCTGACCATCTACCGGCATCGCGTGAAAGACCTGTTTCGCATCGCGTCCAACGGCTCAGGCCGCCTGCGCGATGGAGAGATTGATCCTGACCTGAAAAAACGCCTCGCTGCCGAGGCCGCACAATGCGCGCGGAGAGTCCTGCGCATTTGTATCCGGGCGATGGATTACACGCCGCCGGTCAATGTCAGCTTCGGAAGTTATCTGCGGGCCATCATCACCGCAGATCACGATCTGTTTCCCGCGGATCCGAATGGCTATCGCGACGCATTCATTGAGGCTTTCAGCGCCTGGGGCGTGTTGCCGGATATGCCGGTGATCACGGAAGAGGCCCTGCTTTGGCCCACAATAAGCCAAGCAGAGCAAGACCGTCAGGCGCGCAACGGGATTTCTGAGGACCCGACCTGGCTTGCACAAATCCAAGGTCATTTGGGAACAATGATGTCGAATCCGCCCCGGATGCTGACATTTCTGGCAAGCCCGCGAAACCTGCCCAAAGGGCAGTCGCAGGACCGTCACAATGCATTGGTGAATCAGGTTTCGGAAGACGCCCGCGAAGTCGGGCTATTGGTACAAAAACGTCTTGTCACGCTCAGCAAAATGACGGGCGTGGAAGCGCTGCTGCCTTCTGCGACGCAGGATGATTACCTGAATGTCAATCTGCTCGATATCGATGACAGCCGCGATCGGGAAGTGATGTTTTTCGCGTCCAACCACTATAAACGCTTGCTTTGGCTGGTCCTGAACGGGCTGCAGACGCCGCGTTTGGGCCAGTTGACTGGTCTGGTCTTTGATCGAAACGCACCCGCGACAGTGATGCGCTCCGCCACGACCCGGCAGCCCTCCATGCATGTGGCCGGTGTGCGGATTGCACGGCGTTTGGGACAGCGCGGCAAGATGGAACGGGAATATGTGGTGGAAGTCATCCAGACTCGCCGCGGATATCTCGACCCTGTTGAGCAGCTGCGCGAAGATGCCCGCGCGCCGGACCCCGAAGACGGCAAACGTGCTTGTGACTTTAATTATCGTGCAGGTGGCACATTCCTGATCGATGCACGCAGCTTTGCCATCCGGCGACTGATCCGCACCCCCTATGACGTGGCCGATCCGCGCGGGCTGGAGGCGCATCGCGCGCATCTGGGCGGGGAAGAGCTGCGCAGCGTCAGTGCGTTTTACTCCGGCACACATGCGGGTGCGGATCAGGCCTTTACGGATCTGCACCGGGTGACAGGGGATGCGGTATGAGTGCGATTGCCCCCCCTGCCTCTGGTGTCGAGGTCCGGATGTATCGCGCGGGCCATGGCGATTTCTTCCTGCTGACCTTCCGGCGCTCAAAGGAAAATGACACGCCGTTCTTCATGCTGATTGATTGCGGAATGAAATCGGGCAGCCATGTCAAAAAGGGGCGCCATATCTACGACGTGATCGGCGATCTCCATGCACATACGGGCGGCGTTCTGGATGTGGTCGTGGTAACGCATGAGCATCAGGATCATGTCAGCGGGTTTCCCAAGAGCGGAGATAAGAAACATCCGTTTTACAAGCTCGGCTTTACCATCAAAGAGCTTTGGCTGGGCTGGACGGAAGATGAAACGGATCCCTTTGCCAATCATCTGCGTGAGCTTTACGGCGATCAGGTGCTGACACTGGCACTTGCCCATCATCGCATGTCGCAAGTCCACGGCGCCGATGATGCGCTCGCCGAAGAAATTGGGGAGTTTCTTGAACTGGAGACCGGCCATGCTTCGGGGGTGGACCTGCTGAAAGAGGTCCGCGATGAGCTGGACGAGGCGGGCGCATTGCCCCCTGCCATTGGCACAGACACGGACGGGTTCGGCGCCGTCTTTGCTGCGAAATCAAAGATCAAAGGCGCACGCTACAAAAGGCGGTTGCAGGGCTTGCGACACATGGCGCAGGAGATCAAATTCTTCTCCCCCGGTGATGGGCCATTGCCTTTACCGGGCGTAGACGATGTGCGGCTCTATCCGTTTGGCCCGCCGCGTGACGAGGCGCTTTTGAAAAGCCTCAATCCCCGCACCGACGAAGGATTCCACATCGGGCCATTTCAGATGGGATCGCCGGGCGCAGAGCTGTTTGGCGCGCTGACCTCGCCCTATGGCCTGCAGGAGACGGGGTCTCCCTTCGCGCCGCGCTATGCCATTCCCGAAGCGCGCATTCTGGATCGACGCCCGCGCAAAGGCAGTGATCCAGAGGGGTATTTTCTGTCCCGCGCCTACCGCGCCAAGAAAGAGGAGCTGCGGCGGATTGACGGCGATTGGCTGGGCGATGCCGAAGCGTTGGCGCTCAGGATCAATAATGAGGTGAACAATACCTCGCTGGTGCTTGCATTTGAGCTGATGCAAAGCGAGCAGGTGCTGCTGTTCACCGGCGATGCGCAGCGCGGATCTTGGGTCAGTTGGAGCGATCTGTCCTGGAGCGTCGACGGGCGGCGCGTCACTGCGAGGGATTTGCTAGGCCGCTGCACCTTCTACAAAGCGGGGCATCACGGCTCACATAACGCAACGCTTGACGGGGCGTTTGAAGACGCGCATCCGAACCTCAATTGGATGGCACGCGGCAAGTTCGCGGATCATTTCGTCGCGATGATCCCGACCAACAAGGCCTGGGCCTTTGGCAAAAAACGCCCGTGGCGCCATCCCATGAAGGCCATAGAAGACGCGCTGTTTGAAAAGGCCAAATCGCGGGTGATGATGATCAAGACCGACACGAGCCAGAAGACCGCGCCGCAACAGCAGTGGTGGAAAGCGCATAGGACCGACGCATTTGCCAAGATGCGTGCGGAGTTTGAAAGCCGTACGGAGTATGCGGAAACCTATGTTTCCCACGTTGTGCCGGATGAACCGCTATAGCGCGGCCGTCACGGGATCGTAGCCGTAGATCGCATCCTGTCTGGCATGGATCAGATTGGGCGTGAGCCGAGCCGCCGCCCAGATCGGTGCGTAACTGGCAAGCTGAGCGACTGCGCCCCGTTTGTGAAACAGGTCCACATTCGCAGCAGACCGGCGTTGGATCTTGGTGACGCGGTCAATTCGAGCTTCGAAATAGCGCTGTAGTGCGGCCAGCTTGTCGGCCTCCGACGACAGGCAGCGCGCGAGGATCACGGCATCTTCAATGGCCTGTACCGCGCCCTGCGCCATGGATGGCAGCATCGGATGCGCCGCATCGCCCAGAAGCGTCACCGGCCCATCTGACCAGGTTGCAAGCGCCGGCCGGTCGAGCAAGGCCCAGCGGTTCAGCGTGGGTGCGACATGCAAAATACGGTTGATCGGCGCAGCCCAACCGTCAAAATGTCGCAAGGCCTCCGCGCGTTCACCTGTGATGGACCAGCTTTCCTCTTCCCAGCCGTCCTGCTCGATCAGGCCCACGAAATTGACGAGGCTCCCGCCACGCAAATAGGTCGTGACCGCGTGCTTGCCCTGCCCTGCCCAAATGCACCCGCTGGGCGGTGGCGCGTCCTGACCCAAAGCGTCCACCGGGACGACTGTGCGCCACGCGACATTGCCAGTGAAGCGCGCGCGATCCGCCCCTGCAAGCTGGGAGCGGATGACGGAATGCACACCGTCAGCCGCGATCACGATGTCGCCGAAAATGCGGTCACCGCGCTCAAGATAGACGCTCGCCCCGCCCCGCTCCCGCACGTAACCTGTGGCCTTTGCATTGGTGCGCAAGACCAGCCCGGCCTGCTTGCCCAACGCGGTTTTCAACGCGTCCTGCAGATCGGCGCGGTGGATTTGTACAAACCGCGCGCCCCAACGTTCCTGCGCGTAGCCCTTCATCAGCAAATCGAAAATGACGCGGCCGGACCGCCCCATGGCCATGCGGATGCTTTCAGGCTCAAAAAGATAAGGCTCCAGCGCTTCCATGATGCCCAGATGTTGCAAAGCCTTGACGCCGTTGGGGCTGATTTGAAGCCCGGCTCCGACCTCTGAAATTACAGGTGCCTGTTCCAGCACTTCGACCTCAAGCCCGGCTTGGGTTAGCGTCAGCCCCGCCGCCAGTCCGCCAATTCCGCCGCCGACAATCACAGCTTTCATGGCAAACGAATGCCTCCGTCCAAACGGATGGTCGAGCCGTTGAGATAGGGCGATGCGATGATCGTGTTGACCATCGCGCCGAACTCTTCCGGGCGACCGAGGCGTTTGGGAAAGAGCGGTTGGGAGGCAAGTGCGGCTTGCGCTTCCTCCGGCAACCCTTCGAGCATGGGGGTCAAAAACAGCCCCGGGGCTATGGCCATCACGCGAATGCCCTGCCCTGCGAGATCGCGCGCCATAGGCAATGTCATCCCGACGATGCCCCCTTTGGAGGCCGCATAGGCCGGCTGGCCCTTTTGGCCCTCGAAAGCTGCGACAGAGGCGGTGTTGATGATCACCCCGCGCTGTCCGTCTGCGTCAGGCGCGTTGTCCTGCATGGCCTCTGCGCCTAAACGCGCCACGTTGAAACTGCCCACCAGATTAATGTCGATGGAGCGCTGAAAATCTGCCAGCGGATGCGCGCCGTCACGCCCCACGGTTTTGGAAGCAATGGCGATCCCTGCGCAATTCACAACGGCGCTGATCAGGCCGAATTCCGACTGCGCCCAATCGCGCGCAGTCTCGACAGAGTTCTCGTCCGTGACGTCGGTTTGGGCGAAACGCGCGCGCTCCCCGAGTTCTGCGGCCAAGGCCTGTCCCCGTATTGCGTCGCGGTCCAGCAGCACCACTTGCCCGCCTGCATCAACAATTGCGCGCGCCGAAGCGGCTCCAAGACCAGAGGCCCCGCCGCTGATCAATGCGACTATTTTATCCATGCTGCCCTCGTTATTTTTGCTGAATCTAGCAGGTTCCGGGTGGCGCGCTAGGGCCGCCTGCCCCATGATCGGAAAAACTTCGCCGAAGAGAGTCCTTGTGGCCACGCCTCTTAACCTGCCCAACCGCGATGCACGTCGCTTGTTTCTGCATCGCCATGGGCTGTCGGGGCCACAATCAGGCTCCGGCAAGGGCGCTGATCTGGCGCAAGTGATTGATGATCTGGGCTTTGTGCAATTGGACAGCATCAACACGGTGGCGCGCGCGCATCACATGATCCTGCACGCGCGCAGGCAAAGCTATCGCCAGCCCAATCTTGACCGCGCCTATATCAAAGACCGCGCGGCGTTCGAGCATTGGACCCATGATGCCTCCGTCATCTCCATGCAGTTCTTCCCTCATTGGCGACACAAGATGGTCCGCAATACTGAGAAGCTGCGCCAGCAATGGAAAGCATGGCGCAGGCCCGGCTTTGAAGAAAAGGCGGAAGAGGTTTTGCGCCAGATTGCCAATCATGGGCCGTGCTGTTCGTCGGATGTAGGCAAGGATGAAGAACGCTACAGTGGCGGTTGGTGGGATTGGCATCCCTCGAAAACCGCGCTGGAATATCTGTGGCGCAAGGGTGAGTTGTCGGTCTGTCATCGCAAAGGGTTTCGCAAATATTATGACCTGACAGAGAAGGTGATCCCACCGGAATACCTGAGCGCGCGCACGCATCTGGAGGAAACAATTGATTGGGCTTGCACTGCGGCGATGGACCGTTTGGGTTTTGCCACATCAACAGAGCTTGCGAATTTCTGGGATTTGACGACGAAGGCGGAGGCCAAGGCATGGTGCGCAGAAGCGCTCCGCGAGGGTCGAATAATCGAGATTGAGGTGCAGGGCCATGACGGGCAGACGCGCGCCTCTTTCGCGCGGCCCGATGTGCTGGAGACGGCATTGAACGCGCCGGAGGCCCCCGGTGCTGTGCGCATCCTATCGCCCTTTGACCCCGCACTGCGTGATCGCATCAGGGCAGAGCGGCTCTTTGGCTTCGATTACCGGATCGAGATTTTCGTGCCGGAAGCCAAGCGCACCTATGGCTATTACGTTTTTCCGGTCATGGACGGCGACAGGTTGATCGGGCGGATTGATATGAAATGCGACAGCAAGTCGGGCGTGATGCAGGTGCGCGCCTTTTGGCCGGAAGCGGGCGTGAAGTTGGGAGCAGCGCGGATGAAGCGGTTGCACACCGCGCTGGAACGCACGGGGCGGCTGGCGCAGGCCAAAGACATCACTTTTGAACAGGATTGGATACGGGCGTGAACGAGGCAAGGATCGAAGCGCAATTGGCGTTTCTGACTGAGGCGGACAAGTTGAAATCCGTACTGCGCGGCACGACGCTGTGTGATGGGTCGCGGCGCGAAAACTCTGGGGAGCATTCGTGGCACATCGCGCTTTATGCGATGGTTCTGGCGGAACATGCGATCAAGCCCGTGAACATCGACCGCGTGATCAAAATGCTGCTGATCCATGATCTGGTGGAAATCGACGCAGGCGACAATCCGATCCACCGCAATCATGACCTGGCGGAGCAAGAGAGGATCGAGCAAGCCGCAGCGGACCGGATGTTCGGGCTTCTGCCCCCTGACCAACGCGATGCGTTTCGCGCGTTATGGGACGAGTTCGAAGCGGCCGAAACAGATGATGCGGTGTTCGCAAAATCCGTCGACCGTGTGCAGCCCGTGATCTCAAATCTTGAGACGGATGGCGGTACATGGCCGGAATACAATGTGACGCAAGCACAGCTTGAGGCGCGGGTCGGCAGCAAGGTTGCACGCGGCGCCCCTGCCCTTTGGAAGCATTTGAAATCGGCAATAGACGCTTGGTTCACATCGCGGGTCGCCTGAAATTCCCATTGCCAAAACGCCCTCGCGATGCCCATAACCACCGCAACAGCCAAGGGAAATAAGCGGAGACACCCATGTCGAAAATCAAGGTAGAGAACCCTGTCGTCGAGCTTGATGGCGATGAGATGACCCGCATCATGTGGGATTTCATCAAAAAGAAACTGATCCTGCCTTACCTCGATATCGACCTGAAATATTACGACCTCGGCATGGAAGTGCGCGACGAGACGAATGACCAGATCACCATCGATGCGGCTGAGGCGATCAAGAAACACGGGGTTGGCGTCAAATGCGCCACGATCACGCCGGATGAGGCCCGCGTTGAAGAGTTTGACCTGAAAAAGATGTGGCGTTCCCCCAATGGGACGATCCGCAATATCCTCGGTGGCGTGGTCTTCCGCGCACCGATCATCTGCAAGAACGTGCCGCGTCTCGTGCCCGGCTGGACGGATCCGATTGTCATCGGACGCCATGCGTTCGGAGATCAGTATAAGGCGACGGATTTCCTGATGCCCGGACCCGGCAAGCTGACGATGAAATTCGTCGGCGAAGACGGCACAGTGATCGAGAAAGAAGTGTTTGACGCCCCCGCCGCCGGTGTCGCGATGGGAATGTACAACCTAGACGAGTCCATCAAGGACTTTGCGCGCGCCTCGTTCAACTACGGGTTGAACATTGGTTGGCCCGTTTATCTGTCGACAAAGAACACGATCCTGAAAGCCTATGACGGGCGGTTCAAGGATCTGTTCCAAGAAATCTACGACGCTGAATTCAAAGAACAGTTCGAAGAGGCGGGTCTGTGGTATGAACACCGCCTGATCGACGACATGGTCGCCTCCGCCATGAAATGGTCGGGCAAGTTCGTTTGGGCCTGCAAGAATTACGATGGCGATGTGCAGTCCGACACGGTTGCGCAGGGCTTTGGCTCGCTGGGTCTGATGACGTCGCAACTGATGACCCCTGACGGCAAGATCGTAGAGGCCGAAGCCGCCCACGGCACCGTCACGCGTCATTATCGCCAGCACCAGAATGGGGAGGCGACATCGACCAACTCCATCGCCTCCATCTACGCCTGGACCGGCGCGTTGAAGCATCGCGCGAAGCTCGATGAAAATGCGGAGCTGAAAACATTCGCGGAGACTCTGGAACGCGTGATCGTGGAAACGGTCGAAAGCGGTCACATGACCAAGGACCTCGCCCTGCTGGTCGGCCCTGATCAGGGTTGGCTGACCACGGAAGGGTTCCTTGAGAAGATCGACGAGAATTTGAACAAGGCGATGTAGTAAGGACGTTTCCGCTGCGCTTTGAACGCGTTTTTAATCTGCTCGAGATTATAGCAATTCGCACATGATTTGAGAAGTTCGTCCGTGCAACCGCTTCGCGTGAGCAAGCGTTCGCTGATGCACGATCATTGCGCAGTTCTGTTGATTGACACGTCAAAACTGAACTGTGTAGTTTCATTCACATAATCGGAAGTCTGGACCAGACGTTACCGACACAAGGCTTCTGGAACATCTACGTTCTAAATACCCAACACGACACGTTCGACATTGTAACCACCTGATTGCATTCCGCAATTTTAAAACCGCGGATTAACCGCGGACAATTCTGGACCGACAAATGACCGTTCTCGAGCAGAGTTTGCGCAGCGCCCAAAAGCTGGCCCAAGGCGGGCAATGGTCAGGCGCGCTTGGTGTTCTCAACGATGTGTCACCCCAAGACACCTACCGTGCAGATTACAAGGTTTTTCGCGCGCGTATCCTGTTGGGGATGGGTCGTGACGCTGATGCACTCAGTGATATTGATGAGGCCGATGGAGGTGCTGCCTCGCCACGATTGCTGGCATTGCGCGCCGAAGTGGAAGAGAAACTTGGCCGCGTTGAAGCAGCCATCCATACTCTGACCCGTGCCCTTGAAGAGGAACAAAACCCCGCATTTCTGGCTCGCCGCGCAATCTTGCTGCAGGCCATGGGCCAATTTGACGACGCGCGCGATGATCTTGACATGGCGATCAAACGCAAGCCCCATGAGGGTGAGCTGTACCGGCTGCTATCGACGCAGCACCGCTTTAAAAAAGATGATTCCCTTCTTGAGCAACTGCGCCAGAACGCCGCCAAATTTGCCAAAGGTTCCCCCGAGCGCATGGGATTTGAATTTGCACAAGCCAAGGCGTTGGATGATCTTGGGGAGTATGATGCGGCCTATGCCCATCTGGAGCGCGCGAATGCGACAATGCGCGCGGCCTATCCCTACAACATCCAAGTCCGCCTTGATCACGTGCAGCGCTACATGGATCGTTTTGATCAGTTTGATCCGACCCAACATGTTGCAGCGGACGCCTCAGATTACGCGCCAATTTTTGTCACCGGCTTGCCCCGCTCAGGGACGACGCTTGTCGAGCAAATCCTCTCTAGCCATGCCCATGTTCAGGCGGGCGGAGAAACCGCGCGTTTCTTGCCGCATATGATCTCTACCATCGGTGATCCGGTTCATGGTGACATGAACCTTTCACCAGAGAAATTTGCCGTCTTGGGGCAGAAATACCACGCCGATATGCTGACGCGCCTTCACATCGCAAAACGCCATACGGACAAGTCCATTCAGACCATTCTTTATGCCGGGGCGGTCTGTGCAGCCCTGCCCCGTGCCAAGATTATTGTTGTTACGCGCAATCCCCACGCAACGGCCTTGTCGCTATTGCGCCACGTGTTTCGGCCGGGCAAGCAATTGTTCAGCTACAGCCTTGAGGACATCAGGACCTATCAGCGCAGCTATGAAGAGATCATCGCGTTCTGGCAGCACCGACTACCCGATGCTGTTCTGCCCATTAGTTACGAGGATGTAGTCACGCATCCGCAGGAAACGATCAGACAGATGCTTGAGTTCGCAGGGCTCGACTGGGATCCCGCCTGCCTTCATCCCGAGAAGAATAACCGTGCGGTACAGACGCTGAGTGCGATCAGTGTCCGTAGCCCGATTGCGCAGGGGGCCAGAGACCACTGGCGCAATTACGAGCGTTTCCTGACGGACGCCACATAGGCGCAGCTGCAGCCTCGGAGAAATCCCCACGCACGTTTTCTGTAAGTAAATCTGCAATACCTGCACCAGCTTGCACGCAGATTTCCCGACGGATCAAAGCGATAATGATCGCACGTCCGGGCCTTGCGCTGAACGCGAGATCAAATGGCAGATAGTCCGCCCTAAAGAGGTCAATTAAGAACACGGTTGATCCCGCTTCCCCCCGCCTCGTTCTCTCGCTAGGGTCTCCGAAAGGAAGTGCTCTATCATGCCCAAACATTACCTTTACCTCCTCATCGCCGTGATTGCCGAGACCATTGGCACGACGGCCCTGCAATCGAGCCAGCAATTCTCGCGGTTCTGGCCCTCTGTGCTTGTGGTCTGTGCCTATGCAATCTCATTCTACCTGCTCGCGCTGACTCTTAAGTACATGCCCGTTGGCATCATGTATGCGATCTGGTCAGGGCTCGGGGTGGTTCTGATCGCGGGGATCGGATTCGTTTACTTCGGACAACGTCTTGATGCACCGGCCTTTATCGGGCTGGCCATGATCATCGGCGGCATCGTTGTGATCCATCTCTTCTCCAACACGGCGGTGCATTGAGCGTCACCGGAATTTTGTTGGCGGCAGGCGCTTCGACGCGGATGCGCGGGGCGGACAAACTCACACAGATGCTGCGCAATGCTCCTTTGCTCGAAGATCGCGCCCGCATGTTCTTGGCCTCCCGGCTTGAAGCGGTCATCGTGGTCTTGCCACATGACCGTCCGGCCCGTTTGGCCGCCGTGGAAGGACTGGCGGTCAAATGCGTCTTCAATCACGAGGCGGAAAATGGCATGGCCTCTTCCATTCAGGCTGGACTGGCTGCGGTTCGCAGCCGGGCTGCACTGATCATGCCTGCAGATATGCCGGACGTCACGAGCGAAGACATTGACACAATGTTGGCCGCGCATGCGGACGCAGAGCAGATGATTTTGCGCGCGACAAATGCGGACGGTGTCGCGGGCAGCCCGGTCATCTTTCCCGCCGATTGTTTTGGGGCGTTGCAGGCCTTGCAGGGTGACGCCTCGGGCCGACATGTGATCAAGGCGCAGGCCGAACGGGTTGCTTTGCACGCGCTGCCCGGAGCGCATGCGACGACTGATCTGGATACACCTGAGGACTGGGCGGCGTGGCGGGCGCTCAATGAGTGAGAAGGCGCGCCTCATATTTCTTTAATGTCATGCGTGCTGTCTCAAACGCTTGAACGCCGTCGCGGCTGGAAAGTTGCGGGAAGAGTTCAAGCACTTCCCGACGCTGCGCATCGCCGATCCCTTTGAGGGAGTAATCGCCCGGCTGAAAACTCTCCGTCCAGGCGCCGTTGGACAGGATCACTTCGTGATTGTCGAAAAGGATGTGCCAGTAGGTCACCTGGTCAGCCGTGACTACATCAATCCCGTCGCGACCTGTGAGGTGTTTGACGGCGGAGAGGACTTCGGTTTCATCAAACAGCATACCGACCCTGTCTTCCATCATCAGCACGCGGTGATTAGGAGACAAAAGCAGGTCAGTTTGCGGCAAACCATGCCCCAACGACCCTGCTCGCAGCAAAACCGGCCGCAAATGCGGCATTGCGGTCAGCGCGGCTTGATGCACGGTTTTTTGACCGATCCACCGGATTTCCTGCATGCCATTGTCGCGCGTGATCACGCGGTCGCCTTCTTGCAGCGCTTCAATGGCAATTTCTCCGCGCGGCGTTGCGATGCGAGTGCCGGAGGTGAAGCAGGGGATAATGGATTCGATTTCACGAAATTCGAGCCGCCCGGTGACATTGCCGTTATTGTCCAGAAACTCAACGCGACCGGACTGGCTATCGCCATCGGGGTCCGTGGTCAGGTTCTGGAAACGGAAGCTACCCGCGCCGGTCAAGTCCAAAACATCGCGGTCGTCACCGCCCGTGCCGCCGTCTATCCGGTCGCCATTGCCGTCAGACGCAGATGTGACGAAGAATGTGTCCGCATCGTCACCGCCGTTCAGCTGATCCTGCCCGGCCCCACCGGTGATTTGGTCGTTCCCACTGCCACCATCGACCCGGTCATTGCCCGATCCGCCACCGATAGTATCAGCGCCGGTTCCGCCTTCGATGCTGTCGTTCCCGCTGTCCCCCTCCAGTTGATCATCGCCGCTTCCGCCTTGGATGCGGTCATCCCCTTCGCCACCAGCGATCACGTCATTGCCGTCACCGCCATCAAGCTGGTCTTGTCCCTGACCGCCATTCAGAGCGTCGTTGCCGGTCCCGCCGGTGATCCGATCATCGCCCTGCCCACCCAGCAAAGTGTCATCGCCCTCACCGCCATCTATCACGTCCTGGCCGGTGCCGCCGTCTATCGTGTCATTGCCTGCGTCACCGGTAATTCGGTCATCACCACTGCCGCCCGCAATCGTGTCGTCGCCGTCACCGCCGGAAATCACATCCTGGCCGCCGCCGCCATCTATCGTGTCGTTGCCTTCGCCACCCTCAATCGTGTCGTTGCCTTCGCCCCCTTGGATCGTGTCATTGCCTTCCTGACCAAAAATGAGGTCATCCCCATTGCCACCGTCAATGATGTCGTCGCCCGGCATGGTCGGCGTAACGACAGGATCGTCGATCAGATCACCGTTCAACGTGTAGCCCGTTTGCCCGCCCCGCGAGGTGAGGGTGAATTCAAGGAAGCTCTGGTTCTCAAATGCGGTGCTGAACCACGAATCCTGATCATTCGCGTTGGTATTGCGCCCGCCCGAGGCAGAAACCGTCGATGCGCCATCTTGAACGTTGAGCACTGAGGCATCCGAAACCCCAAATTCGGTGATGAACTGCTTGCCGATTTCAACCTTTTCGGTGCCATTGCTGGCGCGGTCGAGATCTCCAAAGGTCGCTGTTGAATTCAGCGCGATGGGATCACCCGTGTTCTGATTGAAAAATTCGAGCCGGACAGTGACCGTTTCACCATTCACATTGGAATTGAAATTTCTATTCAGCAGAATTTCAGCGCCGGTGCCCCCGGTCAGATCAACGCGCAGATTGGGCGAGGATTTGGAGACCACCACCAACCGTCCCAAAATCGGCGTGCCGTCATCCAGCTCCGCAATGTTGCGGTACTCAACGGAATTGCCGTTTGGCGCTTCGTTTTGCCTGTTGGCGAATGACAGTTGCAGCGCAGTTGCATCGAAACCGGGCTGCGCGCCGTTAGGGCCGTAGTCGCCGTAAATCGTATCATTGCCGTTGCCGCCATTGATCGTATCATCAAGCCCATTGCCCGTGATCGTGTCATTCTGATTTGTCCCGTTCAGGACATCATTGTTTTCTGTACCGTTGATCGTCGCCATGGCAGTGGCCTCATTGATCTCAATGTCGCATGTAAGTGTCATGGCGGCACCACGACAGAAAAGGTGTCAAAGCACCACAGTTTCCCCACAAATAGTCGAGAATCGCGGCGTTGCGGGTTTTTTACAGAAAACAGAATGGAAACAGAGTGTTTCCGCTTATGCTCACAATGAAATGACCGACTGTGACGGTCGGTATTTGTGCGCTTTCATGGACCGGGCGGTCCCATCTCTGGAACCGCCCGGGCAGCTGCATATTACTTGAACAGCATCCGTGCTTCGTGCTTCTTCAGTGTCAGGCGCGCAGAGGCGTAGGCCTCGCGACCTTTCTGGCCTTGCAGTTCCGGGAAGAGTTCAAAGATCTCGTTCCGCTGCGCATTGCCGATACCTTTCAGCGAGTAATCACCCGGCTGGAAGCTCTCCGTCCACGCGCCGTTCGACAGGACAACCTCGTGATTGTCGAACATGAAGTGGATGTAGGTTGTGCCCATGGAATTGATCGACTGCACACCTTCGGTCGGATTGACCAGATGCTTGGCAGAGACGAGAACTTCGTTCTCTTCGAAATACAGCGACACACGGTCATTGTTGACGAGCATCCGGTGGTTCGGGCTGACCAGCATATCACGCTCTGGCAGACCATTGCCCAAGGACCCTTTCTGGATCAGGACAGGCTGCAGATGCGGGTTCTGCTGCAATTGGCGACCGTCCATGCGTTTGGCACCGATCCAGCGGATTTCCTGAATGCCATTGTCACGTGTGATGACCTTGTCGCCGACCTGAAGATCTTCGACCAGCATCTCTCCGCGTGGCGTGGCAATCGACGTGCCGGGGGTGAAGCATGGCACGATATTCTCGATCTCTGAGAATTGCAGCGTGCCGATGACATTGCCGCCCACACCGTCGAGGAATTCAACGGTGCCGGAGGTAGAGTCGCCATCCGCATCAACCGTTTCACCAACGATCCGCAGCGGGCCAGACCCTGTCAGGTCCAGCGTATCTACGTCGTCACCGCCAGTGCCACCGTCAATCACATCGCCGATGCCGTCTTCGGCATTGTCGACGATGAACGTATCACGGTCGTCGCCACCAGACTGATCGTCTGCGCCTTGGCCACCGATGATCGTATCGTTGCCCGTGCCGCCCGTGATCGTGTCATCATCCACGCCACCGTCGATGAAGTCATCGCCTGCGTCGCCATTCAGCGTGTCGTCATCATCGGCGCCGAAGATCGTGTCATTGCCGTCACCGCCATTGACCACATCCATGCCATTGTTGGGCACCAGATCGCCATCGTCATCCGGGATATCGAGGTTGTCCGGCAAGCCCAGATCAGGGTCGATACCGGCATAGATGGTGTCATCGCCGTCGCCGCCATCAATGATGTCAGACCCTTCGCCACCAACGATCCGGTCATCGCCGTCGCCACCGTCAATGGTGTCGGCGTCTAGCCCGCCATCAATCGTGTCATTGCCCTCACCACCGAGGATGGTATCGGCATCGTCACCGGTGATGATCGTATCATCACCTGCGCCGCCATCGACAAAATCAATATCGTCATTCGGACCACCGAATGGCGGATTGGTGTCGCTCGGGAATAGGCCGGGATAGCCAAGATCGGGCGCAGGCGCGTGGCCGGATGTGTTGATCACATCATCGCCGTCACCGCCTTCCACCGTGTCATTGCCATCATTGGTCACGATCGTGTCGTTACCAGCGCCACCAAGGACCGTGTCATCACCAGAGCCGGTTTCTGCCGTGTCATCGCCCTCGCCCAAATCGACAGTATCGTCGCCCGAGCCAGCTATGACGTCATCATCACCTTCGCCGCCCGTGATGTCATCATCACCCGCGCCGCCGGAAATCGTGTCGTCGCCTTCGCCACCGTCAATGGTGTCATTGCCATCATTGCCCTGCAGGTCATCAGCACCTTCGCCGCCCAGAATCGTGTCGTCACCGTCACCGCCTTGGACCGTGTCATTGCCTTCGCCACCGTCAATCAGATCATCGCCCTGACCACCGTTGAGCGTGTCGTTGCCCTCTTCACCGAAGAGTTCGTCATTGCCCTGATTGCCGCGCAGGTCATCGTCACCCTCGCCACCGAAGACTTCATCATCCCCAAGCCCTGCGATCACCGTGTCATCGCCGTCACCGGCCAGCACGATGTCGTCATTCGGGCCTTCACCCGGCAGGAATTCATCGTTGCCGTCAATCACGTCGCCTTCAGGATCACCCGTGTAGCTCGCGTCGATCAGATCATCGCCTGCAGTGCCCTCAACGATGCCATCACGGATCAGGATGGTGACAGTTGCTGTGTCTTCGCCACCATTGCCATCGGAGATGGTGTAGTCGAAGGTGATCTCTCCATCGACCGTACCATCCGGTGTGAAGGTCAGCGTACCATCCCCGTTATCGGTGACCGTGCCGCCCTCAGTTGGCTGCGTGAAGGCAACCACGCTCAGCGCATCATTTTCAGGGTCCGTGTCATTGCCAATTACATCGACAACGACAGGCGACAGGATTGTCGTGACATCGCTATCATCGACGGCATCGGGCCCGTCATTGACGCTGTTGACAGTGATATTGACCGTCGCAGTGTCAGTTCCGCCATTCCCGTCAGTGACGGTATAGGTGAAGCTATCGGGCCCATTGTAACCCGGATCAGGCTCATATGTGTATGTGCCATCGCCATTATCGGTCAGCGTGCCATTTTCAGGCTGTGTGTCGATGCTCTGGATCGTGACTGGATCGCCATCAGGGTCAGAGTCGTTCTCCAGTGGAGAGATCACAACGCTCTCATCCTCATCGACCGTGACGTCATCATCGACAGCCACAGGGCCGTCATTCACCGGCGTCACTTCGATGACATGCTCAGCGATGTCAGTGCCGCCGTTGCCGTCAGAGATCTCATAGCTGATCGTCGCAGTGCCGTTGAAGTTTGGCGCAGGTGTGAAGGTCACCGTACCGTCGCCATTGTCAACCAACGTGCCCTGTTCAGCTGGCACTGTGGCATTGATCACGCTCAGATCGTCGCCATCCTCATCGGTGTCATTGGCGATCAGATCAACGGTAATCGGTGTGTCCTCTTCGGTCGTGTCGCTGTCATCATTTGCGACCGGGCCGTCATTGACCGCACCGACGGAGACCACAGCCTCGCCCTCATCTTCGCCGCCTTGCCCGTCGACCACCGTGTAGGTGATCGTTGCAGGCCCGTTGAAGTTTGGTGCAGGCGTGAAGGTGACCGTGCCGTCACCATTGTCGACGACCGTGCCCTGATCCGCAGGGACAGAGACCGTGCCGATGGTGAGCGGATCGCCATCCACATCCGTGTCATTCTCGATCAGATCGATGGTAACGGGCGTATCTTCATCCGTCGTCTCGATATCATCCACCGCGACCGGATCGTCATTGACCGGTGTCACTGTGACCGCGACTTCAGCCGTGTCCGTGCCACCATTGCCGTCGGTGATCGCATAAGTGATCGTCGCATCGCCGTTGAAGTCAGGCGCGGGTGTGAAGACCAGCTTGTTGTCCACAACTTCGACGCTGCCCTGCTCTGCCGGGACAGAGGCTCCAGTGATGGTCAGGTCATCGCCATCATCATCAGTATCATTGGCAAGCGCGTCGATGGTGATCGGCGTGTCTTCCTCGGTCGTGACCGCATCGTCCACAGCATCCGGGCCATCATTGACGCCTTCGACAAAGACGTTGACGGTCGCGCCGCCCATATCTTCGCCACCATTGCCATCAACGACCGTATATTCGATGGACGCAGGCCCGGTGTAATTCGGCGCAGGCGTGAAAGTGACCGTGCCATCACCATTATCAACAACCGTGCCCTGCTCTGGCGGGACGGAGACCGTGCCGATGGTCAGATCATCGCCGTCCACGTCGAAATCATTCGCAATCAGGTCGATGACGACAGCCGTGTCTTCCTGGGTTGAGGCAATGTCATCCACCGCAACAGGTGCGTCGTTTACGGGCAGGACATTGACCTCATGGATCGCCGTGTCCGTGCCGCCATTGCCGTCTTCGATGGAGTAGCTGATCGTCGCCAGACCATTGAAGTTCTCAGCCGGTGTGAAGACCACCTGATTGCCGACAATCTCGACCGTGCCCTGCTCAGCCGGGACGGTTGCACCGGTCACCGTCAGCGTGTCGCCATCAATGTCGGTGTCATTGGCCAGCACATCCAGCGCGATCGGCGTATCTTCGTCGGTCGTGTCAACGTCATTCACCGCGTCCGGCGCATCATTGACCGGAGTGACATCAATATTGACCGTGGCTGTATCCGTGCCGCCATTGCCGTCTGTCACCGTGTAGGTGAAGCTGTCAGGACCGTTGTAATCCGGGTTTGGCTCATATGTGAACGTGCCGTCACCATTGTCGGTCAACGTGCCATTTGCAGGCTGCGTGAAGCTGTCAATCGTCAGCGCATCGCCGTCGACATCCGTGTCATTGCCAAGCGGCGAAATGAGCACAGAGGCATCTTCTTCGACCGTCACCGCATCACCGACAGCATCGGGCCCGTCATTGACGCCTTGCACAGTGATCGTGAGCGTCGCGGTTCCTGTGCCGCCATTGCCGTCAGACACTGTGTACTCGATGACCGTGTCCTGGGTTTCACCAGGCGCAAGGCTTTCGAATTCGCCATTGGCGGAGAAATCGAAAGAACCATCCGGGTTCAGTGTGAACAGGCCACCATTGGAGCCGACCACTTCGGTGCCGACACCGCCGCCATTGCCGTTCACAGCGACGACAGTCAACGTGTCGCCATCAGGATCAATGTCGAGGCCAGCATTGTTGTCGGATGGATTGGTGATGACGTTCCCGTCCAGATCGCCAGCACCCTCTTCCTCAGTCACAAAATAGAGGTCAGGGCAAGCGATTGGCGCGTCGTTGACAGCCCCGACCATAACAGTCGCAGTGCCAGTATCCTGTCCGCCCTGCCCGTCTTCGACCGTGTACGTGATCGTCGCATCACCGTTGAAGTTTGGCGCAGGCGTGAACGTCACCGTGCCGTCACCATTATCGACAACGGTGCCCTGATCAGCGGGGACAGAGACCGCACCGATATTCAGCGGATCGCCGTCCACATCCGTGTCATTGCCGATCAGATCGATGACAACAGGCGTGTCCTCGTCGGTTGTTGCGGTGTCATCCACAGCCACCGGGTCATCGTTGACCGGGGCGACGGTCACAGTGACGGTGCCCGTTGAGGTGTTGCCGGCCTCGTCCTCGATCTCATAGGTGATCGTTGTGTCGCCGTTGAAATTCTCCGCGGGCGTAAAGGTCAGCGTGCCATCACCATTGATCGTCACTTCGCCATCAGGAGATGTCGCACCGATCACTGTCAGATCGTCATTTTCCGGATCTGTGTCATTGGCCAGCACGTCGATGGTGACGCTTTCGTCCTCATCCGTCGTCGCTGTGTCATCATTGGCGGTCGGACCTTCATTGATGCGGTCGCCGATGATCTTCTCGATCTCGACGAATTGCATCGTCCCGGTGACATTGCCATCCGCATCAAGGAACTCAATCGTGCCGGAGGTAGAGTTGTTGTCGGGGTCAATCGTCTCGCCCACGACGCGGAACGGGCCTTCGCCGCTCAGATCAAGTCGGTCATAATCATGGCCATCGGAGCCGCCATCGACAGTGTCACCGTCATTGCCGCCGATGATCAGGTCGCGGTCATCGCCGCCTTTGATCATGTCCGCACCAGCGCCACCAGTCAGCGTGTCGTCGCCATCCTCCCCGAAGAGCATGTCATCGCCGTCTTCGCCATTCAGGATATCCTTGCCATCCTGACCATGGACCCAGTCATTGCCAGAGCCCGCATTGACGACGTCATTGCCACTGCCCATCCAGATCTCGTCGTCCCCAGCGCCGCCTTCAGCCGTATCGTTGCCGGAGCCGCCAAGAATGACATCATTGCCGTCGCCCCCGTCAAGCGCGTCATTGCCCGCCTGACCTTCGAGCCGGTCATTGCCGCCCTCACCGAAGATCGTGTCATCGCCAGCACCGCCTTCGAGGTGGTCATCGCCATCTTCACCATCATCCACGATGGGTGCATCAAAGAAGATATCCGTGACATTGATACCGGAATTGTCGTCGCCGCGCTGATCATGGAAAATCTCGATCCGGGACACCGGACCGTCAATTGTCACCAAACCGGAATAGGCTGCGCTCGTGTCAGGCGCGTAACCGCCCGTAGAAGAGATCGTGCCAGCACCACTGTTTACGGAGACATGGCTGCCACCGGACAGGGTGAGCGGGATCTGGTTGCCATTGGCATCATAGGCGCGCACGCGCACAAAGCCGTCGCCATCCACGTCGTTCACGCGGAATGAAACGTTTTCGACCCCTTGCGAGAATTCTACATTGTATTTCGCACGACCATTGTCACCATTGGTGACAGAATAGAGTGAGCTGTTGTCATTGATCGCTTCATCACCGGAATCAATGCCACCGATCTGCTGATCATCGCTTTCAAATTCCGTTTCGGCGTGGCCCTGCTGGGACACGATTGAAAAAGTGACATCGACGCTGCCGGTATTCTGCGTGAACCCGCTCAGGTCCTGACCATTGCCCACGCCTTGCTTTGACCAGTTGAGGCTTTCGCGAACCGAAACGCCCTCACCCGGACCGCTGTAATTGCTGTCCCCATAGATGATGTCGTTACCTGCGCCGCCCTCGACATAATCATTGCCAGAACCTGCAAACACTTGATCGTCATCATCGCCAGCAAGGATCGTATCATCGCCGCCAAATGCGTCAATGATGTCTTCGTCGCCCGTACCGATGCCCGCAACTGCATCATTGGCATCGACCATGTCGCCGTCAGGATCACCGTCATAGGCTGCGTCGATCACCTCACCCGCATTGGTGCCTTCCACGATCCCGTCCAGATCATCAACTGGCTCGGGCGTGCAGAAGCAAATGCCATCAATTGCACCGGAGCCATGCAATTGCACTTCCATACGCGCAACGTCATCGGTGTTGATGTGCACCATGGCCTGACCGTTATTGCCGGTTGCCGGGATGTGGATCGTCTTGATCAGATTGTCATGCTCGTCATAAAGACGCACCTGCCCGGTCTCTTCGATATCAAGAACGCGGAAGTTCAAAACTTCGCTTGGCTCATCAAAGTCGAAATTGAAGATACCGCCAGACGCGTTGTCATCAGGGTCGGACCCGTCATACCCGTCTTCGGAGAAAATCAGCACATTGCCCATATTGCTGGTCGCAAGATCATGGTCACTGCCGGTTGGATTGGCTGTGTCAAAAACCATTGGCGGGTTGTGATGATCAATACTGCCATTCGGATTGACAGAAGTGATGGTCACACCATCCGTGCTGTATTGGCCATTGACAACGTCACCGGCGTGAAGGTCTTCAAAGTCCAGCAGAATGTTGGGCATTGTCGTCTCCTTAGAACCTGTCTGCATCAGGTCGATGCGCACCCGACCCAGACAAATCGTTACTAATCATCGCGCGCACGGTCGAAATTCTGAGGGATGCGAAAATGCCGCTCAAAGCAGCCATCAGCAGAAGTGCAAATCCAAAAGGCGTCATCATCGTCCCTACAGACAGTCTCAGTTTTTCGAACCCGCGTTGAACGAACACACAGCCCAAAATGCGGTCGCACGTCTTTGTCTTTGCCAAAATGGAGGAAAACCGGGCAGCCCGGAGGAGTTTGACGCTCAGCACCCTTTGCGGTCTTGGACACCCAAACACACACAATCGAACAGACGCACAAATCCAATTCCGCATCTGGCAGAGATGCAAATCAGTGCGGCCGCCCCCGTGGCCTATGTCTTCGCCCCCCAGAATGGGCGTAGGCAAGAATTAGCCAATCACCCCCGACGGCAAAAGCAAAAAAAGACCAATTTGTGCCACGATTGATAAAAAAGGTGGGGTTTCTCTTACCTTTTTGGCTGTCAAAAGCGGTAGCAGTGGCGGTCAAGGGGTTACTTGCGGTCAAGCTCCCTTCCTTGAAAACCGCTGTGGTTTCCCCGATTAACTTTACGGCAAGCTGTTGTTTAAAGTAGTTTATTGTATCCGCGAGAGGGTGAGTGCTTTCAACATGCAACACTACCTTACGGGGGCTAACACCGCCCCCTGAACCGCTCCAATACAGGTCGGTCTCAGTCGTTAACCCAATTGTAAGTTATTGGCGCGCGTTGATCGGTTGGCATGTACAATCGCACATGTTCCGAGGAATTGTTGTCTGTCTGTGCCACAAACTGTCCGAATCAACAGCTTGGATGCGCAGGTTTCCGTTCGGTCAATCGACGAAACTGCATCGTCATTGATCATGTTTGGAGGCCAATCCGTTCAATTTTTGAGAATTCCTGATGGCATCAAGGACAATGACAGAACTTAACCACATTTCGGCCCAGTTTCGCGCCCAGCACATCAGCAGGATCAAATAAGTTAACGATTTTGCTTGAATTGGTACCCGAGGCCGGACTTGAACCGGCACGCCTCGCGGCAATGGATTTTGAATCCATCGTGTCTACCATTCCACCACTCGGGCCCTGATCATCGTTGCACCATGGCAGTTGGCACAAAGGGTATTGGCCGTTTAGCCAAGCGCGTTGGCAACGTCAATTGATGCGCGTGCCAGAAACGCATTTTCTTGTCGATTTCTGAACCAAACCGCGCGTTCAGCCGTATCTTTGATACGTAGCCAACAGGAGACACACTTGCGGTACTTCCTATCCTGGGCCGTTGCCCTCCTCTCCCTCACCGGCATGGCCCAGGCATTTACATTCCCGTCGATTGACGGTGGCACGCTCGATCTGAACGCGTGGAAGGGCCAACCGGTGCTGGTGGTCAACACGGCCTCACGCTGTGCCTTCACGAAACAATATGACGGTCTGCAAACGCTCTATGATCGATACCGGGACGCAGGCTTGGTCGTGCTTGCTGTCCCCTCAGGCGATTTCCGTCAGGAATTGGCAAGTGAAGCGCAGGTTAAGGCGTTCTGCGAAGTGAATTTCAACCTCGATCTGCCGATGACAACCATCCAGCCCGTGCTCGGCTCAAAAGCGCATCCCTTTTATAAATGGGTCAAGTCTGAAACCGGGTTCACGCCGCGCTGGAACTTCAACAAAGTCCTTATTGCCCCGGACGGCACGGTCGCGGCGACATTCCGGTCGAACACGCGCCCGAACAGTCGTAAGGTCACCCAGCAAGTTGAAAGACTGCTCCGCTAACCCACAAGGCCAACGAGCCAGAGCGTTATCGGCGGGAAAGCCACCAACAGCCCCACACGAACGAGATCTGACGCGACGAATGGCAACACACCGCGGTAGGTTTGCGTGATTGCGATATTGCGCCCTACCTGATTGATGATGAACAGGTTCATGCCGACGGGCGGAGTGATCAGCCCGACCTCAACCACGATCAGGGCCAGAATGCCGAACCAGATCGCAGTTTGCTCCGCTGTCATGCCAAAATCCAGCGCTTCAATGATCGGGAAGAAAATCGGAATTGTCAGCAAGATCATCGACAGGCTGTCCATCAGACAACCAAAGATGAGATAGCACAGCAACATCGCCAATAGCACGGTCATCGGCGCATAGCCCTGCACACTCACCCAATCGGCCAATGCCTGTGGCGCCTGCGTGAACGCAAGGAAAGCGTTAAAGACCTGCGCACCGAAGAGAATGAAGAAGATCATGCCTGTGGCCTGCGCCGTCTCCAGCACTGAGTTCAGAAAACCCTGCCAGCTCAAACCACCGCTTGCCATCCCATAGAGGCCGGTGGCCACAGCGCCAACAGCGGCGCCTTCCGTTGGCGTAAACAATGCCTGCACGCCGGGGCGCGCCCAATTCCAATCCGCAGCGATCCCGCCCATCACCAAGCCGAAGATCAACACGACGGGCCAAATCCTGACGAGGCTGCCCAGACGCGCCGCTATCGGCTTTCGCGCAGCCACCGGACCAGAACCGGGCCTCACGCGGACATAAATGGCCACCGTGATCATGTAGCCCAATGCGGCAAGCCCGCCCGGCACAAGGGCCGCGAGGAACATCTTGACCATGTTTTGCTCTGTCAGGATCGCGTAGATCACCAGGATCACAGAAGGTGGGATCAGAATGCCAAGCGTGCCGCCTGCCGCCAGAACACCCGTGCTCAACGCATCGGAATAGCCGCGTTTCTGCATCTCCGGCAAGGCCACCTGCCCCATAGTGGAAGCCGTTGCCAATGACGATCCACACACAGCGCCAAACCCTGCGCAGGCCCCGACAGACGCCATAGCAATGCCGCCCTTACGATGCCCCAACCAGTCCGATGCCGCCTTGAACAACGCCGCGCTCATGCCCGACTTGGTCGCGAATTGCCCCATCAACAGGAACAGCGGCACGATGGAAAGCGAGTAGCTGGAAAACGTATCATAGGTCAGCGTTTTCATCTGGCTCAGTGTCGCGGACGGACGCCCCAACACGATCCAGGTGCCGATGAAACCTGTCGCAAACATCGCAACACCGATCGGCATGCGTAGGAAGATCGCAACCATCATCACGCCAAAGCCGGAAAGAGCAAGCTCGGCCCCGCTCATGCCTGATGGGCCCTTTCAAGCATCTGATTAAGCGCGCGCCAAACCGTGTAGAGACTGACAACGAAAAACAGCACAGCGCCGATCAATGCCAAACCGTAAGGGATCCAGACCGGCAGTTGCAGCTCAAAACTCGTCTCTGGAAAAAACGGTTTACTGCCCATAGAGAGCGCGTCGCGCAAGGCCGGTCCACCATAGGGAAACTTCTCCGCAAACCCGAGATAGAGCCGCCACATGATCAACCCGGCGACAATGCTCACCGCCACATCGCCAAGCATTTCGAACAGCGCGCGCAATCTCCCACCAAACCGATTGACGACAAGAGACACGCTGACATGCCCGCGTTGCAACTGGCACCACGGCAAGAAAGCAAAGACAGCAATAGCCGCCCCCATCTCGACTAGCTCAAAATCGCCCTGGATCGGCCTCAACCCCCATGACAGCAGCGCACGTCCGATGATGGATGTCACCGTGATCAAGGCCATCCCGACAAGCACAAGCCCACCCGCATAGGCGGCCACCCGCGCCAGGCGTTCCAATACGCGGCCAACACGCAATTCTGCAGTTTTTGCGATCGTCATGGTCTTGCCTGCTCGTTCTCGCTCGCCCCCGCCTTACAGCGAAATGAGGACCGGGTCCAATCTACGATTTCTACGCAATCTCAGCACCAAGTGAATTTTGGAAGAGAGCCTACAGACGTTGCGCGCCAAATGTGTCGCAGCTTTGGATCGTCGGATTTTCATAGCCACGCGCAAACCAGCGCTGCCTCTGTTCGGATGTCCCATGCGTAAAGGTGTGCGGATTCGGCCTGCGCCCGGCATTGCGCTGCAACGTGTCATCCCCGATTTGCTTAGCTGCATTCACCGCTTCCGCCAGATCGCCCTGCTCCAGCGAAGCAAACCGCGCCTGAGCATAGCGCACCCAAAGGCCCGAGAAACAATCCGCCTGCAATTCGATCCGGACAGAGATCGCGTTGCTCTGCGTCTGCGAGGATTGCTGCCGGATGCGATTGGCCTGCATCAATATTCCCAGCTCATTCTGGACATGATGCGCGATTTCATGCGCCACCACATAAGCGGCGGCAAAATCTCCACCTGCCCCCATGCGGCGCTCAAGCGTGACGAAGAAATCCGTATCCAGATATGCTTTTCGGTCACGAGGGCAATAGAACGGGCCAGACGCGCCATTGGCCCCGCCGCAGGGGCTCTGCGTGGCGCCCTTGAACAGAACCAATGTGGCCGGCATGTAGGGTTGTCCGACCTGCTCACGGAAGATTTCTGCCCAAACCTCTTCAGTATCTGCCAGTACAACAGAGACGAACTGACCCGCATCCATATCCGCTGGCGTGATCTCCTGACTGACGCTTTGGCCTTGCGACCCAACCGTATTTGCGTCTTGCAAAAGTGGTGTGACGTCGATCCCCAGAAAATATCCGATCACAATCACGACGATCAATCCCACCCCCCCAACGCCACCGGTCTTTCCAACCGATCTGCGCCCGCGCCGGTCCTCGATATTGCGGCTGCCCCGCCGACCTCGCCATTGCATTTGCTGCTCCTATCGCTTGACCCCAAGGGGGCAGTCATAACATATACCCTAAAAAGAAATGCCCGGGCAGGCCAATGATGAAACGTCTCTATGACTGGACGATGTCTCTTGCAGCACATCCAAATGCGCTGTGGGCTCTGGCCTTTATCGCCTTCATCGAAAGCTCTGTCTTTCCGATCCCGCCCGATCTGATCATGATCCCGATGATCATCGCCGCCCCCAACCGCGCCTTTTTGATCGCGGGCGTCTGTTTGGCCGCCTCCGTCCTCGGTGGGCTTCTGGGCTATGCGATTGGGGCGCTCGCGTTCGATTGGCTTGGACAGCCCATTCTGGAGGCGCTCGGCAAATCCGACCGCATGGCAGAATTCAACCAGCGTTTCAACGATCTGGGCTTCTGGGCCGTGCTCGGAGCAGGTATCACCCCGTTTCCTTACAAGGTCATCACCATCATGTCCGGCTGGACCGGCATGCCTCTGGCCACTTTCATCACAACCTCGATCATCGCGCGCGGCATTCGATTTTTCATCATTGCAGGCTTGCTCTGGAAATTCGGCGCGCCGATCAAGGACTTTATCGAGAAACGTCTGGGACTTGTGTTCACCATTTTCCTGATACTGCTGATTGGCGGCTTCTATCTGGTGAAATTCATATGAGCCATCACCGTCTTGTTCTCATTGCTACCGCTGGGTCCATGCTGCTTCTGGGGGGTGCATTTCTGTTCCAACTGGCAGGATATCCGCCTTGCAAAATGTGCCTGTGGCAACGCTGGCCGCATGCCGCTGCCATTGTGATTGGTGCGCTTTGCATCGCATTGAAAATCCGTGCGCTCGCTTGGCTGGGCGCCCTTGCTGCCCTGGCAACCGCCGCTGTGGGGCTCTACCATGCGGGGGTTGAACAACGCTGGTGGGAAGGCCCCTCAACCTGCAGCTCTGGCTCCACCATCGGCAAAAGCGTCGATGAATTGTTGGAAAGCATCCTTGCGGCCCCTTTGGTGCGCTGCGACGAAATCGCATGGCAACTGGCAGGTCTTTCCATGGCAGGCTGGAACGCTGTGTTCTCTTTGGTACTGGCCGTGATCTGGCTCGCAGCGGCGCGCCGCGCCTGATTTCTTTTTGCCAGCAATATGCTCTGGAGTTTGCCCGCGTGGCTGAGGCTGAAAGCCTCAAAGAACGCAAAACATCATGCGCGCCGAGAGGCGCACATCCAGGTCAATGCAGATGAAACTCGCCGGTAACATTGCGCCACTCACCCGGCGCGATCATCTTGCGATGCACAAAGCTCACGGAATGCAACGGCCCGTCAAGGCTGCCTTGCCAAAACTCAATGAATTCAAAGAGCTTCGGGTAATCCGGCGCCAGATCATACTCCTGCCATACGAAAGTATTCAGAACGTTCTTATAATCGGGCATCCGGTAATACATTTCCGCTGTCGTCAGCCCATATCCTGACAGCATCAACTCAGTCTCACTGGCCTGCATATCGCCTCCTTTCCGCGATGATGCGTTCAGGATTCCATAAACAGATTAAAAATCAACAAAAACATCGTGTTAGCAGAATGACACAGCGGCTGCCAATTGAATGCAGCTCCCCATTGCACCCAAAACCTAGGTTAGGCTATACTCTGACCAACTAAATATAGACGGCCTAAAAGCAAGATCGGACGACATGTGAACGACACGCCGGAACCCCCTGAAAATGATGATGAAAACCTGCCAGAACGCATGGAGCATGACGGCCCGGAAGTGACCATCGAAAGCGAGATGAAGACCTCCTTCATCGAATATGCGATGAGCGTCATAATCTCGCGCGCGATACCCGACCTGCGCGATGGGTTGAAACCGGTGCATCGCCGCATCCTCTACGCGATGCATGAGACGGGCAACACTCATGACAAGTCCTATCGCAAATCCGCGCGTCCTGTAGGCGATGTGATGGGGCAGTATCACCCGCATGGCGATAGCGCGATCTATGACGCGTTGGTGCGCATGGCACAGGATTTTTCCATGTCGCTGCCGCTGCTGGACGGGCAAGGTAACTTTGGCTCCATGGATGGCGACAACCCGGCAGCCATGCGCTACACCGAAGTGCGAATGGACAAACCTGCCGCCTATGTGCTCGCCGATATCGGCAAGGACACGGTTGATTTCCAGGACAATTACGACGGCAAACAACAAGAGCCCACAGTCCTGCCCGCGCGCTTCCCGAATATGCTGGTCAATGGCGCAGGCGGTATCGCTGTGGGGATGGCCACCAATATCCCACCACATAATCTGGGCGAAGTCATCGACGCGACGCTTGCGCTGATCGAGACCCCCGATCTCGATGATATCCAGTTGATGGACTATATCCCCGCCCCGGATTTCCCGACCGGCGGGATCATTCTGGGACGCTCTGGCGCACGCAAGGCCTATACGGAAAGCCGCGGTTCCGTGATCGTGCGGGCCAAGACCCATATCGATGAAATCCGCAAAGATCGCTACGCAATCATTGTCGATGAAATTCCCTATCAGGTGAACAAAGCCACGATGATCGAAAAGATCGCGGAGGCCGCGCGCGACAAGAAGATCGAGGGCATCGCCCATGTGCAGGACGAATCCGACCGGGTCGGTGTGCGCGTGGTGATCGAACTGAAACGCGATGCAACTGCAGAGGTCGTGCTCAACCAGCTTTTCCGCTTCACGCCGATGCAAACCTCTTTTGCGTGCAACATGCTTGCCCTTAACGGCGGCAAGCCAGAAACGCTGACCCTGCGCAGCTTCCTGACAAATTTCGTGGCCTTCCGCGAGGAAGTCGTGGCGCGCCGCACCGCATATGAACTGCGCAAAGCGCGCGAGCGCAGCCATATCCTGTGCGGTCTGGCTGTCGCGGTCACAAATATCGACGAGGTCGTGCAAACCATCCGGACATCCGCTGACGCCGCAGAGGCGCGCAGCCGCTTGATGACCCGCGCCTGGCCCGCGCAGGACATTGCGGATTACATCCGCCTGATTGATGATCCGACCCACACCGTCAACGAAGATGGCACGTATCACCTGTCTGAAACGCAGGCCCGCGCCATTTTGGACCTGCGCCTGCAGCGGCTCACACAAATCGGGGTCAAGGAAGTCACCGACGAGTTGGAAGAGCTGGCCGCCAAAATCAAGGAATATTTGGATATTCTGCGCTCTCGCGAGCGCATCATGGAGATTATCTCTAACGAGCTGAAAGAGGTACGCGAGCAATTCGCCGTGCCGCGCCGCTCCGAGATTGTTGACTGGTCTGGCGACATGGAAGACGAAGATCTGATCGAGAGAGAAGATGTCGTCGTCACGATCACGCAATCAGGCTGGATCAAACGCACACCTCTGGCCGAGTTCCGCGCGCAACGACGCGGTGGCAAAGGTTTGTCGGGGATGGCCACCAAAGAAGATGACGTGGTGACCACGCTTTTTGTGGCCAATACCCATACGCAGCTTCTGTTCTTCACGACCGATGGCATGGCGTATAAGCTGAAAACATGGCGCCTACCGCAAGGCGGACGCACGGCCAAAGGCAAAGCAATCGTCAATATCCTGCCGATCCCCACAGGCGTCTCGATTGCCGCGATTATGCCGGTGGATCGCGACGAGGAAGACTGGGGCGATCTTCAGATCGTTTTCGCCACAACCGCTGGCGACATACGCCGCAACGCGCTTAGCGACTTCACCAATGTCATGCGCAACGGCAAGATCGCGATGAAATTGCCAGAAGGGGTTGAACTGGTAAATGCGCGGATCTGCGATGAGAATGACGATGTGATGTTGATCAGCAATGCAGGTCGCGCGATCCGTTTCCCGACCACAGATGTGCGCGTGTTCAGTTCGCGCAATTCGACCGGTGTGCGGGGGATCAAGTTGCAAGAAGGACAAAAAGTCGTCTCCATGTCCGTGATCCGGCACTTCGTCGCGACGCCGGAAGAACGGACGCTCTACCTCAAGCAGCGTCGCTTGATGGCTGGTGTGACGGATGAAGATTCAGAGGACGAAGCGCCCGCTGACGGTCAGCTTTCGACTGAGCGCTATGCGGAAATGTCGGCGGCTGAAGATTTGATCCTGACCATCACGGAGCAAGGCGCAGGCAAGATCAGCTCTAGCCATGACTACCCCGTGCGCGGACGCGGCGGGATGGGTGTTCAGGCCATGTCGATGAAAGCGGGTGATATCGTCGCCTCCTTCCCCGTTGAAATGGATGATCAGGTCATGCTTGCGACCTCCAAAGGCCAGTCGATCCGCTGCCCTGTTGACGGTATCTCCTTCCGGTCCCGCTCCGCCGGAGGTGTGAAAGTGTTCAACACTGGCAAGGGTGAAACCGTCAGTTCCGTCGCGCGGATTGCAGATCAAAGCGAGGAAGAGGCAGAAGACAGCGTCGAATAGCAGCTGTCGGATTTGCATATTTTTACCAAGATGAAACCCTGCGGGACGCGCCGCGCAGGGCTTTTTCTTTTGGCTGCGAGCGTGTAGATCAGCCCTATGACACAGACACTCAACATCATCGGCGGCGGCATGGCCGGATCGGAGGCGGCGTGGCAAGCGGCTAGCATGGGCGTGCAGGTTGTGATCCATGAAATGCGACCCAAGGTAGAAACTTTCGCGCATCGCACCGGAAATCTCGGCGAAATGGTCTGTTCCAACTCGTTCCGATCCGATGATGATGAGCAAAACGCAGTAGGCCTTTTGCATTGGGAGATGCGGCAGGCGGGCGGGTTGATCATGTCTTGCGCGGATGCAAATGCCCTGCCCGCAGGTGGCGCGCTTGCCGTGGACCGCGATCCGTTTGCGGAAACTGTGACAGCACGGTTGACCACCCATCCCAATATCTCCGTCAGCTATGATGAAATCACGGCGCTGCCCGAGGACGGCCACTGGATCATCGCAACCGGTCCTTTGACCTCCGGGCGTTTGGCCGAAGCGATCGCGGCAGAGACTGGTCAGGACGCGCTTGCCTTTTTCGATGCGATTGCGCCGATCATCTATTTCGACACGATCAATATGGACAAGGCCTGGTTCCAGTCACGTTATGACAAGGGTGAAACCGAAGAGGAACGCACCGCTTATCTGAACTGCCCTATGGATCGCCAGACCTATGAGGCCTTCATTGACGCGCTTTTGGTCTCGGAGAAAACAGAATTCAAACACGGTGAGACGGCGAAATATTTCGATGGTTGCCTGCCAATCGAAGTGATGGCGGAGCGGGGCCGCGAGACTTTACGCTATGGACCGATGAAACCTGTGGGGCTGACCAACCCGCACGCACCCGATGTCAAAGCCCACGCCGTTGTGCAACTGCGCCGCGACAATGCGTTGGGGACGCTATTCAACATCGTCGGCTTCCAGACAAAGATGAAATACGGCGCACAGAAGCAGGTGTTGCGAATGATACCGGGGCTTGAAGAGGCTGAATTCGCGCGGCTTGGCGGCATTCATCGCAACACATTTATCAACTCTCCCACGCTGCTCGATGATCAAATGCGGCTGAGATCGAAACGTCACTTGCGGTTTGCGGGCCAGATCACGGGTGTTGAGGGCTATGTGGAATCTGCTGCCATGGGGCTGCTCGCAGGGCGGTTTGCAGCGGCCGAGATTCTCGGACAGTCCAGCACCGCCCCACCGCCTGAAACAGCCATGGGCGCTCTGATCACGCATATTACAGGCGGGGCGGAGGCAAAGACGTTTCAGCCAATGAACGTGAATTTCGGGCTTTTCCCGCCCGTCATTGACGCCAAGACCGGTCGCAAGAACCGGGCGACACGCTACAAGATGTATACGGATCGTGCGAAACAAGCGTGGCTTCACTGGCTGGATCAAGCGCGGCTGGACGCAGCTTGAAGAATTTGCCACGGTTTCGCTATGATCTTGGCAGTTCCTGACATTTCTTTTGTGCTTTCCGATGGAGCCGCAGGCAGAAACCTACGGGTCTTGTCAGCAATTGACAGATGGACTGCTGATTTCGGACGCCATACGCATCTGTTTAGCTTTTTGACTCACAGCACTTTAGCCAAAGCTCTTGCGAGCATGCACGCGGATCGGTGCGCTTTCACACAGTACAACCAGGGCGCATACCACACCGTCCTAGTGAAGGCATTTCGTAGAAAAATCCCTGGTATTTGCCTTAAGAACACCAGACACCCCTCTGGAACCAAATGACATTCCGAACACGATTTGCGCCAAGCCCGACCGGCCCGCTTCATTTGGGCCACGCTTATTCGGCGCTCCTCGCCCATGATATGGCGCGGGGTCAATCCGGCGAGTTACTCTTGCGCATGGAAGATACCGACTTGCAGCGCGCCAAACCCGAGTATGACGCGCAGGTTCTTGAGGACCTGAATTGGCTCGGTCTGACTTGGGATGGTGAGATTTTGCGCCAATCGCAGCAATTGCAAAGTTATATGCCTGCTATCGACCGTCTGATTGCGGCCGACCTGATGTATCCCTGTTCCTGCTCGCGCAAGGATATCCAAGCCGCGCAATCTGCGCCACAGGAAGGAGCGATGCAACAGGTCTACCCGGGCACCTGCAAAGCGCGGGACATGTCGACGCGCAAACCGGGTGATGCGCTGCGCCTACATCTGGACCGTGCGCTTGCAGCATTGCATGGTAGCCTGCCCAGCTTTCAGGAAATCGGACCGAGCCATTTCGGCAGCCATATCATCGCGGCGGACGCGGCCCGCAACCAAATCGGCGATATCGTCTTGTTTCGTAAATCCGACGAGATCGTCGCCTATTTCCTAGCGTCAGCGCTTGATGACCATGCGCAAGGCATCACCCATGTGGTGCGGGGCGAAGATCTGTTTGCCTTCACGCCGATACAAGTCCTCCTTCTCACGCTGCTCGACTTGCCGGTGCCAATCTATCATCATCACCGTCTGATCCGCGATGATGCTGGCAAGCGACTGGCCAAACGCGATGATGCACGTGCGATTGCGAAATACCGGGATGAGGGATACAGCCCGCAAGATATCCGTGCGATGGTCGGGCTTTAGACCTCTGGGGCCATCAACTCGATCTCTTCGCCGGAGGTGACTGACGTGTAGAAACATACCCGCCGGTTCGTGTGACAGGCCGGTCCGGTCTGGCGTACAATGGCCAGCAGGCAATCGCGGTCGCAATCCACACGCAGATCAACAAGCTCCTGCGTGTGGCCAGAGCTTTCGCCCTTGACCCAAAATGCAGACCGAGAGCGCGACCAATAGGTGACTTTGCCGCTCTGCAACGTCCGGCTCACGGCCTCGGCATTCATCCAAGCCATCATCAGGACTTCGCCCGTCCCCTCGGCCTGCGCGATGCACGGCACGAGGCCCTGATCGTTGTACTTTAGTGTCGCAGGATCGAATCTCATGTCGTTTCCTTTTGCATCTGACGCGCGCCGCTTTATCTATGGAGCACACGAGCCAAGGACAAGCATGATGAGCACTGATGGCGATCTGATCAAACTCTATTCCGGCCAAATTCTGGCCCTTGCCACCGATATTCCACATCTGGACCGTTTGGCAGCACCCGATCAAAGCGTCAAAAAGCGCTCTCCCCTTTGCGGTTCGACCGTGACGGTGGACGTCTCCATGAAAGACGGGAAGGTCGCTGAATTCGGGCAGGACGTGAAGGCCTGCGCTCTGGGTCAAGCCGCGGCGTCTGTCGTTGCACGCCAGATCATTGGGCGGAATTCAGATGAAATCCTGACGGCACGCGAGCAGCTCAAAGCGATGCTGAAATCAGATGGCCCTGCACCGGATGCGCCATTTGACGGGCTTCAGGTCTTGCTTCCGGCGCGCGATTACAAAAATCGCCATGCCTCCATCATGCTCACACTCGACGCTTTGGTCGAAGCCACCTCATAAAAAAACCGCCGCGCTCCGGGGTAAAGGAGGCGGCGGCAGTCAGCTTGTCTTGACTGGACCGTCACGCTTGGGACCGGGGAAAGAGGCAGACCGGCCGCACAGGTTGGGGACAAGAGCGTTACGGTGTGGTGGCGCACCACGGGACAGAGGTGCGACACCCATCCAAGGGGTCAGACAGCAGGCAGTTATCCGTACATCAGTTGTGGCAGATAGAGCGTCACAACCATCATCACACCAATCGCAGCGATCCCGGCAGCATCTTGCAGCAACGTGCCACGGGCATTGATCAGGATTTCTTTTACATCAGCGATCATGGGCGGTGACCTCCTCAAGTCATGTTCTTTAGTTGCCTCTTTGTTCTCATTTTCGTTAAGCAAAGTAAAGAACTAATTGAGAACATTTGCGAACAAAATGATTTCAGATGTCCGGCTGGGAGTCTAACCCACTGATATCAAACGGATCGCGCGATCCTGTTCCATAAGCCATAGTAGAACACGCGCTGCCTGTCCACGCGGGGAGGTTAATGCCGGATCCATCGCCAGAAGTGCGCGCGCATCGCTTTGCGCGACGCTCATCAGGGCCGATTGCCGTTCGAGATCTGCGATCCGAAACCTTGGCAACCCGGACTGCGCCGTACCGATCAGGTCGCCTGCGCCGCGCATAGCCAGATCTTCTTCGGAAATCCGAAAGCCATCCTCTGTCTCCCGCAAGATGTTCAAGCGCCGTTTCGCAGTCTCGCTCAGCGGCTCCTGAAACATCAAAAGACAAGTGGACGCCCCCTCTCCGCGTCCCACGCGGCCGCGCAATTGGTGGAGTTGCGCCAACCCAAACCCTTCGGCGCGTTCAATCACCATGATCGTCGCATTGGGCACATTCACACCCACTTCAATCACGGTTGTGGCGACAAGGACTTTCGTCTCTCCTGCCACGAAGCGGGCCATGGCCGCGTCTTTATCGGCGGGCGGCATTTGCCCATGCACCAGCCCCACGACGCCTTCGCCCAATGCCGTGCGCAGACGTTTGAACCGCTCTTCGGCGGCCGTCTTGTCAGAGACTTCGCTTTCTTCCACCAAGGGGCAGACCCAATAGGCCTGCCGCCCCTCTGCGATTGCGCCGCGCAACTTGCCGACCACTTCCTCCATCCGATTGGTGGAGACCGTCGCGGTCGCGACGGGTTTGCGTCCGGGCGGCTTTTCATCGAGGACGGAGACGTCCATGTCGCCAAATTGCGCCAGAGCCAACGAGCGTGGGATCGGCGTTGCCGTCATCACAAGCACATCGACCGCGCGACCTTTCGCGCCCAATTCCATGCGTTGCGAAACGCCGAACCGGTGCTGCTCATCAACCACCGCAAGTCTCAGTTCTTTGAACTCCACATCTTTTTGAAACACCGCATGAGTGCCAACGAGCACATGGATATCACCCTTCGCGAGAGCTGCGAGCTTTGCGGTCCGTTCCGCGCCTTTGTCGCGCCCGGTCAAAAGTTCCAGAACGATCCCCGCAGACTGCGCGAGCGGGGCGAGGCTTTCCACATGCTGACGTGCAAGGATTTCCGTGGGCGCCATCAACACCCCCTGCCCGCCTGCTTCCACAGCCGTCAGAAGCGCCATCAAGGCCACAAGCGTTTTGCCCGCGCCGACATCGCCTTGCAACAAGCGGTTCATCCGCGTGGGCGCGCCCATGTCATCTGCAATTTCACCAATCGCGCGCGATTGTGCACCGGTCGGCCGATAAGGCAAAGCCTCCAGAACCTTGGATTGCAGGCGGCCGGTGGCAATGCTTGCCACGCCCGGCTTTTCCCGCGACACCGCCCGCGCCAAAGCCAGCGTTAACTGATGGGCAAACATCTCGTCATAGGCCAGCCGTTCACGCACCGGCGCCGTGGGGGTCATATTTTTCAGGCTTCTCGGGGCATGGGCGACCTCGATTGCTGGCTTGAATGCAGGCCAATCCGCCTTGGCCAACTGACTTGGGTCGATCCACTCATCAAGCTCCGGCACCATCTCCAAAGCCGAACGCGCAGCGCGGTACATCAGTTTCTGCGTCACGCCCTGCGTTAAGGGATAGACCGGCTCGAATTCCGGAATTGCATCGGCTTCGGCCACCGGCAGCATGTGATCCGGATGCACCATTTGCGCCATGCTGTCGAACATCTCCACCCTGCCGGAGATCACACGCCGCTGCCCAGTCGGCAGTTGCTTCTGCAGATAATCGCCCCGTGCATGAAAGAAAACCAACCGGAACTCCGTTTGCGCATCCGTCACATGCACATGATAGGGTCGCCCCTTCTGACGCGCGGGCACATGCATCCCGACCTCAACTTCAACCGTGACCGTGGCGGGCAGGACCACATCGCGGATTGATGATTTGCGTGACCGGTCAATTCCAGAAGAGGGCAGTGTTAGCAGCAAATCCTTGGGCTTCTCGATATGCAACCCCTCCAGCAGCGCGGCGGTTTTTGGTCCAACACCGTCCAGATTTGTCAGCTTTGAAAACAGCTTGAAGAGCTTTTCCGGACGGCCCTTTTCCGCCATTTACGCGCCGATCAAGGCCAGCCAAGCGGCCTCGTCCATGGTTTCAATTCCCAGATCTGCGGCCTTTTTAGCCTTCGATCCGGCCCCTGGACCTGCAACCAGAATATCCGTCTTGGCGGAAACCGAACCTGAGACCTTCGCCCCCAATTCTTCGGCGCGCGCTTTCGCCTCCGCCCGCGTCATTTGCTCCAGCGTGCCAGTGAACACGACCGTCTTGCCCGCAACGGGAGAGCCGGATGTGTCGCGTTTCGGCATATCCTGCACATCCAATTGCGCGATCAGCCGGTCAATGGAAGCGCGTTCACGTTCTTGCGCAAAGGCCGCAACAACCGATCCGGCCATCACTTCACCCACCCCGTCGATTGCGTTCAACACCTCCCAAGCCGACCCATCGCGCGCGGAGGCCTCCACCATCGCATTCTCAAAAGCCGACCAGCTCAGATAGGAATTGGCCAGAAGGTTCGATGCTGCCTCCCCCACGTGCCGCAGGCCGAGTGCGAAAATCACCTTGTTGAGCGGGATGACACGTTTCTCATCAATGGCATCAAACAGGTTGCCGACTGATTTATCACCCCATCCATCGCGGTTCTTCAGTTTTGCAAGCTGTCCCTCATCCCGCGCCCGCAGCGTAAAGATATCGGCGGGCTCTTTGATCGGCAGCTGATCGTCCTTGTAGAAAGCTTCGACCTGTTTCGCCCCCAGCCCTTCTATATCAAAAGCCCCACGGCTGACGAAATGCTTCAATTTTTCAACAGCTTGTGCCGGGCAGATTAATCCGCCCACGCAGCGGCGCACTGCGTCGCCCTCTTCGCGCACCGCCTGTGATCCGCATTCGGGGCATGTCACAGGAAATACGAAGGGCTGCGCTGTATCGGGGCGTTTTGACAAATCCACATCCGCCACTTTCGGAATCACATCGCCCGCGCGATAGACCTGAACCCAATCGCCCATGCGGAGATCCTTGCCGCCGCGGATCGGGTGCCCTTTCGCATCGCGCCCTGCGATGTAATCCTCATTATGCAACGTCGCGTTGGAGACGACCACGCCCCCGACCGTCACCGGTTGCAAGCGCGCGACAGGAGACAAGGCCCCTGTTCGTCCCACTTGAATTTCGATGGCATCGAGGCGCGTCCAAGCAAGTTCCGCCGCAAATTTATGTGCGATGGCCCAGCGCGGCGTTGTCGACCGAAACCCGAGGCGCTTTTGCAATGCCAGATCGTTCACCTTGTAGACGACACCGTCAATGTCATAGCCCAGTGTTGCGCGCCGTTCTTCGATCATTGCGTAATGCGCGATCAACGCCCCAGGTCCGTCGCATAGCTGGGTCAATGGATTGGTTTGGAACCCCAAATCCGCAAGCCGCTCAATCGCGGTCAATTGCGTGTCCGCCAGTGGTGCGGATTGCGCACCCCAAGCATAGGCGAAAAATGCGAGAGGGCGGGACTTCGTGATATCTGCATCAAGCTGTCTTAAGGATCCGGCAGCAGCATTGCGCGGATTGGCGAATGTCTTGCCACCGGATGCGGTCTGCGCCGCGTTGAGCGCTTCGAAATCCGCGTGACTCATATAGACTTCGCCGCGCACATCCAGAAGCTGCGGTGCATCATCGATCCGCTGCGGAATATTGGAAATCATGCGCGCATTCGCAGTCACGTTTTCGCCGACCGTCCCATCGCCACGCGTAGCGGCATAAGTCAATTGTCCGTTTTCATAGCGGAGCGAGAGGGACAACCCGTCAATCTTGGGCTCTGCTGTGTAGCTCAGATCGGCCCCGGCATCCAAGCCAAGGTATTTGCGAATGCGGCTGTCGAATTCGACAACATCTTCGTCGCTGAACGCATTTCCGAGCGATAGCATGCGCACATCATGCGTGATTTTTGAAAATCCCTCGGCCAGTGGCCCGCCCACGCGTTCAGATGGGCTATCATCGCGTTTGAGGGCCGGGAACTTTGCCTCGATCTGTGCATTTCGTTGCTTCAGCCGGTCATAGTCTGCGTCAGACAATTCCGGCGCATCATCGCGGTGATATGCTGTGTTTGCCTGTGTCAGAGCAACTGCCAACGCTGCCAGTTCCTGCTCTGCTTGTGCCGATGTCAGCTCATCAACGGGAATGGCATGCGTCTGGTCCACGGGGGCTCTGTCCTCGGATTTGCCCGCCAGGTGTTGGCAGGGCCTGCCTTCAGAGAGATAAATCGCCCCATGGTCAAGGTCCACCCACTCGTCCCATGATTCATATGAAAGCGGGTTTGCAAGCGAATAACCATTGACGCTGAATACACAAGTTAAAACCCCGCCACAGTCTCGCCGCGCGGGGTTTCACAAGTTTCGTTAGAGGTGATCTGCCCTCTTCGCTCCGGCTTGAGGGTTCAGGCGCCCATTGCCATGCGTTGGCCGCCAGCATCTTCGATTGGCTGAGGATCGCGCAAGACATAACCACGGCCCCATACCGTCTCGATATGGCTTTCACCGCCGGTCGCTGTTGCAAGTTTCTTACGCAATTTGCAGATGAACACATCGATAATCTTGAGTTCTGGTTCATCCATGCCGCCATAAAGATGGTTCAGGAACATCTCTTTCGTCAGGGTGGTGCCCTTACGCAAAGACAGCAATTCCAGCATCTGATATTCCTTGCCAGTCAAATGCACAGCTTTCCCGTTCACCTCGACCGTTTTTGCGTCGAGATTTACCGCAATGTCGCCGGTGTTGATGATGGATTGGGAATGCCCTTTCGAGCGGCGAATGATCGCGTGGATACGTGCAACCAGTTCTTCGCGGTGGAATGGTTTTGTCAGGTAGTCATCAGCCCCAAAGCCAAAGCCTTTCAGCTTGTTCTCGGTATCATCTGCGCCAGACAGGATCAGAATCGGTGTTTCGATTCTACTCAACCGCAGTTGGCGCAGCACTTCGTGACCTGTCATATCCGGCAAATTCAGGTCCAGCAGGATCAGGTCGTAATCGTATAATTTAGCGAGATCGATGCCCTCTTCACCGAGATCAGTTGTGTAAACGTTAAGATTTGCGTGCGTCAGCATCATCGAAATCGACTTTGCTGTTGTTGGATCGTCTTCCACAAGAAGAACGCGCATTGAACTTTCTCCGATAGGGCCCCTCAAAACCTTACTAATAATCATTAATGAAAAAGGTTAATCTAAGGTTACCAACATTATTGCTGTTCGGAACAGCCTTCATTTTTGCGATCAAGCTGCCTAAACCTCTGTAATGCGGTTGTTTTCAAGGCACCTACGCCGAATTCGGCCACGGCAGATCGCCAGCTGTCAAGCTCTTCCTCGGATAAACTATACATATCGCAGGCTTCTTCCGCATCAATTAACGCGGCGTCAACAGCGCGAACCACGGCCGCTTTCCGGCTGGCGACCCAGCGCGTGGTCTTCGGGCTCGGCAAATCTGCACGCGACAAATGCGTGCCATCTGGCAATGTGACCATGCGCGGTCCGGCGGGGCGTTTCAGATACATTTCAAAGCTTCCATAATCGATACTGCATAGCCAAATGCCATGCAGAGCCTTAAAGAGCCGTGAAACCTGCGGTTGAAGACGCGTAAGATTTTCCTATATTTCGCGCGAACACCCACATTATGCACATCGGACCCACTCATGGCTCTCGACTGGACAGACGGACAATTGAACTCGCTTGGCTTTGCCAAATCGCCTGCCGATACGCGGGTCGTGGTTGCGATGTCTGGCGGCGTTGACAGCTCCGTTGTTGCGGCCATGCTCGCAGATGAAGGCTATGACGTTGTCGGCGTCACCTTGCAGCTTTATGATCACGGTGCGGCCTTGGCCAAAAAGGGCGCATGCTGTGCCGGCCGGGACATCCATGACGCGCGTCGTGTGGCTGAAGAAATGGGATTTCCGCATTATGTGCTCGATTACGAAAATGTCTTCAAAGACGCGGTCATAGACGAGTTTGCTGACAGCTATCTGGCGGGCGCCACACCTGTGCCCTGCATCCGCTGCAATGAACGCGTGAAGTTCAAAGACCTTCTGGAAACGGCCAAAGACCTTGACGCCGACTGCATGGCGACCGGTCACTATATCCAACGCAAAGTCGGGTCTGAAGGGCCCGAGCTACATTCCGCTGCGGATGCCAATCGCGATCAAAGCTACTTCCTGTTCTCAACGACCCCTGCCCAGCTTGACTATCTGCGTTTCCCGCTTGGCCATCTGCTCTCAAAAGCGGATACGCGTGCACTTGCTGCGAAATACGGGCTCAGCGTGGCAGACAAGCCAGACAGTCAGGACATTTGCTTCGTTCCAAACGGAAACTATGCCTCCGTGATCGAGAAACTGCGCCCCGGTGCAGGAGACGCCGGAGATATCGTGGATATGGAAGGCAACATCCTGGGCCAACATCAAGGCGTGATCCACTATACGATCGGCCAACGTCGCGGTCTGGGGATTGGCGGACTTGCGACGCCGCTTTATGTCGTCAAACTCGACGTGGATGCGAAGCAGGTGATTGTCGGGCCGAAAGAAGCGTTGGCAACGCGGACCGTGCCGGTTCGCGAAATCAACTGGCTTTCGGATGCGGATTTTGACAGCCAAGGTGAATGGCATGTGAATGTACGCGTGCGGTCGACCAAACCACCTATGCCCGCCGTGATCCGTCCGATCAACGCCCGCGAAGCGAATGTGGAATTGCTGACACCAGAGGAAGGCGTGTCACCGGGTCAGGCTTGTGTTTTCTATGAAGACGGCAGCACGCGGATCTTGGGCGGCGGCTGGATATGGCGTGGCGCGTGAACTGCTGACGGTCAAGTATGAATACTTGATTTTAAATATATTTTAGAAACTTAAAAGATTTTATTCAAGTGAAAACTGCGTGCAGCTCCAGCCGAGCATCGCAGTCAGCGGCGTCTCCAGTCGGACTAGAAATCCATTTCATCGCCAGTGACTTTCAACGCGTTTTTCCGGCCCATTCGCAAATCGTTCCTGTGGGCGCGCATCTGATTAGTCACCTTAGTTGCTGGCTTTTCATTGCGGCAATTGCCGCAGGATGATGCAATCAAACGCCGCTCTCTGACAGGCTATGCCGGAGGCACGTACCCAGCGCCGCCAGATCAACTTGCGTGCCACCCAAAACCGCCTGGATCAATTCCGCCGCGTCTTGGCTCAGCAGCGCCTCCACCTTCTTACGAAGCTTGGCCTCTCGCAGAGGCACGGCCAGCGGATCCGCGATATCGTGCTCTGCCGTCCATGTCTTCCCGCCCGCAGCGCGCACAGTCACATGCGTTGCCGTCTCGGGCAGGCTTTCATCACCCGCCACGCGGACCTTGTCACGCAGCGCGCACAGGACGGGCTCTCTGACCAACGCATCGGAGAAACTGTCTGGGCGTGCAGTATCATGACCTAGTAAAACCATGGCAGCGATAAAACGATAGGAAAATTTCGCTTCCAAACCAGTCGTAGGGTTTGGCTTGTCACATACACTCAACCAGCGCGGGTGGGTCCTCACGACAATCTCAGCCACGTCACTGCATTCGAGACTGCGCAGCGCTTCGATCATTGCATGGGTGCCATGACAACAGGCGTGAAACTTGTGGCTGATCTGTTCGAACAACCATCTCTGTCCCAACCCCTCAAACGCCTCGGCATGCTCTGCCCCGTGATGCGTTTCCCCGAACCCAAGTGGACCACTGATAGCGTCCGGGTTTGACACGAATCCGGCCTCAGCGAGCAACGCGACCTCCACGCCTGCAGCTGCGGCTGCGCCAGCATTGTAAGGCTTGCCCATCGTGCCGAACTGGGATTTCAATCCGGCAGCACGTGTGCTGGCCAGCCCAATGGCATGCCCTAATTGACCAGCATCGCAGCCGAGCAATCGCCCCGCCGCAATGGTTGCGCCGAAGCATCCGGCTGTGCCCGTCTGATGATACCCGATCTGATAGTGCCCTCGCCCAAGCCAGACACCGATGCGGATCGAGGCTTCGACACCGGCCAAACAAGCCTGCAGAAAAGCCTCTCCAGACGCGCCGGTTCGTTCTGCTACAGCCAAAGCCGCCGGGATAACGGCGACAGATGGATGGCCGATATGCGCGAAATGCGTATCGTCGTAATCAAGTGCGTGGCTGGTCACCCCATTGACCAAGGCTGCAGACCGTGCGGGCAGCCATGCACCGCCCAAGACGCTTGCCTCAGGCGTGCCTGCATCGCTCTCCACCATTTGACGCGTCAGAACCGCAGCGGGTTCAGCGACCGCCGCACACCCACATGCCGCCCAGTCGAGAAGCGAAAGCCGCATCATCCGCAGCGCAGCATCGTTCTGGCAATCATCCAATGCGAAACTTGAAAGGCGTTCAGTGAGTGTCATGTCGCCTCTCTGTTCATGGGCATTTATCCATGCAAATCTTTCGCCCGCGCCTCAAACGCGCGCACGACGCGTTGCATCGCTTCATTAAAAAACATGCCAGCAGCGCCCTGTAACAATTTGGATTTGAATTCAAATTCCACGAAGAAGCTCACGTCGCAGCCACCCTCGACATCTGCGAAATTCCATGTGGACCGGAGATATTTGATTGGCCCGTCCAGATACTCTGTCTCGATGCGTTTTTCATCCGGCACCATAGTGACCTTGGAGGTAAAACGCTCCCGGAACACTTTGAAGCTGATGACCAGATCCGCAATCACGATCTCTTCGGCTCCGACCGTTTCGCGCGATCTGATCCGGGCAGCGGCCGTCCATGGCAGGAACTCAGGATAGGACGCGACGTCACCCACAAGCGCGTACATCTGCGCCGCTGTATAGGGCAACCGGCGTGTCTCGGAATGGCTGGGCACTGATAAAAACCTCTGCTCGACGTGCCACGCGTTTTCGTTGCATAAGACGATAAATTCAAGGGGGTAACATGTCTCATCCACCATATGAGATCGATCAGATGATCTCTGCCAAGTCGATTGCCGCGCGCATCGAGGAACTGGCCGTTGAAATCCACGACCGGTTTGAAGGCACAGACAAGCTGGTCATCGTCGGGCTTCTTCGCGGCTCTTTCGTCTTCATCGCAGATCTCGTGCGGGAGTTGGACTTACCGGTAGAAGTCGATTTTCTGGAAGCCTCCAGTTATGGAGACAGCACCGAAAGTTCACGAGAAGTCCGTATTCTCAAAGACTTGCGCGGTGAAATTAACAATCGTGACGTTCTGGTGGTCGAAGATATCGTAGACACAGGATTTACCCTTAGCCATGTCGTCAAGCTACTGCAAAATCGTGAGCCCGCACGCATGGAAACCGTGGCCCTGCTCGATAAACCGTCGCGACGGGAAGTCGACATCAAAGCAACGTGGACAGGGTTCGAAATCCCCGATGAATTTGTTGTGGGATATGGAATTGATTACGCGCAACGTAATCGCAACCTGCCTTTCATCGGCAAAGTCCGCTTCACTTGATGCCATTTCGGTGGCTCCTCAGGGCAACGATGTGGGTGCGCAATCCACCGTCAGAGAAGCGGGTGATCTTCTTTGTGAGCATCGTTGTCATCTGTCTCGTCATCGGCTTCATCGAATACTATATCGGCTGGCCTGAGTGGGCACAGACGGACCGCGTACCGCGTCTGCCTCGCTAGAGGTTCATGAATCCACCGGATTCGGCTTAAGCTCTACAGGTGACCCGTTCATTCCAAATCCCCAGCCATTTGGCGATTGCTGTCTCAGTTCTTGTCGCAGGTCGGTTGGGAATGCTTGCCCTCTGGACACTCGTGCCTGTCAAACCGTCAGTATCGCTGTTAGTCGCTGTCCTTTTCCTTGATCTTGCTGTGCTTGCTTGGCAGCTCACGCTCATCCGCACGGCCCGCCGCATCGCGGGGACTGGGTTTGCCTCCTTTGCATTGGCAATATTGGCGATCCTCACAGTTGCTTTGACACTGCACACAGATGCGAACCGGATGGCCATGGCATATCTGCGACCGTTGCCAGTGCCCGCGCCACCGCTTGCCCTGGAGATAGAACAAGGCACTGTTTACCTGAGCGGAGAGATCGGCTTTGACAGCTATAACGCAATGGCGGCTGCTCTAAGGAAGCAGGTCAAGCTGACACATCTGGAGCTTAACAGTGATGGCGGGCGCATTTCTGCTGCGCGCGGCATTGCAAGGTTGGTGAGAGAGGCTGGCCTGAGCACGCGGGTGTCGGGAACCTGCGCCTCCGCCTGCACAATTATCTTCGCCGCTGGCAAGCGGCGCACCCTGTCAGATGGTGCCCGTATCGGATTTCACGGCTACCGCCTCGTAAGCAACGTGACCACGCTGGATACTGATGCAGAGCAGGAGCGCGATAAAGCTGAATTTATTAAGCAAGGCATGGATCCCGCTTTCGTCAATCGCGCTCTTGCAATCCCGCATGATGACATGTGGTTCCCGAGCAGGGCCGAATTGCGGGCCGCAGGCGTTCTGACGGAATGAAACGTCGCGAATTCCGGCACGGCGCTGAGATTGGTCAGCCGCCGAGCTTTTTGATCCGTGCCTCTCTCAGCTGCGCAAAATCGTCGCCTGCATGGTAGCTCGACCGTGTTAACGGCGTAGCGGACACCATCAGGAAGCCTTTGCCATAAGCTGCCTTCTCATAGGAGGAGAACTCTTCCGGCGTGACAAACCGATCGACTGCATGGTGTTTCGGCGTGGGCTGAAGATATTGGCCGATGGTCAGAAAATCGATGTCTGCCGCGCGCATGTCTTCCATTACTTGAATGACGGATTGCCGGTCCTCGCCAAGCCCGACCATGATGCCTGACTTCGTGAACATGGACGGGTCCAGTTCCTTGACCCTTTGCAACAGCCGCAAAGAATGGAAGTAACGCGCGCCGGGGCGCACTTCCGGATACAGGCCGGGCACGGTCTCAAGATTATGGTTGAACACGTCGGGACGGGCTTCCACAACGACTTCAAGTACTTTCGGATCGCAGCGGATAAAATCCGGCGTCAAAATCTCAATCGTCGTCCCGGGGGAGCGCTTGCGGACCGCGCGGATCGTTTGCGCAAAATGTTCCGCCCCGCCATCTTTTACATCATCGCGATCCACAGAGGTGATCACCACATGGTTGAGACCAAGCTTCTGTACAGCTGCCGCTACGCGGCCTGGCTCAAACACATCCAGCGCTTCGGGGGGCTTGCCCGTCGCGATGTTACAGAACGTACAGGCCCGCGTGCAGACCTCGCCCATGATCATCATCGTGGCATGGCCTTGCGACCAGCATTCGCCGACATTCGGGCACCCTGCCTCTTCACAGACCGTGACGAGCCTGTTTTCCCGCATGATCTTCGCCGTATCGGCATAGCCTTGACCGCTAGGCGCTTTCACTCTGATCCAAGACGGCTTCTTGGGCTGGGCGTTATCAGGCTTACGCGCCTTTTCCGGGTGGCGTTGCTCCGGTATCTTCAAATCACGTGTGGCCATGGAAGTCATTCATCCCTTTGCTGACACAGTGTTTAAATCTGTCAGCGAAGTGACGCAAGGAAATCAGACGCATAGCCGCAATGCGCGGGGTGAAAGAAACGGAGTTTACCCAATCAATGCGCTGACAGAGCCGTGTTTGTCGATGTAGTGGCGGCGCAACCGTTGCAAAGCAATCCGCAACACGACCTTGCCTGAGCGCGCAGACCAGCCCATGCGTTTCTCTGCGGCCTCCAGACCTTCAAGAAAACAGCAACAGCGCATGATGATATCGCCAAGCCCAGGTCCCAGATCGTCAAGCGCAGACATCACGCGGTCGCGTGCAGCGCGGGGTCCTTCGCCGATGCCAGCCTCTGGTCCAAAGGCACCGCGATCCCCCGATGTCATGAATCTGTCCCAGTTCTGAGCAACGCGCGGTCCCATATGCGCAAGCTCAAAATCCTCGCGAAACCGTTCGCCCGCCTGCACAAGATCATTGTCAAGAAAGGGCTTCCCATCCCGATCCTTCCTGCGAGACAGCATGGTAAGCGGACTTTCCGCTACATTGTAGCGCAGATTGGTGGATTGGCCGCTGCTGTCGCCTGCAGCCACCTGCTTTTCGCCCCATTCTATATGCTGTTCTTGAAACGGATCGGCTGCAGCCTCTGCGGCTCCGCGCTTGCGGTTCGTGTCTTCGGTCAGATAGCGCTTCAGCGCCGCGCGTCCTGCAGCCGTAATCGCGTAGCGCGCTACGCGCCCCGCGCCGAGGCACGAGATCCACTCTTTCAACGCAAAAGCCTGCGCGACGTCCCGGTCAACGACCGCAGTCCGCACCGGCGCCGCATCCGCATCGGCCTCAGAACGGTTGCGCAGCACAACCGCTTTTCCCAAATCCGGAGCAAGGGCCAATACAGCGCCGGTTTCACACAGACGCCGTAAAATACGGCGCGCTTCACGTGCAAGCGTTTCTTCATCTGGCAGAGCCTGCGATCGTGCTATGGCGTTCATGTTCTGAGTTCCTTCTCTAGGACCTTTGGGCTTTGGCGCGCGCATCAGCGCTCCCAAACCGTCTAATGCTTCATCGATGAGTGGATCATCACGGCGGCTTTCAAATCTACGGACTTGTCGCAGCACTGTTGAGGCATGGCAGCCATCGCCGCGTGCAACATCTCTTAACGACAAGCCATGTTCCACATGTTTCAAATACCGTTGAACCGGCGCCGGCAACCAGCTCGGCATTCCGTTTACCAATTGATTTTGTACAATAATACCCATTCGCTTCTACCCCTGTCGTAAATAACAACAGGGCAGTATCTCTTTCCAAAACATTTAATGTTGGTTAACAGCCTCGCGCTTTTCGACAATTTGTTTCCAATTTGTAAACAATGGTGAACGCGCCGAACGCGCTTTCAAACGCGCAGCAACAGCGTGGTTAACCGCTTAATTTGACGTGGCTTTCTGAGCACCAAATGATTCTACGGGACTTGAAACATGTCAAAAATCAATTCTATCGCCTCCTCTCTGCGCCGCCCCAAGCTGCTTGTTCGGGCCGCGCGCCATGGACTGGCGGATTACAATCGAAAACGTGACCTTGCGCGGCTCACCGGACAAAATCCCCGCGCACGCTCCAGCACGATTGTTGAGAACCTGATCGTTCAGGAAGAACAGCTTGAGGAAGGCCGCAAATCTGGCGACCGTACCTACCGTGTGGCCCGGCATATTGAGTTACTCGTGGCTTTAATGGCGGAATGCCGGCTTCTGCCAAAGCCCGCCTAGACGTCTGGACGCCTAGCGCGTGCAGCACATCATATGAACGCATCCGGCATGGAATCCTTCCTTTGCCGGATGTAGGCTTTCAGGGCGTCGTCAATGGCGGGATCAAGCATTGGCTGTCGATAATCACCCAACAGCTTTTCAACGCGCGCAGCAGCGAGGCTTTCCGTGTCATGAGATCCCTCATCAGACCATGTCTCAAAGGGCTTGTAGTCCAGCAAATCCGAGCGCCAGAACGCATCTTTGAAATTTGCCTGCGTATGCGCGCAACCCAGATAATGCCCACCTGGCCCCACTTCGGCGATGGCATCCATCGCTTGCGCGTTCTCATCGACGCAGACGCCTTTGGCCAGCCCGTGCAATGCGCCCAGTTGATCCGCATCCATGACGAATTTCTCGAAAGAAGAGACGAGCCCCCCTTCCAGCCAGCCACATCCATGGAGCATGAAATTCACCCCTGCCAGCAGGCCCATATTCAGTGAGTTCGCCGTCTCGTAAGCGGCCTGCGCATCCGGCAGTTTCGAGCCGCAGAAGGCCCCAGCCGAGCGGTATGGCAGCCCCAAACGCCGCGCCAATTGCCCAGCCCCATAAGTGATGTGCGAGGCCTCTGGTGTGCCAAAGGTCGGCGCGCCTGAGTTCATATCAATCGACGTCACAAATGCGCCCATGATCACCGGCGCCCCCGGACGGATCAACTGAGAATAAGCGACCCCCGCCAGCACCTCTGCCAGAACTTGCGTTAATGTTCCTGCAACAGACACCGGCGCCATAGCACCGCCCACGATGAACGGAGAGATGATGCAAGCCTGATTGGCCTTTGCGTAAACTTCCAAAGCCCCCATCATGATCGAATCGAACGTCATGGGCGAGTTGATATTGATCAACGAGGTCATCACCGTGCGATCATCCAGACCGCCAAAGAGGATCTCGCACATGTCGACGGAATCCTGCGCGCGCTCGGGTTCCGTGACGGACCCCATAAAAGGTTTGTCGCTCAGGCTCATATGCGCATAGAGCATGTCGAGGTGACGCTTGTTGACTGGGATATCTGTGGGCTCGCAAACTGTGCCCCCCGAATGGTGCAGCCATTTTGACATGTAACCAAGCTTCACGAATTTCTGGAAATCCGCGATGGTCGCATATCGGCGTCCCCCTTCGCGATCGCGCACGAAAGGCGGGCCGTAGACCGGCGCGATCACAAGATTGTTGCCGCCAATCTGTACATTCCGCTCAGGGTTGCGTGCATGTTGCGTGATCATGGAGGGCGCAGTCGCACAGAGTTGTCGGGCCAGTCCCCGCGGGATGCGGACCCGCTCTCCTTCTACATCGGCACCTGCCTCGCGCCACCGCTCCAATGCAGCGGGATTGTCAACGAAGTTCACTCCGATCTCCGCAAGCACCGTCTCAGCGTTCGTCTCGATGATCTCCAGAGCTTCTTCGTTCAGCACTTCGAAATTCGGGATGTTTCGTTCGATGTATTTTGCGGTCTCGAAGCTGACGGCCGTGCGCGCGGAACGGCGCGCGGCACCGCCTCCGCCACGAGCTCTACGTCTGGGTGCTGTTGCGGTGTCGCTCATTTGCTTGGTCCCCTGCAAATCTGTCGCAACCGTGATAGCTGGCCCACCAGACAGGCCATCGACAAAAACCGCCCCTTCGGACCGGAAAGCGACATTGCCAGTCGTTTCCGCGAGTTTCAGATCAGCGCGCCATCTGCCTTGCGCCCTGCCGCGCATCCGCCTAGAGGAAGCACATGACAGAACAAAGCCACGAACGCCTGCTCATCATCGACTTTGGCTCACAGGTCACGCAGCTGATTGCGCGCCGCCTGCGGGAGTTGAATGTCTACTGCGAAATCCACCCGTTCAATGCCGTTGACGATGCATTCCTTGCGGCATTTGCGCCGAAAGCGGTGATCTTCTCAGGTGGTCCGTGCAGCGTCATTGATGAGGGCAGCCCCCGCCCGCCAGGCAGCGTTTATGATCTGGGCGTCCCTATTCTGGGCATCTGCTACGGCCAACAGGTCATGATGCAAATGCTGGGCGGTCAGGTCGAACGCGGCCATGGCACGGCGGAGTTCGGCCGCGCCTATGTCACGCCATCAGAAACTGATCTGGAGTTGCTCGCAGGCTGGTTCCAGACAGAGCGCGAACAGGTCTGGATGAGCCATGGCGATCACGTTGCCAAGATCGCACCGGGATTTGAGGTGTTCGGCACGTCCCCCAATGCGCCCTATGCGATCACGGCCGACCGGGCCCGCAATTTCTACGCTGTGCAGTTCCACCCGGAGGTGCATCACACGCCCAACGGCGCGATGCTCTATGAGAATTTTGTGCGTATGGCGGGTTTCTCTGGTGATTGGACGATGGGTGCCTACCGCGAACAAGCGATTGCTGCAATTCGCGAGCAGGTGGGTGACGGCAAGGTGATTTGTGCGCTGTCTGGTGGAGTTGATTCTTCTGTGGCTGCGGTCTTGATCCACGAGGCAATCGGTGAACAACTCACCTGCGTCTATGTTGACCATGGGCTGATGCGCAAAAATGAGAGCGCCGAAGTCGTGGGCATGTTCCGCGAGCATTACAACCTGCCGCTGATCCACGCCGATGAAAGCGAGTTATTCCTTGGACAGCTCGAAGGCGTCAGCGATCCCGAAACCAAGCGCAAGATCATTGGCAAACTGTTCATCGATGTCTTTGAGCAAAAGGCCAAAGAGATCGGGGGCGCGGATTTCTTGGCGCAAGGCACGCTTTACCCGGACGTGATCGAAAGCGTCAGCTTCTCGGGCGGACCTTCTGTCACGATCAAATCGCACCACAATGTCGGCGGTCTGCCCGAGAAAATGGGCATGAAGCTGGTCGAACCCCTGCGTGAGCTGTTCAAAGACGAGGTCCGCGCCTTGGGTGTTGAACTGGGCCTGCCAAAATCCTTCATCGGCCGTCATCCCTTCCCCGGCCCCGGCCTCGCCATCCGCTGCCCCGGAGAAATCACGCGCGAGAAGCTCGATATTCTGCGCGAGGCTGACGCTGTTTATATCGACCAAATCCGCAAGCATGGGCTTTATGATGAGATATGGCAGGCCTTTGTGGCGATTTTGCCTGTGCGCACTGTCGGCGTGATGGGCGATGGGCGCACTTATGATTTTGCGTGCGCGCTGCGTGCCGTAACCTCCGTCGATGGGATGACAGCGGATTACTACCCGTTCAGCCATGAGTTTCTGGGCGAGACGGCAACGCGGATCATCAATGAAGTGCCCGGCATCAACCGCGTGACGTACGACATCACTTCGAAGCCACCCGGCACTATCGAATGGGAGTGATGCGTTTTGCGTTGTTTGCTGGCCTGTTCCTGACCAGCGCAAGCTTCGCTGACAATGCGTTGCCTCCATTGAGCTGTGAGGGGCACGCGCCCGACTGGACGCTCTCATTAGATCACGACGAAGCGCAATTCATCTTTGGCAAAACCATCGAGATGACGATCCCGCAACGCACGCAGGTCCGGGGTGCCGAGTTTCCCAAGGCGCTGACCCTCATCGCGCAGCGCGACACCGCCATCGTCATATTGCATCAGCGCCAATGCGATACGGAGGTCGTGACCGCCTATCCTTATGAGGTGAATATCCTTACCCAGAAGGGCGAGGAACCCGTGATCCTGCGCGGCTGTTGCACAAAGACGCAATAGTTACCGCAACGCCTCTGTCAGAAGCTGGGACTCAAACTCCCCAACCGCGCATTGCGCGATGTCACCCCGCAGGCCAATGGCAAACCACGCATCCCGCGCCTCAATCCCGATGGAGACCTTCGGCCCAAGATGCAGCGGGTCGCGGCCCCAATGGCTGTCGGTCATGGGTTCAGCCTCAAAGATGTCTGACAAAGCAATATCGGGCAGACCGGCTTCACTATGTATGACCCCCGCGATACATTCAGCCTGCCGTGTGACCCAGCCCCGCAATTTCTGCTCTTCATCGCGGCGCTTGCGAATTTCCCGCAGTGCGACATCGGCGACGCCATGGCGGACTTGCACAGCGTGACCGTAGAGATGCGCCAATTCGTAGCCCATCTGGCCAGAGGGCCCCGTCGTATCCCAGATCAGTATTTCGTTGCGCGTTGTGCAATAGGCCATGCGCGGATTGACACCTTCGCCCGCACCGCAGGCGTCAGGCGCTGCATCCAAGACCAAGAGCGGCATTTCATCGAACAGACGCATTGCTGCGCCTTCTATCCGCAAGATCGCATCTTGGTTTTCGGCAGCCGCGCAAGGCGCTGACAAGAGCGCCGCCAACAAAAGAACCGGTGCGTGATATCGCATTGCATTTCCCCCATATTGCCGCCAAGGCTAACGCAACCCATTGCCAAAGCACCAGAGGCCCTGCGTGACAGAAACGACACCGAGCACCCAGCCGCTCAAGGCCGCGACCTGGATGATTGGCGCCATCGTCTCCTTCTCCGCAATGGCTGTCGCCGGTCGCGAGATTGCGGTGGAACTCGATACGTTCGAACTGATGATGTACCGCTCCTTGATTGGCATTTTTCTGGTCGTGTCCATCAGCGCGGCACTGGGTCACCTCAGAGATGTTTCAACCGCCAATATCGGGCTACATGTCATCCGGAACATATCGCATTTCGCGGGCCAGAACCTGTGGTTCGCCTCTATCGCTCTTATTCCTTTGGCGCAGGTGGTCGCACTTGAATTCACGTCTCCCATCTGGATTGCGTTGTTGGCCCCGATCTTTTTGGCCGAGAAACTGACCGTGCTCAGACTGTTCGTGGCGCTGTTGGGCTTTACCGGCGCAATGATTGTCGCCCGCCCGGATTTTTCCAACATCGACCCCGGTATATTACTGGCAGCAGGCGCGGCCATTGGCTTTGCAGGCTCAGCCATTTTCACCAAGCTCTTGACCCGCAAGGAAGCCATCACTTCGATCCTGTTCTGGCTCACAGTGATGCAGGCAATCTTTGGCCTGATCTGTTCGGGATTTGACGGTGATATAGCCGTGCCCACGATGTTGACATTGCCTTGGGTGGTGGTGGTCGCGATCACCGGGCTGGCCGCGCATTTCTGCCTGACAACGGCGTTGAGTTGCGCACCTGCAACCATTGTCATGCCATTCGATTTCGCGCGCCTTCCGGTCATCGCGTTGATCGGTATGACCCTTTACGCAGAGCCGCTGGAATGGCCTGTGATGTTGGGCGCGGTGATCATCTTTGGCGCAAATTACCTCAACATTGCTGCCGAAACCCGTGCTCGCAAAACAGCCTAAGCCTGGCTGCCCTTGGGTCATCTGTGAGGTTTTCGCCACTACTGGACCATGTTTAACCTTAGAAACCGGTCCAATTCGTTCTGACGCAGGGTCATAAATTGACGCCGTTCAACGCCCGTCGCTATTCTGGTCTCAACAACGAATTGGTGTCTTCGGGAGGGACTTACATGAAACGCATCACAACGACCGCCGCTGCAGTGCTGGCTACGACCAGCATCGCCACAGCCGGCGGGGTAGACCGCTCAGGGCAGAATATCAGCGTCATATTCGAAAAAGGAAACTATGCTGAGTTTTCAATCGGCCATGTTTCCCCAACTGTCAGCGGCACAGGTGCAGGTGTTGCGCCTAATGCGGCGCAGCCGACGCCCGGACAAGCTAGTGGAAACATGAGCCCGGATTACACGACATTTAGCCTCGCCTATAAGCACCAATTGAATGACAGGCTCTCGTTCGCGCTTATTTTGGATGAACCCTACGGCGCTGATGTGAATTATGCAGCAAATACAACATACTTCGCACGGGGCTCCACGGCATCACTTGATACGCAGGCAATCACGGGTCTTGTCCGCTATAAGTTCAATGACAGCTTTTCTGTCCATGGCGGTTTGCGCTACCAATCCTTTGAAGCCCGCGCCGTGGTTCCATTTCTGGCCGCACGCAACGGAGGCAATGTCTACACAGCAAATGGTGCCAAAGACTATGGTGTCGGTGTCGTTGCAGGTGCCGCATATGAGCGCCCCGATATCGCACTGCGTGTCGCTCTGACATATTCGTCGGAAATCTCACATGCGTTGAGCACTGTGGAAACAACCGCAGCCGGTGCCGCTACTACGACGACCAATGTCGACACGCCGCAATCGGTGAACCTGGACTTCCAGACGGGCGTCGCAGCAAACACATTGCTGTTTGGTTCGATCCGCTGGGTGGATTGGAGTGACTTCCGCGTGGCGCCAGCAAACTATGGCGTAATCACCGGTGGTGGTGCCCTCGTCTCCTATGCCAATGACGTTGTTACGTACAATATAGGCCTTGGCCGCAAGTTTAACGAGAACTGGTCGGGCGCAGTCACACTCGGCTATGAGAAAGAGAATGGCGGCTTCGCGTCGAACCTCGGCCCAACAGACGGAAATGTGAGCATCGGCCTTGGGGGTACCTACACCAACGGTCCGATCAAAATTACCGGTGGTGTGCGCTACATAAAAATTGGCAATGCCAATACAACCCTGAACGCCGCAAGCGGTCTGGCCGCTGGGAACTTCTCCGGCAACAAGGCCATCGCCGCCGGTATCAAAGTTGGCTACAGCTTCTAGACTATGATCTGACAGTTAGGGGTAACGGTCAGATGCGCCTCGCCAGTCATGGCGGGGCGTTTTTACTTGAGCCATCGGAAGGCGCAATTTTCGGGTCGCCATCCGGTGCAACATCGCAGTAACTGGACCGCATGATGAACCAGAAAACCATATCGCCGCGTGCATGGGGTGAACTCATCCTGCTTTCTGTGATCTGGGGGGCGTCCTTCTTGTCGATCCGGATCGCATTGGACGAAGTCCCCTTCATGACGACGGTTGCGCATCGGGTATTCTGGGCAGCGCTGATCCTGTGGCTCTACGTGGTCTTGCGCGGACTGGCCATCCCGCGCGACCCGAAAATCTGGCTGTTCTTCATTGTGATGGGACTTCTGAACAACGCCATCCCGTTCTCTTTGATGGCTTGGGGGCAGCTTCATATCGAAACGGGCCTGACCTCAATTCTAAACGCAGCAACTGCTATTTTTGGCGTGATCGTCGCAGCCCTGTTTTTCGCGGATGAACGCCTCACTGCAAACAGGTTGGTCGGTGTCATCCTCGGCTTTTTAGGCGTTGCGACAGCGATCGGGTTGGAGAACCTGGCGCAGTTTGATTTGCGCTCACTCGCGCAGCTTGCCGTTTTAGTCGGCACCCTCTCCTATGCGTTCGCGAGTACTTGGGCCCGCAAAAAGCTCAGCCACTTACCGCCTCAGATTGCGGCCGCTGGCATGCTGACCGGTTCCACCCTCATCATGTTGCCGCTGGCTTACGCCGTCGATGGCGCCCCAAACCTGACGTTGGAAACAGACACAATCGCAGCCATTGCTTACTACGCTGTCATCGCAACCGCTGGGGCCTATTTGCTGTATTACCGTGTGCTGGGCATGGCGGGCAGTGGCAATTTAATGTTGTGTACGTTGCTCGTGGCACCGGTCGCGATCATACTTGGCGCTTGGGTTCTGGATGAGGCGTTGCATCCTCGCGCCTATCTTGGCTTTGCGCTCCTCGCCGCGGGCCTCATGATACTTGATGGACGCATCCTGCGCGTTTTGCGTAAATCCCCCTAGATACAGGCGCTTGGGCTGGGTATGGAAGAGCCAGTCATAGGAGGCGGCGCATGCGGTACAAAACGGGAGACGACTGGCTTAATGCGCCTTCAAAGCGAGTGCTGTTTTTTGGCATGTCAGGCCTTGGAAAAACGCATGTCTCCAACATGTTACGAAGTTCAGGTGATTGGTTTCATTACTCCGCGGATTACCGCATCGGAACCCGGTATATGGGCGAGTACATCACAGATAATTTCAAGCGTCGTGCGATGCAGGACCCATTTCTGGCGGAACTTTTGCGGTCTGACAGTATCTACATTGCGTCAAATCTGACTTTTGATGACCTTTCGCCGCTATCGACCTATCTGGGCAAACCTGGCGATCCGTCCAAAGGCGGCTTGAGCTTTGCAGAATACCAGAAACGACAGGCGCAGCACCACAGGGCCGAAGTGTCTGCGCTTTATGACACCGCGCATTTCATTGAGCGCGCAAAAGACCTCTATGGTTACGACAATTTCGTCTGCGACAGTGGCGGCTCAACCTGCGAAGTGGTCGACCCGTTCAACCCGGACGATCCGCTTCTCAGTGCTTTGGCGAACGACCACCTTATGGTTTGGATCGAAGGCTCTCCTGAACATGAGGCTGAGCTTGTGCGCAGGTTCAAGGCTGCGCCCAAACCGATGTGTTACCGACCAGAATTCCTAAGCAATATCTGGGATGAATATCTCAATGTAAACAATGTTAAAGAAGCCAATGTTGATCCTAATGACTTTGTCACATTCACTTATGCCCGCGCCATCTCGCAACGCGAACCACGCTACCGGGCCATGTATGAGAATTTCGGCATCAAGGTGTCCCACACCGACTTGGCTAAATGCACCTCACCAGATCGTCTCAATGAGTTGATTGCCCATACACTTGGCAATCGTTGAGCTGCAGATTACCTACAAGCCTCCATCCCTAACGAAGAAGAGAACCATGCCCATCCGCCTGCCTTCAGATCTGCCAGCCTTCGACGTGCTGAAGGATGAAGGCGTGATGGTCATGAGCCGCAAGGATGCGGACCGGCAGGATATCCGCCCTTTGCGCATCGCATTGCTCAATCTGATGCCGATGAAAATCCAGACGGAGAACCAGTTTGCCCGGCTGATCGGCGCAACGCCGTTGCAGATTGACCTGACCCTGATCCGTATGACGGAACATCAGACAAAGAACACCGCTGCGGCTCATATGGAGGCGTTCTATCACCCATTTCAGGAGGTGAAGGATCAGAAATTTGATGGGCTGATCATCACCGGTGCGCCGATTGAACATCTCGCCTTTGAGGAAGTGACCTATTGGGATGAGTTGCTTGAGGTGATGGATTGGACACAGAGCAATGTGCATTCAACCTTCGGGGTCTGTTGGGGCGCCATGGCGATGCTCAAGCATTTCCACGGGGTCGGCAAACACATGCTCGACGCGAAAGCTTTCGGCTGTTTCAAGCAAAACAATATGGATCCCGCATCGCCCTTCCTGAGTGGCTTCTCAGATGAATGCCTGATCCCCGTATCGCGGTGGACTGAAGTCAGACAGGCAGAGATCGACGCAGCCGCTGGCGGGTTGCGAACGCTTTTGGGCAGCCCAGAGACAGGCCCTTGCCTGATCGAAGACCCGGCGCATCGCGCCCTCTACATCTTCAATCATTTTGAATATGACAGCGACACGCTGAAACAGGAATATGATCGCGATGTTGCAGCGCAAACTCCGATCAACGTGCCATTGAACTATTACCCGCAAGACGATCCAAGCGCTGCCCCTTCCAACCGGTGGCGCAGCCACGCCCATCTTCTCTATGGCAACTGGATCAACCAAATCTACCAGACCACGCCGTTTGAGATGGATTTGATCGGTGCTTAGGGCACTGCGGTTTTGTGCCGTCGGGCTGGTCATCGTCACGGCCGCCTGCGCTGCATATGTTGAGGGAAGCAACGTGAAGACAAATAAGACCGCGCTGCAGGAAACCCCGCCAAGCGGAGCATTCTTAACCGTTGATGGCACTCAGGTGCATTATCAGATTACTGGCAGCGGGCCCGACCTGATCATGCTGCACGGGGCTGGTGGAAACCTGCGTGATTTCACGTTTTCCATTGTGGATGAGCTGAGGTCGGATTTTCGGGTTATTCTCTTTGATCGCCCCGGGCACGGCTATTCGGAACGTATCGCGTCCCGCGCGCAATTGGGTGAAAGCCCTAAAGAGCAATCTGATCTGCTTTCCGCTGCAGCCAGAGAGTTAGGCGTCAAAGATGCGATTGTCCTTGGCCACTCTTTTGGCGGTGCGGTCGCCATGTCTTATGCACTCAATTCGCCTGATCAGGTGCGCGCTTTGGTGATGGTTGCAGGCGTTTCAAACGAATGGGAAGGTGGGCTCGGCCGGTGGTATCAGATCACCAACAGTTGGGCCGGGCGCAACCTGCTGATCCCTACTCTGTCCGCAATTGCACCGCGCTCCCGGCTCGAAGAGACGACGAAAGGTATCTTCGCGCCCAATCCGGTCCCGGATGGATATCTGGACCACATGGGGCTTTCACTGTCGAAATCCGCAACAGTGTTGCAGGCAACCACGCAGCAGGTCAACGAAGTGAAACCGCATATAATTACTATGGAAAAACGCTACCCAAGCCTCAAGCTGCCTATTGAGATTGTCCATGGCGATCTGGATGACACGGTGCCTTTGAAAGTGCATGGCGCAGTGCTGGCAGGACAGGTCGACAGCGCGAACCTCACAGTCGTCAAAGGGGTTGGACATATGCCGCAACATATTGCAGAGGCGGACGTCGTGGCAGCAATCAAGCGCGCCGCAAAACGGGCTGGCTTGCGCTAATCATCCGCGCCATACTGCCCCGCAACCTGACGGAGTCCACATCATGCCCCTGCCTTTCGACGGCGCGATCAGCCAGTTTTTTGCGGAAGAAGCACCGGCTGAGATACGTGATGCGATCCAATCCGCTGGCAAGAAAGACATGCTGTCAGCGCATTACCCTTATGCTGATCGTATGGGCCGCTCAGACTATGAAGAGATGATGGATGCCCTGCAGATCGAACTGGTCAAGCTGCAAACGCATGTCAAAGCGAGTGGCACAAGGCTCGTTGTCATCTTCGAGGGGCGCGATGCGGCCGGCAAAGGCGGCACCATCAAGCGTATGCGCGAGAATCTGAACCCGCGGATTACGCGCACGGTTGCGCTGTCCAAACCGTCTGATCGTGAGGCCGGGGAATGGTATTTCCAGCGCTACATTCGTCATTTGCCGACGGCAGGTGAGATCACGCTATTCGACCGCAGCTGGTATAATCGCGGCGTTGTAGAAAAAGTCTTTGAGTTCTGCACCGACGCACAACGCAAGAAATTCTTTCATCAGGTGCCGGAGTTCGAAGACACGTTGGTTGATGATGGGGTGACCCTGATCAAACTCTGGCTCAATGTCGGGCGCGCCGAACAGCTGCGCCGTTTCCTGTCACGAGAGAAAGACCCGCTGAAACAATGGAAACTGAGCTGGATCGACGTTGAAGGTCTGAAACGCTGGGACGCCTACACACAGGCCATTGCCGAAACGTTCGAGAAATCCGACACTCAGATCGCACCCTGGACCGTGATCCGCACCGATGACAAACGCCGCGCGCGGATCGCTGCGATCCAGACCGTGCTGCAAAGCGTCGACTACGAGGGCAAAGACAAAGCCGTGAGCGCGTCAATTAACCCCAAGATCTGCGGTGGCACCAGCATCTGGCATGCCTAAGCGCGGGTATCATCACGGCAACCTGAAACAGGCTTTGGTCGAGGCAGCGCTCAAGCTGATCGAACAAAAAGGCCCGTCCGGCTTTACGGTTGCAGAAGCCGCTAAATCAGCGGGCGTCACCCCCGCCGCCGTTTATCGCCATTTTGACGGTCGCGAGAGCCTGATCGCGGAATGCGCGCTGCAAGGCCACCGGATTTTCGGGGATCTGATGGAACATGCCTATGCCGATGGGCAACCCTCCGCCCTGTCGGCCTTTGAAGCGACGGGGCGCGCCTATCTGGCCTTTGCCCGCAAATTTCCCGGTCACTATATGGCGATGTTCGAGAGCGGGCTGTCATTACAAGCCAGTCCCGATCTTGCGGTTGCCTCTGCAAGATCCCGCGGCGTGCTGGAACGCGCGGCTACCGCGCTGAGCGAACATATCCCAGAAGACAAAAGGCCGCCGGCTTCCATGTTCTCGTCGCATATCTGGGCAATGAGCCACGGGGTGGTCGAGCTGTTTGCGCGTGGCGCGCCCGGGGCGAAAGCACCCTTCCCTCCCGAGGACCTGCTTGAAGCGGGCATTGGCATCTATCTGCGCGGTCTTGGCCTGATCAGACCCGACGAATGATCCGCATTTATTGTGGATAACTCAGCGGATTTGCAAAAACCATTCGAAATCTTAGGACTGCATTAGGACCTGTTACGCAGTGTTGGTGCAACGAACGCTGCCAGAGCCTGTCCATGCAAGCCCTTATCCTCGACGACGACCCGAATTTTCACACACGGATGACCGTTTCTTTAATGTCACGCGGTTTTCAGGTGCTCAACTCAATGTCTACGCTGACAGGGCTCGCTATTGCCCGCCGTGGCGCGCTTGATTTGCTGATCATGTCTGAGGTTGTCGGCCAGCAATTAAGTCACTCGGTCGCGCTGTCGGCCGAGCGCCACAGCCCCTACGTCGCCACCATTCTGCGCACCACAAGAACAGACGAGGACCTGCCTGAGCTCTACGATTTATTGCCCTCGCTCTACGGTATTCTCGGCAAAGGCATCCCCGTATCGGCAGGGCTTGCACGAAACTGTCTGGCCCAAAAAGGTATGGGCTCGCGCAGATCATCGCGCTTCGTGGCCCCGGCGACGCCCGAAATGCCAAGTTTCGCGATGACCTCTACGGGGATGCCTTTGCCGAGAATAC
>JBCCVD010000008.1:0-137508 GCA_039195745.1 Pseudomonadota bacterium | reverse complement strand
GCCTCTCCGGCGTGCGCTCCGAAGCCGATCCCGGCAAACGCCACGACATCGACATGTATGCCGAAGGCCACAAGGTCCGAGGCGCCCCGAAACTGCCCCTCAACATGCTCGACGCCCTGCGCGCATATGACAAAGACAAAGACCTCAAATCCGCAATGGGACAAGAGTTCTCAAACGCTTTCCTCAAAATGAAACACCAGGAATGGAACGACTTCACATCACACTTCTCTAAATGGGAAAAAGATAACACCCTCGATATTTGAAGGATGCGGTTGTCTGTGCTGCAGCAAGGCCCAGGACTTACATAAGGGAGACTGCATTTTGACCTCATTTTTTCGACGCGCCAGCTGATGGGAGCGCTGAGCCTTGGTCTTCTGGCAGCCCTGTGCTGGGGGTTGCATGACATTCTGGTACGGAAGGTCAGTCAGAACACGCCATTAATGGCATCTCTCCTGACCGTGCTCATTGCTGGCGCATTGTTCCAAGGCGGGCTGGCGTTTGCAACGACAGGCCTCTCCACAGTGCCAATGGAAGCAGCAAAGCTGGCCGCTTTCTCCGGTGTATTCTTTTTGATTGCGTGTTTAGGGCTCTACGGAGCCTTCCAGCGTGGCCCCGTCCGTCTTGTCGCACCGATCGTTGCCAGCTACCCGATCTTATCTGTCGGATGGGCAGCCTTGTCTGGCGTCCCTGTCTCCGCAATTGAGTGGCTTGCAGTGATCGCAATTATCACGGGCGTTTCGATCGCAGCGGTCGGATCGGATGACACGACCTTTGATGTTCCCCCTAAAGGACGAACAATACTCTATGCGATTGTCGCCTCAATAGGCTTCGCTGGGACATTCGCCCTGGGACAGAAAGCGGCGGGCCTCGCAGATGATTTGCCAGTGGTTATGATCACACGCGTGATCTCCATCGCTTTGCTGGCTGCCATAATCCTTGCACGGTCCCTTCCTTATTGGCCGGGGCAGAAGGCGTTACCCATCCTGATCGTAATGGGGTGTCTCGATGGGATTGCTCTCATGGCGGTCCTGTCCGCAGGCGGTCTGCCAGACGCGCAATACGCCTCTGTCACGTCTTCTGTCTTTGGGTTGCTTACCATCGTCATGGCATGGGCATTTTTGAAAGAACGGATGAGCGCCAAACAATGGGGCGGATGCATTTTAACTTTTGCAGCGATTGGTTATCTCGCCCTCTAAAGCTCTTCTTCTTCAAACTTCAGCAAGCTGATTTTCTTGCGCGCGCGCATCTTCGATGGGGTGACGCCATACTCATCTTTTACAGCTTTTGACAGGGTATCACTTGACCCAAATCCGGTTGCAACGGCAACCTCGACCATCGGCATCAATGTCTCTTCAATCATCGTCCGCGCCCGTTTCGTCCGGAGCCGTTTGTAGAATTTCGCAGGTGTATCATCGAAGACCTTTCGAAAGACGCGTTCCAAATGTCGTGTCGACACGCCGACCTCGCGGGTCAGTTCTGCCATCGGTAATGGATCTGCGATGGAGCCTTCCATCAAGCGTATTGCATGCGTCACATGACTATCAAAAAGGCCTGCATTATCAGCGATGTCTTTCGGTTGTTCAGAGTCAGACTTTCTGATCGTGTGCAGAAGCAGCCTGTTGCCAAGCTCAGCCACCTGCGGACTTTGCAAGAACGGCGCGATCAGACCGATTATCAGTTCTGAGGTTGCCCCTGCGCCAGCAGCCGTAATGACACCATCACTGCTTTCCGAAAAACGAGAGGTAAGATTCGGGTGATATCCGGTTTCTTCAAGTGTCGCGATATCGCGCCAATGGGTGGTGACTTTGCCTGCAGTGGACTTGACTTCCTTGATATAGGCCGTTGCGGCATCCGACAAAAGCACAACGGGCAGCGCTCTACGTTGCATCGCTCTTGCGCGCCTCAACCAAGCGGCTTTTGAGGCCGTCTTGCCACCAATAACAACCATCAAATCGGAAAACCCATGATCTTGGATCGCCGGTTCGGCGCGCACAATCGTCCCTGTCGCGCCAGAGACAAAACCCGGTGTATCCGAGACGAACCTCCACCTGAAAATGTCATCAGCTACGATGTCATTCGCCGTCGCGAGCGTGTGTGTGATCGCTGCGAGTTCAAGATCGTTGAAGCCCTTGTTGACGTATATTTCAAGACTGCGTTGAACGGGCCCGTTAGGTGTCTTGGGATCGACTGTCATGAAGCTCCGAAAGCTGGAATAATCTGACCCCATATCTCCCTCATTTCCCAAACGATACCCTCATGACACTGTACGGAAATGACAATCCGCATCAAGAGAGCGCCCTCTTACATAGTATGGCGCGAGACTTGCCGTCGCTGTGACGCCAATGACGGGTGGATCAGTTTAAGCGGCCGGACGTCAATTCTTAGATTTCCCAAGAATAAACAAAATTTCCTTTCCGTCAATTTATATATACGGCTTGTTCGGCGATTTAGGCACGGCATTCTGCCCAGCTCTCAAGAACATTTTTTAGTTCCGCCGCAGGAAATGCAGCAAACAACACTGTGTCTGCAATGGCCGCACAAATTGCGGATTGGCCTGAATTCTCCGGATGGGTGCTTAGCAAGACAAAGTGCTCTGTGGTTGGGTCAGGACGCGTTTTTTTGCTGCTTGCAACCTCCTCCTGAGCCAAGGCGATCAGCTTTCCTTTTTGTGGCTCACATCCATTTGTGGAAGAGATTTGCCCGGCATCTATTCGCACCGTCGCGGTCGCCATCGCTTCTATGCTGGATACAAACTCATCGAGCTTGAATGGAGCGGCGCCAGGCTGCGTTTCGGAGATACCCAGAAATTCCGACGAAAGCGCCAAACCAATTCCCGTCTCAGGCGCATGCGTATCCGGCCACGCGCTTTCTACAGTTAGGGATGTCGTTTGTGAGAGGAACCCCTTGCATTTTTGAGCCAGCGCGCTCCTTTGCAACTCTGTCGCATCCGAGAGGTCCGGGACCTCAACCTCAGCGGCGTCATGAACAGTGAGCAGTCGACCAGATTCGGCGGAGCACGTGAACACTTCACCCCTCTGGTTTCGAAACGTCAGGACGCGATGAAGGCGAGTTTCTTCAATTTCCATCAGAAATGCCGCGAAAGGATCGCGCTGCGTAGACGTCAGCAATTGTCGCGCTTGGCCGCGCTGACCGGCAGCCAGTGAGGCAATCCGAGTATGAAGCATCGTAAGATCACTCATCGCGGTCACGCAGCGCCAAGGCAGGACTCGAAGTCTGCAAAGTGATGACGCGCATGCCGTAGGAACGCCACCAAGTCGATCCCAGAGCCACAGGCGCAGCACAAAACCTCATTCGGCGCGTGCAATGACTTAAGAAACAAGCCGACCTCAGCGCGCTCAAAAATGATTGCGTGCTGGATAGGTGCATCGCCTTCAAACACGGTTGATACACGCTGCGCCGTTTCGCCCGAAAGCATATCCGCCGCAGTTGCGCAAAGTGCGTCAAGATGTTCTTGATTGAGGTGCTCTTGAGAACTGGAAGCCAGAACCATTCCAGTTGAAATGTCGGCAAATGCCACGGTCATACAATCGGGGAACTTTCCCCTGAGTGCTTCCAGACTTTCTGATATGTCCATCCGGCCCTCACGATACGTCCACGCACACCCAACCATTGGGACTGCGACAGTCTTCGACTAACCGGTGAAGGTTTGAAAGTTATTAAGGGACCAGTTGTTTGACGCCTTATTGTCGTGGCGGTGGCCGGCGCGTCTGGCCCGACGCGGTAATGCGACGCGGGATCACTTGCGAAGCAGGTACTGTTTGAGCAGGCAATTCGGGTTCCGGTCGTGCTGGGGGCTGAAATGCAGAAACGCCTAAAGCCACGTCCACCGGTAAGTCTTGCTGAATATTCTTGTCTACTTGCAGTTGCGCAAGCAACTGCGCAAGGGTCTTTGCAAATTCACCTGCCCCGGTTTGAGACCACGCTTCATAATCCTCCTGCTCTCGCGTCGCCTGAAGCAACGAGATTGGTAAACATGTCGAAAAAAGCCCCTCCGTCTCCTTGCGGACACGCCTCAGCACTCTTTCCCTGTCATCAAGGCTCAGGATCTTGTCGATCCGTGTAAGCAGCAGAATGCTCCGTTCATAGAGGTCCGGATCCATCTCGGACCAAACTGCCGCTTCGCTCTGGCGCCAGGCTTGGGTCGCGTGGCTGCACCAGATAACCGCATCTGCTTGGGCAATCATACGTTGCCACACATCCGAGGACATGTTCGGATCAGAGATCCCAGGCATATCGAGCAGATCACATTGCTGCAGAATGTCTTCCTCCCGGAAAATACGGATGTAACACGTGTCTTCCAACGGGGCGGACGCAAGCGCTGTAATGTCGATTGGATGCTCCACGCCTTCGAGATCCATTCGATAGGGGGATTGCGTTCCGTAAGAAATCCAAACTGGGGGCAGCTGCGTTGCGACCACTTGCACTGGCAAAGGATCCGCGCCAATCAACAGATTTGCAAGAGTGCTTTTGCCCGCGCTGAATTCCCCCATGAGCGCCACGCATGGTTTGTCTGATGACACCGTGCCGTCCATCATATGTTGTACCCCTCAACGTGTTTAAGCGCGGCCTTCAATTCTTTTTCGCGATGCGCGAGTGTTTTACGGTCGAACAAATGATCAAGCGCATCGGCACCGAGGGAGGACTGTTCTGTCACGCTTTCAAACATTGCGCATTGCGCATTTACGAAGGCCTGAAAAGCGACAGTCATGGATTGGCGCAATTTATGCGCCTGCTCATCTCTCAAATCCGTAATCAACCCTTCCGTCTCTGCTTTGATCAGATCGTGAAAATTCTGCGCATAGGCTTGATACCCGCGACGGCGGAACCACCAGTTCTTCCACCAACTTCCCTTCATATCCAAAGCAATGGTTTGGCCCAATGCGACCGGAGGAGGGATGCGTGCGGGTGCAGGCAATTTTGCATCAAACAGATCCCGCGGAAGTTGCAGCGCCTCATGGTAAAGCGCGCTCAATTCCTGAACGGTTTGATCCGCGCATTTTGTGAAGGCCGCCTGACATTTCTGACCGTACATCTTGTAGGAAGAACTCAACAGGATCCGAAGGCCTGTCGGGTCATATTCCCAAACACTGTGTTCGCCGTAACGTTCCAAATGTGCAATCAAAGCCTGTGTTGCGCGCGACAGGAAACTGTCATGCGCGCGATCGATGCGATCTGAAAATGTCGATTGTAACTCTTCCAGGGCTTTATCAAGTGCGCGTTCGCTGCGCCGCCGAATACCGTCCAAGGCATGGGCCATCTCCTCCTGGCCCAGATGCACTTGTGCATGATCGAGCTGGGTTTTCGCGGCAACATTGTCAGCAACCAAGATGCCATTGATCAGGTTCGCAGCTTCAACCGCGACCTGCCTGACCAATTCCGCACCTTCACCCTCTACGATCCGCGCACCGACTGAATGGTACAAGGCCGGCACACCCGAAAGCTCCCAGAGGAGCGACCTTGGGTCTGATCTTTTCGGGATAGGATAATCGGAAAACTCAGCCCAATTCAGCAGAGCTGATTTGCTGGCTTCCGGCATTTTCTTCATCTTTCCAGCCATCGCATAACCCGCCCAGAGCGCGCTGCCGAATATGATCTCCGCCCGATCTGGCCCGTGATGCTTGGCCAATGTCTCTGTGATGCTTGCACGGATTTGGGGCACCTGAGCCCCCGGGTCAGACAGCTCGTCAATGCGGTTCACGTAGATCACAACATCGCGACTTTTGACGTTGGAAATCAGCCGGATAAGCCCCATATCCGTCGATGACAAGGCTTGATGCGCAGACAGAATGACCACGCAAATCCGGCTGTCCCGAATGGCTTGAATGGTGATCTGCTCCCGCATCAAGAACGTGTCGTTTACGCCTGGCGTGTCACGAACACAGAGCTTTACCGGCAATCCGCGTTGTTCAAAGAACAGGTTGGCCGATTTCGTGATATCCGCAAACCGGCCCTGAGACTTAGAGATATCCCCTTCATCATCAAAGTCGTCACCGAGACAGACATACCGTTCAATCAGCGCTTTATCGAAATGCCCGTAGCTATGTTCCTGCCCCAGAAGCATTTCAAACTTCCGGCCGAGACGCTGTCGGGACTTTTCCCGCATCGCCTCCACCTGCTGTTTGATTTTCGTCAACTCCGCTTCGGCACCGGCCCGATCGGCAAGTTCGCCCATCCTGCCCCCACCTTGGATGAGACGATCCCACTCGCTTTGCTCGAAGAAGCGAAACTTTGCGCTGGTTTCGGGATTGAGCGGCTCTGGGCTCATGTGCAGAGAGGTTACAACAGAGGTCCAAGGATTGACATCAGCGGGCAAGAGTTCAGGCCAGCCAATCATGCTGTTCACAAGGGAGGTTTTGCCGGACTTGATCTGACCAATCAGCGTGACGCTTGGTTCAAATGCATTCAATTGACGAATAAGACGACCGGCAGCCTTCTGGGTGTGCGCGTCGCCAAAAGTCTGAATTGCCTTTAAGGCACGCCGAAGCGGCTTGAGCTGGTTTTGAAACGCATCAAGCTCAGTGGTCGCGGATTTTACAAATGCCTCGCGCGGCGTAAGTGCATCATCCGCATCAGAATTGATATGTGCGTTTGCGTTCATGACCTTTTCAATACTCTCCCGCGACCGCAGCCGCGTAGATGCGTGTTGCATCCAGTCCAGTTATGCGGGCGTTTACTTTCCATCCGGTAAAGATTTCTGCGTCATGCGGCACAGCGCAACTCTATGTCACGCTTCAATTGCACAAGGGTCGTCACTGCATCGATGGCAGGCTGCACACCTTTTTCCATTGTCATCAGGGTGAGTTGATCAGATGCCATCAGGACGTCGCGCTTGAGCCACTCGTAATCAGAACCGCTTTCATTCGCGTTATCAAATAGCTCCGCCAGTTCTTGAGAGGTCTCCGCACAGGTAATCAAGACCTTTGCAAGATCAGTTCGATCATCTTCTGGTAAGGGGTCAGCGACTTGGCGCGCGCAGTTCTCGATGAGTGACAAGGCTTGAGAATACACGCGCGATGTGGGTTGCGCCACCACATCTGCCGCGGCCAGCGTATCTATCGCCACTTTCAAAAGCGTCTCATATGTCTTCAAGAGAAGCGCGGCACCATCTTCATCGGCACGTCGGCCTGATGTTGCAATCTGAAAGATGTCAGCCAGTAACTCTTTCGCAGATTTATGATCAGACTGGTCCAGGTTGATCGTGCGGACTGCATAGAATTCTTCTTCGACACTCTGCTCCAATGCGGTTTGTTGTGACGGCGGCAATGAGAGCGGCCCATTGAAACAGACAAGAAAGCTGTGATCTTTCAATCGCTCAGGCGCACTGCTCCACTGTGCAGCCTCGGAGGGATCAAACCGGGAGGTGCACCACAAAACGATATCCGCATCTTGAAACGCGTGGGACCCTTTCAAACGCGGACCACTCGCCGCATCGAGATCACCCACGAGATGAAATGAAACCAAACTCAGCGCTTCAATGGGTGCTGCCACATCGATCCTGACCGGATAAGGGTCGTAGTGCTCCATCTCCGGCGTCAAAACGACCGATGAGCCGTCATGATAATGCAGAACAACTTCGGTCTCTTCCCCGTATTGAAGCCATATTTCGGCAGACGCTACATCGGGCAAATGGCACCCGGCAAAGGCCGCAATCAGCCCGGTCTTTTGATCGCGATCAGGTCCCATGACACGCACGTTGATAACCGTCTGCAATCGCCCGAGCAGAAGCGCCGTTGAAGCCTGCACGTTATTGGGCAGCCCGCCCGTTCGGACAAGCCTTTCCAATTGTGTGATGAGCGCTTCATCCTGCATGTTTTACCCTTGCGACTTTCTGGCAAACAAACTGAGGCCCTTCGCCGCCAAACGGCCGCGCGTTCCGAATGAAGGCGCCGTGGATGGTTCTTCAGCCAAATCTCTCTGAGGGCGGAGCGGTGTGACTGTCGCGCTGGGGCGTGCCTGTGCGATTTGTAAAACGGAAAGTGAGATATTGTCCAAATCCGGATCATTCAAACCAGCCAACCGGTTCATCAACTCGTCGGCAATTTCCTTACTCTTGCTGAGTGGAAAGTCTCGCAAGACCTTGCTGATCTCTTCATCGCTCAGAAATTGAAGCCCATCGCTGGCAACAATAACTGTATCGCCAGCTTGCAACGATACCGGAGATGACGGGCAATCGATCTGCGCAATCGGAGCCCCGAACAGGACCGATGTCAGAACGTTTCGATCCGGATGGGATTGGGCCTCCTCCGCATCGAGCATGCCTTTTTCATGCATCAGATCTATCTGACGTGCCATGGAATGGTCTTCGTTCAATTGGCGCAATACGCCGTCACGGAACAAAAATAAGGGGGAGTCTCCGATTGATATCCAAAACAGATCCCCGTTCTTTACAACAGCAGAAAGCAGCGTCGCGCCCATACCTTCAGTTTCCGGATAACACCCGACATGGTGTTTGAGGCTTGCATTGGCCGTATCGGCCGCATCGCGCAACGTGTCGCAAATCTGACCCGGGTCTTCCGACAATCGTGTCCGCTGAAAGGTCAGTTTGCGAAATACTTCCGTCAGAACGATCTTGCTGGCAACGTCACCGGCGGCATGCCCGCCCATTCCATCTGACAGGATGACGAATCCCAGATCATCGCCATTTGCGAAGTCAGCAAGCAATGCATCTTCCTGATATTCACGTGCACCGCAGCTGATCGCAGAGGCCGCATCGAAACTAAAGTCACGGACGTTATGCTGCGTCATGATCAGGCTCCGCCCATTTGAACTCTGCACCGCACAAGGCCACGAAACGCAACGTGGTTTCTCCAATCCTCAGAATGTCGCCATGGTTGAGGTCCTCGGTGCTTAGCACTGGCTTGTCGTTCAAGCGGATGATGTTGGACTTGCCACCATGCCCCAGGAAAAACTTGTTCTGCTCCACGTCATAAGCGATCGCAGCATGGTTCTGCCGGGAAATGCTGGTATCGCCGAAATCGAGTTTTATGGCCTGATCCTCTCCACGACCCAGTGTTGAGACACCGGTATAGATCGGCAGTGCGTTACCCGTGCCGGGACCATCAGTTACGACAATCCAACCCGTTGGAAACATGCCCGATGGCGCAGCCGTTTCAGCTTGTGGCTTTTGAAACGGATCGGTGTTACCACCAGCGCCTTGATGAAATCCAAGCAGACGCGTCTTGACCCGACCACGCGAACGGGCCGGCGGTCCGGCCTCAGCCGGAGCGTCCGACACATGTTGTGCAACTGGATGCGCCATTGGTACAGGCTCAGGTTGCGGCGCAACGGCGTGGGGTACGGACACAGGTGGGACAGGCTGCTGTTCTTCGGCCCCGCGCGTCTGGGCGGGCGGTAGAGACATTTGGGCGTGAATTTGCGCTGCGCGCTCCGCAAGTGTCGGCTCAGCCGCAGGCGCTTCTGCATCTGCCTCTTCGAAACTGTCCAACCGCGACAGAACCGAGAGTGCCTCTGCCCGCTCTTCGGATTGCCCACTCGAAGGCGGCGCAACGGCTTCAGCCTCAGGGAGAGTGCCGTTCTCCGCTCGCGCATCCTCCTCATTGAAGTGACTGTCGAATACCCTTTTGAATAACGTCATTTTACTCTCTCTTGTTACTGCGCTGCTCGGAATTTACTGGGACTTACTGGCTAAATGGCGGGTCGACACCTTGTGGCGCGAGGTCGAGAACATGTTGGAACAGCGGCTCAGCGGCATAACCGATTTGCGCGGGCCAACCGTCGAAGATGGCAACGATGATCGACCAGATGATCACGGTGATAGCGATCTGACGCGGGAAGCCATTTCCAGACTTCGCTGCAATTTCGGGCTCAATCTCCTGTGGCGCTGCTGCAGGTAACTCAGGCGTCAATTCGGGGACGGCCTCTGTTTCATCCGCGTCAGCGTCCAACGCGAAGACATCTGCCACCTCCGGTTTATCGAACTCCGCCTCTATCGCGTCGGGTTCTGGTTCAGGGTCCGTCGGCGGGACAACCTCATCTACATCACCTTCGTCATCAAGGTCGTCGAGGACAAGAACCGGTTTTGGCTCAGTCGGGGCTGGCGCTGGTTCATCTACAATAACTGGTTCCGGCGGTTCTTCCGGGACGGATTTGGCGTAGGTGACCAGTTCCATCACTGTCTGTTCAATCTGCTGGTCATCATTGGCCGCAGCCAATGCCAATTCGCGGCGTTTGTCCGCGTCAATACGAACAATCCAGTCCGCAGCCGATTGGATTCGGTCCGATGGAAACACGTTCATCGCAAAATCAATCGCGTCCAGAAACTCATTCTCAAACCCCGGCACACGGCCTGCAAGCGGCTGGTACGGGTCGGGCTGATGGCTGGCAATCGCTGCCAAACGGCTTTGGCTGTTAGGCGGCGCATTTCCTGTGATCAGATGATAAAACGTGGCCCCCAAAGCATAAAGATCGCTGCATGCCGTTTGCTGGCTACCTGCAATGTAGAACTCTTGCGGGGAGTAGCCGTCTTTCACCACCAATACGGCAGAAAGGGCGCGACTTTTCTTGCTTGCCTCCTCGCGTGCTGCCCCAAAGTCAATCAAAACCGGGGCGCCCGACTTATCGATGAGAATGTTGTCGGGCGAGATATCGCGGTGCAACATATCCTGACGATGCACTGTCGCGATTGCATCAAGAACCGTCAGCAAGAGTGACTTGATCTTCTCCGGCCCCATGGGGGCGTGACCGGTCTCGATCCAATCCAGAAGATCTCGCCCTTCGATATGGTCCAACGCCATGTAGGCAGTTTCATTGTCTTCAAAAACCTGATGCACTCGCACAATATTCGGGTGATCAAGCTTTGCGATGCTTCGCGCTTCACGCACGAACATTTCGACCAAAGACTGATATTCGCTCAAATGGGCGCGAGACCGTGCCATAACGGTTTTATTCGTCCGCGTGCAGATGGCTTCGGGGAAGCATTCTTTTATGACGACGATCCGATCCAGACTGTCACGGGCGAGATATGTGATGCCAAACCCGCCACTGGCGAGGTAACGATCAATACGATATTGACCGTTCAACAGCACTGTCCCCGGCGCAAGTGCGTCGGAGGGAGGGGCTGTTGCATCACTTTCAAATGTCGCCTGTGTTGCTGTCATCGTCCTGCACAATAAAAGCTCAAAGACCCTCTACGGGGCCGTAGATTCCACGTGCTTTATGGCCTTTGAATTGTGTCTGAATGGCGGCAAGGCATTGACGTGGCATGGGCAAGACCACGCAAATCAAGTCAAGTTTTACCTTCTTTAGAGGGACATAGCCCACTAGTCTTGCGGCCTGTTGAAAACTTGGCTGCGCCTTTTGAGCGTATGTTAAAAAGTGAGATGCGAAGCTGGCTCGTTGCACATCTTTACATTTTGATCATTGTACCCAATTGAACTGCATGAGCAGTCCGGTGCACAGGTTTATCAAATGAGCAAAACGCCAAGTCCATGCATTGATGTGTGTAAGTTCAAGCGCCAAGGGCATTGCTTGGGATGTTCAATGACGAAAGCCCAAAAATCCATATTTAAATCATTGAAAAAAGACGACCATCGCAATGGATTTATCGAGTTGTTGATGGCTCAGCAAACAACGCTTGGCAGCTACACGCATTGGCAGCCCGCTTATCTGAAAAAGCTTAAAAAAAAGAAAGTGGCGCCAATGCCGTTCCTGTTACCTGAAGAGTAACACTGTCGCCCGCCTCACGCAGAGGCGAACGACATTTGCAACTTTAGGAGCGCGGCTCAGCGCAGGTGCGCGCGAAGGAACCACGCAAATTTCTCATGCTCTTGCCCACGCGCAATGCAGAGGTCCTCAGTCAAGGTATCACCGTGCGTCGCTGCCAGTTCGCCGCAGCCTTTGAGCGTTTGCGACAGTGTTTCTTGGGCAGACAGCATCATTGCGATCATCTGTTTATCAGACGCATCGCCCTCATGTTCGTCCACTTTAGAGCGTTTCAACATACCAGCCAAAGTGCCTTCGGCATGACCGTCCAACGCTTTTACGCGTTCCGCAAGGTCATCCTGAGCCACGAAATGATCTTCGTAAATTTTCTGAAACAGATCGTGCAAAGGCCCGAATGCCATGCCGGTCACATTCCAGTGGAAATTCTGCGCAAGCATTGTTGTCACCGCAGTTTCGGCAACGGTTTGATTCAGCGCATCCACGATTTGAGCTTGTGCGTCTGTCGAAAGGGCGGCGGCTGTCTGGTTCATCGCATGTCTCCTATTATACAATAAGGCTGGCTGGCGAGATGCTGGCTAGCGTCTCGCTAAAAATAGGGACAAAAACTAAAAAGCCAAGAACTTTTTAGAATTATTCTAAAATCAAACGTAGTGCTCGGAAGCACCAATAATTAAAGAGGCCAGATTTCGCCGTGTACCCTCGGGCACACGTGACCTCAACAGAAATTCGAAACTATCCCACTCGCGCAAATAGGCCATCTCCGTCGCCCGAACCAACCAAGCTTCATCGAACGAAACTTCTTCAACCCCGGGTCTGAAAAGCTTTGGTGGTTTGCCCAGCGCTTGCCCCAAGCACTTAATCAGCACTTCGGCACAAGCTGTCTTCGCCACCGGCTTGGTGGTCGACAAAATTGCGCAGGCTTCAAACAAATTGGCACGAGCCGCTGCACGGCACTTCAAAGTAATCAAACGCAGCTGGTTGAGATATGCACGCTGCGTGTTCGTTAACTTATCCGTCGTAACCGTTTCGGCGTCCGCTACGGCAGGTACCGTCTGAGGGAGAATAGCCAACATAAAGGCGTGCCTTTACAAACAAAAAGAGAGGACGAGACTCACTCGACCTGTATTCCTGACAAGAATTATATGATTTATTGCTGCACGGCAATCCGTTACAAATATGGCTGCCATAAAAATGTGGTGAAGAACGTAAGGGTCACTGCGGCACTTCTTGTCCATTTAAAGCTGCGCCAATCGCCTGTGAAAGAACGTTCTTGTCAAAAGGCTTCGAAACCAAGCCATATTCCTGCATCAGCCCAGAGCTTTCCACGAGGTCATTTTCCGCAAATCCGGACATGAATAAAACCTTTGCATGCGGTTGGCGTTCTTTGAGCTGGCGTACGAAATCAAGCCCGCTCTTTCCTCCCGGCAGCAAGATATCAACCAGATAGAGGTTGGCTTGCGGGTTTTGCTGGCTCCAATTGATTGCCTCCGAGACATCGTTGGATGTCGTCACGTCATACCCAAAAGAACCGACAAGCTTTGAAACCGTTTCTTGGACCCTTTGATTGTCCTCAAGGATATGAACATGTTCGCGATTGCCAAACCGGACGTTGGTTTTTGGTCTTGCAGCAACACGCTCCACAGGCGCCTCTGCCCGCGGCAGGTAAAATGACACGGTCGTACCTGCCCCGGATTGCGTGGCAATACGCGCATCGCCTTTCGACTGCCTTGAAAAACCAAGGACCATCGAAAGCCCCAAACCACTGCCTTGGCCAACTCCTTTTGTCGTAAAGAATGGTTCAAAGGCTTTTCGAAGCGTGTCGGGGTTCATACCCTTTCCAGTATCGGTAACAGAGATCTCGACATATTCCGGTGCACTCAGTTCCAACTCATCTGCTTGTTGGATATCACTTAGGCGCTTGTTGGTTGCCCTTATGCTCAATGTGCCGCCATCCGGCATTGCGTCACGACCGTTGAGAGCAAGGTTCAGTATCGCGGTTTCAAGTTGCGTTGGATCTGCGTGAATGTGCCACAGCTCCGCATCACCTTGATATTCGATGGTCACGGTTTCACTGATCGCCCGGAACAGAGTTTTCTCCATTTCCGGGATCAGCCTGTTCAAGTCTACCGGTTTGGGAATGAGAGTCTGTTGCCGCGCGAAGGCCAGCAAATGGGTCGTCAAATCTGCACCGCGTTGGACAGCACGCACGATTTCACGCGTCAATTCCCTGTCCGTGACTTCCAACTCCTCCAGAAGCTCGGCATTTCCCTGAATGATCGTTAACAGATTGTTGAAGTCATGCGCGATCCCACCGGTAAGCTGGCCTATCGCTTCCAACCTCTGGGTAACGAGCAACGTGTCTTCAAGCTGTTTTCGTTTCGTGATGTCGGTCAGCAATCCAACCGAACGTGTTGGCCGCCCTGCCCGATCGACAACGCATTTTCCTTGGCAATGAAACCAGCGCACGTCACCGGTCATGGTGAGAAAGCGCATCTCGTGGGATATGTGACTTTCGGGCGCGGCAAGATGTTCCGCAAGTGCACGCTTGTAGTCTTCCACGTCATCGGGATGCGCGACACCTTCCAATCTGTTTTCACGAAGTGCAGATTTGAACTCGGCTTCCGCGTAGCCCAGTGCCTTTATGAAATTAGGTGAGATGAAGAGCCGGTCCTCTACAATGTCCCAATCCCAGATCGCTGCAGCCTCCGCAGCGAGTTGATAGCGCTGCTGAGAAATCCGGAGCTTGTCTGAGCTTTCGGCAACCTTGTGCTTCAGAGCCTCTTTCTCATGCTCTTGCATTTTGCGTAAGGCCGCACGCTCCGTGACATCTTCTTCGCTGATAACAGTTACAAAATCGCCCGTTATCGGGTCGCGCCCTTTCCTGACGGAGATTGAATGGGTCCTGCGACCTTTTGCAGTCAAAACGTCCGCCTCCCAATTGGCGGTCTCATTTGACGCTGCATTAGCCAGAACTTGCTGTGCATCCTGTTGATGCACAAATCGCCCCTCAAGGTCAGACAGGCCGTCGCCATGCACACTGGCGCCGTCGTAACATGCAAGGGCGGCGGGGTTTTGAGCCAGAACCTCGCCATCCATCGTAAAGGTTGTCATGATCAATGACGTCGCGCGGGCAGCTTCAAGCAGCCGCCACGTCTCATCATCTGCATCGCGATCAACGACCTGCACCAGTTCAATCAGAATGCCGTGGATACCATCTTCAATCTCGACGGGTTGAAAGGATAGAATAACTGTCAGAGGGTGCCCCGCCGGGTACAGAGTCCATGTGTCTGTTATATGGGTATCAAAGATCGCACCCTCTACTATTTGGCGCAGCCGCTCGCGAACGGTCGCACTGTCAGAGCTAAAGTCTCTCGCGCGCAACTCATCGAGGCTTGCCGCTTTCCAGAAGGCGATGCCTTGCTTGTTGGCCCACCAGATCCCGTGTCTCGCAACATCGAATATCCACACCGGCGTGGAAAGTTGCTGGAGATGACGCAGGTCCATCTGGTCTTTGAAGCGCAATTTCGACACGCGGGAACAACTTTCGATTTTTGGAGAACGGCCGGTAAAATGATCGGCGCAACCTTAACAATTGTCGAGAGTATTGCAGATTTCACAGAGAAGCGGAACCGAATTCAATCCACCTCGGCAAATCGGCCATCGTAAAACTCCCGTTTCGAACGCACCCAAATCTGACCATCCACGTCATCATAGATCACGACATCGCTTCGGTCCGCTTCCAGCACAGCCTCCGCGATAAAGCGGTACAATCCTCCTTTCTTGTGCCGATGCGTTGCGCGCCACGACGAACGGTCGTCGTGGCGCTGTGGCGCGATGCCCCCAAACTGCGATGTCGTTTGGGGGGCATCACGCCGACCTAACAGGCGAGAAAGGAACCTCACAAGGACAGCACCGAGCCCGTCACCGAATTCGGTCGATAGGTCGTGCAACCCTTGCAACCACGTGCGTAGGCCTCTCGGTAAACGCCTTCAAAGGCCTCGAATCCGATGTCCTCCGGGCAATTGATCGTCTTGGAAATCCCACTATCTACCCAAGCCTGTGCAGCGGCCTGAATGCGCACATGATCGCTTGGCGTCAAATCGGCTACGGTCACAAACGCATCGGTTAGCGGCACGTCAAAACCAAAGAACTGATGGAATTTCCAAACTGCAAAATCTTCGATCACTTGCTCAGAGTGCGTGCCATCATGCGCTGTCATCCTGCGCTTATAACATGTTGCAAAGATCGGCTCGACCCCGGAGGAGACATTACCACCGAACATTGACGTGGTCCCCGTCGGCGCGATCGTTGTGAGGGTCGCGTTTCTCAATCCATAAGCGCTTATCAATTGGCGCACGTCTTGATCCAGAGCGCGCGTCATTGGAAGCTCCGCATATCGCGCCGCATCGTAATGCGCAAATGCGCCACGAGTCTGAGCCAGACGCGCTGATGCAGCGTATGCCGCGTTTGACAAAACCCGCATCCACTCACTCACCAACGCCTCCGACGCTTCACTCCCATATTTGACACCCAACATGGCAAGTGCATCGCCGACACCCGTCACACCAATTCCGATGCGGCGTTTTGATTGCGCCTCGATTGTTTGCTCTTCCACCGCAAAGTCCGAGACATCAAGCGCGTTGTCCAAAAGGCGAACCGCAGTTGCTGTCAGCTGCCTCAAAGCGTCAAGATCCACTTCTGCATGTTCAGTGAATGGCTGGCGGACAATGCGCGGCAAGTTGATAGAGGTCAGCGGACAAGTTCCATTCGGGGGAAGAGGTTGTTCGGCGCAGGAGTTGGTCGCGCAGATCCGCTCAATATGTTTGAGCGGGTTTACCTCATTTATGCGATCAATAAACAGCACGCCCGGCTCCGCAGCCTGGAAATTCTGTTCCATGATCGTGTTCCAAAGTGCGCGCGCTTTGATCCGTGACTTGACGGTGCCATTCCAAACCAAACCCCAATATTCATCTTTCTCGACCGCCTCCATGAAGGCGTCTGGAATCATGACAGAGAGATTGAAATTCCGCATTCTTGCAGGATCAGACTTTGCGCGTACGAACATCTCGATATCAGGGTGATCGACGCGCATTGTGGCCATCATCGCACCACGCCCCATACCAGTCACCAGCATCTTGCAAACGGAATCGCAAATATCCATGACAGCCAGCGGCCCGGCAGCAGGGCAATCAAGACCCTTCACCTCCTCACCGACGGGGCGGATCGTAGAGAAGTCGAAGCCAAGCCCGCCGCCCATCTTCATCGTTAAAGCTGCTTCCTTTATGACATCCATAATGCCTGCCACTGAATCCGGCAGGGTCTTCATGACAAATGTGTTGGACAAAGAGACAGACCTCCTCGTCCCGGCACCTGACAGAATGCGACCTGCAGGCAAAAGCTTGAAGTCCTCCATTGCCTCATAAAATTCACTCGTGACGCGCTGGCGGTCCTGGGGAGATTCGGCTTGAGCCAGCGCTGTAGCAACGCGAAACCAGGTGTCTCGAACCGAGAGGTCAATCTCCTCGCCTTGAACTTTAAGCTGGTATTTTGAACGCCAGATCTGTTCGGCAATTGGTTGCTCGAAAAGGTCATGTAAATCGGTGGCGTTGGTGTAGTCGTACATATCATTTCCTCAAATTTGCGATTGAGGATCTGAAATGCTGTGATTCTCAAACGCTGTTTCCCAATGGTCGGATGGACAGACCCAAAGACAGGGAATCAGCGTTAATATATGATTAACGCAGAACGCATCCGCGACCTGAGGTGGTTGCGGATCGGCGGCAAATCAATACCGCAATCAGGTGATTAGCTGGAATTGAGACGATTCCACGCACCTGCTATTTTTTTGTGCCAATTGTCAGCCTTCTGCCAATTCACGCGACATTCGCTGGGCAACTGCCTTTTCGTCGCTCATAAATCGGCAGAGATTCTTAAATAAAGGTTAACGGACCGCCCTCCGCATCGCGATCCACGCAACGCGCGCGGTTTTCCGCCGGGCTGTGCCAAACGTCTATTTCGAATTTCTGTTGTCGCACGACATACGCCAATCCCCCAAAACAGCTCAGACAATTAGACACAGGGAAGAAATTCAAGTGGTATTTGATTGGCGCAATGCCAATTGGTCGGCTAAGACTATCGGAAACAAGTATTTTTTGAATCGATTTGACGATAACTCCACAGGGTGGATGGGGGAAAATGAGCGACAAGATCCGTAGGGACAGAATAGGGCAGAGGCGGCTTCGGAACGCAGGCACTGCGTTGGCAATTTGTGCAACGTTGAGCGCAACCGCTTTATCTGCTCAAACCGCAAGTCAAATTACGCCAGAGTCATTCCAACCGGAACTACGCCGCCTGAATGGCTCTGTCGAATTTACAGGGCAAACCGGCACACAAGCACCTCCCGGAGCTGACGCAATTGGCATCACCCTATCAGGCGTCGATCTGAAAGACGGGCTGCCACAATTGGCGCAGGCGAATGCTGCGTATAGAGCTCGTCTGACACGCGGACGGATCCCCGTTTCAGAACTGTTTGAGGCGACAGCCGACCTGGAGGCTGCTTACGCAAATGAAGGCTTTATCCTTTCACGCGTTGTGCTTCCCCAACAAAGCCTGAGGGATGGCGGACGGCTTCAGGTGGTCGTGGTCAAAGGCTTTATTGAAGATGTCGACACAAGCAACGTATCAGACAATACACGCGCGCGGATAGAAGCGTTGACGGAACGTCTGCTGAATGATCCGGAATTGACGCAGGCTGAGCTCGAAAGACAGCTCCTCTTGGCGGGTGACGTGCCGGGCACTGCATTGCGATCGGCATTAGGGGCAGGTGCAAAGCCCGGAGCGGCAGTCATCGCGCTTGATCCCGAATATCGCCCGGTGACCGGTTTCCTAGGCTTCGGCAATCCATCCAGCTCACAATTGGGCACTGTGAATCTCAATCTTGGAATTGAGCTCAACAGTACGCTGAAATTTGGTGAAACACTCTACGGGCGCTTGTCAGGTGCGCCCAATGACTTCTTCTCAAGCACACCGCAAAGCCGGATCATTGCCCTTGGCGCAGTCGTGCCGCTTGGTGTCTCCGGACTGACGCTCAATGTCGAAGCCACAAAAAGCGACACCACACCTGACAACCCGGCAGCGCCCACCCGATCCAAATTCGAACGACAATCGGTACGATTGGCCTATCCCTTTATTCGCTCGCGTCAGACCAATCTGTCAGGACAGGTTGTTCTAGACCGGCAAGAAGACACCCAACAGTTTCTTGGCGGCGCGGCGCCTGTAACGGTTTTTAGAGACAAGATCACGGTTCTGCGGTTCGGTGGAAATCTCACCTATATCCATGATGACGAATCCGTCACGGATGCGGGTTTTATTCTGTCGCGCGGCATCAATGCGCTCGGCGCGACAACGGCTGCCGAAGCCGCTGCAGCCGGCAGCGCGTTGTCCCGTCAGAATTCAGATGCGACATTTACAAAGATTGCGGGTTCTTTCTCTCACCGGCGCGCGTTGAGCAACACATTCGCCCTGTCGGTGACGGGTCGCGCCCAATCATCTTTTGGAGACGCATTGGTCACAGCAGAGCAGTTCAGCATTGTTGGCGCACAAGAGTTGTCACCGTTCGATGCGGGATCCTTGCGCGGTGACGCGGGCTGGGTCGTCCGCGCGGAAATGTCCACGGTCAGGCAGACGCGCATTGGTCAAATTCCCGTTCTGCTGAGCCCATATGCCTTCTTGGGCGCAGGCTCTGTTTCACTTGAATCGCCGACAGCAACTGAACAGCGTCGCATAAACGCCTACGCCTACGGGGTGGGCATGGATATTTTCACACAGACCGACTCGAATTTCCGGTCAACAAGTGTTCGTTTGGAACTTGGCAGAGGAGAACGGGATGACACACAGCCCGACGAAAGTCGCTTCAGCATCACCGGCAATATGCGGTTCTAAGCGTCAAATGCGACTGCGTGGATCCCTGAAACTCAGTGTCGCCGCTTGCATTGCCTTGCCGATATACGGGCATGCGCAAGACACAACGCTTCCGCAAGACGGGACTGTTGCCAGCGGGAATGTCGCAATTAGCCAGCCTGGCGCAGGTAAAATGGTGCTCGACCAGGGCAGCAATCAGGCCATTGTCGACTGGGGAAGTTTTTCCATCGGGAAAGACGCACATGTTGATATCAGGCAACCCGGCACGCAAAGCGCAATCCTGAACCGCGTTACCGGCGACACCACATCGGCCATCCACGGTCAGCTGACTGCAAACGGCTCAGTTTATCTGGTCAACCCCAACGGGATTTACATCGGACCGAATGGCTCGGTGAATGCTGGCAGCTTCTCTGCCTCAACGCTCGATATCAAGAACGAAGATTTTCTCGCGGGAAAGTTGAAATTCGAAGGCAAAGGCAATTCCGCGACGGTAGAAAATGCAGGTCGCATCACAATCGGCCGCGGCGGCTATGCAGCCCTGATCGGTGGCAAGGTACGCAATAGCGGAACTGTTTTCGTGCCGTTCGGACGCATTGGCCTTGCGGCAGGCGAGTGGGTCACACTCGATGTTTCAGGTGATCAATTTTTGCAAGTGGCGGTCCCATCGGACAATGATGACGAGGACGCCCTCATTGACAATTCCGGCACTGTTCGGGCTGAGGGCGGTCTGATTGAAATGCGTGCCGCCACCGCGAGACACGCAGCACGTCATGCGATCAATCTGTCCGGCGTCGCTGAAGCAAGCTCTGTCTCAGTGCGTGGGGGAACCATCGTGTTGGGCGGCGGTGCCGGTGGCAAAGTCACCGTCTCCGGGCGGGCGACAGCGCGGAGTACGCCGCGCGCAAACATCGTTGTAGACGCGTCGCCCCGACCTGTCCGGCGTGGCGGTGAAGTCGAGATCACAGGTCAAAGTATCGCGCTCGCTGGCGCAGACATTGACGCCAGCGGGCCCGATGGTGGCGGGTTGATCCGTATCGGCGGTGATTTTGCAGGTTTGGGCGCATTGCAGCGTGCAGAGACATTGTTTGCAGATGCTGAAACTATAATCGTCGCAGATGCGCTAAACAACGGCGATGGAGGTAGAGTGGCCCTCTGGTCCGATGTGCAAACCAGCTTCAATGGCGACATTAGCGCGCGTGGCGGCCAAGAAACTGGCAATGGCGGCTTCGTGGAGGTCTCCAGCAAGAAAACGCTTTCCTATCGCGGTTTCACGGATACGCGCGCGCCAAATGGCCTCTGGGGCAATCTGCTGCTCGACCCCGACAATATTTTCATCGATCCAGGCGCAGGTGGCGAAGACGCGTTGGAGACGAGCCTCGCCGCTAGCAATGTGACATTGAACACCGCTAGTGATGGCAGCGATGCTGGCGTTATCGCGATCAATGCTGACATTGATTGGACTGCGGCAACTGACCTTACACTAATAGCCAACGATGATATCAACTTCGACGGCTCAATTGATGCGCCGAATGGCGGACTTATCTTGGATGCAACAAATGACATTGTCGTCTCAGAAGGCATCAACATTGAGGTTCTGAACCTGACCGCGACGAGCGATGAATTCAACTTGCTCGGAACAGTGATAGAGACCGGAAGCGACGGCGTCGTCGATGTGGGCAGGTTCAGGACAAGTGGAGGAACCTGGCGTCAGGTCAATTCGAGCCTTTCAAGCTTTTCTGCGGATGATTTCGAGGTTGGCTTCGGAGACAGTTTCTTACGCGCGCTTGGCGGTGATGGTTCCAGCGGCGATCCATTCCAGATCACAGACGTGTTCGGTTTGCAGGGGATGAATTTCAGCGGCGGCACAGAATTCCAACTTGCCAATAACATTGATGCAAGCAGCACAGACGACTGGTCTCATTCCGACGGAGAAGGTTTCAGACCACTCAGCAACGCCACAGGCGTTTTTGACGGAAATGGGTTCACGATTTCCGGCTTGGCAGTCAGACCAACCGCCGAAGGGTCACCCGTTGATGCCGCAATGTTCGAGACGATTGGCGGCTCCGCAACCGTCGAAAACCTTGAGATCAGCAATGCAGCGGTTGAAGGCAACGATGCAGCAGTCCTTGCGGTAACCAACTCCGGAACGATTTCCAACGTTCGCGTCAGCGGTACCGTCGATGCTAACGGAAATCGGGCTGGCGGAATGGTCGCAACAAACAATGGTACCATCAATGACAGCTCTGCAAATGTTGCGGTCACGCTCGACAATACGGATGGCTTTTCCGGCGGTTCGGAGTTCCAGGCCGGTGGCTTCGTCGGGCGGAACCTAGGTACTATCAACCGTTCAAACGCGACAGGAAATGTCACGCTTGAGAATGACCGATCTGCCGACCTAACCGTTGGTGGATTTGCGGCGTCAGAGGGCGCGGCCTTAACCATCAATGACTCGTTCTCTACAGGCAATGTGACGGTGAATGATGCGACCGGTTCAGGCGCGACCATAAGTGCCGGTGGGTTCATTGGCGTGATACTCGGGGCGGTCAACCGGTCGTTCTCAACTGGTGCCGTTTCGGTCTCGTCTGACAGCGCCCCTTCCGTCGGTGGGTTTGCAGGCGCCGTCGCCGGTAGCTCAAACGGCAATTTCTGGGATGTCACGTCATCCGGGCAGGCGACCAGCCCCGGTGCGACCGGCCTGACAACGGCACAGTTTCAAAACACACAAGCATTTCTTGCGCTCGGGCAAGATGCCGGCTGGAACTTCAGCACTGTTTGGGCACCGGGTGACACCGGCTTCTATCCCGCTCACTTCTCAACCTCTGCGGTCTTTTTCGTCACCCCGGATGATTTGACAGTCCAATACGGCCAAACCGGATCAACATCGGCAACAGGTTCAACATCTGGAGGGCCCACTTTGTTTGCCTTTGGTCCCTCTGGCGACACGATCAATACCGGACCAATTTTTGCAGCGTTGACCTTCTCAAGCCAGGATGTCGGCGCCCGTACCTATACGCTCAATGCCACGACGGCAGACAGCGCGGGCGGCGTGACTTACCGTATCATTTCCGGTCAAGGAAACGCGCAGATCACGCCCGCACCGTTGACGATCACCGCAAATGATATCGTCAAAAATGTTGGCCAAACACTGACCTTTGGCGGCACAGAGTTTGCAACATCCGGATTGGTATTCGACGACTCGGTGAATTCGGTTTCCCTGTTCAGCTTGGGGGCGCCTGAAGGTGCGGAAGCGGGTAGCTATACGATTGAAGCAAGCAATGCAGTCGGGTCCGGGTTGAGCAATTACAACATCACATTCGTAAACGGGTCTTTGACGGTCGGCGATCCGGATGGCGATGTCATCCCCAGACCACCGCCTTTCATCGGCGTCGACTTGCCCAATCCGACGGATGTCATCGACACGGGCAGCGACGACTCTGCGCGGATCGCGAGCACGACAGGTGGAAACGGCTCTCTGGCTGCGGCAGAGGAGACGCTGGCCGAGGTCGAGGCATTGTCGAGTGCACTTGAACTGGCAGCGGATAGCTGCGGGGAGAGCAGCGGGGATGTCAGCCGCTATCTTGCCTGCCTCTCTGAATCACTGTCGGAATTTGCTGACGAGTTGGATGAATTGTCCGCAGACTTACCGCCAAGCATGCAGAACGTTGCGCGGATCGTGCAAGACGCCCGTGTCCGCGTCGATCAGGCAAGGACGCGTGCCCAGGGGCGTTTGGCGAATGCAACCACTGATGCTGAGCGCGAAGCGATACGCCGTGAAGCGATTTCAGAAGCCGCAACAGCTTTGGCCGATGCCGCGACTGAGATCCGCAAATCCATCGCGCTGGTTCGCGCCGATGACCCGGAACTTGCAACCGTGCAGCGCGCAACAGTGACAACAGTGGCCAATGCGGTCGACAATGTCGGCATCAAGTTGAGCCGGTCTGTCGGCCTATAGCCGGGGTTTTACGATGAAGCGACTAAGCGTTCTGGTTCTGGCATTCTGGGCAATCACCTTTGCCGCCTGGGCCGAAGAGCGTTTGGCGTTCATCATCGGCAACTCCGCCTATCAGAATGTGAGTGCCCTGCAGAATCCGATCAACGACGCGCTGGACATCTCTGTTGCGTTAGAAGGGCTTGGGTTCGATGTCATCCTCGCGCATGACAGCTCACTGGAAGAAATGCGTACCGGAATTGACGCATTTGCTGCACGCGCGCAAACAGCGGATGTAGTGCTCTTCTACTACGCCGGTCATGGCTTTCAGGTGAGCGGGCAAAACTACATTGTGCCTGTTGATGCCGCCTTAAGCGTGATCGATGATCTGCCGACCCAGACAATCGCGCTCACAGAAGTCTTGGGCGCGATGGAAAAATCCAACGGCCTGAAACTGGTCTTTTTGGACGCCTGCCGCGACAACCCGTTCGGCGAGGGTTTAGACGCCGTCGCAGGCACCTCCAGCGGACTTGCGCGTGTGGGAACTGAGGCCGATTTCATGTTTGTCTATGCCACACAGCCAGACAATGTCGCCTATGATGGCACGGGCCGGAACAGCTTTTTCACCGAAGCAATGCTCAGCCACATCTACACACCCGGGCAAGACATTGCGGAGTTGATGACAGCCGTGCGCCGCGACGTTCTCGCTGCAACAGGCGGGCGGCAAATCCCTTGGGAAAACTCCTCCCTCACACAACGCTTCCGGTTCGATACCAGCCCGCCAACCGCATCAGAAGAAACCATGCTTTATCAGGTCGCCGCCTCAGAGCGTGACCCTGAATTGATGCAGCTTTACGTTGATCGCTACCCACAGGGCGCACATGTGGAAGACGTCATTGCTTTTCTTGACACCGGCACCCAGACACGCGCGTTTTCTGTCCGCGATGAAGCCGCTGAAGCAGACAGGCTCTGGGCGCTGGCGCGCCGCAGCCGCATGCGCCCATTGCTAGAATACTATGTAGAACGCTATCCGGACGGACAAAACGTTTCCGATGCAGAGCAACTTCTCACACTCATTCCGAGGGCCGAGGACAGCACGCCCGGCGGCATTTGTGAAAGGCTTGCAACACATCCCCGCGATGCGACTGCGTCCACGGCAGGTGTGAGTTTTGACAGGCTGTCCCGCAACGCCATCCCCGCCTTGCAAGCTTGTGCTGCAGCGTCTGCGCAATCTCCGGAGCTTCCGCATTACACTGCGCTCTTGGCCCGCGCGACCGCGGCCGCAGGTGATCTGGAACGCGCCGTCACGCTTTACAAAAGCGCAGCTGATCGTGGTGATCTTCGCGCTATGGTCAGCCTCGCGCAACTCAGCGAGAGCGGCAACGGCATGCCGCAAGATTTCAACGCAGCTCTCGCCCTTTACGAACGTGCCGCAGAGGGTGGCAGCCCGGATGCGATGATCAATCTCGCGATCATTCTGTTTGAAGGGCAACAGGTTGCGCAAGATGCGGACCGCGCCATCAGCCTCTTGCGGGGTGCAGCCGATGCAGGCTCTGCGAAAGCGGTATTCAACTTGGGCGTTCTGGCACAGGACGGCGTGGTTGATCGCCCTGAGGACGCGTTGACCTACTTCACCCGTGCAGCAAAAGACGGCGAAGTTGGTGGCTACCGCGCTGCCGCAATCCTTCTGGATGAAGGCCGCGGCGTCACGAAAGATCCCAAAGCCGCTGCCAACCTGTTGCTGCGCGGCATGGCAGAAGATCGCGGCACGCTGTTAGATCAATTGACGAAATCTGCCAATGAGTGGTCTCGCGACACATTGATCGCCGTCCAGGAACGTTTGAAGAAAGCGGGTTTCTACGCGTCCCCAGTCGATGGTCTTCCGGGCCCAAATTTCACTGCCGCCCTTACCCGCTGGCGCAATGGCGGTTTCAATGCAGACGTTCTTGTGAACTAGCCCGCTCAGATTGCTATAGCTCATCCAGACCTACGGGAGGGACCTGAGAGGCAGACTCAAGCTCTTCATCAGGCTCCGCGTCCCCGTAATCCTCTTGTTCAATCTGCATCGCGCGTCGTCGCTGCGCAGGACGGACTGCATCCAGATCAAAGGCGAGCGTGACGCCATAGAGCCGCTGCGTATATTCTATCAAACCCGCCAGAAACTCTGGCGCATGACGGCGAACACGCACCTTACTCACGCCAAACCGCTCCGCCCCTTCTGCTGCCGGTGGAGGGCGTTTCAACACGACATCCGCGCGCGCATTCAACTCGCTTGCGATACTTTCGACGAAAGCCTCTTGACCTGGCGCTGGTGCAGTTACTTCGATCAATCCGGAGGCATCAATCGTGCCATTGCCCAAGAATTTGCTTGAGCCACCTCGGTCCACCAAGGTCAAAGTAAGCTTTGTCGTTTTTGCTTCGCTCATAGCATTTGCCCTTCTTTAGACATCATGCTTCAGACTTCTGAAAAGCTGCGGCAATGCCACCTCCTGTCGCCCAAGCATGCTCTTCCAAGGGCTGCTTGTTGTAAACATACTCGTCTTCTGACGCATTTACGTAATCTCCCGGCCCGGAATTTGCAGCAAACATGACCGCCTGCTTGTAGTCCCGATCTGAAGGTGAAATCAGCCCTTCTCTTAGCTGGGTCACCAGATGCTCCTGATAGTTATGCGCATTCTCATGCACAATCGTGTCAATGCATTCGTAGAAATCATGGAAGTCCGCGTTCGGATGCACATTCAAGTTCACCGAGTTATCCGCCGGACTGAAATAACCTTGCACGGAAGAGTCTTCCGAGTAGGTGTTCACGACAGGCACTGGCATACCGTAAATCTCGCATTCCTTCTTCAAGGTCCTCTCGAGAAGACGGATCCGATCTGGGATCGGCGTATCGGCCCAATTGTCTTTCGCGGCCATCAATTCCGTATCTTCCCGCATGGCAGTGGCCAGCGCGTCACGACGCGCGTCGTCTGCTTCCTTGAACTCCGGATCCAAATCCATAGCGGCGTAGATCTTGCACTGTTGGGCACGTTGCTCAGGGCTTAGAGCGCCCCGCTCAGCACGCAACTGGTCCAACAATGCGACCTGCTTTTCTGAAGGCAGCTTGGCTATCTTCTCCACGCTGGCAGACTTCAGCGTCTTCAGCGCATTCGCAGCCCGCTTAGCTGCTCCCGCAGCAGCTGCCTGATGCTCAGCCGCTTTTGCATAAAGATCGTTTATAGCCTGCGATAGACGCGGTGCACGGCGTACGGCTTCATCGTAATCAAACGCAAAGTAAACCGCATCAAACGAGGCATTCGCTTCAGAGAAGGCGCGAACCAGCTTTGCCAACGCCGGGGTGTACCCTTTAAAATCTTTGACGATATCGTACCGTCGGGCCATCTTAATCCACGCTTTGTCGGCCAGCTTTTTCTTTGCCAATGCAGCATCATGATCAGCCTTGAGCCCTTCGAGCGTTTCCAGCTCTTTGATGATGTCCGGCATCTCGGCCCGCGCAGCCGCGTAATCCAGATGACGGATTTTTGCGCGACGCAAACTGACCCGATCATTCAAACTGGATTTGACTTGCTTTATGTCACGGGTGACCTCTTCCATCTTGCTAACGGCGCGCAGGCGGGACTTGATCTTCGCAAGTTCCGCCGAGACCCAGGCTTTGTCAGCAACGAAGCGATCATGCTCCGGCTTAAACGCAAACTTCGCGAGGACTCGCGGCTCCAACTGGTCAAGACATGCCTTACACCTGCTCCATTGCGTCGCCCCCAGGCACTTCAAAAAATCCGCTTCGAGCTTTTCAATCTCGTCCAGATCTGCGCCCATCATTGCCGTAGCGTCGCGGTCATACGCTTTCACGTCTTGAACCTGAGCCTGAAAGTCGGGGTTCCAGCGTGCCTCGACTTCGCTCTTGAGCTCTTTGGTCGCCGGAGCCGCCTTCGCCGTTGCTGCGCTGATCTCTGCGATCACGGCTTCCAACTCGGTCACGCGCGCATCCAGCTCAGCCCAACGTTGGTCGATGAACGCAGTTCCCGCTGCGGTGTTCAATGTGTTCAACATGTCCGTAAAATGATCCAGCAGCGGTGCGTGCAAAGCGATCAATTGCCTGCTTGCGCGAAGTGCTGCGATCAAATCTGGTTTCCTTTGCGCCGCCGCTTGTTCTGCCTTAGCCGCGCCTGCGTCGTTTTCAGCTTTGGCAGACGCTAATGCAGCGGCATGTTCTTTGGCAGTTTCGAGAAGATCCGGAAATCCCTCGTCTCCCGCATCAAACGCCGCCTGCATCTTGGTGAAGTCAGCCTTGAACGCATCGAACAGGGCAAGCGCGTCTTTTGTGTTCGGTTTGAAAGCAAACGCTGCTTTGAATGTTCTGGCGGCAGCTTTCCGGTCTTTTTCAAACGCTCTACGGCGCGCTCTCGCTGCGGCGTTTTCCTGTGCCAAAGCCTCTGCTTTGGGCGCCAGCTTCTCAAGTTGGCCCAAGATCCTTTTGGCCTCCTCAAGATCGGCAATCTGTTCAAATGTCTCTATGAAGGCCGCCCGCAGCGCAGACGCTTGCTGCCGCAGCGCAATGAAGGCGGGCAGAACCGCTTTCGTTTTCAAGACAGCCTTGAGGCGTTGGTCGACTTTCTGGAATGCAGCGTCCAACTCCGCCTCAAAATCGACCAAAGCATCGCACTCATCATAAAGGTCGGACAACGCGCGGGCGGCCTCTTCGACGTCAGGCAAAGTGGCCAGAAATGTCTTCCAGTCCTTCGCGGAACCGGCTTGTTCGCAACGCTCCAAAGCTGCTTGCAGCTTCGCGTCCCATTCCTGTGCTGCGGGGGTTGTGATGGGCGTAAATTCGGCATCTGCGACTAGAGGCGCCAGTTTTTCAAAGGCCGCTTCGGCCGCCGCCTCGTCTTTCACGATCTGGTCGAATTCGGCTTTGCGCGCGTTCAGCCTTTTCATTGCTGCTTCAAGTGCAGGCATCTTCGCTAAGGTTTCGGCCCAGTTCTTGTTTTTCATCGCGGCACGCACGTAGACGTCGGCCTCCTTGAACGCCTTCACGTCGCGCTCAAAAGCAGCGGTGACCGCGTAGATGTAACGCGCCTTTGTCAGGTTTGCGGCCAGCGCCGCATATTCTCGCTCTGCCTGTTCGCGCAGCCCGACTGCCCGCGAGATACCGGGCTCCTCAGCTTTCAGAACGGCTATGGCTGCCTTGATCCCTGCAACAGTCGCTTGCGCCGGCGCAATATCAGCTTGCTTCGCGTCAATGCTCAAGCGTTTCTGCAAACCGGTGAGCGCCCTTTGGCTCTGGACGATGCGTGCCGTTTCGGGGGGAAGCTGCATCAGCCGAGTGATCTCGGGTTGCAGCGCTTTGACCTCTTTCAGCAATGCGGTCAGGTCGTCGCGCTTGCGGACCTCCTTAGCGACAGTTCCATCCTTGACGCCTTCCGGCTTGTCCCCCGCCCCTTTGTTGCCTTTCAATGCGGCCGCCGCTTCTTTCAACAACCCGACAAGCGAATTCAAAGCCTTATTTGCACTCGTGTGATCCGGGGGGCTTTCCTGCGCTTTTTCATGCGCATAAGTCCACAAAAGGCGGATCTTTTCATAGGGACCTGCCCTCCCCTTCAACGCGGCCTCAACAGGTTTGGAAAGCTTCTGGCTGCGCTCCTCAAACGTTGCTGCGGCAGAGTGGCTGACGCCCTCATCCGCTTCAATCAGGGTAACAAGTCGGGCCAAGACTTTGAGCGCGCCCGAATAGTCTTCTTCAGCGGCAATGCCTTGCGCATAGGCCCAATCCGCACGCAACTTGGAGGGGTCAAGCACCGACCCATCCGATGCAGCGCGGGCAATCACATCGGCATATTTTGCCTCAGCAGCCGCCCATTTCGCCGCTAATGGATCAACCGTTTCAGCTTCTGGGGTGGCACCTTCATCTGTATCGTCCTCGTCGACATCCTCGTCAATCACCCCACCATCCCGGTCGAGCACTTTGACGGTCATCTTCATGCCAAGTTTGGCCAGAAACAGCTTTGTCGTGCGGGCGAGCTTGGCTGGCGGTTTGTCGAGGCATGTCAGCGACAGAATTTTGCCTTTGGTCTGCACTGTCCCACATGCAGTTTTTGTGCTGTCCCCAGCCTTTTTGGCTTCCCGCATGAGCACATCTGCGCTGCGCATTCTGTGGAGAAACAAGATGGTTGTTTCCGGCTTCCCGCCCAAGCAGATACCAAAGTTAAGTGCGCGCTTTCGCGAGACAGCAATCAGCTTCTTCAATTCATCCATCTGGTCGGAGTCTAATGGCATTCGGTCGCCTTCAAACCTCAAATTTTGGGAGCGATGGTAGCCGATGTCTGAGAAATTGCCAGCAAGGAATACCCGGCCAAAATCAGGTCAGACTATTGGCAACCACCCTGCGCCCAGGTCTTCAAATTGCGTTTGAACGACCCGCCATAGGGGTGCATTTTGTCCAACGCCCGCGTTTCCGATTGGGCGACATAGGTATTGGCCTGCGCACACAAGTCATCACGGGTCCATTGATGACAATCTGAACATACCTTCGTTTGCCACGCCTCTGGCGGAAGACCCTCAATGGGCGAAAAGAGCGGGTTGCCAGCGGCAGCCTGCATTATCGTCTTACCCAGAATCTCTTCAATGCCTTCTGGCATCGGTTGATCGAAAAAGACCGGCAAAGGCACATTGCTTTCCTGTGCAGTTACGGGTTCATCGCGTTCGGGCTCGGGCTCAACGATGGACAGCGCCGCTAACTCTTTTTCCTCCAGCGCAGCGATTTCTATTCGCACCATCTCCGCAAAGATCCCGTCGGGATAGGCGTCAAGATAGGCTTCGTAATCAGCCTTGCTACCAGAAGCCCGCGCGACCTCCATCAGTTCCATCTCGATATCGGGCGCAGGCGCAGGTTTGGGGGCGGAGGGTGCAGCAGCGCGCGGCACGGGCTGATCTTCGCCCATTTCGTCGCGCAACGCGGTCGAGAGCATTTGCCGGGCTTCCGCCTCAAACATGCCACCGGGATAGGCGCGCAAATACAGCAGTATCTGAACAGGGTCTTCGGTCAAACGAACAGAGTTCCAAAGCTGAATTTCCGTCAACTGATCTGGTGTGAGATTGGGCTTTGGCTTGAAGAAGAAGTCTTGCGTCAAGGACGATGTGTCCCAGGGCGTCTGCGCGCCGCCGGTCTGTTCAATCACCGACACCCGGACATCTTTGAACACCTGCTCAATCGCCAAACCTTCGACTGTAATGGATCGCGCAAGTGCCGATGTGAAAGGGCTGTTTCCGCCGCTGCCATCCAAAGCCACGGCACCGGGCGCGGTCGCATAGGCGAGGTATGTGCCCGTCGGTGCCTTCATCTCAGCCAAACCATTATCATTCAGATCAGCGATATTTTCGAACGGGTTATTCCGGCACGCATCAAGGATCACGATGTTGGTCTTGTTGCGGGCAGAGGCCATCTGCCTCAGCACGGCTGATGCGTCAAACGCGACGAGATCAAGGTCAGCCGCATCGCTCAGGCTGGCATCAACGGGCAAAAGATAGTTCGATCCAAATGACTGAACGCCATGCCCTGCGTAGTAAAACAGACCGACCGTATCTGATCCTGAGTTACGAAGGTCCCGCCCGAATTGCGCAATAGCGCGCTTCAACTCGATCTGAGTTGCATCTTCGACGAGGGTCACGCGAAAACCGACCGCTTCAAGCGATTGCGACATCAAACGCGCGTCATTGCCCGCGTTGTCCAAAGCAGCAACGGTTGCGTACTGGCTGTTGCCGACGATCAATGCAACGCGCTCTTCAGCCGCGGCTGATTGCACGCATGCCAAGAAGCCCATCACAATGCACGACAAAACCTTCATTGCTTAACCCTTTTTGAAGCTTTCCCTCGAATCCTACCGCATAAAGACGAAAGCATCATGTTTACGTATGAATAACTACATAACATTGTTGCTTTTGGACACAGGCAGGGCAATAATTTGGCATTCACACAGAAAAAGAGCGCCGCAATGTACCTTCGCACCCTATTTGCCGCCGTGATATCCGCCTTGTGCTTTGGCCAAGCGACCTTCGGACAGAGCAGCCCATTTGGAAACGGCTGGGTCTTGGCAGGCGACGCCTCCTCACTACAATTTCAATCGATCAAGAATGGCTCGAAGATTGAAACCTCTTCCTTCGCAGGGGTATCGGGCGCGATTGATCCAGACGGAAACGCGTCTCTCAAGGTGCTTCTGGATGCTGTGGATACGAAAGTCGATCTGCGAAATGTGCGCATGCGCTTCTTGTTCTTTGAGACGTTCCAGTATCCTGAGGCGAACATCACGACCAGGATTTCTGCAACCGATATTGCTGATTTGGAAACGGTACGACGCAAAACAATCAGGCTACCATTCACCATCGACCTGCATGGCGTCACCAAGACCCTCGAAGCAGATTTGGCAATCACGCTGATTGGTGATGATCTTGTTGCTGTGTCGACATCCGAACCGATCAATCTGGCTGTCGCGGATTTCAACCTCATGGACGGGCTGCGCAAACTGGAAGAGGCTGCAAATGTCACGATCGTTCCATCCTCTAGCGTCAACTTCGATCTGATCTTCCGCAAGTCTGCAGATGACGCGGTCATCACAACCGCGGCGGTCACAGCACCAGCGGCCGCACCTGCGACCGCTGCTTTGGAAACGAAAGGCGATTTCTCTCTGGAAGCTTGCGTGGGGCGTTTTGAAATCTTGTCACGCACAGGAAACATCTATTTCCAACCCGGATCGTCGCAATTGGCCAGCGATTCCACACCGCTGCTCAACAGTGTTGCGGATATTGTGGCGCGGTGTCCTGACCTCACGATTCAGGTTGCAGGTCACACGGACAGCATAGGGTCCAGCGCTGCCAACCAGCGCCTTTCTGAACGTCGCGCCGCCTCTGTCGTCAGCTATCTGGCGCAAAAGGGCATAAGTGCGGGCCGGATGATCTCCGTCGGAATGGGAGAGGAACAACCCGTGGCGTCTAACGACACCAATGAAGGCCGTTCCCGCAACCGTCGGATCGAATTCTCCGTTCCAAGAACCTAAGCGCTACTGCGTATTGGGACGGGTGGTGATGAAGAAATACACCCATTCGCCTTTGAAATTCGGGTCTTCGTCGCGTGCTTCGGAAACGCGCGCTTGCAACCATTCCAGATATGGCTCAGCCGGTTCTACAATGGGCCGCAGCCCTTCATAGAGGGGCTGTGACGCGGCGAAAGCGATGGCAATCTCCTGACCAAAAGGCGGTCCAATGGTGATCTTAAGGCTAGGCAGGTCTCCACGGTCCTGACCCACACCGAACAGAGATTCGGCCGAACTTTTCTCAAGCGCAATAGTCTCATTGGGCACGAGGTGAATGACGTTTCCATCTGCGCTGAAATAATCCACGTAGACGAATGCGTCGTAATCGGGTGCGGCCAGATCGAACTGAAGGCGCTGCCCCTCTGCATAGGTATATTCCCGGGCATGCGCGCTCGCCCCGACCAGCCGGTCATTCGTGAACTGATCCGTTGACTGCGGCAGCCCGACAGTTGCAATTCCCGTGAGCGCCCCGCATTGAGGCGCAGGCAGATGCAGCAGATTGGCCGAGACGGGGATACCATCGCCGACTTGCGCCCTGAGCGCTTCCAGCAATTCACCTTGCAAGGCCGGGTCCGGGATGTGTCCGCGCAGCTCCAGCGTTCCTGTCTCTGGTACGAATGTCGCGGAAAGGCGCGCACAATCAACACTGGTCAGGAGGCCTGTCAGACCATCTTTCACATCACCCGCATTTGCGGCGCTATTGGCAAGGTTCCCCGGTGCCATGAAGGCCTGGATCGTCGCCAGAGCCTGCGGGTCGGTAACAAGGCGGTCACCGAATTGCCAAGCCAGCGCGGCAGTCGCCGACGTCGCGGGAAGCGGCGGCTCTTCGGGTTTTACCGTCGGCGCGGTCGTCGCAGGGGCGGGTGCACTATTTGGAGATGCGGCTGGCGCGGATTGCATGGAGGGCGACAGGCGATTGCTCACGGACGCGCGCGGTCTCTCGACACGAGCCGTTGCTGCTGCAACCTCGACAGGCGCGCTGGGCGACGCCGAAGGTTGAAGATTTGCAGTGACAACTGTGCTTGGAACCGGTTCTGACAGGGCAGTTGCTGCATTTTTTGTTATCGCTTTGGCGACATCGCCAGAAATAGCCTCTGACGCGACCGGACTGCTCAAGACGTCTTCAGCTTGGGCCATTGCGGCTTCCGGCACAATAACTTCGGCCGCTGCGTCAGTCTGCGCAGGCAATGCTGCTGCCTTTGCATCAGGCATCGTCGCTTCGGACATCAGATCACCTGACGTCGCAACGGCGGGCACTGCCGCAGCCTTAGGCGCCACAGGCTCTGTCCGCGTCGTCGGCGCATTGAGCGCTGAGGCACGCGACTGCGCAACCGCGTCCGCCCCTACGTTTTTGCTGTCTGGTGCGGCTTCTGCTGCATCTTCGCTATCGGGGGTTTCAGCTTCAGCCGTCTGGCTGGGGGCCGTGACAGTATCGAGTTGAAACTGGCTTTCCGCCGATTGCTGCGCGGGCCGATCATCTAGGTCCCGCGTTGCAAAATAGAGGCCTGCAGCACCGACATGCAGAACGGCAGAAAGCAGCAATCCACCCACCCAAAGGGCCGCGCCGCGCATCAGCCACCCTCGGGCGTGACGACCAGCATCACATCGCGCGCGCCCAGCGCTTCGATCTCGGCGACCATCGGCAACAGCATTGACATGGTCGCATCACGGTGCGCGTTCACGCGGATCAAAAGGTCCGGCTGCGCGCGAAGCTGGTCTGTCAAGCGATCCAAAAGACCCGCCTCATCGGTGGCGATGCTATCAAGGGCGAGTGCCCCTTCCGCGCTGACAGAAACGGTAGCGCCGCCCGCTGGCATATCCGCGCCAGTCAGCGCAGTTGCTGGCAAAACCTCAAAAGGCGACGTCGCATCCATGCGTCCGATCAGCATGAAGAACACGAGCAGGAAGAACACCACATCAATGAGAGCAATGATCGTCTCTGGTGGTGTGCGTTTGACGGGCCGTTTCAGCTTCATCGCGCTGCCTCCAGCCGCATCAGGCGCAACCGCGTCGCGCCAGCCTGCGTCAGACTGTCCATCGTTGTGACGAGATTTTGCGTTGTGGCACGCGAGGACGGCAGCAAAACAACTGACAGAAGGGGGTTCTCTTGCAACCGCGATCCTACAAAGCTGCCCAACTCAGCGGCGGTGAGCGTTCGCCCGCGTACATGAATCTGCCCATCCGCACCAATCCGCACAAGCAGCGTCGTCGCATCGCCCGATGCTGGTGCCGTCGGCGCGCGTTCGGCCTCTGGCTCGATCACACGGATCATGTCGAGGTTCAGATAAGTCGATGTCACCATGAAGAAGACCAGAAGGATCAACATCACATCAATCATCGGCACCAGCGAGATCAACTGGCGTGGGGGCGTATGTCGGCTGAGTTGCACCTAAGCCGCCGCGGGGGCTGTGCCGGTATCTTCAAGAAGGAAGAACTGACCCACCGCAGATTCTATGTCATGTGCGGCTCCCTCGACCCGCGCCGACAAGAGTGTCGCCGCAATCGCAGCTGGGATCGCAACGACCAATCCAGCAGCCGTCGTCAGCAATGCCTGCCAGATGCCGCCCGCCAGAACAGAGGCATTTGCAGCACCTTGCGCGAGTTCCAATTCCTGAAACGACTGGATCATCCCCAACACAGTGCCAAGCAGTCCCAAAAGTGGCGCGACCATTGCGATGAGTTCCAGAATGCGGATATGGCGTGCCATCGTCTCGACCTCCGCATTCCCCTGACGCATCAATTCTGCCTCAAGCGGTTTGCGTGGCATCTTCCTCAGCGTGTGGTTCAGCGCATAATGAGCGATGCGATCCGCTGGTGCTGCACCGCCCGAGAGTTGCGAGATTGCCGCCTCCTTATCGCCGTTTGCCCAGCGGGTCAGCGCGTCTTGCCGATTTGCGCCTCCGGACCGGACGCGGGCCAACTGCAAAACCTTGACGCAAATCAATGTGAGCGACAGCAGTGATAAAACCGCAAGGATCAGTATGATCGGCCCGCCGGTTCCAGCCGTTGAAAGGATGGCGGTCATCTATTTGACCAACGGTGCAGAAGTACGGCTGACCAGATCGACGACAGGGAAGCAGTCCATATTGTTTTCATTTTGCGGTTTGCACGTATCGATGGCGTGAAGCAAAATCTCCGACACGTTCTCGCATGCGGTCTCCGGGATTTCGAACAGCTTCAATGTCGTGCGTGCGACAGGAAGCGGTGCCGCATCAATGGTCAGCAACCGGTCAATCACACCGTCCTGATTGAGGATCGCCAACGACATTTCAAATCCTTCAAATGCCTTTCCCGATTGATTACGGAACAGGAAGAAGGCACGACATCCGCCGCTGTCAGACGCCTCGAACTTGTTTAGCTCAACGGTCAGTTTCTGATCCTGCGCTGCGGCGGGGGCAGCCAGTCCCAAGGCGGTGATAAAACTCAGCAAGAGGGGGATACGCGGCATAGGTTTTCCTTTCAGGTTCGCCACGATCAAACGAATTTCACATGCCCCGGTCAAGCCACATGAGACGGTCGTAAAATACCTGTTAACCTTCTCCTGCTTTTCCTAGCCAAATAAAGATTGTGTGATAGAGTTCCGCTGGGTCACCCAGAGCTGCAGTTATTTTATTGCGTCTGGGAAGCTCTAAACACATCAACACCATGCCTTGGGAGGCACCATGGATGTAGAAAAACTTCTCCTCAGTCACGGAGAAGACGCCCCAAGTGGGGAAGATCTAGAATATGATCCCGGATTTATGGAACTCGAGATTGCCGCTCAACCCGGCGAAGAACGGCAAGCAGGCGACGAAATACTCGCCGCAGAAGATCCCGACTATAAAGATGTCTCTGCGAAAGCGCTGGGCATTATGGAACGCAGCCATGACTTGCGCGCCGCCGTGTTTATGGCAGAAGCTCAACTCCGATTAACCGGCTTGCCGGGTTTCGCGAAAGCCACGACCTACCTGGCCGGATGTCTTGATCAATATTGGGACACTTGCCATCCTCAGCTGGATGCCGATGACGACAATGATCCAACGATGCGGGTCAACGCCGTCCTGTCACTGACCGATAGCAACAGGATCATTCGTGGGATCCGTCGCGCGCCGCTGACCGCCAGCCGGACCTTCGGTGCAATCTCCTTGCGCGATATTTCTGTCGCCGAAGGGGAGATCACACCCACAAGCGATATGGACAACGTGCCAGACCCGACGCAGGTGACGGCCGCATTCCAGGACACGGATCCAGAGAAACTGTCTGAACTGGCAGGTGCGGCGGCGACTGCATTGAGCAATGTAGAAGCCATAACGGCGAAATTCGACGAAGAGACCCCGGGCCAAGGGCCGGACCTCGATCCATTGATCAAGGTCCTCAAGCAGGCAAATGCCCGCCTTGCAGGCGCAACCGGCGAACCTGTTGCTGACGAAGGCAGCGCGGACGCCTTGGAAGATGACGGCGCTGCGGACAGCGGAGGCGCTGCACCACGTGCATCTGGCGGGGGAATCAACAATGCAAATGATGTCCTGAACGCCATCGACAGAATCGTGTCGTATTACGAACGAACAGAACCATCCAGTCCCGTTCCGCTGCTATTGCTACGAGCGAAGAAACTGGTGAATGCAGACTTCATGACCATTGTGAAGGACATGGCCCCAAGCGGGATCGACAATGTCAATCTGATCAGTGGTATCGAAGAAGAGTACTGACATTAAAAGGCCGCATTCATGTGGCCCTAAAATGAAAAGACAGGTCTACGAAGGAGACATATAGTATGGCTGGCAGTTCCCAGAAATTCATTGCGCGCAACCGCGCGCCAAGGGTCCAGATCGAGTATGATGTGGAACTTTACGGTGCCGAGAAGAAGGTGCAGCTGCCCTTCGTGATGGGCGTCATGTCTGATCTTGCAGGCAAATCTGAGGTCGAACAGCCCGGTATTGCTGACCGGAAGTTCCTGGAAATTGACGTCGACAATTTTGACGACCGTATGAAGTCCATGGCGCCACGCGCCGCTTTTACCGTGCCAAACACATTGACCGGCGAAGGCAATATGGCTGTCGATATCACATTTGAATCGATGGACGATTTCAGCCCTGCTGCAATCGCGGCAAAAGTCGAGCCGCTGAAAGAGCTGCTTGAGGCGCGCACACAGTTGTCCAACCTGATGACCTATATGGATGGCAAATCCGGCGCAGAAGAACTGATCGCAAAAATCATGCAAGACCCGGCGCTGCTGAAAACTCTTGCCGCACAACCTGCCCCACAAGCTGACAACGAAGATCAGGAGTAAGACATGGCTGAAGCAGAAACAGAAGCCGCAGGTGGCGCAGAAGCAACATCCTTTGGATCCTCCGATTTCGAAGCGCTCCTGACAAAAGAATTCCGCCCTAAATCCGACCAGGCCAAATCAGCCGTCGAACAGGCAGTCAAAACACTCGCGGAACAAGCACTTGGCAATGCCAGCCTGATCTCAGACGACGCGCTGCGCACCATCGAAAGCATCGTCTCGGAGATTGACAAGAAGCTGACGGAGCAGGTCAACATGATCCTGCACCATGAAGACTTTCAGCAACTTGAAAGCGCATGGCGCGGTCTGCACTACTTGGTGAACAACACCGAGACGGACGAGATGCTCAAGATCCGCGTCCTGAACATCTCCAAGAAGGACATGCACAAGACTTTGCGCAAGTTCAAAGGGACCGCTTGGGACCAGTCTCCGATCTTCAAAAAGCTCTATGAAGAAGAGTTTGGGCAGTTTGGTGGTGAACCTTACGGCTCGCTGGTTGCGGATTATCACTTTGATCACAGCCCGCCGGATGTGGAGCTGTTGGGCGAGATGGCAAAGATTGCTGCCGCAGCCCATGCGCCGTTGATCACAGGTGCCAACCCGACCCTGTTCCAGATGGACAGCTGGTCCGAACTGGCAAACCCGCGCGATCTGACGAAGATCTTCCAGACACCGGAATACGCATCCTGGCGTTCCCTGCGGGAATCGGAAGATTCCAAATATGTGGGCCTGGCAATGCCACGCTTCCTCGGTCGCCTGCCTTACGGCTCAAAAACCGACCCTGTGGAAGCCTTCGCCTTTGAAGAAGACACGGACGGCACGGACGCCAACAAATACGGTTGGGTCAATGCCGCCTACGGTATGGCTGTGAATATCAACCGCTCCTTCAAGGAATACGGCTGGTGCTCGCGGATCCGCGGTATTGAAAGTGGTGGCGCAGTTGAAAACCTGCCATCGCATACTTTCCCGACCGATGATGGCGGTGTTGATCAGAAATGCCCCACTGAGATTGCAATCTCCGACCGGCGCGAAGCAGAACTTGCAAAGAACGGTATGATGCCACTGATCCACCGCAAGAATTCTGACCTCGCGGCCTTTATCGGTGCACAATCGCTGCACAAGCCTGCGGAATATGACGATGATGATGCGACAGCAAACGCCAATCTTGCGGCGCGTCTGCCCTATCTCTTCGCGACATGCCGGTTTGCGCATTACCTCAAATGCATCGTGCGGGACAAAGTCGGTAGCTATAAAAGTCGCGACGACATGCAGGCTTGGTTGCAGCAATGGGTCAATCAATATGTCGACCTGAACTCTGCAACATCACCCGAAGACGTTAAGGCGCGTCGTCCACTCGCAGCCGCAGAGGTTGTGGTGGAAGATGTGGAAGGCAACCCGGGGTACTACACCTCGAAATTCTTCCTTCGCCCGCATTACCAACTGGAGGGGCTGTCAGTTTCACTGCGGCTTGTTTCAAAACTGCCGAGTGAGAAGGGCTAAAGCTCCGCGGCGTAACTCAATCTAACTACTTGACCATGAAAGGATAATTGAACCATGGCTTTTGACGCATTTTGCTATTTCACCGGTACGGATGTTGCAGGGGAGACCCAAGACAAGACCATGAAGGACAACAAAGCCTTCGAAATTCTCAGCTTTGAAATCGGTGCTGAGAACAACATCAATATCGGCTCGATCACAGCGGGTGGTGGCGCAGGCAAGGCGACGTTCAAAGAACTGAACATGACCAAGAAGACCGACTCTGCATCTTGCGCCATGTTCAGCAAACTTTGCGAAGGCAACCACTTCGATGATATGGTCATCGAGCTACGTCGCTCCGGCGGCACACCTGGCGTGTCCGGCAAAACCTTCCTGAAGTTCGAGTTCAAACTGGTGATGATCCAGGACATCAGCTGGTCCGGTTCTGATGGCGACGATATCTGCGAAGAAACCGTTGTCATGCAGTATGGCGCGATGAAAGTGACCTACACCAAGCAGGACAAGCAGGGCAAAGACTCCGGCGAGTTCTCTGGCGAATGGAGCCGTGTGCTCAACGAAGCCAACCTGGCTGTCGAATAAGCCGGACTGCACTTTCAATACTATCTGGCGAGGCCCCTCATCGGGGCCCCGCTTTCTTGCGTGAAGTTGGGAGAAACCCGAGTGGAAGCTGAAGACCTGTTGAAATCCGGCGATCTGGACGGCGCATTGGCCGCCCTACAAGATGCGGTCCGCAAGAATGCCTCCCATGCGCCTTTGCGCATTTTTCTGTTTCAACTTCTATGTGTCCGCGGCGAATGGAAACGTGCGATCAACCAATTGAAAGTTTCCGCAGAGATGGACCCGATGGCTGTGCCGATGGCGCAGACCTACCGCGAGGGCATCATTTGCGAGGTTTATCGGGAGAAAGTCTTTGCTGGCGAGAAAGAGCCGCTGATCTTCGGTGAGCCACAAGAGTGGATCGCGCTTTTGGTCGAGGCGCTTAAAGCTCAGGCGGCTGGCAATCTGGCGCAAGCCAATGAAATCCGCGCCAAGGCATTCGATGCCGCCCCTGCCGTTTCAGGCAAGATTGATGACACCGCGTTTGAATGGATCGCAGACGCGGATCCGCGCCTCGGCCCGATCCTCGAAGTTGTCGTGAATGGTAAATACTACTGGATGCCATTCAATGTGATTTCCAAGATCGAATTTGAAGAACCCGCAGATTTGCGCGACGCAGTGTGGACGCCGTGCTCCATCAAACTGGCCAATGGCGGCGACATCGTTGCCTTGATCCCCACGCGATATGCCGGAACCACAGAATCTGGCGATGCCGCCGAAAAACTTGCGCGGGCGACCAACTGGCAAGACATAGGCGAGGAAATTTTTGAAGGCATTGGGCAAAGGCTTTTTGCAACCGATCTGGGCGATACCGCTTTGATGGACATACGGTTACTGGAAATGGACGTCGACATCACTTCAGAGGGTGGCGATGTCTGACAAGACCATCTCCGAGCGGTTGCAACCTTCTTTGCTGGATCGTCTGACAGACAATAATCCAAGCGAAAAAACCGAACGTCGCGATGACAGAGTTATCGACATTCGGGAGTTGCGGGAGATCATTCAACGCGATCTGAGCTGGCTTTTGAATACGTCAGATAACAGCAACATGATTGATCCTGACAGATATCCCCACGTTTCGAACTCCGTTCTCAACTACGGGATAAAAGAGGTGGCTGGTGATTACTCTACCGTTGAGCGGGCGGAGATCATCCGGAAATCCATCTCTGACTCCATTCAGGTTTTTGAACCGCGTATTCATCCCGGCTCTATCGATGTGGCGCTGCGCAGCGAAGACAGCAACCGCGAAACCGTCGTCACTTATGACATCCGCGCTGATATGTGGGCTCAACCGCTGCCGATTGAACTCTATCTGCGCAGCCAGGTGGATGTGACCACAGGCGAGCTGCAATTGGAAAGGGTGACCTGAGACTCTGATGGATACACGTCTGCTCAAACACTACGAAGGCGAGCTGGCTTTCATGCGCGACATGGGGGCGGAATTTGCGCAAGCTTACCCAAAAATCGCATCTCGCCTCGGCATGGACAGTGTGGAAGTCATTGATCCCTATGTAGAAAGGCTTCTCGAAGGTGTCGCCTTTCTATCAGCGCGCGTGCAACTTGAACTGGAGTTGCAATACCCAAACCTGACAAGCCATCTTCTTGAAATCGTCTACCCTCATTACCTTGCTCCGACGCCTTCGATGATGATCGCGGCATTCGAACCGGACATGCAAAACGCAGCGTTGGAGGATGGCTACAAGATCGCGCGCGGCTCCGACCTGCGAAGCGTCCTGGGTGATGATGACCGCACAGCTTGCGTTTTCCGCACGGCCCATGAAGTCACGCTTTGGCCAATCGAAATCTCGGAAGCAGAATACATTGACGGACGGGGCGAACTGGTCGCCGCGGGCGTCTCCAGAGAGACCGAAGCGCGCGCCGCAATCCGGCTGCGCCTGTCTCGCTTCGGCAAGCTGCCGATCAGCGATTTATCCCTCGATAGCCTTGTGCTGCATTTAAATGGGCAAGAAGGTAAAAATTGGGACCTCTATGAACTCCTTTGCGCGCAGGTGACCGGAATCGTCGGCCGGTCGACAGACAGGCGCGCTGACTGGATCGCTGATCTACCCGACGGCAAAGCGGTTCCTCGGGGTTATGATCCGGAAGAAGCGCTGCTGCCCAACCCGCAGCGCTCTTTCGACGGTTATCGCTTGTTGCAAGAGTACTTTGCTATGCCCGAGCGATATCATTTCGTGGAGTTGCAGGGTCTCAACATGGCGCTTAGCCGCGCGACAGATCATGATGTTGATATCTATATTCTACTGCGCGACGGCGACCCGGATGTCGCAGCTGGTGTCACACCCGGTGCATTCACGCTGAATGCGACGCCAGCCGTCAACCTCTTTAACAAGCGCTGCGACCGCGTCCATATCTCCGCATCTGATGTAGAACAACATGTCGTCGTCGATCGCACAGCGCCCATGGACTACGAGGTATTCAGCGTTGAAAGCGTTGCGGGTATCAGCGCTGACGGTGAAGATGACGTGGTCTTCCGGCCGTTTTACTCCGCCGATGATATGACGGCAGCGGGGGAAACCCATGCATCCTATTACACGCAAAGCCGTAAGATGCGGCAGCGGTCGGAGAAAGAACGCCTGAAAGGCGTCCGCACGTCCTATCTCGGCTCTGAATCCTACCTGTCGCTCGTTGACAGCAGGCAAGCGCCCTACTCTGCTGAACTGGACCAACTTGCCATCACCGCGATGGTGACGAACCGCGATCTTCCGCTATTGCTGCCGACAGGCACCCGCGATGTCTTCTATCTGCCGGATGGCGGGCCGGTTGCGCATATCACGACACCGGTAAACCCGACGCGGCCAAGACCTTCTTTGGCGCAAGGTGACACCTCGTGGCGCCTTATCTCGCATCTCAGCCTGAACTACATCTCGATCGCGGATACCGGCACGGAAGACAGCGCCGCGGCCTTGCGTGAGTTGATTGGCATCTACTCACCGGACGGCAACCGCGTATTGCAGAAACAGCTCGAAGGTCTTGTCGGGGTCTCCACCCGCCCCATTGTCCGCCGCATGGCAGACGGTGTTTTATCTACCGCTGTGCGGGGGCTGGAGATCAAAATCAGCTTTGACGAGAGCTTTTTCGAAGGCACCAGCGTCTATCTGCTTGGCGCTGTGCTTGAGCGGTTTTTCCGCAAATACGTCTCAATCAACAGCTTTACCGAAACGGTGCTTGTCACCCAACAGCGCGGAGAGATTGCCAGATGGCGACCCGACAGCGGTCTGGGGCGGATCCTCTGACGCATCTTCAGCGGCTGAGCGAAACCCCAGAAAATCATCACGTTTTCCACGCGCTTCGCGTCATCGAAGCCGCGTTTCCCGATGATCCCCGCATTGGTGATGCGCGCAGGCCAAGAGAGGATAAAGTCCGTCTCGGGCAAGAAGCCGAGCTTTCTTTTCCGCCGTCCAGCGTTGCGAGTTTCAGGCAACCCGCAGGTGTTCGGCCAGGACGGCTGACAAACCGTTTCTTTGGGCTCTTCGGTCCGCAGGGCCCATTGCCGTTGCACCTGACCGAGCATGCGCGCGCGCGCCAACGCAATCACCGTGACCCCACTTTTGTCGAGTTCGCAAATATCCTGACCCATCGCCTGATGACTCTGCTGTTCAAGGCATGGCGGTCCGGTCAACCAGCACCAAGCTTTGATCGCGGCAATAATGACGGGTTCGAGCGCAAGATTGCTGCCATTGGCGGATATCACGGCACCCATTTGCGCGGTGCCGATGAATTCGCGGATCTGGGAAAACGACATTTCGCAGGACTCCTTTCTCAAGGCCCAAAAAACGCGGATGGGCTGGTCTCCATCCTGCAAGTTTTCTTTGGCGCGCGTGTACAGTTACAGCAATTCGTAGGCACATGGCTTGAGCTGGAACCAGATGATCGCTGGCAGCTCGGCGCGCGGACGCAACTTGGCCAGACAACTTCCATCGGTGAGCGTGTCTGGACGCATAACGCAAAATTCCGCTTGCGTCTTGGACCGCTCAGCCTTGATGAATACAAGCGCCTATTGCCCGGCGGCACCTCGCTCTCACGCTTGCGTGCGATTGTGAGAAACTACGTTGGTGACGCGCTTGATTGGGATCTGAACCTGGTTCTGAAGCGCGAAGACGTACCAGCCCCGATACTCGGAGAGACGATCCAGCTCGGTCAGACCGGCTGGATCGGTGAGAGCAAAAATACAAAAGACGCGGATGATTTGTTTCTAGAGCCCAATCTCCGGAACGTCGCCGCATAAAGAAGAAAAGGGATAGTCATGACAGAAATCAGCCGCGTTGCGCTTTTCGGGAAATTGAACAGCCTGGGATATAAAGCCATCGAGGGAGCGACCGTTTTTTGCAAGATGCGGGGCAACCCCTATGTCGAGATCGTGCATTGGATGCACCAGATCCTGAACAATCAGGACAGCGACATTCACCGCATCATCGAGCATTTCAATCTGGATGCGGGCAAAATTGCGACTGAAATGACCAACGCACTCGATGCGCTGCCACGGGGCGCGACCTCAGTCAGCGATCTGTCTTCGCATCTTGAGGACGCAATGGAGCGTGCGTGGGTCTGGGGCTCGCTGCTGTATTCCTCCAATCAGGTGCGCACCGGACATTTGATCCTTGGGATGCTGGAGACGCCAAACCTCAAGAATATCCTGATGACGATCTCGCCCAGCCTTGCCAGCATCAAACCGGATGATCTGGCCGATGATTTCCACAACATCACCGATGGCTCCCCCGAGGATGCGATGCGGCCGCAAGATGGCTCCAGCACCGGTGGCGGCGCGGAACCCGGCGAGGCATCCGGCGCCATGGCGCCGTCCCAGATGGGCAAGCAGGAAGCGCTGGAGCAATTCTGTACCGACCTGACGGAACAGGCCCGCAACGGGGAAATTGATCCAATTGTCGGACGGGATGAAGAGATCCGTCAGATCGTTGACGTGTTGATGCGTCGGCGCCAGAACAACCCGATCCTGACCGGTGAAGCGGGGGTCGGCAAGACCGCCGTTGTCGAAGGCTTCGCGCTTCGGATCGCACGCGGGGATGTGCCCCCTGCCTTGCAAGGCGTGCGCTTGCTGGTTCTTGACGTAGGGCTGCTACAAGCCGGGGCGTCGATGAAAGGCGAGTTTGAAAACCGATTGCGTCAGGTGATTGACGAGGTGCAAGGGTCCGACACGCCAATTGTGATGTTTGTCGATGAAACCCATACGTTGGTCGGCGCAGGTGGCGCGGCTGGCACGGGCGATGCGGCCAACCTCCTGAAGCCGGCCCTGGCGCGTGGCACATTGCGCACAATCGGCGCCACAACTTGGGCCGAGTACAAGAAACACATCGAGAAAGACCCGGCTCTCACCCGCCGCTTCCAAGTCGTGCATGTCGAAGAGCCCGACATTCCAAAAGCCGTCCTGATGATGCGTGGCATCGCCTCAATGCTTGAGAAACACCACAAGGTGCAGGTCCTTGATGAGGGGATCGAGGCCGCTGTCACGCTATCTGCGCGCTACATCCCTGCCCGTCAGTTGCCTGATAAATCCGTAAGCCTGCTGGACACAGCCTGCGCCCGCGTTGCCGTCAGCCAGCACGCGGTTCCCGCCCAAGTCGATGACAGCCAGCGCCGGATTGAAGCGTTGACAACGGAACTTGAAATCATCGGCCGCGATGAGACCGCTGGGTTTGACGTCGATGAGCGCCGCGCCGAGGTGACGGCAGCTAAGCAAGCCGAGGAAGAACGGCTGACCGGCCTGACCGCGAATTGGGAGGCGGAGAAAGCACTGGTTGCAGAAATCATCGAGCTGCGCGCGAAACTGCGCGGCGCGGGGCAACCTGTCGATGAGACGGAGACGCCCGAAGGCGAAGCTGCGACGGAAGCTGCTGAAGGGGAAGACAACCTCGAAACGCTCAGCGATGCGGACCGTGCGGACTTGATGGCGCAGCTGAAAGCCAAAAACGCAGAGCTCGAGGCACAGCAAGGTGACAGCCCCCTGATCCTGCCGATTGTCGACCATCAGGCTGTGGCCTCCGTCGTGGGGGATTGGACCGGCATCCCCGTGGGGCGCATGGTCAAGGACGAGATCGAGACCATCCTGAACCTCGAAGAACATCTGGCAAAACGCGTGATCGGTCAGGATCATGCCATGAAGATGATCGCAAAGCGGATCCAGACGTCACGCGCCGGGCTCGACAATCCGTCCAAGCCCATCGGGGTCTTCATGCTGGCCGGTACCTCCGGTGTTGGTAAGACCGAAACCGCGCTTGCCTTGGCAGAGGTGCTCTATGGTGGTGAACAGAACGTAATCACCATCAATATGTCCGAGTATCAGGAGGCGCATACCGTCTCCTCCCTGAAAGGAGCGCCTCCGGGCTATGTCGGTTACGGCGAAGGCGGAGTGCTGACCGAAGCCGTGCGGCGCAAACCTTACTCCATCGTGCTGCTGGATGAGGTAGAAAAGGCCCACCCTGATGTGCATGAGATTTTCTTTCAGGTGTTCGACAAGGGTGTCATGGAAGACGGCGAAGGTCGCGTGATCGACTTTAAGAACACAGTCATCCTGCTGACATCCAACGCTGGTACCGATTTGATCATGGACCTGTGCTCAGACCCGGAATTGTTGCCAGAGCCTGAAGGCATGGCGAAAGCCCTGCGTGAACCGCTTCTTGAGGTCTTTCCTCCAGCGCTTTTGGGGCGTCTGGTCGCGATCCCTTATTATCCGCTCAGCCCGGATATGATCGGCAAGATCACCGTTCTGCAGCTCGGCCGCATCAAGAAACGCGTTCAGGAAGCACATGGAGTCCCGTTCGAGTATTCCGATGCCGTTGTCGAAGAAATCGTCAACCGCTGTCAGGAACTGGAAAGCGGCGGCCGTATGATCGACGCCATCGTAACCAATACGATGCTGCCCGATATTTCGGCTGAATTCCTTAAACGTATGATGGAAGGCGAAGAGATCACAAAAGTCGCAATTGACGTGGCTGATGGGGAGTTCGTCTACGGATTTGAGTAATCGGGCCCGACGCCACTAGGCGTCACGCCCATGTTCGAGTTTTATCGCCTGTTAGGCAAACATTGAAATTTGGAGATCACTGAACATGGCTAAGAAAACAGTAACCAAAGCGGTTTTGCCCATTGTTGATCTGGTGCGGAACAAGCCGAAACTGAAATACATCGAAATTCCGAAATATCGCGCGGATGTCGTCATCGAGGTGACGACGGTTGCGAAGCTCAGGAAGCCGAAAGAAGCGCCAAAATCCGCGATGGACCGTCTGAAAGCAGAAGCCGACAAGGTAATGCTGAATTACGAGAAGGTCATCCGCGAGGAAGCGATCAAGCTTGACGGCAAGATCGACAAGCTGATGCAGCAACCGTCCAAGTCGGGCGAGGCAGAAGCCAAAAAGATGATCGAGGCGACCAACGTCATGATCAAAAACGCTCTGCGTTCGGCGGAGCCTGCAGCACAAAAAGCTGTCGAAGCACGCCTTAAGAAAGAAGCGCAAGGTGACAAGCTTCTGACTGAGGCTCGCGTTCGCACCGGAATCAAAGTGACGGTAAGTAGCATCAAAATTGGCGCGTCCGTTGCCAAACTGGTTGGCACATCTGGCGCAGACGTGACGTCTTACAAGACCATTCTGCAAGAAGTCGTCAGCCTCGGGTTGGAGCTGAAACAACAACTCAAGAACGAAGCCGCTCTGCGCAAAGATCTCGACAAGGCCGTTGTCGTCTTCCTCAAATCTCGGGAAAGCAGCATTCAGCAAGCGATCTCGCGCCAGGGGCTGACGGATCTATCTGGTCTGAATTTCTCCAAACCAAAGGAAGCCATCAAAGCGGCTCTTGGCAAGATCAAAGCGGCCGGGGACGAGATTACCAAAGGCAAAGACATCCGTACCATCGGACAGGATGTCATGAAGTTTGCGATTTCCAAGATCAAAGGAAAACTCAACGACATCGAAACAGCACGCAAAAAGTATCGCGAGCATACCACTAAGACACGGCAACGCGCAGACAAGTTGGGCGCCTCGGGTGACAAGCTGATGAAAGCCGCGAAGAAGGCTACAGGCTTGAAGGACGGCGTCAAGTTGGGTGCGCAATGTATGAACCTGCGCAGGCAAGCCACCGCCATGAACGCCAAGCTCATGGAGCGCGAAAAATACCTCGAAGATATCCAATCCTTGATGCAAGCCAATGGTTTGGAAATTGACGATCAGACGACCATCCAAAAGCTGAAAGCGCTCGACAAAGCCACGATCGGCACAGAAAGCAAAGCGCTGTTTGACGCGATCAAAGAGGTCAAAGGGCTGGTTGAAAACATCGCTGAAGCAGCTGCGTAACTGCGTTGTCGGGATCGCTTTAGGTATCGGAGGGCATCATGCCGGACAAAGTCAAAATCACCGTGGAGAAGGCGATCCTTCCTTTCGCTGAGACGAAGTCAAAAGGAGTCCCGGCTTGGTTCGAATGCCGGTCGGGGCTCGCGCGTGCCGTGGTCCCGATTTGCTTCAAGAAAACGATGGAGCTTGATGGGCGCAAGTGGAAGAAAAAGGTCATTGAAGACGGCATCTATGCCGTGGCGCGTGCTGACTTACAGTTGTTTGCCACCCAGCTGACCAATGTCGAAAAGTCGATACTGAAGACCCTGCCGAAGAAGGACCAAGCCAAGAAAAACTTCCCCAAAGACAAAAAGGCCGAAAGCCCAGAGGTCAAAAAAGCGCTCGATAGCGCCGAAACGCAGGTCAAGAAGCTCTACAAACAGATGGAGGGAAAGATCAAAGACAAGGTCTCCCTCGCGTTGGAAGAAGTCGAAAGTGACAAAGGGGACAACAAAAAGGCGTTGGCAGCGGGCAAAGATGCGCTGAAGAAGTTCGACAGTTTGCAGACAAATGGCATGTTCTCCGACGCCGTCAAATCTGCCGCGACCGCAATGAAAACGCTGGCAATTGACCTCAACAAACATGACGATGAGGATGACAGCTTCAAGGCAGCGCTACGCAAATTGAGGTCCGTCGAAACGGATTTTGAGAAAACAGCAAAAACGACCCAAAACGTTGCGAAATACATCTTGGTAATGGGCAACAAGCTTGCGAAAGACAAAAAGGCAGATAGCGAACTGCAGAATTTCGGCAGGACCATAAACAAGGGCCCCGTTACGAAAGCGCTGAAAAAGCTTGTCGATAACGTCGATGATCTGGGCGATGACCTGGATAAGCTGGTGAATTTCGTGGCCAAGGGCGAGGCCAGCGACAAAGAAGTCATTGCCAAAGCAGGTAAGTTCAAGAGTGATCACAGTGCAAAAGAGAAATCTGGAAAGGCGGCTGTCAAAGCCGTTCGCGCAATAGCGGAAGATTTCAAGAAACTGGAGAAAAAACTGAAATAGGGAACGCGTCAGCCGGGAGTCCAACCCCCGTGCTGGCACTGCACAACACGAATGACGGATCACACCACACACACTGACGACGGGTCACACCGCGCGCAGTTGCGCGCGTTTTTGGAGCTGTCGTGGGTTCACAATGTCATTTTGGCAATCATCATCTTTAACGCCATTACCCTCGGACTGGGAACGTCCGACTGGGTTCAGGCAAATTTCGGTGTGCTATTCGCGACAATCGATAAGATCGTGTTGGGTATCTTTGTGCTTGAGCTTGGTCTCAAGCTCTATGCATACGGGCTCAACTTCTTCCGTAATTCGTGGAACATTTTTGATCTCATTGTGGTTGGTTTGGGCTTGCTGCCCCAAACCGACAGCCTGTCTGCGTTGCGCGGCCTTCGCGTGATAAGGGCGATGCGGCTTCTTTCCGTCATCCCGCAAATGCGCGCCGTTGTTCAAGCTTTGCTGGACGCTTTGCCTGGCATGGGCGCGGTGATCGTGATGATCTCCATTGTCTTTTACGTGTTCGGCGTGATGGCCACGATTATGTATGGTGCTGCCTTTGATGAATGGTTCGGCACGCTTGGCAGGTCGCTCTATTCGCTATTCCAGATCATGACACTGGAATCCTGGTCAATGGGCATTGTCCGGCCAGTCATGGAAGAATTTCCCAATGCCTGGGCATTCTTTGTGCCCTTTATCGTGGTTACGGCCTTCTCGGTTCTCAACCTCTTCATCGGTTTGTTGGTCAACACGATGCAAGCTGCCGTGGAGGCAGACACGGAAGCAGAGTTTGAGAAACTGCGCGCGCTGGTGCGCGAAGAAACCGATCAGGTCGACGCACATGTGATGGAGCTGAAAGCGGAGATCAAAGCGCTGCGGGAAGAATTGAGCGCGAAGAAGGAAGAGTCATGAGCCAGAGCCAAAAGTTCATCGCTCGCAATCGCGCCCCGCGCGTCCAGATCGAATATGATGTTGAACTTTATGGCGCGCAAAAGAAGGTCCAGCTGCCTTTTGTCATGGGCGTGTTGTCCGACCTGTCCGGCAAGTCGGAGCAGCCACCGGTTTCTGATCGCAGTTTCCTGGAGATAGACGTCGATAACTTCGACGAGCGCATGAAAGCGATGGCACCCAAAGCGCAGTTCAGCGTGCCAAACACTTTGACGGGTGAAGGCAATCTGTCGATTGATATGACATTTGAGAAAATGTCCGATTTCAGCCCCGAGGCGATTGCCGAAAAGACCGAAAGCCTGCGTCCTTTGCTGGAAGCCCGCCGCCAGCTAACAGACCTTATGGCTTACATGGATGGCAAAGCCGGCGCCGAGACACTGATTGAAAATCTGCTCGCTGCGCCCGAATTGCTGAAAGCACTCAGTGGTCAGGCCGAAGCCGGAACCGATATGAGCGCAGCCTTGGACAGTATGCGTGCGGCGATGCCTGCACCCTCGCAAGCCGCAGACAACAGCGATGCGACCCTCGCGGCTCTGGCACAGAGCGCACCAGATGATCCGGCTCCTGACACTTCTGTAGAAGATGCGCTGGGAACTCTGACACCCCCACCCGAAGAGGAGGAGATCGACGCACATGCAGACGCGTTGGACGCGCTGAAAACCGTTCCGGTCGTGGATGAAGTAGAGGCTGATGACACCGCAGACATCCTCGCCGGGATCGAGCGGGTCGAGGTGGAAGACGCACCTGACCGAACCGATGCGATCCTCTCCGGATTGGAGCCCGCGCCCGAAGACGCGCCCGATACGGCCCATGCCGATGCGCTCGCCTCCATCGACACCAGCATCGCGGATGCGCCTTCTGAGGAAGAAGACGTCAGTGCTATTCTTGACGGTATCGAACCTGTCGCTGCGGCCCCGGACACCGAAGCGGAAATGGATGACATCCTCAGCACAGTAGAGGTCGTGAACACCCCCGAGGATGAAGGCTCCGCAATTGACGATGCCTTGTCCAGCATTGACACAAGCGCGCCAGACGCAACCGGCGAAGATGATACGAGCGTCGATGACGTGCTGAGCGGGATCGAAGCCCCGCCCGAGGCAGAGAGCAGCCCAGACATTTCCGATACTTTGGCCAGCATTGAGGTAATCGCGCGGGATGAGCCACCCGAAGATGACGTCGCAGACATACTCAACACGATTGAAACCATAGAGAGCACCGATGACGATCCATCGCAAAGCATCGACGCGGCGCTTGGGACGGTAGACACGAGCGTCGCAGACACAGGCGCTCCGCAAGACACCGCTCTAGATGATGCGCTGAGTAGCATCGACACCTCTTCGCCTGTTGAGGCTGAGGATACCACCATCGAAGACGCACTTGCCTCGGTCGATGTCACTGCGCCAGTTGAAAGCGAGGAAAACACGCTCGACGATGTGTTGGATGGTATCGAGGCCGTTGAGATGCCTGATGAGACGGGCCCGGTAGTAGACGATATTCTGGCCGATCTTGATGAGGTCGACGCCTCCGATCAGCCCGAAGATAATCTGAATGACGTGCTTAGCGCGATTGAGACGAGCCCAGACGCGGAAGCAGAAGACACCAGCATTGACGATGCGCTGGCATCCTTAGACGCAGTGGATGCAGAAGAAGACAGCGACAGCGTCGATGACATATTGGGCACGCTGGAGATCGCCGAGGAAGAGGAAGCCCCCGATACCGAGATCGACGATGCGCTGGGAAGTCTGGAACCCGTTACCGAAACTGACGTGATGCAAGACAGCATAGAAGATGTCCTCGGAACGATTGAGGCATCTGACGATGTGACTCCGAACGCCCAGGAGGACCTCGACAGCATTCTCGACACGCTCGAAACGCCGGCGGAAGAGGCTGAAGATGAGGATGAAACGCTCGATGACATTCTGGGCTCGATTGAAGCCACTGAGACGCCAGAAGAGGATACGTCACTTGATGATGCTCTGGCGTCAGTTGATACCGCTGAGCCAGTTGAGGCAACGCAGGACGATGAAGATCTCGATGCACTCTTGGCAGGTTTGGACGCACCAGAGGATACGGCAGACGACGACACGGATGTGGATGACATTCTCGCCGGTCTTGATGAACCAGAAGACGCGACAGAAGCCGCTGCCGAAGACAACCTCGACGATATCCTTGCCGAACTGGACGCAGCACCAGAGGAAGAAGACGGTGATGATCTGGATGCGCTGCTGAACGATCTTTCAGATGACGCTGACACACCCAACGATGGGACTGTGTCTGCTGACGATGATCTCGACGCATTGCTCAGCGACCTTGACGACGATTCAGAGAGTGTGGTTGCAGAAGACAGCGCCGATGAAGAAGACCTCGACAGCTTGCTGGCAGAGCTTGATGACGATGCCTCAGCGGCGGATGATCTGGATGCAATGCTGGCCGATCTCGATGCTGATGAAGATACCGAGGGAGCGTCTGCGCCAGACCTTGCCGACCCCTCGGAGGAGGAAGACCTCGACAGCTTGCTGGCGGTTCTCGACGACGACACTGGCGCGGAAGATGTTGACCTTGATGCGATGCTCGCAGGGCTGGATAGCGATGAGGAGGACGCCGAGGCAGATGATCTGGATGCCTTGTTGGCGGATCTTGATGATGAGGAGGAAGATCAAGATGAAGCGGTAGCTGATGATGACGGCGCCGATCCTGTCGCTGCCGCGCCTGCCGCGCCAAAGCCCAAGCCGCAATCGCCTTTCGGTCGCATTTCAGCGCCTCGTCCGGAACGCGAGAACCTTCATCGCCCAAAATTCCGCATGGCCGTGTTCGGCGACTTCACCGGCCGCGCCGCACGCGGACTGATGGAGACCGGAGCGGAACTGGCTGCCCGCAAACCAATCGAGCTCGACGTCGATACGGTCGAAGATGTGATCGAGAGTTTTGCGACCACGTTGACCCTGCCCATTGGCAAGGGCGGTGCTGGTATCGAAGTGAAACTCTCCGAACTCGATGACCTTCACCCCGATGAGCTTTATGAAAAGGTCGCGCTATTTGAAGCGCTCACCGGCCTGCGCCAGCAACTGAGCGTGGGCTCTATGGCGGATAAGGCGACGGAGAAGCTGAAAGCCTGGTCTGAAGAATTTGCTACGCCGGTGAAGCTACCAAAAACGTCGGCCAGTACATCCGTTCCATCGAACCTGAAGCTGAGCGATTTCCAATCCTTGATCGGCGACACTTCCGGAAGGCTGACCCAAGCCAGCCCTGCTGAAGATCTGATCGCGCAGGTCGTCGGACCGCATATCGTCAAAGCACCGGATGCAGGCGCAGCAGCTATGCAGAAAGCCGTGGACGAGGCACTGAGCACTGCGATGCGCCTTGTCCTGCACCATCCGGATTTTCAGGCCGTGGAGGCCCAATGGCGGTCCCTAGATTTCCTGGCCCGACGGATAGAAACCGACAGTGACCTGCAAATCGTGCTCTATGATGTTTCCGCAGAAGAGCTGGCTGCGGACCTCGCAGCCTCCGAGGATCTCGGCGATAGCGGCCTTTTCAAGCTGCTCACTGACGTGCTTGACCCCGAAGAGGGTGCGGGCGGGTTCTCTGCCATGTTTGGACTGTACACGTTCGAGGAAACGCCACCGCATGCGGAACTTCTGGCCCGGATCGGACAGATCGGCGCGCATGTGGATGCGCCCTTCTTTGCAGCGATGACACCAAATTATTTGGATGTGCCAAAGGAGGAACGGCACCCGCTCGTGGCCGAGACATGGGACAAGCTGCGCGAGCTGCCAGAAGCCGAATACATCGGCCTCGCCTCGCCGCGGTTCCTGCTGCGCCTGCCTTATGGGGCGAAAACCGACCCAACTTACGAGTTCGACTTTGAAGAGTTCACTCCGAAAGAAGGTCTCTCAGGAATGTTGTGGGCCAATCCGGTCGTTGCCGTTGCTGTGCTTCTCGCCGCGACACGCAAGAAGGACGGAAAGGCCATGGACTTAGGCAGCCTGATGTCCTTGGGCGATCTGCCGTTTCACTATGTCACGGACCGGTTCGGCGATCAGGTGGCCCTGCCCTGCACGGAACGCAACCTGACGAGCGATCCCGCGCAAGCCACTTTGGCGCGTGGTTTTATGCCGTTGGTCTGGATCAAAGGGCGAAACGAGGTCCGGCTGGGCTCGTTCCGCGCATTGGGTGGCGATGAAATCCTCGGCCCCTGGGCCGGTGAAGTGCCACCGCCGCGCCTAATGCCCGGGCGCCCCAATGCAGAAGTTGAACTGGACACAACGCTTTCTGCTGCAGAAGATGACGTGAGCGATGCGGATGATCTGGATCTGTCATTTGACGAGGATGAAGACAGCAGCGACGATCTCGATATGTCATTTGATGACGACGAGATCAGCATGGATGATCTGGACCTGTCTTTTGATGATGACAGTGAAAGCGATCTGGACGACCTTTTGGCAAGCTTTGACGATGATGAAGATGACGATGAAAGCAGTTCCGGTGAAGACGACGATGAGATGGATCCGGAACTGGCAGCCCTATTGGAGGGATTGTAATGAATAAAATGAGCGAAGACCCCAAACCACCAAAAAAAGAACCGGAAATCATCCTGCTCGGGATCGATAAATCGGCATTTTATCTATTTAAAGGAGAGGATTACATCAACCAGATCATGCTGGCGGATGGGGAGTTTCCCAAACCTATTCTCTGCGTTCACTTTGACAGTGTATTTGATGCGAAGCGCGTAATTGGCGACGCTTTGAATATACAACAGTGTTGGGGAATCCACCCCGACATCATCCAGCGCCTGCGTGACAGCAAAGCATTGGTTGAAACGAACGCCTAGATTGAACGCCGCTGAAAGGTGACACCGATGCCAAATGATCTTCTTGAGTTCAAGAACCGCCAAATCTGGTTGAGCGGTAGCTATTCCTCAAAACCGATCTTCCTGAAGAACGCTCGTGTTGTGGAAGGCATGAGCTTTTTGACGGAAACAACGATTGAGTTTCTGTCTTCCAATGAACGCGTTGATCTGCAAGACATTCTTGGCTCCACCATGAAAGTCAGCATGGAAACTGCGAGTGAGGAAGACCGCGTTTTTACCGGGTCCTGCATCTCCGCCGAGTATATCGGTCTCTATCAGGGCATGTCGCATTTCGTGGCCGAAGTCCGTCCATGGCTGTGGTTCCTGACGCGCACCGAAGAGAACCGGATCTTTCAAGACTTGTCCGTCGTAGAGATCATTCAACAGATACTCGGGGATCATGGTTTCGGGTCAGACCTGAAGAACAAGTTGACCGGAACTTACGCCGCGCGCGAATACTGTGTGCAATACAATGAAACCGACTACGATTTCATTTGCCGCCTGATGGAAGAAGAAGGGATTTACTTCTTCTTCACCTACGAATCCAACACAGAAGCACTTGTTCTGGCAGACAGCATCAGCGCGCATAAACCAACCCCGTCTGGCCCGGAATTTGAGTTCCACTTCAAGGAAGAGGAATTCCGCCGCCGCAAGGATCACATCTTTGACTGGGCCGAAAGCACAGGTGTCACAAGCGGCAAGGTGACTCTGAATGACTATGACTTCACCAAGCCCAAAGCCGATCAGAAATCTGTGAAGGCCATCGAGAAGGGCAAGCACACGCACAAGTCACACGAGATATACAAGTATCCAGGCCATTATCGCAGCACGTCGCTTGGTGACGTCTATGCCCGCATCAAAATGGAAGCGGAAGCTGTCAAACACAAAACGTCTCATGGCGTTTGCAACATTCGCGACATGGCCGTTGGGCAAACCTTCACGTTGAAGGGCCATCCTCGTAAATCGAATAACGCGGAATATCTCGTGATCCGTGCAGTGCATGATCTGCAAATTGAAACCGATTACGAGGATGATGAAAGTAAGAACCCTCTCGTCAAAGGGCGCATCCCGGTTGATGAAACCAACCGCGACACCTATCGCTGCACCTTCGATGTCATCCCGAAAGCTGAGCCGTACCGCGCGCCGCTGGACACGCCTTGGCCCACTATCTACGGCTTGCAAACAGCCCGCGTCACTGGACCCGAGGGCGAAGAAATCCACACGGATGCGCATGGTCGCATCAAGGTCAAGTTCCACTGGGACCGCTCTGGAAAGAATGATGACACGACGACCTGTTGGGTTCGCGTCGCTATGCCGTGGACTGGCAAAGGGTTCGGGATGATCTCAATCCCGAGGATTGGCAATGAGGTGGTCATCCAGTTCGAAGAGGGCGATCCAGACCGGCCAATGTGCACGGGGATGCTTTACAATGGCGACAACAAGCCAGCTCATGATCTGCCCGCAAACAAGACCCAGACCGGGATTGTTACGCGCTCTACCCTTAAAGGGTCGACCGATACGTTTCATGAGCTGACATTTGAGGACAAGAAAGGCGCCGAATACGTCCGGATGCAATCGGAGAGGGACTCCCTCGAAGTCGTCAAGAACAACAAGCTCGTCAATATTGGTGGCGGGCACAAAAGCCCCGGCGACCTGACGCAGATTGTGCACCGCAACAAGACGGAGGTTGTGGGCGAGGTTCGCACCCATGTCGTGGGTATTCTCGATGATCTGACTGTCGGCATGGTCTATGACGAAGCGGTCGGCATGGTGAAGACGCAGACCATCGGTATTTACAAAGAAGAAAAGATCGGCCTAACGATGCCGTCGCTCGACAATATCGTGGGCGACGTACTGGCGCTGGGTATTACGCTTGGCGGTCCGATTTCCACACTCGCCTATGGCGGTGAATATGCTGATTTCGGCGCTGCTGCGACGGCCATCAACTCCCTTTGGTCAGGACGCGAAGCCGGCAAGAAGGAAGAGATCAACGGCAAGTCCCAACTGGTCGTCACTGGCGACCGGATTGAGACGATCAGCAAGTCGAAATTCCCTGCCGCTGGCAAACCCGGCGACATGAAAACCGTTGTTGAAGACGGCAAGCAGGAAATCGAGATCAAGAAGGGTGATCGCCTGATCGAAGTCGGCGAAGGCAAACTGAAAACCGACGTCAAAAAGGGCGACCTGATCACCAATGTCGACAAAGGCAATCATAAGACGACAGTGGACACGAAAAATTTCACTGTGGATGTCAAAAAAGGTAAGGTCGAAATCGAGGCCAAAATGTCAATCGAACTCAAGGTCGGCTCCAACTCCATCAAGATCGACAATACCGGGATCACACTCAAAGGCGCGATGATCAAAAACGAGGCGCAAACAGTGTTCAAAGCGGAGGGTAAAATGACCACCGTGTCTGGCGACATGACGATGATTGATGGTAACATGGTATTGATCAACTAAAGGTAGACTTCATGGCGCACCGCTACTCAGATTTGACGAAGATACCTGCTGATCCGCTCAGCCGATTGATGGCTATTGCTGATCTCGAACTCAGCGGCGAAGTGGATGTCCCGGCGTCAGCCGATACTGAATATGTCCTTCGCGCACTCGATGCGGCTGAGAAATGGGATGAGGTCGCCTTGGTTCTGGCCGTCGCTCTGCCCAACCGCGAAGCTGCGTGGTGGTCGTGCTTGGCGGCGCGGGATTACGTGAAGTTCAAGCCCAAGACACCGATGAACAGCATCCGCGCTGCAGAAGCCTGGGTGTTTGATCCAAGCGACAAGACACTCGCCGATCTGGAAACGGTGATCGAGAACAATTCCCCCAAGGACAAGTCAGCACTTTGCGCTACTGCGGCGCTCTATGCCACTGGTACAATGGGCAGCGGGGAAATGGCCAAAATCCCTGCGCCTCCCTCGGCCGTCGCTCTGGCAGTGTTCGGGATGAACATGCTGGCTATGGCAGAAGCGGAAGACCCGGGCACGCATATGCAATGGCTGATTGATCGCGCGCTGGATATTGCGCGGGGTGGCAACGGCACGATACCCTGTCCCAAACCCATCATCGACGAAGACCAAGATCAGGATTCCGATGCAGACGACGAAGCTGAACTGGCAGAGGAGAAAAGCTGATGCCCGGTCCATTTCAAGCGCGTGTTGGCGATATGCATCTTGGTCCGACCTGTACAGTCACAGGTCCCATGGCCATTATGCCGCCTTGCGAATTGACCGTAATGGTTGTCAAGAAACCCGCCGCAAGGCTGGGTGACTTGTGTCTTGGCGTTATGCTGTCGCCTGCGGGCGTACCTGTGCCTGCGCCACCGCATCCGATTGCCAAAGGCTCGACATCCGTGATGATTGGAAAAAAACCCGCCGCGCGCCTCGGCGATATGTGCGGGATGGGCGGAACGATCACGATCATTCCGCAAGTGACCGTCTGTACAGGAGGCTGACCGCGGCATGCCCGTGACCCTTAAGTTCCAATCTACCGGCGCAATGCCCGGCACAATTGACGAAATCAAGATGGCAGGCGAAAGCCTGACCGTGGGGCGTGGAGAACAGAACGATCTGGTGCTGCCCGATCCCGACCGCGTGTTGTCCAAAAGGCACTGCGCCATTGAGGACCATAACGGCAATGTGGTGGTCGTGGATTTTTCAACCAATGGCACATTTCTGAACTATGGAAAGCTCGCCCTGGGCGCGACACCGACACCGTTGAACAACGGCGACATCTTGTCTGTTGGCCCGTACGAAATTCTTGTCTCTATCACCTCGGTCAGCACCGAGGATATTCTGGCCGAACCGATCCCTGACGGGCCGGTCTCTCATGGTGACGCCTTTGCGGCACCCACAACGCAAGACCTGTTGGATGCGCCGGGCGATGGTGGTGATTTTCTCGATGACCTTCTTGGCGGACGCGACGCGCCTGTCGGCCCCGGTATGGTTGACCGGGCTGAGCCGGGTGATGACGGGTTGTTGCCACCATTGGGCGAGGACGACGGTCTGCTGCCGCCCTTACCCGAAGGGGTGCAAGGCGCCAGCACTGCGTCGCACTCACCCTCCGCGCAGGATCATTTTCCGACCCCACAAGCTGCGCAAACAAGCACCGCCATTCCCGATGATTGGGACGACCTGTTAGAGCCGACGCCAGCTCCCGGCGCCCCTGACCCTTTCGCCACACCGACCCCGGCGGCACCGCCCGCGCAACCCACAGTTATTCCCGAAGACAATTTGAGCAGCGTCCCAACAGATGCGCCTGAATCTGTCCCACCTGTACCAGCCCCGGCGCCCATTGCGGCACCCGACCCTTCTCCTGCCCCTGCGGCGAGCACGGCACCCGGTGAAACGGCCTCGGGCCGTGCCTTCCTCGACGCGTTGGGCGCAGAAGATATCTCCGTGTCTGACGCCGACCTGCCAGAGACAATGACGCGGATGGGCAAAGTGCTGCGCGCGATGATTGAAGGAATGCGCGAAATCCTGATGACACGCAGCTCGATCAAGTCTGAGTTCCGCATAGAACAGACGATGATCAAAGCAGGCAGCAACAACCCATTGAAATTCTCGATCTCGCCAGAACAGGCCATCGAAGCCATGGTGAAACCCAAGGCCAAAGGCTACTTGTCCGCCGAGGACGCAACCGCAGAAGCGCTGAAAGACATCAAAGCGCATGAGGTCGCGGTCATTACCGGCATGGAAGCTGCCTTGAAGGGCATCCTCGCCAAGCTTGACCCGGCCGTTCTTGAAGAGAAAATCTCCGTCAGCAGCGGCCTGGGCTCTGTGCTGAAAAGCAAGAAAGCGCGCTACTGGGAGATATACGAAACCATGTATGCTGAAATATCGGATCAGGCGGAAAATGACTTTCAGGAGCTTTTCGCAAAGGAATTTGCCCGCGCCTATCAGCAACAGCTGGACAAGTTGAAATGACAAAACCACAAATTGAAAGGGCAGCCTAATGTCCTGGGACAGTAAAGTACTTTGGACCGAAGGTCTGTTTCTGCAACCGCACCATTTCCAGCAGGCGGATCGCTACCATGAAAGCCTGGTCGCAGGTCTGTCGCGCCGCGTGCGGCCCTATGTGTGGGGCGTCAATGCATTGGAGATTGATGAAGAAGTCTTGAAGGTCGGCCAATTTGCAATCAAGTCCTGCGCTGGTCTCACACATGACGGCACAGTGTTTCAGGTCCCCACGACCGTAGATCACCCGCCTGCACTGGATGTGCCAGAGACGATCAAGGATTGCGTTGTCTACCTGACCGTCCCGCAGCGTAGGCAAGGCGCGTTGGAGGTCGACATGAGCGGCGCGGAACTGTCAGCCGCCCGCTTGCGCCCGGCAGAGCTTGAGATCACGGATGTGACCTCCTCCGGCAAGAAAGCGGTCACAATGGGGGTCGGCAAGCTGCGGCTTCAATTCGCGCTTGAGGTGGATGATCTGGCGGATCGGTTCTGCATCCCAGTGGCGAAAATCATCGAGGTCAAACCTGACAGCGAAATCGTGCTCGACAAATCCTTCATCCCCTCCTGCCTTGATATCAAGGCGGCCTCACCGCTGAGCGGGTTTGTTCGGGAACTGGACGGCTTGCTCAACCACCGCAAAACTGCGCTTGCAGGGCGTCTTTCCGAGGGCGGCGGTGCAAAGGGCGTGGCGGAGATTTCCGACTTCCTGTTGCTGATGTGCGTTAACCGCGCGCAACCTGTGGTACGCCACCTTTCAGAGATCGAAAACATCCATCCCGAAGATTTCTACCGCTATTGTCTCGGCCTCGCCGGGGAGTTGGCCACCTTCATGGCGCCGGAAAAATCGGCACCTGACTTCGCATCCTATTCCCATGACGATCTGACGGCGAGCTTTAACCCGGTGATCAAGGCGCTCCGGCAGTATCTGTCATCTGTGCTGGAACAAACGGCCATATCCATACCGCTCGATCCGCGCAAATACGGGATCAGCGTGGGCGTCATCGCAGACCGCAAATTGCTCTCTACAGCCGGGTTCGTTTTGGCGGTGCAAGCCGACATTCCCGCGGAGAACATCCGCAGGCATTTCCAGAACCAGTCCAAGATCGGCCCAGTGGAGGAAATTCGTCAACTGGTGAACTCAGCCCTGCCCGGTATTCCACTTCGGCCTTTGCCAGTGGCACCTCGCCAGATCCCCTATCACGCAGGTGTCGTCTATTTCGAACTCGACGGGGACAGTCCGCATTGGGGAAAAATGTCGACATCAGGCGGGATCGCCGTGCACGTCTCTGGTGATTTTCCGGGGCTGAAAATGGAATTATGGGCAATCCGGCAAGGCTAGGATCGCATAGGGAGGAATTGGGACATGTCTGGAAAAGATCCTTTTGCAGAGCCTGATGATGCAGATCGCACTGTTATCAAGCCCAATCCGGGTGGCCGAAGGAATTTGCAATCCACCCCCTCCCAACCCGCACAGACCGCGACATCTTCTGCGCCACTGAGCCAAGGGGCTGCGATCGGTGTGCCGACACGTGGTGCAACCAGCGCTCAGACAGAGCCGGATGTCGAACAGGGCATGACCGGTATGAACAAGATGAACGCGGCTGCGGCCACGCTGTTCTCCCTTGTAAGCAGAATTCGCAACCGCGCTCAACACATGGACCCCGAAAAACTGCGCCGTTCTGTCGTGGCCGAAGTACGCGCCTTTGAAAACAGGGCCCTGCAAAGCGGCGTTGACGCGCAAGAGGTTAAGATCGCCCGCTACGCAATCTGCGCGACCTTGGATGATGTCGTGCTGAACACGCCATGGGGCGGGCAATCTGTCTGGGCGCAGCAATCCATGGTGGGTACATTCCATAAAGAAACTGTCGGTGGCGACCGCTTCTTTGATCTTCTGGCCCGTCTTGAAAAAGAACCGGGCAAGAATATTGATCTGCTCGAATTCCTCTACATGTGCTTGTCTCTGGGCTTTGAAGGTCGATTGCGGGTGGAAGCCAATGGCACGGATAAACACATGCAAATCCGCGCTGGCCTCGCGCGGATCATCCGTGGTCAGCGCGGGCTAGTGGAGAAAGAGCTTTCTCCTAATTGGATGGGCGTGGATGTGCCTCACAAGGTTTTGTCCCTTTGGAAACCTGTCTGGATTACGACCGCAGCTGTCGCTGGCTTTTTGACAATCGCGTTCATGTCGCTCAGCTGGATGCTGAACCAATCGACCGAGCGGGTGCTTGGCCAGCTCTCGGTGCTCGATACGGGGCAAGTGGCGGAATTGTTTCGCCGCGCGCCACCCCCTCCCAAACCGCAGTTTTCCGAGACGACAGTTGAACAGATCACCCGCGTGAAGGGCTTTCTGAAAGAAGAGATCGAGCAGGAGCTCGTCGAAGTCTTCCAAGACGCAAGCACAATCACAGTGCGCATCGCTGGCTCCGGCATGTTCGGATCGGGCTCTGACCAGTTGCAGGCCGCGTTCGAAGCGCCGTTGAGCAAAGTTGCAAAGGCGCTGGACGAAGAAAAAGGCCCAATCATCATTGTGGGGCATTCGGACAATATCCCGATCAAGTCGTCGCGCTTTCCTTCGAATATGCACCTGTCGCTGGCACGCGCTGAATCGGTCATGCGCACATTGGCCGACAAGATCAAACAGCCTGTGCGCCTGAAAGCAGAGGGGCGCGCGGATAAACAACCCATCGCGTCCAACGACACGCGCGAGGGGCGCGCCAAAAACAGACGGATCGAGGTTGTTCTGGTCCGGGAGAATGCGACATGATCCTGCGCCTTATCCGCAAACTTTTCGGCTCTATCGGCCTGACGATCTTCGTTTCTATCGTCTTTTCCTGCGTGGTCTGGTTCCTCGGCCCGCTCGTCGGCATCGGCGAAGCACATCCGTTTGACACGCCGATTGCGCGGATGATCACAATAGCGGTGATCTGGCTGATCGCGTTGGCCGTGATCCTGTTGATTGTCGTGATGAAATCAAAGCGCGACAAGAAGATCGAAGAGGAGATCGTCGAATCCGTCGCAGAAGAGCTTGATGAAGAAGACGAGCTGGTCAAAGCCGAGCTGGGTGAGCTCAAAGGCAAGTTGAAAGAAGCGCTCACGGCGCTGCGGAAGTCCAAATTCGGGCGCAAATCGCTTTACGAGTTGCCTTGGTACGTGATGATCGGTCCGCCTGGCGCGGGTAAGACAACGGCGATTGTGAATTCCGGCTTGCAATTCCCGCTCTCCGACACTTTGGGCAAAGCAGCAGTTGGCGGCGTGGGCGGCACGCGCAATTGCGATTGGTGGTTCACCAATAATGCCGTTCTGATCGACACTGCCGGGCGCTATACGACCCAGGATTCGATGGAGGCGGAAGACAATGCGGGCTGGCTCGGGTTCCTCAACCTGCTGAAAAAGCACCGCAAACGCCAGCCGATCAACGGCGCGATCGTTGCGATTTCGCTGAGTGATCTGTCGCTACAAGACGAAGAAACCCAAAAGAGCCATGCTGCCGCGATCCGGCGCCGTTTACACGAATTACGCGAAAAGCTCGGCGTGAACTTCCCTGTTTATGTGCTGTTCACAAAATCCGACCTGATCGCAGGGTTTGCAGAATTTCACGACAATCTGGGCAAGGACGAGCGCGAACAGGTTTGGGGCTTTACCTTACCTTTACCGAAGAAAACCAAAGCAGAGCTGTCACCAATAGCGGCGTTTGATGATGAGTTCGGCCAGCTTCTGGCACAGCTCAATGCGCAATCACTTGAAAAGATGCAGCAGGAGACGGATCATCAGCGCCGCTCCCTGATTTCCAGCTTCCCGTCGCAGGTCGCCTCTGTCCGCGCGACCGCGCGCGGCTTTCTTGAAGAGGTCTTTCAAGACAACCGTTTCGAGAAACGCCACCTCTTGCGCGGCGTCTATTTCACATCTGGCACACAGGAAGGCACACCGATTGACCGTTTGATGATGGGCATGGCGCGCACCTTCGGCATCGGGCGTCAGGCCATTGGAAGCGGTCAGGGAACGGGGCGCAGCTTCTTTCTGACACGGCTATTCGAAGGCGTGATCTTCCCCGAAGCAGGCTTGGTTAGCGCCGACGACAAAGTGGAAAGACGCTACAAATGGTCCAAGCGCGCCGCTATTGCTGCGGCCTTGATCGCAGGTGTCGGCATCAGCGGGCTTTGGGTGCGCAGCTATCTCGGCAACACGGAGTTGCTGGAACAAGCCGCTGGCTCGGTGGAGCAATACCGCACGGCAAGCACGCAAATCCCCGGAAGCCCAATTCAGGACAGCGACCTGCCAAGTGTCGTGCCTGCGCTGAACATCCTACGCGATATGCCAGTCAATCCGACCGTCTCCGACGAAGGCCCTGATCGCAGCCTGACCTATGGGCTTTACCAAGGCAAAGTGCTGGGTAACCAATCCGCCCAAGCGTATCGCGCCTCACTGAACGAGCATTTTCTGCCGCGCCTGCTCTTGCGTCTGGAAGACCAGATGCAGGCCAATATGAACAATCCGGACTTCCTGTATGAGTCCCTGAAAATCTATCTGATGCTTGGTCAACAAGGCCCGATGAATACCGATCTGGTGAAGGAATGGATGTCACTCGACTGGTCCGTTGCCTATCAGGGCCCAGGCCGCGAGCAACTCCGCTCCGATCTGACCGGTCACCTTGCGGCGCTGCTGTCTAATCAGATGGACGAGATCGCGCTGAACGGCCCCCTCGTGGACCAGATCCAGGGGCTCTTGTCAGAGATGCCACTGGCGCAGCGCGTCTATAACGGGATCATCAACTCACCCCGCGCCAAAGAGCTGCAAAGCTGGCGGCTGACCGATATCGGTGGCCCCGCCATCTCGCGCGTGATCGTGCGTTCATCCGGCAAGGCGCTGAATGATGGGGTGGAGGGGATCTTCACCTATGACGGCTTCAACACGGTCTTCCTGGACGAAGCTTTGGGCGTCGCCACCCGTATCCAGCGCGAAAGCTGGGTGCTGGGCCCGCGCGGTGAAAGTGAGCAATCGGAAACCGCATTGGCCGCCATGAGCCGCGATGTGCTGGACCTGTATTACAACGACTATATCAGTCGCTATGACCAGATCCTTGGCGATATCGACATCATCCCGATGGAAAGCCTGAGCCATGCCGTTGAAGTGACGAATGTGCTGTCCGGCCCGACTTCCCCACTCGTCAATATCCTCAAGGCGATCTCGCAAGAGACGAAATTGACCGAGGATCGACAGGCCGTCAATGCAGAGGGCCTCGCGCAAGGCGCGGCAGAGATCGGACAGCTTGAATTGCAATCCAGCCTGTCTAGCCGAAGCCAGCTTTTCCTCAACGCCTTGTCCAGCGGTATCGGTGGCGCAAACACCGGACCGCCACCAAAAGCCCCCGGCGCCTATGTCGAAGAACGGTTTGACTGGCTGCACACGCTGGTGGCAGAGGTCGACGGACAACCCTCACAGCTTGATGACCTGATGGGCCGTTTGACCGAGGTCTATCAGGAGCTCAACAAACTGAACTTCTCAGGACCCACCGCAAATGTGGGCGAGACATCCGCCATTGGCCGCTTCCAGGAAATGGCACAGCGCATGCAAGGCCCGATCCCGCGCTGGTCGACGCAAATCACCTCTGGCTCATCGGGCATCACGGCGGATGGGACACGCGCCTCCATCAATGCCTTGTGGCAATCACAGGTTCTGCCGTTCTGCACGCAGGCTCTGGACAACCGTTACCCATTCGACCGCGGCTCAAAAGCAGATGTCGCGATGCAGGATTTTGCACGATTGTTTTCACCGGGCGGCCTGATTGATGGGTTCTTCAACGACAATCTGCGCGATTACGTCGATACGCGCGCACGACCTTGGGCATGGAAACGCGTGAATGACACCGATCTGGGTATCTCTCCAGCAGTGTTGCAACAGCTGCAATATGCCGCCGAGATCCGTGATGCGTTCTTCTCAGGCGGGGCCGACCCGTCCGTGAAGTTTCAGATCACGCCCGAAGCGCTTGATCCGAAAGCACAGAAGGTGACGCTGACCGTGGACGGGCAAGATGTCGTGTTCCAGCATTCCGGAGCGCCGCTTCCGACCGCCATCACCTGGCCCGGTGCCGTCGGCGCGGCGCGTGTCGTGTTCCAGCCACCTGTCAACAACATTGGCAATGCCATGACGCGGCAAGGCCCATGGGGCTGGTTCCGTTTGCTGAGTGCCGCAGAGATCAGACAAACCAATGTCTCAGACCGCAACCGCGTGATCTTCAATATCGGTGGGCGCATCGCGATCTTCCAGTTGCAATCCGGCTCTGTTCTTAACCCGTTCTCACTCCCGGCGCTCAGCAAATTCAGCTGTCCGCAGTCGTTCTGATGACGACGGGGTTCGGTGCGTTCGGAAAGCTGCCCAGCATGGGCGATTTCCTGCGTCACAATTTGCCATCCGGCTTTGTCCAGACATGGGACACCTGGTTGCAAGCAGGAATGCTGAGCCTGCGGGAAACCATGGCCGAGCGCTGGGCAGATGCCTATATGTCCGCACCGATCTGGCGCTTCACGCTGCCCGCAGGGCTTGCGGGGGCCCAGGCCGTGTCCGGAATCATGATGGCTTCCGTGGACCGGGTCGGGCGTCAATACCCGCTCACACTCGCGGCGCCGCATGACGGGACACACCCCGCTTTGACCCATTTCGCCAATCGCACGGTGTTTGAGCGGCTCGAAGACATCGCGCTTGCGGCGCTAGATGATGAAACCGGTCGTGACGCCGTTGCAGGCGCTTTAGAACAACTCGCCTTCCTTGACGCACCTCAGGCACAGTTTCGCCAGACCCCCTATCGTGGACCTCACCCCGCCGCTCAAATCATCGCCGCACAGACAATCACGCAGCAAAACGGCGAAAGCGCGCTTTGGTCGGCCATGATGGAAGGGGATCATCGCCTCATCACCACGAAGAGCCTGCCTTCCGCTCAGGAATTGCGCGCGTTGTTCGACCTAAATGCGCCCTATTGGGGCACAGCTGAACTGACACATAGCCTATGACACATATACGATATTCTGCCGCCACCCATGTCGGACATAAGCGCCAAGTCAATGAAGACAGTATTTTGACTCTGCCCGAGCAAAAGCTCTGGGTGGTCTCGGACGGCATGGGTGGGCACGCGGGTGGTGACTATGCGTCGCGCACAGTGGTTGACAGTGTCGCAATGATTGATCCCGGCACCCCCGCGCCCCAACTGGTCGGACATCTGCGCGATGCACTTACCCGCGCGCATAACACGATCCGCGCGGAGGCAGAGGCCAAAGACGCCACAATCGGCGCAACGGTCGTAACGTTCATGGTGGCCGAAGAACATTTCGCGACGCTCTGGGCCGGGGACAGCCGCCTTTATCGCCTGCAAAATGGCGAGATCGAGATGCTGACCACCGACCATTCGATGGTTGCAGCCTTGGTGGTATCAGGTCAGATGGATTGGGATGAGGCGGAACAACATCCGCAATCCAACGCCATCACGCGAGCTGTCGGGGTCGGTGACGAACTGGAGCTGGACAAGGTGCGCGGCGAAATCTTGCCCGGTGATCGCTTCCTGCTCTGCTCTGACGGGCTCACCAAATACGCCACATTCGATATGCTGCGCCGCATCCTGAGCAAAGAGCCCATTGAGACTGTGGCCGATACTCTGCAACAGCTGGCGCTGGATGGCGGCGGTGCCGACAACATCTCCATCATTGTGATTGACGTGATTTGACAGCCCGCTTAGCGCGTTGTCGTCAACAAGGCTGAATCAAGCGAGTCCACGAAGAAGCCCATTGTATTGCGCGCATCGATCAGCGCCTCCGCATAGCTCGCCGCGCTTTCCGATGTAGGGCGCATCTCATCAAACAATGCGCCGTCAGAATGCAGAACTAATACCTTGGATTTGCCAAGAACCGAGTCGTCAACTTCAAACGCCAGACGCCCATTTGCTTCATCCAAACCGAAGGCTACGCGCAGATAACCATCCTCTGCCTCCTCTTGAAGCGTCACCAATGCGTTATCCGGCCGGCCCCTGTTGGGTAGAAGATGGAACACAATGCCTTGCACATCCACGACACTGACCCAAAGGTAGCCATCCGTTTTCCCTTCCGGCAGCTTGATGTCAATTGTCGGGTTCTCACCAACTTTGTAGACGCCTGAGTAATTCTCCCCGACACGATTGCCGTGCCCCATGCGCACATCAAAGCCGCCGGGCGCGGCGTTGGGCAAAATGCCGTCGATCCGGCACAGGCTCTCGTTCAGAATTTCCGCCTCAATGCGCACCGGCCTCTCACCAGCGACAACGCCAATGTCACCGGCCAGATTTGCGCGGGTATTTTCCGAGGCAAACCGCCCCGTCACAATAATCTGATCCTGAAATCCATACCCAATCGGCGGCGGGCTTTGCAGCTGCAACGGTCCGCAGTCCGAATTGGCCCCTAAGATCGGCAAAAGCTGATCGGCGCTCAGGAACCGCGGCCCGAGCCCGATATCAATGTTGAGATCAAAAGCTCCCGGCACACCTTGCTCATAGGCGGCCATCACCTCATCAAGCTGACGGAACGAGTTCGCAAGCCCCGTCACAGACATTGTATTCCCGTTCACAGACACAGCAAACTCATCCATTGGCAGTGCAATATCCAATGCCTCCAGCACACCTGCACCCCAGCCATCCGCGATATCGCCACTGGATAGCGTGACCTGCGACACGCCACCCACCTGATCCATCGTCGTATTCAAAGCGGTCTCTACCTCAGGCGATGGCAAATTGCCTTCCGCCACAACTTGACCGTCAAAGGACTTCTCGACGCTGAAGGTGAAAGGGTCCGCCTTCGGATAGCCCGCATCAAGAAATCCACCGAAATAGGCACCCGCCCCCAAGCCACCGAGCAGGACAACGCCTAAAATCGGCAGCAGTATACCGCCGCCGCTCTTTTCCTTCTTGACGGCGGGTGTCGCAGCCTCCGACTTCGGTTTCGCGGCAGGTTTGATCACCGTTGCATCGTCACTGTCGTTCAACAAGGCAGCAACGGGGTCAATGTCGTCTTCGATAGCCTCAACACTATCCGGATTTTTGAACCCTGCCAGCAGCTCTTGCGCCGTTTGAAAGCGCTTCGCGGGGTCCGGATGCGCCATTTTCGCAATCAGCCGGGCCAGCGGGTCTGGCACGCCAGACAGGTCCAGCGGCTCGGATTTTTTCTGTACAACCTCCATCGGGTTGTTGCCGATATCCGGCTTCGCACCGCGAAACGTCGATAGCAAAAGCGCACCAAGCGAATAGATGTCAGAGCGCGGATCTGTCTGCCCGCTCAACTGCTCCGGCGCGGCATAGGCGTATTTACCAGCAAACTCATTGCCAACGATTGTTTCCGCACCGGGATTGGTATCTTTCGCGATCCCAAAATCGATGATGACCGCGTCGCTTGGCTTGTCATCCCTCAAAATAATATTGTCGGGGGAGAGGTCGCGGTGCACGATATTGCGCGAATGTGCAGCAATCAGCCCTTCGCAGACACGTTGGCCCACGACCAGCAGATCACTTGCGGGCATGCCGCCCGACTTCAGTTTCTGGTCCAGACCCGGCCCGTCGACATGTTCCATCACCAGATAGACCACACCGTTGGGCATGCGCTGCGTGTCGAAGTAGCGGACAATCGCATCATGACGGACATCACGAATGTCCTCTTCCCGCGTCATCAGCGCCAGGAAATCTTCGTTGGAGGCGAACTCCGCCCGCAACGCCTTGATGGCCATAACCCGGCCGGAAATTTCCGACCGGGCTTTGTAAACTTCCGAGGTCCCGCCCCGGCCCAAAATCGCTTCGATCTTGTAGGTATTGTTGAGGACATCATCCGGTTGGAAAATGTCGCCGGATGTATTCGTGCTCAATGACTTACCTTAGAGTTGCAGCGGCTCAGCACCGGGTTAGCTCAACGCTTGGAATTCGACACGACGGTTCACGTCACCACGTGGGTCCTGTTTGTCCAGCGGGAAGGCTTCGCCTACACCGACCGCTTCAAGCCGGTTCGGTGCAATGCCACAATCGCCTTCAAGATGGCGCTTCACTTCTTGCGCGCGCAAGAGCGACAGACGCTCGTTGTAGCTCGCTGAACCACTGGAATCCGTGTGGCCGACGATGCGGAACACCTCGACATCAACGGTCTGGATTACCTGACATAGCGTTGCCAGCTTTGGCTTTTGATCCGGACGCAATGCTGAGCTGTCAAAATCAAAGCTGATCTGTACGCTGACTTGCTCATCAGGGGCGAGTTCAACGTAGTTTTGCTGCGCCAGTGTTTCCGTCTCGACCGCCTCATTGGTGCTGGTCGTCTCCGTCTTGTTGGACGGGGCCAGAACCAGACCGCGGGTCTTTTGGTTCTTCAACCGTTCCGCAATCTCTTCTGCTGTCAGTTCCGCAGTTTGCGCGATGCTGACCTGCGGCATCAGTGCGGCGGCGCCAATCGAAAGGCTCAATCCCAAAATTACATGCTTAAACATCTCAGACCTCTATCTGTAGGGTTACGGAAAGCTACACCAGCGTTGCCTTTGGAACAAGGAATTGCGTGGGGTATGATACACCTGTTTGTTGACTTGGATAGAACAGTATTCCAGTGTCACGCCATTGTTTATCTCGGACCAGAACCTCATGGAAAATCGACTTATTCCTATCATTATCGGAATTATGGCGGTTGTCGTTATTGGCCTTGGTATCTTGATATTCATCGGTCTGCGCGAAGACCAACCCATCCGCTATGCGTCGGATGGTGACGCAGAGTTTGCAGCACCTGCGATTGACAGCGGCGCGCGCATTGAAATTGAAGGCTTGCGTAGCCAGGTCGACGCGCTGAAAGAGCAGGTGGAGACCCTCCAGAAGGAGATCAACCGTGTCGCGAGCCTGCGCACTGCGCCGACCAGTACAGCGCCCGAGCCGGGCACCGGCGGCGGCATCATCCCCCGCGACAGGCCCAATCAGATCATCGACGCCTATGCGCAGGTTGTTCTCATCGCGAACCGGCGCAACGTCAACAAAGGCATTCGCATCGCCTCGCCCAGCTATCTTGAAAGCGTATTTGGCAAACCGCGTGCCAATCTGACAAGCAAATGTCAGGGCATGACCAACAAGCGGCTGGCCGACAAGCTTGTAACGACTGAAGTTGGCCCGATCCGCGTGCGCATGCTGCAGCCCGCGATTGATTCTCTGTCCCGCGTCTTTGACAAGATCAAAGAGACCGATCCGGACCTTTATGCGCGGATCAACACGGCTGGTGCGCTGTGCGTGCGCCACATTCGCGGCGCGCCGGGCCGAACATCTACGCATGCGTTTGGCCTCTCGCTTGATCTGAACATTGACGGCCATCTGGACAGGTTGGGCGACGGGAAAACCCAGCTTGGCTTGACGATCCTTGCGGATTTCTTCCGCAATGAGGGCTGGTACTGGGGCGCGGGCTTTTCGCGCGAAGACTCGATGCATTTCGAGGTGAGCCGTGATCTGGTCGAGAAATGGATCGACGAAGGCAAACTTTAGACGCGGCGCGAGGGGACATGTGTGGCTTACCAAGAAGCAATGGCTCTGCAGCGGGAGCTGCATGAAACCGCTCTGCACCTTGCTGCAGAGATGCAAAAGATGCCTTCCGAACGAGACGCAACTGAGGTCCGGCGCCTTTGGTCAATGATTGATAGCAATCGCGCACGGTTAAATTCCTTGAACCGGAGGTTGCGGAAGATAGACCGTCTGCCGCGCACCGAATTGAGCAGGCAAGCCTTTGCTGAACAGCAACGGCGCGTGCGCGAAGGCAAAGTGCTGACGCAGCGGCTTCGCATTTGGGAGGATATGGCGGCGTTGGTGGCACGTCACGCCGACCCCGCCAAGACCGAGTTGCACCTGCATACGCCGCCCAATGATCGCGACGCCATGCTGAAATTGCTCGGCGATGCTGTCCACGCGCTGGCCAATCCGAACACACAATTGCAAAGCTCTGTCGATCACGGCTGCTTTGCAGATATCGCACTTCCGATCAAATCCTTCGAAGACCTGATGCGTGCAGCCTACAGGATCCTGTTGGTCCTCGGCCGGACGCAGGGTGCAAGGTTTCTTGACGTGGGATGCGGCGGGGGCAGCAAAGTGATTGCGGCCAGCCTGTATTTCGCGCAATGCGACGGCTTGGAATATGACGAGGACTATGTCGTAGCAGGTCAGAAAACGTTGCAAATGACGGGTACGTTGGACAGCCGGATTTTCCATGCGGATGGTCTGACATTTGATGGTTATGCGCAGTATGATGTCGTCTACTTCTACCGCCCGCTTTACAAGGATGAGTTGCTTCAAGAACTTGAAAACAGAGTAATTGAAACGGCGCGCCCTGGTACGCTGATCGTGGCTCCCTATCATGCCAATCTCGCGCCGCGAGAGGGGTTTGCGGCTGCAAGCGTCGTTGAGCCTATCTTCATCACTGGCTACACTCAGGACGAAGCCAACGCGCTGCTCCGCGAGGCGGAGAAAAGCGGAACAGAAGTTGTGACACGCCCTAAAGATATGCATTTCGACCCCGGTTTCTGGTCTCCAATTCTGGAGGCCGCAAGCTTCAACTAAGCCGGCTTCTGTTGAAATGGTCTAAAGGAAACGCCGCCGAAAAGGCGTATTACGTATTTTTTGCCACAGCGTTAGATTCTCGTGGATCCTTACCCCCCACATGAAACGAGCGGCCCTAAGGCCGCCCGTGTAGGTGATGTAGAAAGAGGGTCAGGCCAGCAGATCAAACCGGTCAGCATTCATGACTTTCGCCCACGCCGCCACGAAGTCACGGGTGAACTTCTCTTTATTGTCGTCTTGCGCATAGACTTCAGCATAGGCCCGCAAGATGGAGTTGGAGCCGAACACCAGATCAGCACTGGTCGCCGTCCATTTCACATCGCCCGTGGCCCGGTCCCGCAACTCATAGGTGCCGTCATCAATCGGGTGCCAGCTATTGGCCATGTCGGTCAGGTTCACGAAGAAATCGTTGGACAACGTGCCGACAGTATCTGTGAAGACACCATGCGCGGTGCCAGCATGGTTGACACCTAACACGCGCAGGCCACCCACCAGGACGGTCATCTCACTGGCGGTCAGCCCCATCAGCTGAGCACGGTCCAGCATCAATTGCTCCGGGCTGACAGCGTAGTCTTCTTTTTGCCAGTTACGGAACCCGTCTGCGAGTGGCTCAAGCACGTCGAACGAAGGTGCATCCGTCATCTCATCCGTCGCGTCACCGCGGCCTGGCACGAATGGCACATCAACGGACGCATCCCCCATGGATTGCTCCAGACCGACACTGCCCGCAAGCACGATCACATCTGCAACCGACGCGCCAGTTTCCGACGCGATGGGCTCCAATGCGGCCAAGACCCGCTCTAGACGTTCGGGCTCATTGCCCGCCCAGCTGCGTTGAGGTTCAAGACGTATCCGCGCGCCATTTGCACCGCCACGCTTGTCAGAGCCGCGATAGGTGCGCGCACTGTCCCAAGCAGTGGCAATCAGATCAGAGGCCGCGATTCCTGTCGCCACGATCTTTGCCTTGACCGCTGACACATCATAGCCGGTTGCGCCTGCAGGCACCGGGTCCTGCCAGATCAGGTCTTCAGACGGCACGATTGGCCCGAGATAGTTCGCTTTCGGGCCCATGTCGCGATGGGTCAGCTTGAACCATGCACGCGCAAAGGTCTCTTCGAAATAGTCGGGATCAGCCATGAATTTCTGGCAAATCTCGTTGTAGACAGGGTCGACTTTCATCGCCATGTCGGCATCAGTCATCAATGGCTGCGTAGGCGTGGAGCCGTCCGTTGCATCAACCGGCATGTCTTCTTCTTTGATCTCGACCGGCTTCCATTGCCATGCCCCACCGGGGCCTTTGGTCAACTCCCACTCATGGCCGAACAGCATTTCAAAATAGCCCATGTCGAATGTGGTCGGGTCTTTGGTCCAGGCCCCTTCGATGCCCGAGGTCCAAGCCTGGCTCGCCTTGCCATCGTGGCGCGGGTTGGCCCAGCCGAAACCTTGCGCTTCAAGCCCTGCGCCTTCGGGCTCTGCGCCGATTTCATCGCCAACACCTGTACCGTGGGCTTTGCCGACAGTATGACCACCACAGGTCAACGCCGCCGTCTCTTCGTCATCCATCGCCATGCGCGCGAAGGTTTCGCGGATATGGTTCGCTGTTCGGGCCGGATCCGGATTCCCGTTCACGCCTTCCGGATTCACATAGATCAGACCCATATGCACAGCCGCGAGCGGGTTTTGCAGCGTCGCAGCGTCATCGAGGTCATCGTAACGGTTTTCGCTCGGTGCCAGCCATTCGTTCTCAGAGCCCCAATAGGTGTCGATCTCTGGGCCCCAGATGTCTTCGCGACCAAAGGCGAAGCCGTAGATTTTCATACCCATGGACTGATAGGCAATCGTCCCGGACAGCAGGATCAAATCGGCCCAGCTGATCTTGTTGCCGTATTTCTTCTTGATCGGCCAAAGTAGGCGGCGTGCTTTATCGAGGCTCGCATTGTCGGGCCAGGAGTTCAAAGGCGCGAAACGGATATTGCCCGCACCGCCACCGCCGCGACCGTCCGCCATCCGGTACGATCCTGCCGAGTGCCACGCCAGACGGATCATCAAACCACCGTAGTGCCCCCAATCCGCAGGCCACCAATCCTGACTATCTGTCATCAACGCATGCATATCTGCCATCAGCGCATCGTAATCGAGAGTTTTCAAAGCCTCGCGGTAGCTGAAGCCCGTATCCATCGGATCAACGGGCGCGCCCTTTTGGTGCAAGATGTCAAGGTTGAGAGTTTCGGGCCACCAGCTTTGAACCGGTTTGGCGATTGAGCTGTTCGCACCATGTGCAATCGGGCAGCCGCCGCCTGTATTTACTTTTGCTCCGTCCATCTTTTTCTCCGCTTGCTGTGTGACAAATGTCAGTTGCTGACTTACCGGGCGGACGCCCATGATAAGGAATCTAGAATTGTTCTACACTGCACGCGCGATAAGTGATAATATTAAATACCTTTACCTTTGATAGGATTTTCTAATGATTGGTCTCACCATGAAGCACTTGCGATATCTCGTGGCAGTTGCAGACTGCGGTCATTTCGGGAACGCCGCGGCGAAGTGTTTCATTTCGCAACCGGCATTGTCGCAACAGATCAAAGAGCTTGAAGCGCTCATCGGCGAGAAACTGATCGAACGCAGCGCCCGTCGCGTCGCCCTGACGCCTTTGGGCGAACAGGCCGTGGAGCGAGCCCGTGATATCCTGAACTCCGTGCAGGATTTCGGAGACTTCATAAAAGCGTCGCGCGAGACCTTCGCCGGTGATCTACGCTTCGGCATCATTCCAACCATTGCACCTTATGTCCTTCCTCAGATCGTCAAAACCCTTGGGACGGCCTATCCCGGTCTTGTCATGCGACCGCGCGAAGCCATAACCCCGCAATTGATTGACGGGTTAGCACAGTCGCAATTGGATATCGCTTTGGTCGCTTTGCCGCTCAATGAGCCCAGCCTTGAAGAACTGAAGCTCTTCGATGAAGAGTTTGTTCTTGTCCGGCGGATCGAAGCCGCAAACGAACCGGTCCCACATCCGAAAGACCTGATCAAAATGAAGCTTCTGCTGCTGGAAGAAGGCCATTGCTTTCGCGAACAAGCGATCTCCTTTTGCAATCTGAACGAACGCAAACTTCATGAATTCATGGAAGCAAGTTCGCTCTCGACGCTCGTTCAAATGGTTGAAGCGGGTATCGGCATCACCGTCATCCCGGAGATGGCATTGCCCCTTGAAACCCGCTCGGGCAAGATTTCAGTGTCCCGGTTCAAAGATCCCGCCCCAAAACGCAGCGTTGGTCTGGCTTGGCGCGAATCCAACCCTCTCGCAGGGACCTTTACCGAGATCAGCGCAATCCTCAAAACGCAGTGCTTTGGCGTCAATGCATCATAGGAATAGCTGCGGCAGCGGTACTGTTGTAACGTCCTGCCAATCCCCTATGTTAAAGATGGGCATCGACAATTCGCCATTGGCCTGCCCTAGGGAACCAGACCGATATGAATGTTGCAGCGCCAGTTAAGAATTGCGATTCCTGCCCGATCCGGCATCGCGCTGTCTGCGCAAGCTGCAATGCGCAAGAGCTGCGGGAACTCGAAGCTATAAAATACTACCGCAGCTATGAGGCAGGCCAACCGATCATGTGGGGCGGCGACCGGATGGAGTTCGTGGCGTCCGTCGTCTCCGGAACCGCGACGATGGAACGGATGACCGAAGACGGCCGCAAACAGACGGTAGGCTTGCTTCTTCCCTCGGATTTCATTGGCAGACCCGGTCGGGATGAGGCTGCATTTGACGTCACTGCCGTCACAGATGTGACACTGTGCTGTTTCCGCCGGAAGCAATTCGAACGGCTCGTAGAAGAGACGCCCCATATCTCGCAACGCATGCTCGTCATGGCCCTCGATGAGCTGGATGCTGCGCGTGACTGGATGTTCCTTTTGGGGCGCAAGACCGCCAAAGAGAAAATCGCAAGCCTTTTGCTGCTTATCCAGCGCCGCACGGAAGCACCCGATGCTTTTCCAATTGCGAATGAGCAGAGAATCGAACTTCCGCTCACCCGCGAAGCCATGTCGGACTATCTGGGACTAACTCTGGAGACTGTCAGCCGGCAATTCTCCAAACTCAAAAGCGCTGGGCTGATCAGACTTGAAGGCAAACGCGTGGTCCTCATCCCCGACGTGGAGGCCTTGCGCGCAGAAGCAGGCGAGGCCTGACCTCTTTCCTTAATGCGCCATCAAGACCGGTATACTGGTTTTGCACAGCATCGATCGCGTTACGCCACCTATGATCGCTTCGCGCAATCGCGAATGCCCATAGGCCCCCATAACAATCAACTCTGCGCCTGTTTCTGAAGCACGTTGCAACAGCTGATCTGCAATATCTGAATGCAGCCGCGCAGCCACGCGGATTTCCACGCTTGCACCGGACCGCACAAGCATTTGCGCCAATCGCCCGCCAGGATCGGACCGATCCGCACTCAATCGCGATGGCGCGATGATACAGATCTCCGTCACATCGACCGTGCTGGTCAACGGCACCGACGCGCGCGCGGCGCGTAAAGCCTCGGCGCTGTCATCCCATCCAAGCAATACGCGTGAGGCCGGAGCGGGTTGTGCCCCTCGATCCGGAACGACCAGCACGGGTATTTCAGCGCCAAAAAGACACGCTTCGAACACTGTTGTCTTGATCACCCAGCGCCCGCGCCCATCGGGAAGCGGCAAAATTGCCAAGTCAAAATACCGCATGTGATTGGTCAGGAATGGCTCCAAGCAGTTGGCCATCATCGTCACAACTTCAACATCCCATGTGATGTCCTCACATGCCAACCGCGCCTTCACTTGCGCGCCCACTTGCGCGACATCAGCCTGCGCCTGCTCCAGATTGTGCTGAACCGCAATCGCTTGCGCGCCTGCGTAGTAGAAACCCGGATCCGCCGTATCGACACCCGCACACAAGACATGCAAATGCGCGCCCCAATGCCGCGCAGCGGAGATGGCGTATTCGAAAGCCCCCTGCGCCTCCAGCGAGCCGACGACAACGGTCGAGACAGATTTGAAACTCATAGCGCGTCCTCCAATGATGCCCTTGCGGGTCGGCTCGACCTTTCGTGACCGTTGCCTTCACACTGAGAAATCATGCCACACGCGTAATTGACACAGATCAAAGCCGGGGCAACTCCGCGCTGCAATAACCCAAGTCGAACAGGTCGCGCCAAGGGCGTGAGTCCGCGAAAAAGGGAAGTTGGGAATGCTGAATTACCTAAAGCTCGTGATACTTGGTTTGGTCTTTCTGTTTGCCGCTTTGGCGGCGAGCTGGGGGCGAGACCTCGCCTATCAGGTACACGCAGTCCTCATTATGGCCGTCGCTGGCGGGCTTTTTCTGTGGGTTCTGCGCAATACCGATGAACCTGTCGAGACCGTCGACACGAGCGGTTACTTCGACGGAGTCATCCGCGCAGGCGTCATCGCAACCGGGTTCTGGGGTGTTATCGGGTTCCTCGTGGGCGTTGTCATCGCGTTCCAGCTGGCCTTCCCGGCGTTGAATTTCGACTGTGCGCAACCCTTCGCAAATTTCGGACGGCTACGACCCTTGCACACCTCCGCCGTAATCTTTGCATTCGGGGGCAACGCGCTGATCATTTCATCCTTCTACATCGTGCAACGCACATGCGGCGCGCGGCTTTGGGGTGGCAATCTGGGTTGGTTCGTCTTTTGGGGCTATCAGCTGTTCATCGTGCTGGCCGCCACGGGCTACCTGCTGGGCGCCACACAATCCAAGGAATATGCAGAGCCAGAATGGTATGTCGATATCTGGCTGACCATCGTTTGGGTGGCCTTCCTTGCCGTCTATCTCGGCACGATCTTCATCCGCCGCGAGAAACATATCTACGTGGCCAACTGGTTCCTTCTCAGCTTCATCGTCACCGTCGCGATGCTGAATATCGTCAATAACATCTCGATCCCGGTCTCGATCTGGGGTTCAAAATCGGTGCAACTCTTCTCGGGTGTGCAAGATGCCATGACTCAATGGTGGTACGGCCATAATGCGGTGGGCTTCTTCCTGACCGCAGGGTTCCTGGGGATGATGTACTACTTTGTGCCCAAACAGGCGGGCCGTCCGGTCTACAGCTACAAACTGTCGATTATTCACTTCTGGGCACTGACCTTCCTCTATATCTGGGCAGGTCCGCACCATTTGCACTACACTGCTTTGCCAGACTGGGCGGCGACACTGGGCATGGTCTTCTCCATCATCTTGTGGATGCCAAGCTGGGGCGGCATGATCAACGGCCTGATGACGCTGCAAGGCGCATGGGACAAGCTGCGCACTGATCCGATCATCCGCATGATGGTCGTCAGCCTCGCTTTCTACGGCATGTCCACGTTTGAAGGCCCGATGATGTCGATCCGCGCTGTCAACTCGCTCAGCCATTATACGGACTGGACGATTGGCCACGTGCATTCCGGAGCTTTGGGCTGGAACGGCATGATCACCTTCTCCGTGCTCTACTTCCTAACGCCAAGGCTATGGGGCAAGGCGCAGATGTACTCGCAATCGGCCATCAACTGGCACTTCTGGCTCGCGACAATCGGCATCGTGCTCTACGCGGCCTCCATGTGGGTCACCGGCATTATGGAGGGCCTGATGTGGCGCGAAGTCGATGCGCAAGGCTTCCTCGTGAACTCCTTCGCCGACACGGTCGCCGCCAAGTTCCCAATGTATGTGGTCCGCGGCTTGGGCGGGGTGCTCTACCTCTCCGGTGCGCTGATCATGGTCTGGAACATGTGGAAAACCATTCGGGGTGGCAGCCATGTCACCGTACCCGTCAACGCCGCCGCTGTGCCGGCTGAATAAGAAGGGAATAACAGATGGGTATTCTCAACAAACACACGATCCTCGAACGCAGCCCGACTTTGCTGCTCGTAGCCTCCTTCGCGGTCGTCACAGTGGGCGGGATCGTTGAAATCGCACCGCTCTTCTATCTGGAGAACACGATTGAGGATGTGGAAGGTATGCGCCCCTACTCCCCGCTCGAGCTGACCGGACGCGACATATACATCCGGGAGGGCTGCTATGTCTGCCACTCCCAGATGATCAGGCCAATGCGCGACGAGGTGGAACGCTACGGGCATTACTCGCTGGCTGCGGAATCGATGTATGATCACCCACACCAATGGGGGTCAAAACGGACCGGCCCCGATGTGGCGCGTGTTGGCGGGCGATATTCTGACGCATGGCATGTCGATCACCTTAACGACCCGCAATCGGTCGTGCCGGAATCGATCATGCCGAAATACGCCTTCCTAGGCCGCACAGAGATCGACGGCGAATACGTGCAAGACTTGCTGGAAACGCACCGCATGGTCGGCGTGCCCTATACCGACGAGATGATCGAAAACGCGCGCGCCGATTTCGAGGTACAGGCCGACCCGGATGCCGATTGGGAAGAAATGCTGGAACGCTACCCCGGCGCAGTCGTCAGCAATTTCGATAGCCAACCCGGCATCACCGAGATGGATGCGCTTGTCGCTTATCTGCAGATGCTCGGCACGTTGGTCGACTTCTCCACCTTCACACCTGACGCAAGCCGTTAAAAGGAGACACATCATGGAAACCTATTCCTTCCTGCGCGAGCTCGCCGATAGCTGGGTTCTGCTTTTGATGACACTGTTCTTTCTGGGCACGATTGTCTGGGCTTTCCGCCCCGGCAGCCGCGCCATCCATGACGACACCGCCAACATTCCGTTTCGCAATGAAGAACTGAAACCGGCAAAGGCCAAATTGCCCTGCATCAAAAGTTGCCCTGACTGCGCCTGCAAAAGCGCCTTCAACTTCGATCAGGAGCCTATCGCATGAGCCAGAACGAAATTGACAAGGAAACTGGTGTCGACACCACCGGTCACGAATGGGACGGCATCAAGGAGCTTAACAACCCCTTGCCGCGCTGGTGGTTATGGTGCTTCTACCTGACGATCATTTGGGGCATCGGCTATACCATCGCTTTCCCCGCGTGGCCCATGATCACCGGCGCCACAAGCGGCTTGCTGGGCTATTCAACGCGCGGCGAGGTCGCTGCAGAAATCGAGCGTTTCGAGCTTCAGAATGCCGAGATCAAGACCGCACTCGCGAATGTCGAGCTGGCAAACCTTTCCGACAATCCGGACCTGCAGCGTTTCGCTATCGCCAACGGCGCGGCCGTCTTCCGCGCGCATTGCTCACAGTGCCACGGCTCGGGCGCGGCGGGGGCTGTGGGCTACCCGAACCTTCTGGATGATGACTGGCTCTGGGGTGGCTCAATTGACGAAATTGCCTTTACCGTCCGCCACGGCATCAGAAACACGACGGACGATGATGCGCATTATTCTGAAATGCCCGCCTATGGCGAGTTTATGGAAGAGGAGGAGATCGAAGGTGCTGTGCATTACGTGCTGCAACTCTCCGGTCAAGATCATGACGCGACACTCGCTGAGGCCGGGGCCGTCACCTTCACTGACAATTGCGCTGCTTGCCATGGCGACACCGGGAAGGGCGACCCCGTGCAGGGCGCGCCCAACCTGACAGACGCAATCTGGCTATACGGTGGCGATGCTGACACGCTGCGCGAAACCATCACCTATGCCCGCTACGGCGTGATGCCAGCTTGGGGCCAACGCCTCAACGCCTCTGACGTCAACGCCGTAGCAGCATATGTCCATGGCCTCGGTGGAGGCGAATGAAGCAGGCACAGAAATTGCTGGGGGGATTGTGCATAGGAGGAGCTATCACCCCGGCGTGCACGGCCCCGGCCCTAGAACCTGTTCGCGCATTCCCGAGGGCCGGGGCCTATTAGCATTGCGCAAGATACATGCAATCGCGCGATTTCAACGTCGGTTTTTACAAAGACCTGCATAGCTCGAAGGACGCGGCGCTTGCACGTTCACGATGGGTCTCCCTTCGCTATTGCGGCTTCGACACCTGCGATTTCTGAGGCAGACAATCCGTAGACTTTCGCGGCCGTTTCTGCCGAAATGTAGCCGCGCGCAAGGTCCCGTTTGACCAGTTCCATGGGTCGTTCGCTTGGTTCGCCGTAGCCCGCACCACCCGGAAAAGCCATGATAACGCGTTCGCCATGAGGAACGAATTGCTTGCCTTTGACGTGCATCGCTGCCCCGTCGCTGCGCATGATGGTCGTATGCGCGCCGTTCTGACCACCGCGCCGCCCGCGTGCGGGATGTGCGCCCCGGTCGAACATGGCTTGTATGTCGAATTCATGTCCCTCTTGCGCGCCGACCTCCATGTATTGACCAAGCCCACCCCGTGTCTTGCCCGCGCCGCCACTGTCGGGGCGCAGTTCCTTGCGCCAGATGATGACCGGGCCGGCATGTTCGGTCGCCTCTATCGGCATGGTCATCACGCCGGATGGGAATGCCGTTGCGTTCAATCCGTCATGCTCGGGCCGCGCGCCGGATCCACCAGAATTGAAGGTCAGCACCTCTGACCGATGGGCATCCGCGGGCGCGGGCGCATCCGTGCGCGGCCGCAATGAGACTTGGAAATTACACAAACAGCCCGCACCTTCGGCGGGGACGAGACCCGGCACGATCTTGTCAAATGCGTCATAAACCGCATCTGGCACGAAATGCCCCACGATATGGCGCAAAGCTACGGGTGCAGGGTGCAACGCGTTGACAATGGTGTTTTCAGGCGCTGTGATTTCAAACGGAGCGAGGCTGGCAGCATTGTTGGGAATCTCAGGCGCAATGGCGACTTTCAGCGCGTAACAGGCATAGGCTTTGGCATATACCAATGGGCAGTTGATCCCTTTCTTATCAACGCCAGACGACCCGGTGAAATCGGACACGATCTTATCGCCTTCGACACTGACTTTTACCATCAACGTGATCGGCTTTTCAAACCCGTCCATCGTCATTTCACCTTCTGCTGTTTGTTGCGGCAAGGCTGCAATTCGTTCAATCGTCGCACGGCGAGAGTTATCAAGGATGAATTCTGCAATGCCATCCAGATGGTCGAGGTCGAATTCTCCCATCATGTCGACCAAGCGGCGGTGGCCGATCTCGTTACAGGTGGCCAACGCATAGATGTCGCCGATCAACTGATCCGGCTCACGCACGTTGCCACGAATGATGCGGACAAGGGTTTTGTCTACTTCGCCCCTATCAGCAAACTTCATGATCGGGATATAGAGACCTTCTTCGTAGACGCTTTGCGCGTCAGCCCCAAAGCCGCGTCCGCCAATATCCACGATATGAGCCGTGCAGGCGAAAAAGCCGACCAAGACGCCTTTATGGAAAGAGGGCGTGACCATGGTGATGTCATGCAGATGCCCAGTGGCCTCCCACGGGTCATTGGTAATGTATACGTCACCTTCCAAGATGTTCTGGCGACCGATGCGCCGGATAAAATGCGCCACAGCATCGGCCATCGCGTTCACATGGCCCGGTGTGCCCGTCACAGCCTGCGCCAGCATATTGCCTTGTGTGTCATAAACCCCGGCAGACAGGTCACCTGCCTCGCGCACAGATGTTGAGAAAGCCGTGCGCACGAGCGCCTGCGCCTGCTCCTCAACAACTGAAATCAGGCGGTTCCACATGACCTGATAAGCAACATTTGAAGGTTTCTGAGCCATGATCTACCCTTTCATCACAACATCAATGCAGCCGTCAGGCTGACGAATCGCATCCCGGCTGGCAGGCACAATGATTGTGGTTTCGTCCTCGACAATCGCCACTGGACCTGTCGCCCGCTCGCCTGATGACATGTCAAACCGGTTTACGATATCCGCGTCGAGATATTGGGCCATTGCCGCATCAAAGAGCGGTCGCTGACCCGCAGCCTTGGCAGCCGCTTCCCCGTCAATAGCGTTGACACCCGCAACCTTTTCCGGTGGCGTTGTCGCGTTTACGGACCAAACAGTGATTTCGATGTCCATACCTTCAACAGGTCGGCCAAAAAGCTTGGTATAATCTTCTTCAAACCGCGCCTCAAATGTAGCCGCATCAGGGTTCATCGCCTGTTCTTCGGTGAGATCAATCGGAATTTCCCAGCCCTGCCCAGAATAGCGCATGTAGACTTTGAATTCAGACAGGATAGGGCTGATCTCATCGCAGGTGCGTACGAAGCTGGTTGCCTCAGTTTTCAGGACCGACAACAAGGATTTGATCTTACGGCCGTCAAAATCGCTGAGCTTCATATAGACGGACCGGTTGGCCTCAAAACTGAACGGCGCACGCAGAAACCCGATAGCAGAGCCGACGCCCGCCCCCGGTGGGACCAAAAGGCGTTCAACACCCAGCTTCTCGCACAAACGGCCCGCATGCAGCGGAGCCGCACCGCCAAAAGCGATCATCGTGTACTCAGACAAGTCTTCACCGTTTTCCACGGCATGCACGCGCGCGGCATTGGCCATGTTTTCATCGACCACTTCGGCGACGCCAAAAGCAGCTTCACTGGCTTCCATATCAAGCGTTCTGCCAATGTGGTTGGCCAGAGCCTCTTGCGCATTGTCAGGGTGCAGTTTGATCGAACCGCCGGCGAAACTTTCGGGATCGAGCTTGCCCAACACCAAATCGGCATCAGTCACCCCGGGCCGTTCGCCGCCGCGACCATAGCAGGCCGGGCCAGGTTCAGACCCTGCACTTTCCGGTCCCACGCGGATTTGGCGCATCGCATCCACATGGGCCAGCGACCCGCCGCCCGCACCGATCTCCACCATGTCAATTACAGGGATCGAAATCGGCATGCCGGACCCTTTTTTGAACCGATAGGTCCGTGCAACTTCAAACACGCGGGCGGTCTTGGGGGTTTGGTTCTTTATCAGGCAAATTTTGGCCGTCGTGCCACCCATGTCGAAAGACAGAACCTTATCCAGGCCGTAACGTGCCGCGACATTTGCCGCAAAAACCGCCCCGCCCGCAGGACCTGATTCAACCAAGCGCACGGGAAAGTCGGCCGCATTCTGGATCGAAATAATGCCGCCGCCGGAATGCATTAGAAAGATGCGACATGTCACGCCCTTTTCGCGCAGTCGGTCTTCAAGGCGGCCAAGATAAGACGCCATCAACGGCTTTATATATGCGTTTGCGACGACGGTATTGAACCGCTCATACTCGCGCATCTGCGGTGAGACTTCGGAGGAAATCGATACGGACACATCAGGCAGCTTTTCTTCCAAGACATCGCGCACCAATTCTTCATGTGTTGGGTTGAGATAGGAATGGATCAGCCCGACCGCAACGCTTTCAAACCCGGCTTGCGCAATCTTGTAGACCACTGCTTCAACCTCTGTGCGGTCCAGATCGACCAGTATTTCACCCTTTGCATTCACGCGCCCGGGAACAGTGAAGCGCATCTGACGGGGTAGCAGAGGCTCTGGCAGATTGAGGTTTAGATCATATTGTTCAAACCGGCTTTCTGTGCGCATTTCGATGACATCGCGAAAGCCTTGCGTTGTGATCATTGCCGTCTTGGCGCCCCTGCGCTCGATCAAAGCGTTGGTGGCCAGCGTTGTGCCGTGAATGATCTGTTCGATTTCGCCTGGCGCAATGCCAGCCTTGGCACAGACCTGATGCATCCCATCGATGATCGCATTTTCGGGCGCGGTATAGGTGGTCAGAACCTTTGTGGAAAACGACTTGCCGTGCTTTTCCAGCACCACGTCGGTAAAGGTTCCGCCAATATCGACGCCGAGGCGGATCGAAGACGATTTCATTCTTGCTTCCTTCAATTAGCTTCTGACGGCCATAACCGAGCGCCACGCATGGCGGATCCCGCGGGCGTCTGTCTCACCGAAAAGGGAATCTCCCTGCCTTCTTTAGGCACTGCCAGTTTACCGGGCCTCGGAGTGCCGCGACATCCTCTTTTATTGCTGTTGTTATATGGGTTTGTTCCCGCGTCATACCGGTCCAGCATGATGAGCCGATATCGAGTTTAACGATAGCGAAAAGGATCGCAGCCCCCCGACTAAATGGGCGACTGTCAAAGTTTCATCAGACAGACAATCCATTTCGGCCCAGCCGGGATCGAAGCTTTGACCGCTCAAGATCGCGGTGGTCTGATCGCCCGTTGTCGCACAACCCAGCAACAGAAACCCGTGATACAGGACGCGAGATTACGCGAGGATCAATGGCAGGCTGGGCAGCCAATGTCTAAGGTGCCGGAGTGCAGCAGTCTTCAGACAGATGAACCAGACGACCAGCGCGGAAATCATCGACCACGAGCGGATAGGTTTCGATCGTTCTGGACGGTGGATTCACAAACGAAGTGCAAATTTTGTACGAATACAGAGAGTTGCATGGAGTCTGAAGAATGGAAACCCATTACTGTTATCTGGCGCTGGACGAATGCAGTTGGAGCGTCACCCGATCCGCGTGAGCCACGAGACGATCTACCATTTCGCCTATTCCAAGGATGGTCGCGAGGAACAGTTTTATCGCCACCTACCTAAACATCGCCGTCGCCGTAGGCCACGGGGTTATCGCAGGCACAACCGGACTGACATCTTTGACACACAACAGACCTGAACACATCTTAGAGCGCGCGGAGTTCGGCCATTGCGAATGCGGTTTGATAATGTTCCGAAAGGAGCATGGGAAGGTCAACGTGACATCGCTTGTAAAATGTGTCAGCCGATACGCGGTCGTCATGCGCAATGAAGATAGCCAGTCCAAACCGATCATGGAGGCACTTGTCCGGGGACCGGCTCACCTGTCCGCCGATCCACGCCAGTCAATCACTTTCGACAGATGCACTGAGTTCTCGGCGCGGCGATAACTCAAAGCCGGGATCGGAGCGGATGCGCGGTTCTGCGACCCGCAAGCGCCATATCAAAATGGCACCTTTGAGAACACAAACAACCGGCTGCGGAAGTATCTGCCTCGCTCAATCGAACCGACGGCGCAGACAACTCTAAACTTGAAGTCGATTTGCAACCGCCTCAATGCAACGCCGTACAAATGCCTTTGGTAGCGAACGCCTGCCGAGATCTTTGAAACCAAGCTGATAGAAACCCAGAACCGGTTGGAACAAAAAGACACATCAGAAATTGCGATTCAGCGTGAGTTGACATACGGATCGCGTCTTGAGCAAACAGATCGAGCGGTCAGTACTGGTGGCGACGTACGAGAAGCTGCAGCGCTGTATTTGTCAACATGGTGTCATGCCTGAGTGCCCACCTTGTCAACCGAACACAGCACGAGATGGATTCGAGTCGCGAAGCATCCAAGCGATCTGCTTGAAACCAATCAATAAGGGGCAAGAGAACGACTACAATTATGCGGAAGCAATTGCGAGGGCAGCCATCCGACCCAACCTGCGCAGGGTGGCAGAAAAAGTTCAGTACCAATTATACCTATAGGTACGCATGCCGTTCGTTTAAATTTGCTCGCGCCGGACCGCAACGTCAATGAGATCCGGGCATTCTCGATCGAGCACGGCATCACCACATGAGCTGGACGGCATGGGGTGCAGAGCTTATTTAAATCAAACCTAGAAAACCGGCGCGATGAAATCCTTTCTCGGATGCACGCCATTGTCATGGATCTTTAAGGCGATTGGCTCTGGGTCGATGAACAGATCAAAGCGAATTCGTCAGACATAGAGCTGATCACCAAACAAAGGAATACAGCACCAACGGAATGAGCATTCCGTGGATCAGCTCGCATATCTCAAAGGCCAATTTGGCCGCAATTGGCAACGGCGAGGTCTTCAATAGAGGCCGAGACTTTGCTGCCTAGTTCGGTCTGGTTCCGCGTCATTTCAGCAAGCGTGGATGCACAGTCCTCAGTCGGATTCGTAAACGCGGCAACAATTACCTAAGACCACTGTCGCAATGGCAAACAAACTGGCGAGCACCGCTTGCAGCGTTCTGCGTTATCGCTGGACAGACGATCATCGGAAATGAGGCTTAGGACGCAATCTGACGCGCCCAAAGCGACAAAGGAGTTCGCGAAAGGGAATATCTTGGAACGGACACAATACCCACTCAGATTCTGAGAACCCAAATGGTCGTCATCGATCTGCTCACCAACGTAATCAAGGCATGGAGTAACCCACAATGGAAACCGCCGGCGAGCCGAAAAACAGGCAGGTCCATTTCAGCGAGTATCGCTAGCTACCCAAATATCCCAACTGCGAATTGCAACCGGTATGCGCAATTGGACTTAAGCGTAAGTGTTGTCGCAGTAAGGACCGAGCTCCGCACTGTTCATTTCTGTCAGGAGTGTTGCAACCAAGGAGAAATGTCACCGGGTTTGCAAAGCAGAAGTGTCACCGCAGGGCGTGATGGGAGCAAAGCCTGACAGGGCAGAGACGTTTTGTCTATGGTCGCAGCAACATCTCCTGCGCATGTCGCGAATCGCACCGCCCTGCCACTTCGTCATGGTCCGGCCCAACGTCGAAGGGACCGCACTGCAGAACAGACTTGATCCATGTCAAAGCGATCTGGGCGCCAGACCCCTAGACCAAGGACGCGAACAGGTCTGGACAAAGCATGGATACGTCTGAACAAATGCCCCTTTATGCGCCGCAGGAGCCGATTTTTCCGCGTCGCGTCTCCGGATATTTCCGGAGGGTCAAGTGGTGGATCATGGCGGTAACGCTGGGCATCTACTATCTGACGCCCTGGATCCGCTGGGACCGTGGCCCATCACTCCCTGACCAGGCTGTCCTGGTGGATCTGGCCGGGCGTCGCTTTTACTTCTTTTGGATCGAGATCTGGCCGCATGAGTTCTATTTCGTCGCTGGCTTGCTGATCATGGCCGGGCTAGGCCTTTTTCTGTTCACCTCCGCTCTGGGCCGCGTTTGGTGCGGCTACACCTGCCCGCAAACAGTTTGGACCGATCTGTTCATCCTTGTGGAGCGCTGGATCGAAGGCGACCGCAACGCGCGCGTGCGTCTATGGAATGCCAAATGGGATGTCAGAAAGTGGCGCTTGCGGCTGACGAAATGGGCTGTCTGGATATTGATCGCCGTCGCCACCGGCGGCGCTTGGGTGTTCTATTTCACAGACGCGCCCGCACTGGCGCATGATCTGCTCAATCTGACCGCGCATCCGATCGCCTACCTGACCATTGCGATCCTGACAGGAACGACGTTTCTCTTTGGTGGTTTCATGCGCGAACAGGTCTGCATCTACATGTGTCCATGGCCACGCATCCAGGGTGCGATGATGGATGATGCGACCCTGACTGTCGGTTACCGGGACTGGCGGGGTGAACCACGTGGCAAGAAACATGAAGGCACCAGCGGCGATTGCATCAACTGCATGGCCTGCGTCAATGTCTGCCCGATGGGGATCGACATTCGCGACGGTCAACAGATGGAATGTATCACTTGCGCGCTGTGTATCGACGCCTGCGACGACATCATGGACAAGATCGGCAAGCCGCGCGGGTTGATCGACTATCTGGCTCTCTCCGACGAACCGCTGGAACGCGCCGGCAAGGAGCCCCGACCCATCTGGGCACATATCCTGCGCCCGCGCACGATCCTCTATACCGCGCTGTGGTCTTTCATTGGCGCCGGTCTGGTCTTTGCGCTCTTCATTCGCGCCGATATCGATTTGACGGTAGAGCCGATCCGCAACCCGACATTCGTGACGCTGTCAGACGGCACGATCCGCAACACCTACGCGATCCGAGTGCGCAACAAGCATGGTGAGCCGCGTCAGTTCCGCATCTCGCTGACGTCTGATGAAATCCTGCGCGTCCAGCTTGAAGGCTCTGATCGCAACATCATCGCCGTTTCGCCCGATAGCACGACGCTGCAACGCGTCTATGTCAGCGCCCGCCCGCAAGACCCGGCAGCGCAGACCGACCGCACCGACCTGCGCTTTTGGGTCGAAGACGTCCAGAATGAAGAGCGCGCATATCGCGACAGCACATTTAACGGAAAGGAAAGCTGATGGCACAGATCACTGGTAAACCACTGACCGGGCGCAAGTTCGCACTGATGATGTGCACGGGGTTCGCTGTCATCATCACGGTCAATCTGACGCTGGCCTATCAGGCCGTCTCCACCTTTCCGGGGCTGGAAGTGAAGAACTCCTATGTCGCAAGCCAGAATTTCGATGCAGATCGGGCAGCTCAGCTCAGTCTGAATTGGGAGGTCAGCGCCCGCGTGGAAGATGGTTTGCTCCGCTTGTCGATCTTGAAAGACGGCACCTCCGTGGCGCCCCATGTGCAATCCGCAGTTTTCGGACGCGCGACCACCGTCGCCAACGATCAGTTTCCCGAATTCAAATTTGACGGCATAGCCCTTGTGGCACCCGTTGCAGTTTCGGCAGGCAATTGGAATTTGCGTCTTGTGGCGGTCGCAGAAAATGGCGTGGTTTTCAAACAGCGCATCATCGTGCCCGTCGCCCAATGAACAGCTCAGCCCCCATTTCGGCTTGCCCGGCTTGCGTAGCGGCCCCAGCGGCAGAAGCGCTGGCCGCGCAACCCACAGTGCCGGAGGCCAATGTTCAGCTGGCCTTGCCGGGCATCCATTGCGCCGCCTGCATCAATGGGGTCGAGCGCGCGCTGAGCACCACACCGGGCGTGCGGTCAACCCGCGTGAATCTCAGCCTGAAACGTGTCGCCATTGATGCGCCGGGGATTGAGCCGGAAACCCTGATCAACGCCCTTGGACAACACGGATATGACGCGCTGCCGCTTGATGCGCAGCTCTTGTCAGGCAGCGGCACAGACCCTGAAGGCCACGCGATGCTGCTGAAGCTCGCGGTCGCAGGCTTTGCGATGATGAACGTTATGCTCTTCTCAGTTGCGGTCTGGTCCGGTGCTGCTCAGGCCACGCAATCGTTGTTTAACTGGCTCTCCGCCGCAATCGCGATCCCGGCGCTCTTCTATTCCGCACAGGTCTTCGCCAAATCCGCATGGGGCGCGTTGCGTGCCGGGCGGCTCAACATGGATGTGCCAATCACGCTCGCCATCATCCTCGCGGCGGCCCTGTCGCTCTATGAGACAACCGAAACAGGTGCGCATGTCTATTTCGACGCAGCTCTGTCACTGACTTTCTTTCTTCTGGTGGGCCGCTATCTTGATCATCGCACCCGCATCTCCGCCCGATCCGCCAGTCAGGAGCTTTCGGCACTGGAGACACCGCGCGCAATCCGTTTGACCGGCGGTTCACAGGAAAATGTCAACGTCTCCGACCTGCAGGTCGGAGATACGATCAAAGTGCTCGCAGGCATGCGCATCCCCGTCGACGGGCGTATCCAGAGCGGCACGTCAGAAACTGACCGTTCTCTGCTGACCGGGGAAAGCCTGCCGATCCCGGTGGCGCACGGTGACACAGTCGTCGCCGGAGAATTGAACCTGCGCGGCCCTCTCACTCTCGGCGTGACCGCGACAGGTCAAGACACGACCCTGCAACGCATGGCCAGCATGGTGGCCGTGGCCGAAGGCGCGCGCAACCACTACACAGCCCTCGCGGACCGCGCCGCACAAATCTATGCGCCAGGCGTGCATCTGCTGGCGTTCATGACTTTCATCGGCTGGATGATCGCCACGGGCGAGGTGGCGCGCTCCCTCAATGTGGCGATCTCTGTGCTGATCATCACCTGCCCCTGCGCCTTGGGTCTTGCCGTGCCCGCCGTGATGACAGCCGCGACCGGAGGGCTGTTTCGCAAAGGCTTGCTGGTCAAAGACGGCACCGCGTTGGAACGGCTCGCACTGGTAGATCGCGTCGTCTTTGACAAGACCGGCACATTGACAGTCGGGCAAGCGCAACTGGATCTGAACGGCCTCGACCAAAGCCAAATCAGCGTTCTCGCGGGCCTTGCCGGATCGTCTGAACACCCGATCTCCCGCGCCATACGCGCGGCCTTGCCTGCGGGCACCGAACCTGCATCACTCACTGACGTTCGAGAGCATCCCGGCCTTGGCATCGAAGCCAGTTGGCAGGGCAAATCCGTGCGTCTTGGTCGCGATAGCTGGGTTGGCGCGGATCAAGGCCCGGCCTTCCGCATAGGTGATGCCCCTGCCCGGGCCATCCTTTTCACCGAAGCACTGCGCGAAGGCAGCGAAGCGCTGGTCACCGAGCTCGCGGCAGATGGGATGGCACCGCTTATCCTTTCCGGCGACACCGCCGCCGCCACAGCACGCGTGGCTCAAGCGCTGGGCAACATCCGCTCAGAAGGCGACCTGAGCCCCGAAGACAAATGCGACCTCATCGACGCGCTCAGCGAACGTGGCAAACGGGTCCTGATGGTCGGTGACGGCCTCAATGACACGGCAGCGCTGAGCCATGCTTATGCTTCGATCTCACCGGCTGCGGCAACCGATGCCTCCCGCGCGGCCTCCGACATTGTGATACTCGGTCAAGACCTCAGCACTGTGTCGGACGCCATCGACATCGCCCGCAAAGCCCGGCGTCGCGTGATCGAAAACTTCGCAATCGCGGCGGGCTACAACATGCTGGCCATTCCTGTGGCGGTGATGGGATTTGCCACGCCCCTGAGCGCGGCCATCGCCATGTCAGCCTCCTCCATCACTGTCCTGCTCAATGCGCTCAGAGTGAGATAGTCCAATGAATGTCCTTTTTATTCTGGTCCCCGTCTCCTTCGCGCTATCCGCGCTGGCACTGATCACGTTCCTTTGGACATTACGCAATGCGCAATATGATGATCTGGATGGTGACCCTTGCCGGATCCTCTTTGATGATGAGGCACCCCCACCGCCGCCCCCGCAAGACGCGGCCGCAGACCCAAAAGACAATCCACCTGCGTAAGGGCGACGCGGCAAATGCCAGCCTTACCGGGCGCTGAGCATCGCTTCGGTGGCGCGCAATATCACGCGGAGCCGCTGTTTCAGATCCTCCACATCACGCACGCCAAATTTTGCGTTCTTGCTGGTGGTGTAAAAGAAATGCGCGATTTCTTCTGCATCTTCCCGACCCTTTGACGACGACCCGTCAAGTACCTCCGCCAAGGCGGCCACCCAAATGCGTTCCAACTCTGCCAACTCACCGGCAGTCGCTTTATGCACGCCGTCCATCAGCTCTGCCCAATCCGGCGCGGACATCATCGCCTCGTACCAACTGACAGGCCCATATTTGTGAAACGCAGCAAGCTTGTCACTTACCGTGCCGCCTTTGGCCCATTCCTGCTGAATCATATCCAGCGACTCTTTGCCCGCGTGACGCACCACAGCGCGCAAGACCTCTTCCTTGCTTGAAAATGCGTTATAGACGGTCTGGCGGGCAACCCCCGCCTCCGTCGCAATATCGGACATGGTCGTCTTGGCGAAGCCGTAGCGGGCAAACATTGCCCAACCCGCCTTAACGATATCGAGTGTCTTAGCATCCATAATGATCAATTGACTTGATTAGACGCATATGTCAAATGTACACAAATGGCATAATTGTACAATTTGTCCAAACACCGTGAAAAGCCACCCATCCGGAGGTCGCCAAATGAAACTCAAAGTGAACGGAACAGAGCATGAGGTGGATGTCGAAGATGACATGCCCTTGCTGTGGGTCTTGCGCGATGAGCTCGGGCTGACCGGAACGAAATACGGCTGTGGCATTGCGCAATGCGGGGCCTGCACCGTTCACGTGGACGGGCTGGCCATGCGCAGCTGTCAAGTCGCGGCCGAAATGGCAGAAGGTACAGAAATCACGACAATTGAAGGGCTTGGCACACCGAAGGTCCAACATGCCGTGCAAGAGGCCTGGATCGAGCATCAGGTCGCGCAATGCGGCTACTGCCAATCCGGTCAGATCATGCAAGCAGCCTCTCTGCTGGACGAAATCCCCGACCCAACGGATGACGATATCGACATCGTAATGAGCGGCAATCTTTGCCGCTGCGGAACCTACCCGCGCATCCGTGCTGCAGTCAAAACCGCTGCTGCAAAACTGCAGAAGGCTTGAGCTATGGGACGTGTCAAAACAATCGCGCGGCGCAGCTTTCTGATCGGCTCTGCCGCCATCGTCGGAGGGGTCGCCTTTGGTGCCTATATGGTCAGCCGCACGCCAGAAAATCCGTTGGAAGACGGCCTGACGGAGGGCGAAGCCGCGTTCAACCCCTGGGTCCTGATCAACGAGGAGAAGATCACCCTGATCACACCTCATGGCGACAAGGGCCAAGGGGTCCTGTCAGCGCAGGCAGCTCTGATCGCAGAAGAGCTTGACGTCGAATTCGGTCAGTTCGAGACAAGTTTCGGCAAGCCCTCCCCCGCCTATTGGAACCACGCCTTTGCAGATGAAGGCGTGCCGTTCAAAGCCACGGATGATGGGATCATTGCTGAATCCATGCGCGAGTTCGTGCGCGGCATCACGAAGCTGATGGGCGTGCAAGGCACGGGCGGCTCTACATCGATGCCGGACAGTTTCATCAAACTGCGCGAGGCGGGCGCGGTTGCGCGCGAGACGCTAAAGAAAGCCGCGTCACTTCAAAGCGGTGTACCCGTCGCACAGCTCAAGACAGCAAATGGCGCAGTCGAGCTACCAGATCGAACGGCGTTGAAATACACCGAATTGGCAGCGCTGGCAGCCACGCTGGATCCGGTCGAACAGGTCACGCTCCGCGACCCCAAAACATGGCGGATGATCGGCAAACCGATGAAGCGTCTCGACGTGATCGACAAATCTACTGGCACTTTGCCGTATGGCATCGATGTCGCCGTTGATGGCATGGTCTATGCCACCGTGCGCAGGAACCCGCGCAAAGGTGGCGAGATGACCGGCTATGATGCAACTGATGCCAAAACCATGCGCGGCGTGCAGGACGTCATCGAAGTCAGCGGCGGCATAGCTGTGATCGCCGATAACAGTTGGCGCGCCATGCAGGCCGCTGAGGCAATAGAAATCGATTGGGGCCCTGCCCCTTATCCGCATGCACAAGAGGCGCATTGGGAGGTCCTCGCCAAGAGCTTCGAGCCGGATTTGCTCGACAGCAAATGGCGCGATGACGGCGACGTGGACACGGCGCTAAGTGGCACGAATACGATCACTGCGGAATACCGGTCCCCCTATGTTGCGCACGCACCGCTGGAGCCCCTGAACGCCGTCGTCCACGTGACGGAGGCACAGGTCGAGGTCTGGACCGGCCACCAAACCCCGATCATGCTCACCGAAGCCGTGGCCGAGATTACCGGCCACGCGCCAGAGCAGGTGATTTTTCACAACCAATATATGGGCGGCAGTTTCGGGCACCGGCTGGAACTGGAACATGTCAAACAGGCCGCTGAAATCGCCAATGCACTGCGCGGAACGCCGGTCAAAATGATCTATTCGCGAGAAGAAGACTTCGCGCATGACTTCCCGCGCCATATCGCGATGGGGCGCTGCCGGGGCCATGTCGCAAGCGGCAAAATCACGGCGATTGATGTCAATATCGCCGCCCCGTCCGTGATGAGGTCTCAGATGGGGCGTGCGGGTCTCAGGATTCCCGGACCTGACGCACAGATCGCAAGCGGCGCGTGGAACAATCCCTATAAGATCGAGAATTTCCGCATGTGCGCCTTCCGCGCGCCGGAACTGGCGCCTGTCTCCTCTTGGCGGGCCGTAGGGGCACCCGGGGCCGGGTTCATCTTTGACACGTTCATCGATGAGCTGTGTCATGCCGCCGGCGCCGACCCCATGGAAGAACGGCTGCGCCTGATCGACCACGACACCTCCCGCAAAACCCTCGAAGCGGTGGCGGACATGTCAAACTGGGGCAGCGATCTGGGCCCGAACCGTGGACGCGGCGTTGCCTTCGTAGAGAGTTTCGGCGTGCCAATGGCAGAAGTCGTGGAAGTGACCAACACCGATCAGGGCATCAAAATCGACCGCGTCTACGTGGCCTGCGATGTCGGCACGATCATTGATCCCGTCAACTTTGAAAACCTCGTCCAAGGCGGCGTGGTTTTTGGCCTCGGTCATGCGATCAACTGCGAGATCACCTATCAAGACGGTATGGCAGAGCAGAGCAATTACCACGCCCATGAAGCTATGCGCATGTACCAATGCCCCGAGATCATTGTGAAAGGCCTTGAGAACGGCACAAAACTGCGCGGCATTGGTGAGCCGCCTGTCCCTCCCGCCGCACCAGCGCTTGGCAATGCGATCTTCGCCGCAACTGGCCAGCGCCTGCGCGAAATGCCGTTTCACAACTTCATTGATTTTGTGTAACGCGCAAGCAATGTAATCCCCGCCGACATCGCTTTCACGCTTACAACAAAGCCTGCCATGGCGGCAGAATAAGCCAAGACGTCACGATTGCCCCACTGACCGAAGGCCACGGGCCGAGGACAGCGTGAGCCACGCGGCAATCTGGCGGTGGGCGCGGATCTTCCCGCGTGCAGGGATGCTCTATTGGCTCAGTGGTCCAAATCGATCCAAGCGGCATTCTGCGTTGAGGACGCAACACAGGCAGAGATGAATTGCACCCCCCGCAGCCCGTCTAGCACTGTCGGATACAGAACATCGTCTGAGACACGCGCACCCGTGCGTGCCGCGATAATCGCTTCAGCGGCCTCCGCGTAAATATTGGCGAAGCCTTCCAGATACCCTTCCGGGTGCCCGGCTGGGATCCGGGTGACACGGTTCGCCGCCTCTCCCGCACCCGCGCCGCCACGCGTGATCAGTTGTTGGGGCGCACCGAAGGGCGTGTAGGTCAGATAATTCGGGTCTTCCTGCGCCCATTCCAGCCCGCCGCTTTCACCATAGACACGAATGCGCAGCCCGTTTTCATTGCCCGGCGCGACCTGACTGCACCACAGCATGCCCCGCGCACCACCCGCAAAACGCAGCATGACATGCGCATTGTCGTCAACCTGACGCCCCGGCACGAAGGCCTGAATATCAGCGGCCAGACTTTCCACCTCCAACCCGGTCACAAAGCAGGCCAGATTAAACGCATGGGTGCCAATGTCACCCGTCGAACCACCAAGACCAGTGCGCGCGGGATCGGTTCGCCACGCGGCTTGTTTGTTCTCCTCCGCAATTGTCAGCCAGTCTTGAGCGTATTCCACCTGCACCACGCGGATCTTGCCGATCCGGCCCGCCGCGATCATTTCGCGCGCCTGACGCACCATCGGATAACCGGTGTAGTTATGCGTGAGAATGAACAGCGATCTGGATGCCTCTGCCAGTGCGACCAACCCCTTGGCATCCTCCAATGTAGAGGTCAGCGGCTTGTCACAGATCACATGAATGCCCCGCGAAAGAAACGGCTTTGCGGCGGCGTAATGCATGTGGTTCGGCGTCACGATCGACACCGCTTCAATCCCGTCAAACCGGCGCGCCTCGCGGTCGGCCATCTCCTCAAACGTGGCGTAGCAGCGATCAGGCGCAAGCCCCAGCGCAGCGCCGCTTTCGCGTGATCTTTCGGGCGTCGACGACAGGGCACCAGCAACAAATTGGTACTTTCCGTCGAGCCGCGCGGCATGGCGATGCACGGCGCCGATAAACGCGTCTTTGCCGCCGCCGACCATCCCGATCCGAATGGGATCGCCCGGCTTGTAATGACGTTCGCGGGTCACGGGCGCCTCCTCACTCATCCAATCGGGTGTGCTGTCGTGTTTTGCACTCTCACGGCTAAACGGTGGGGTCTGACCAAAGCGGCTCATAGGCCCAACATCTTCCGGTTTGCGGCTTCATTGGTCCCTCCATCCGCGAAATCATCGAAGGCTTTCTCGGTCACGTGGATGATGTGGTCGCGCACAAAGGCCGCCCCTTCACGCGCGCCGTCTTCGGGATGTTTCAGGCAGCACTCCCATTCCACAACCGCCCAGCCATCGAAATCATTTGCTGCCATTCTGGAGAAGACGGCTCTGAAATCAACCTGCCCATCGCCCAGCGACCGGAAGCGTCCAGCCCTGTCGACCCAGGGCTGAAACCCGCCATAAACGCCTTGCCGCCCGGTCGGATTGAACTCCGCATCCTTGACGTGAAACATGCCGATCCGATCCTTGTAAATGTCGATATTCTCCAGATAATCGAGGCATTGCAGCACGTAATGCGACGGGTCATAGAGCATGCGCGCACGGGGATGCTGGCGCACGCGGTCCAAAAACATCTCGAAACTGACGCCGTCATGCAAATCTTCGCCGGGATGAATTTCGAAGCAGATATCCACGCCACAAAACTCCGCATGATCCAAAAGCGGCTGCCAACGGCGGGCCAGTTCATCAAACGCCGTCTCCACCAAGCCAGCCGGACGCTGCGGCCAAGGATAGACATATGGCCACGCCAATGCGCCAGAGAAAGACGCCATGGCCGTCAGCCCCATATTCATAGATGCGGTCAGCGCCTTTTTGACCTGATCCACCGCCCAGACCTGTCGCGCCGCAGGGTTTGCACGCACGGACGGATCGGCGAACCCGTCAAAACCCGCATCATAGGCAGGATGTACCGCAACAAGCTGGCCTTGCAGATGCGTCGACAGCTCCGTCACATCAACGCCGTTTTGGCGCGCGACGCCCAAAAACTCCTCCGCATAGGTGCGTGATGTGGCCGCCTTTTCGAGATCAATCAACCGCGCATCCCAGCTTGGCACCTGCACGCCCAGATAGCCGCAATCCGCCGCCCATTTGGTGATGCTGTCCCATGAGTTGAACGGATGCGCATCGCTCGCAAACTGGGCCAAAAACAGCGCGGGGCCTTTGATTGTCTTCATGCCTGCTGCCCTGTCCTAATAGGTTGCTCTTCCGCCCGACAAATCGAACGCAGCGCCGGTGGTAAAGCTGTTCTCGGCCGAACAAAGCCAGCCAATCATCCGTGCGGCCTCTTCCACTTCAAGGAACCGCCCACGCGGGATTTTTGACAGCATGTAGTCAATATGTTCCTGACTCATCTGGTCAAAGATACGGGTGCGCGCCGCCGCAGGTGTCACGCAGTTGATGGAAATGTCGAGATCCGCGCATTCCTTGCCCGCCGATTTCGTCAACCCGATCACCCCCGCTTTTGACGCGGAATAGGCAGAGGCATTTGGGTTCCCCTCCTTCCCCGCGACAGAGGCAATTAGAACCACCCGCCCAAAGCCGCGCGCCTTCATCCCCGGCAGGATCGCGCGCAAGACATGGAAAGAACCCGTCAGGTTCACCCCCATGATCTGCGCCCAATCGTCCAGCGGGTAGTCTTCGATCACCATGTTCGGTCCGGCAATCCCGGCGGAGTTGACGACCTGCGTGATCCCGCCCAAAGCGTCCTCGGTCTTCGTAACCGCCGCCGTGACGCTTTCCCAATCGGCAATATCCACCTCACAGGTCACGGTCTCTTCGCCCAAGGTCGCCTTGGCATCAGACAGCGCATCTGCGTCCATATCCCAAAGCGCGATCTTGCTGCCTTTGGCCTTCAAATCCTGCGCACAGGCAAGCCCGATCCCCTGCGCACCGCCTGTAATAACTGCAACCTGATCCATCTGTTTTCCCTAGCTAAGCGCCGCAAGCACGGCATCTGTCCGCGTCACCGTGGCGACATTTTGCATAGCATAGTTGATCGAGGCGCGGTGCCAATCGTCGTTCATCGTGGAACAGGCATCCTCCGGCACGATCATATGAAAACCCTTGTCCGCCCCTGTGCGCGCCGTGTGCTCCACGCTCATATTGGTCCAACTGCCGCAATTGATGATCGTGTCGCGCCCGCCATGGTGCAGGTAGCTTTCCAGCCGCGAGGTTTCCCACGCGCTCATCGACATTTTCTCCACCACCAGATCGCCCTGCTGTGGCTCAAGACCCGGCGCAGGCGCTACGCCCCAGGTGTCCCGCACCAGCGCGTTTTCGCCTTTCAGCCCCTGCATTAACGCGGCATGCTGTGCCAGATGGGGGTGGCCCGGCTCGCACACCATCCAGACATGGATTACCATCACGCCCTTCGCCCGCGCCGCTTCCGCCAGACGGCGGGCATTTGCCACGACATTCTGGCTTTGAGCATGCTGCGGGCTGCCCGTCGCGGCAAAAGCACCCCCCTCGATCATCACATCATTCTGCAAATCCTGCAGGATCAGCGCCGTTTTGCGCCCGTCAATCCGCCCGATCTGGTCTTTATGTTCCAGACCAGAAGTCTGCGCCGGGCGCGCGTGAGCGGGCGTTGCTGCGGCCACAGGCGCGCGCGGCGTCATGAACGCCTCCGCATGGCCTCGCGTCATCGTTTGCACGGAGTAGACGGAGGTTTCCGCGCAAACATACAACGTACTCCAATCCGGCCCGCCCCAATGCAGATTGGCAGCCATCTCCGGCAGAATGATCTCCCCCAGTTTGACGCCGTGGAAATCATAGACCCAAATGCCGCCCGGTCCGGTCACATAGATGTTGCCGCCGTCATCCGACTTCATCCCGTCCGGCACCCCCTTGCGCAAAGGCTCCTGAATGCCGGAGGCAAAAATCCGGCCATTGCGCAACATCCCGTCATCGCCAATGTCGAACATACGGATATTGGCCTGATCAGTATCATTGACCCAGATGAACTTTTCACACGGGCTGAGACACAACCCGTTGGGCTGGGTGAACATGTAGCGATCCGAGATCAGGACCGGTTCTTGCCCCGCAACATGACCGGGCGGCAGCATGTAGACACCCTGAAATCCCATCTGCAATGGCCGCAGCACGCCGAACCCTTCCATCCGTCCATAGGTCGGATCGGTGAAGAAGATCGCGCCGTCCCGCCGCACCACGATGTCATTGGGGGAGTTCAGTTCCCGCCCTTCGAAATGCGTGCACAGCACCTCCCGCGTGCCATCCGGTCGGATGCGGATAACCGAAGAAGTCGCATGTTCACAAATCAACAGATTCAGATCGGCATCATACGTCATGCCGTTGCCCTTGTTCGAAGGTTTGGCAATCTCCTGCACATCGTGGCCCGGCACGTATTTGCGCCGCGTGTCGCCGGGCATGTCGGAGAAGATCAGATGTTGCTCGATCGGATGCCACAAAGGCCCCTCGGTGAAGATGTAGCCCGTGCCGATCTGGCGCACCGGCTCATGTTCCGCCACGAGGCTGCGAAACCGGTCATCTATCGCGATATGGCCCATATTCTCTTCCCCCTTTCGCAGTCGGCCTCAGACCGGGAACCAGTCGCGGCGCGGCAGTGTTTCAACCAGCGGCCCGGGCACTTGCATGCCGGTACGGCCCACCACCTGCCCGCGTTCCACTTTTGCGCCACGGTCATGGGTCGGCAGGATCCATGTGTAGTTGTTCAACAGCTTTTTGACCGCCGCCTTTTCCGCCCGTTTGGAACCGGAATGGTTGCCCGTCACCTGCGGCTCCATGTAGTTGTTCACGCGCACATGGTTCACGATCTGATCGTTGAAATCATAGACCACATCGCCGCAAATACAGGCGAGGCCCTCTGCCGTCTCAACGATCACATTCATCGAACCTTCGGTATGCGCACCCGCCGGTTCACACCAAACTCCGGGCATGACCTCTTCCGCGCCAGTCAACTCCAGGTCCATGAAGCGCAGCGCATCGGGCTCATAGATCCGGTCAACCAGGTGCTTGATATCGGGCTTGGGATATTGCGGATACATGATGCCCGAGACAGAAAACTCCATCTCGCGCCGGTTCAGGATGACAGTCGTGTTCATCGGGAACAAATCATCCATGCCCGCGTGATCAATATGCAGATGCGTGTGCAAGACGTAGCGGATATCGCCCAGCTTTAGCCCGTGCTTGGCCAGTTGGTTCTCCATCCGGTTCTCATGGAACTGCAAACCGCGCATGCCGAGGCTTTCCATGATCGCATTGTCGCGATAGCCCGTGTCGACAATGACGGGATACTCCCCGCCGGTGATCAGAAATCCATAGACAGGCACCCGCCTCGTGCGCCCGCATTCGTGACCGAGCACAAGAAATGACGTCTCCAATTCGATATCGCCATAATCCAGAACGTGGATCTGTAAGGCCATGTTGCTACTCCCTTCGCGTTAGATATTCAGCCGGTAGATCCGGGCTGCTGTTTTGTGAAAGACATGTGATTTCTGCGCCTTGGGCACGGCGTCCTGATGGGCGGCCCAAAGATCGGCATAGGAGGTCCAGAGCTTTTCAATCGGATAGTTGGAGCCATAGAGACACCGTTCCGCCCCGAACAGTTTCAGCGCGGTTTTCGCCTGATCCGTGATATGGGCAGGGTCATTTTTGTGGATGAACGTGCCGAGGCCCGACAATTTGCAGGTCACATTCTCGCACCCTGCAAGTGCGCTCATCCCATCCAGCCATAACTTGCGCCCGGCTTTGGTCGTATCCTCCAGCATGCCGGCATGCTGCAAAACAAAGGTCACATCGGGGCAGGCTTTGGCGAGCCGCACAGCGCCCGGCATCTGCGACGCAAACACCTGCAAATCAAAACTGAACCCGTGTTCCGCCAGCCGCGCAACGTTTTCCTGCACCAGCGGATCATCGCAGAGGTCCGCATGCGGCGCGAAGCGGTAAAGCGGGTTTTCGTGCCAGTGGAACTGATGCCGGATGCCCACCACCCCGGGCACATCTGCAAGCTTCTTGAGTTGCACATCGCAATCGCGCCGCGTCATATCCGCGAACGCGACAATTGCGATGGGCCAGCCTGCCCGCGCGGCCTCCGCCGCCACCCAGCGGGCCTCATCCAGCGCCCAGTTCGGCGCCCAATTGGCCTGCACATAGACCGACCCCTTGATGCCCGTCCCGTCAATGTCGCTGAGGTATTCTTCGATCATGTAGTCGCGCTTGATGGGCGCGTAGGGCCCAAAGATCCGCGGCTGTTCCGGCCCCAGAAGCCATGGCAGATCGGCTTGCCGCCAGATGTGATGATGCGCATCAATCATGCGGCCCTCGCAATGCCTAGAACATGGTCACAAATCGCGCGGACACTGCCGCCGTCGCCCAGATCATCCAGCCAAGGCAGGATGCCTATCATACCGGCAGTTTGCGGCGCGTAGTCAGGGTCTGCGGCCAGCGGCGTCAGCCAATGCAGCCGCCACGCCATCCGTGCCAGCCGCGCGGTCGCCACTCTCATCGCGCCCGTGTCGCCGCGCTCCAACCCGTCTGAAAGGACCAGAACCAGTGATCCGCGCGCATAGCCCGCGTAGCGTGGCACCGCCAGATAGGCCTCAAGCGCGTCGCCAATGCGCGTGCCGCCGTCCAGATCGGCAACGGCACTGGCAACACGGGACAAGGCCGTATCGCGCTCCTTGATCTGCAAAGCGCCCGTGATCCGCGTCAGACGAGTTCCAAGCGTGAACACCTCCGCCCGCTCCGCGCTTTGCACGAGCTGATGCGTGAACCCGAGAAGCGCGTCGGAACGGTCTTTCATCGAGCCCGACACATCCACCAAACAAACAATCCGCCGCTGCCGCGCCTTGCGTTGTGTTTTGGGCAAGGTGATCACATCGCCATCCTGTCGCGCGGCTTCTCGCAGCGCACGGCGCAGGTCGATCCGATCCCCGTGTTTGGTGCGTTTCCGCCGGTAGGTGAGCCGTTGCGGCAGACGCGCAGCCGACAGGCGCGCGAACCGTGCCAAAGCCTCATCACCGCGCGCCGCAAGCGGGCGATCCGCCAGACGTTCCGCCGCCGTGGCCTCTGCCCCAGTGGGTTCTTCCCCCTCGTCCAAATCCGCTTCAACGCTGGAGCTGTCAGGCTCATATGCGTCCGTCTCATCCTCTGCGCCCTCTGCCGCGGCCGAGACGATCTGCCCCAGAAAGATCGCGCGAAATATGGCCTCGAACTCCTCACGTCGTTCCGGCGGGATCGCGAACAAAGCCAGCGCTGCCGCATGCACGTCAGAAATCCCACGCGGCCCAAGCGCGCCAACAGCCGTGATAAACCCTTGTGTCTGATCGGGCGACACCGCAAATCCTGCCGCGCGCAGCGTCTGCGCTAAGGCAAAGAAGGGGTCGAGCGCGCGCCTCATGCCGCCTCCCCCGGTAGCAGCTGCGCCAACCGGTCGCCCAGATAAGCCATGTCGTCCTGATCTTTCAGCGCCACGCCGATCGCCCGCCGGAACGCATCGGGCCAAGCGGCACCTTGCGCGTTGAGTAGCGTCGCGGCTTCGGCCCACTCCACCGTCTCCGCCACACCCGGCGGCTTGGACAATGGCTCCGCGCGCATCAACCCGACGGACGCCACAACGGCTTCCGCCGTCGCCTGGGCCACAGCAGATGCGCGGGTCAGCACGATCTGCTTTTCCAGCTCTGCATCAGGGTAGTCGATCCAGTGATAGACACAGCGCCTGCGCAAAGCCTCATGCAAATCCCGCGTCCGGTTGGAGGTTAAGACCACAACCGGCGGCTGCGTCGCGCGCTCCGTCCCTGTTTCAGGAATGGAGATCGAAAAATCAGAAAGGAACTCCAGCAAGAACGCCTCAAACTCTTGATCTGCCCGATCAATCTCGTCGATCAAGAGCAAGCTCGTCGCAGGATTGCGCAGAGCCGTCAGCAAAGGGCGCTCCAACAGAAAGGACGACCCGTAAAGGTTCACATTCTCTGCCTCGGACTGGCGCAGCGCGAGCATCTGGCGCGGATAGTTCCACTCATAAAGCGCAGCCGCCGCATCAATGCCCTCATAGCATTGCAGGCGGATTACCTGTCGCCCGAGCACCCCACCCAAGGCTTTCGCAGCTTCCGTCTTGCCGACACCCGGCGCGCCTTCCAGAAGCAACGGCTTTTGCAAAGCCAGCCCAAGATAGGCCGCTGTCGACAACTCCGGCCCTGCAATATACTGCGCATCGCGCAATGCAGTGGCGAGCTGTTCCGGCGATGACAAGCCAGCGATATTTGGACGGGTCGCCAAGCTCAGTGTGCCCCCGGCCTGCGCGGACCGGGCTTGGCCCCGCCATTGGCGCGCATCCCGCGCAGCACTTTTTCCGGCGTGATCGGCAGTTTATCGACCCGCACGCCCACCGCGTTATAGACCGCATTGGCCACTGCAGGCAGCACCGGATTGGCACACATTTCACCCGGGCCCTTGCCGCCATAGGGCGCATCCGCGGCAGGGCGTTCGAGGATCGCTATGTCATGATCCACGATTTCACCGACACCGGGCATCAGATAGGTGTTGAAATCCTCCGGCCCGTGGGAACGGTCGGGATAATAGGGCTCCGTCGTTTCATAAAGCGCGTGGCTCACGCCCATCCACGCGCCCCCGATCAATTGCTGTTCGACGAGCTTGGGATTCAACGCGCGCCCGACCTCATAGGCGGAGTTGATCTTGTCGACCTCCACCTCGCCGGTTTCGTCATCCACCGTCACATCCACCACCAGCGCCGCATGGGCATATGTGGTGACCGGGCTCATCTCCCCCGTGTCAGGATCAACGCCAGAAGGCTCGATTAGGAAAATGCCCCGCCCTGACAAGGTCTTGCCCTGCTTGAATTGCGCGGCGATGGATGTTTCCGCCACAGTGATGGAGCGCGACGGGGCGCCTTTGACGTGGATATTGCCGTGCCCGTCCGTGTCGAGGTCCTGCGCGCTGACTTCCAGCTCCTCGGCGGCGGCTTCCATCAGTTGCGCCCGCGCTTCCGATGCCGCGCGGATCACGGCATTGCCGACCCGATGCGTGCCGCGCGACGCAAAAGAGCCCATGTCATGCGGTCCTGTATCACTGTCTGCAGTGTCGACAAACACGTCTTCGATCGGCACACCCAAAGCTTCCGCCGCGATCTGGCGCGTGACAGATTTCATCCCCTGCCCCAAATCAATGGCCGAAAGCGTCACCATGAATTTGCCATCCGGCGTGGAATGCACCAGTGCTTGAGCAGGGTCGCCGCCAAGATTCATACCGATGGGATAATTGATGCAGGCAAAGCCGCGCCCCGAATGCTTGGTCATCAGCGCCTCCGTCCTGACAGGAAGCGCGACACGCCCGGGCGTTTCACCCCGCGCGAGAATGGCTTGTCCGGTGTATAGGATTGCTCAGCAGGCGGCGCAGGAAGAGGCGCTGCCCCAACAGGTTCTGGCACAACGGGCGGTGCGGCGGCTGGTGGCGCTGCCGCCGGGCGCACAGGTGGCGACGCAGTTGCGGGCGTCGGTGGGGGCGCGATCGCAGAAGGCACGGTTGCAGCTACAGGCGGTGCAGCCTCTGGCTCATCCACCTTGTCCGGCACGGCATGGCCCACACGTTCCGACAGGATTTGCATATCGGGGCGTTGCACCGGCACGGCTTCCATGCCGCGCCCCCGTGTGCCCGCAGGCAGCACGCGCGTCCCCGGCGCAGGCGCAGTAGTACTGAGGCGGCCTGCCACACGCTCCCCCTCGCGACCTTCCTGATCCAAAGCCGTTTCCGGGATCGCTGCCCGTTCGGCGGAAGTGCCAACCATGGAACTTGCCGCCATGTCGTCAGCACTCAGACCCCAGCCTGCCTTGCCCGCTGCAACCTGACAGCATTCCACCAGCGCACAATTCTTCGCCACCCGTCGATGCGCTTTCATGTCGCCATCGCGGTAAGAATTGAGAATCCGCAGGGAAATCGGATCGACGCCCACAGCTTCCGCCACGCGGTCCATATGACACTCCAGCGCAAAATCGACGCCGGTAATCCCAAAGCCGCGCATCGCCGTGGCCGGCGTCCGGTTGGTGTAGACGCAAAACGTATTCGCCGCGACATTGGGGATCGTGTAAGGCCCCGGCAGATGGCCAGTGCATTTGGTGCCGGCATAGGAACTCAAACGCGTATAGGCACCAGCGTCGAAGAAACCGGTGAACTGACGCGCCACGATCCGCCCGTCATTCATCACCCCATCCTTGATCCGCCATCGCTCCGCCCCGCGCGGCGCACCGACCTGCATCTCTTCGGGGCGATCCCATTGAAATTTCACTGGCCGCCCCGTCAGCATCGCGCCCAGGACCGCCATCGGCTCGACGATACTGTCGACCTTGCCGCCAAAACCACCACCCACCGTGCCGCCGATGAAGTGCAGGCGGGAGGACGGCGTATCAAGAAGCTTGGCCGTCGTCCCGAGCGAGAAGAACAGCGCCTGCGTGCCAGTATGGCAGACAAAGCGCTCCGCCGTCTCTGGTGCTGCAATCGCGCCGCACGTCTCCATCGGGGCCTGCTCAATGGGCGACATTTCATATTCCGCCTCAACGATGTGGTCGGCCTCTGCGAAACCCTTTTGCACATCACCAAAGCGAAGTTTCACGTGGTCATAAGGCTCATAAGTGAAGGTGTTATTCGGATAAGCCGGGTTGACGGAAGGGGCACCTGGGGCAATCGCCTCCTCGACATCCAACACATGCGGCATCACCTCCCAATCCACCCGCACGGCCGCACAGGCGGCGCGCGCGATGGCTTCCGTATCGGCAATGATCGCGAGGATCGGCTCGCCCTTGTAGCGCACGAGCGGCTCCGCCAGAAGCTGTTCGTCATCCTTGCCAAAACCAATGATCGAAAGGAGCGCGTTGAGATTGTTGGGCACATCTGAAGGCCGCACAACCCGCCTGACACCGGCCATCTCCTCCGCAGCAGAGGTCTCAACAGAACGCACCCGCGCGTGATGATGCGGTGACCGCAGGCAGCGCATATGCAGCAAACCGTCAAACAGGTGATCATCATAATAGGCTGTGCGGCCAGTGACATGGCCCTCAATATCCTGCCGGATCTTCGGCTTGCCAATCTCGTTGAGATTATCGTCGCGCTCATTGGCAAACAGGTCTTTGCGGAATTCCACGCTCATGCTGCATACCCTCCGCGCATCTCGCCCGCAGCTTTCAAAATCGCGTCGACAATCGGCTCATAGCCGGTGCAACGGCACAGGTTGCCGCTGATCGCCTCGATCACGTCTTCACGAGAGGGGCGCGGGTTGCGGTCCAACAAGGCTTTGGCCGCCATCAGCATTCCGGACGTACAAAACCCACACTGCGCGGCAAACCCTTCCATAAAGGCCTTTTGCAACGGGTGCAGCGCCGCGCCTGCCAAGCCGCCAGTTGTCTCAATATTGCGGTTGGAGACGGCTTCCGCCAAGGTCAGACAGCTCAGATGTGGGACGCCGTCGATCAACACCGTGCAGGCCCCGCATGTGCCTTGCCCACAGCCGAACTTCGGCGATAGATCGCCTGCACCACGTCGCAGCGCTTCTAGCAGATTTTGCGCGTCATCCACGAAGACTCCGGTCTCCGCACCATTGAGGTTGAATGTAACGGGTGTCTTGGGCATCAGACCTCTCCCAACAGGCAGCGTCGCAGATGAATAGGCGCGACTTCCGCGCGGTACCAGGCGGAGGCCAGCGCATCATCGACAGGGGCCAGGTCGCGCACGCAGGCGTCGCAAGCGGCCGCAACCCCCGCCACGTCCAGCCGCGCCCCGCGCAAGGCCGCTTCTGCAGAGGGCGCGCGCATAGGGGTGGGCCCCATCGCCCCGAATGCCACCCGCGCAGAGGTGATCGTTCCGGCGGAGGTCTCAAGCAAGACCGCTACCGACATCACTGACACCCCTTTCGGCTTCGTGCGGCTCACTTTTCGGTAGGCCAGCCTATCGGGCGTCACTTTCGGCACCCGCAGGGCCTGCACAGCGCCTTGCGCTGTGTCGCGCCCGCGCAAGAAGCTCTCAATGTCTTGCGCACGGCCATCGGACCAGATCACCTCCGCCCCCAAAGCGAGCAGTGCCACGGCGAAATCACCGTAAGGATGCGGCGCAAAGAGATTGCCGCCCACACTCGCCATATTCCGAAGCGCAGGACCTCCGATGGAGCGCGCCACAGGATGCAACGCCGCGCAATCAGGCGACGCGATGATATCCGTCATCGTCACGCCCGCCCCGATATGCCAATGGGCACCATCTGAGCGGAGTATGCGCAACGCCGGATCGTTCACATGCACCAGCTCTGGCACCTCTTGCGGGGCGTCATTGACCTGCCGCATCAGAAGCGTGCCACCGCCAAGGATTGCGCCACCTGCGGCAGCTGCCTCGGCCAGGCTCGAAACAGTCACAACTCGTGTCATGTGCCTTCTACTCCCAATCTGGCTCGGATTGCATCGAACCCGGCTTGATAGACGTTTTCAGCCACCAGCTCCGCCAATTCCTCTTTGCGATCCGATGGTGGATCAAAGCGGCTCTCCCACTCCCAGAACGTCCAATCCTGATCCGTTACCGGCGTCAGACGCACATGGGCCACATAGTTGAACAGCGGCAGCGGGCTGTCATGCAGGCAGTAGCTGAACGCCGTCTCCATATCGCTGAGCGTCAAAAGCCGTTCACGCAGCTTGGCGCCGTCCTGCAACTCAAACGCGCGCACGCAGCCGACCTTGTCAGAGGGCAAGCCCCGTTCCACGACGGAGCGCGCAATCAACGGGTGCCAGCGGTCATGGCCATTGAAATCACGCAGGATTTCCCACACCGCTTCAATCGGTGCTTCGACAATCGTACTGCGATAAACCTTGACCACTGACGCAGACCCTCAGTTGAACTTCATGTCGGCAGGGTCAAATGTCGTCACCTGAACATACATCAGACCGTCGCGCGTGACATAGGCATCGGCGCCTTTGTAAGGCTCGGCCAACCAATCTGCCTCCACACGCCAGGAGACATTCACAGTATCACCGACGGTTTTGACCTTCTCCGCGATGAAAGTCGCGCCGAGGAAACCACCCTCTTCCCGGGGTTTGCAGAACCCTGCAAAGACATCTCCAATCGCCGCGCGACCTTCTACCCAGGCGCCATTTGGCAAGATGATCAGGATCTCTTCGGGATATTGCGCCATCAAGCGATCCCAGTCGCAGGCGTTGAGCGCATCAATATGTTCAAAGGTGACGCGTTCAGCATTTGGTTGCATCACAAGCGGTGGCAACGCTCTCGCATGGCCGTCTGCCAAAGCAGAACCAGTCATCAGGCCCAAGGCCAAAAATGCACTAAAACAAGTTCTCATCTTCTGTCCTTTCACTATTTCCAGATGTGCTGAGAGGTCTTGCGCCTCTTTGCCCACTACCCGTTACCCACCGAAATGCCGCTTCAGCGCGTCAAGCCCTGCCTGAAATACGCCGCTGCCGATGTTCTCGACCCAATCCGTCTCCATCGCCGGATCGACGGAAAACTCCGCCGACCACTCCGCGAAGCACCGCTCCCCGTCCGTCACCGGCGTCAGCCTGATGGTGGAGACGTAATCCTCCAGCGGCATCGGACTTTCGAGGATCGAATAGGTCGTGAACATGTCGTAATCGCTCATCCCCAAAAGCTGCTCGCGGATATTGTCGCCGTTCTGCAGATTGAAATTGCGGATGCAGCCGACCTGATCAGAGGGCAGCGCATCTTCAATCCGACTGTCGCGGATCTTCGGATGCCATTTCGGCAAGCCATTGAAATCGCGGATACGATCCCAGACCCGATCCGCAGGCGCGTTGATCACGGATGAGATGAAGACGCGCGCCATCTATTTGCCGTCCTTCTTGTCATCTGCGCTTTTCTTTTTGGCCGCCTCCGCACGCGCGATCTCTGAGGTCGCACGGGTCATATCAGAGGCGTTTCGAAAGATGTCCGACTTGGCAAGGTTCGCGCCATCCAACCCGATATCTTTCATCAGGCTGTCGACCATTGGCGCCTGCACGCGGTAGCGCAGCGCGGAGTTCATAACCTCATCCGTGGGGCTTGTGCCCCCACCACCCGAGCCGCCACCACCGCCGGAGCCACCGCTGTCAGCCCAGTCCAGCCCCTGGGTGCCCGATCCGCCAAGCTGCATGATCTTGATGTCGCTGACATTCTCCAGTGGTTTGGCGCTTGCCGCGATAATGCCTTCGACATGTTCCAGCATCTTGCGACGGAACCGACCTTGCCGCGCACCATCGCTCAGCACGTTCTCCGCCTCGTTGATCAGACGTGCAGCTTCGGCTTCAACAGCTTGACGGACCTTATCGGCCTCAGCTGTCAGACGCACACGCTCGGCATCTTTCTCTGCCGCGATGGTCTCCAACGTCTTTTCGCGATTGGCGCTTTCCGTCTCGGCCGCCGTCTTGGCTTTCTCTGCGGCTTCCATGGCGCGCGCTCTGGCATTTTCCGCTTCTACTGCGGCCGCGCTCTCATCGAGTGACTTTTGATAAAGCGCAATCGCCTTGTCCATAGTGGCCTGTTCGACGGCTTTCTCGCGCTCAATCTCTAGACGCCTGCGCTCCGTCTGATGGCCAATCCGCGCATCATCCAGACCACGCTCAGACGCGATCTTGGCACGCTCGACCTCTTCCTGACTGGAAATCTCCGCCTCACGCAGCACTTGCACGCGGCTGATTTCCAACTGCTCCAGCGCCTTCTTGCGTTCCAGCTTTCTGGCGTCGAGCTCTTGTTCTGCTGCAATGCGCTCAGCATCCACTGCCTTTTCTTTCGACACACGGGCCGCTTCAACAGCCTCATCCGCCGCGATCTGGGCGGCATCCATCGCCTTGTTGCGCTCAATCTCAAGCGCCCGGATACGCTCATCACGCGCGATCTTTTCTGCGGTGGTTTCGGCTTCTTTCTCGATCCGCTGCTGCTCTACGAGCCGCCGTGAAGAGATCTCGGCCGCTTCAACAGCCTCTTGCTTCTCGATCTCACGGGAACGCAGTTCGGCCTCTTTCGCGATCTCAGCCGCGCGCGTGCGCTTCTCTTCCGCGATCCGCGCTTTGGAAACCTCTTCGCTTGCATTCACATTCGCTACATCAACGGCCCGGTTGCGCGCGATCTCGCGCTCCCGCAGGTCCTGCTCATAGGCGATACGTTCGGCCGCGACTTTCTTCTCCTTCGCGATCCGCGCCGCTTCCACGGCCTCAGCCTTGGCAATCTCCGCCGCTTCAATCGCCTTCAGGCGGGCAACATCCCGCTCCGCGGTTTTCTCATTGCTTTCGATCTTGCGCACAGCAATCGCGGCTTCCTGCGCGATCCGCTGCGCCTCAACCTCCTCTTTAGAGGCGATCTCAGCCGCATCAATCGCCTGATTGCGCTCAATCTCCAACGCGCGCACGCGCTGTTCTTGCGCGATCCGCTCTTTCGAAGTCTCTTCGCTGGCCGCGATCTGTTTGGCGTCCAGATCACGCTGGCGCTCGATCTCTTTCGCGCGGGTTTCCTGCTCTGCCACAATGCGCTCGACAGACAGGGTTTTTTCCCGCGCGATCCGCGCTGCTTCTGTGGCTTGTTTCGACGCGATCTCTGCTTCTTCCAGCGCTTTCTGGCGCTCGATCTCAAGCTCACGCGTGGCCTTGTCGGAGGCGATACGCTCCGCATTGACCTGCCGTTCCTGAGCGATCCGCAGCTTTTCCGCCGCCTCCTGCGCTGAAATCGTCGCCTCATCGACGGCCAGATTGCGCGCAATCTCCTGTTCGCGGGTGTTGCGCTCCAATGCGATCCGCGCCTCCGTCACTTCGCGCTCTTGCGAAATGCGGGCCTTCTCGATCACTTCCTTGGCCGCGATATCCGCCTCATCAACGATGCGCTGACGTTCGATCTCCTTGGATTGTGTCTCGCGATCCTTCTCGATCCGCGCTTCTTGCAGTGCTTTCTCCTGCGCGATCCGTGCCTTCTCAATCGCCTCTTTGGCCGAAATCTCGGCTGATTGCGTGTCCTTGTCGGTCTTGATCCGCGCTTCGGTCACGACCTTTTCTTGACCGATCCGCGCCTTCTCAACCGCCTCGCGCGTCGCGATCTCCGCCTCATCAATCACGCGCTGACGCTCGATCTCCTGCTGGCGGATTTTGCGTTCCGAAGCGATGCGCGCCTCGGCGATCTTCTCCTCATTGGTGATGCGCGCTGTTTCAATCGCCTCGCGGTTGATCAGCGTCGCCTCTTCACCTTCCTTCTCTCGCTCAGAGCGTTCACGCGCCAATTCCGCGCGCTGTTGCGCCCGGCGGAACTCAACATCGCGCTCTTGCTCAAGCCGGGCTTCTTCCGAGGCCCGTTCAATCGAAAGCGTTTCCTTCTCCGCCTCCAAGTTACGCGCCCGGATCTGAATGATCGCGTCCTGCTCAATGTCATTGCGCAGCTTGCGGCGCGCCTCGATCTGCTCGATCACGCTGGTCAGACCGATAGCGTCAAAGCGGTTGGACGGGTTGAAGAACTGAATATCGGTCTGGTCGATATCCGTGATTGCCACGGTCTCCAATTCCAGCCCGTTTTTATCCAAGCCCTCTTGCGCAATCTCCGCCACCCGCGCCGTCACTTCGGAGCGTTTCATATGCAGCTCTTCGAGCGTCATCTCAGCCGCGACCGTCCTGAGCGCAGAGATGAACTTACCCGACAGCAACCGGTGCAACCGCTCGGGCTCCAGCGTCCTGCGCCCCATCGTGGCCGCCGCCATGCTGACGGCCTCCTTGGTGCCGCGCACCCGCAGATAAAACTCCGCATCTACATCGACGCGCAGATTATCCGCTGTGATCAGCGCCTCTTCCCGTGACCGGCTCACCGCCAAATCAAGGGAGTTCATATTGACCGGCGTAATGTCGTGAATAATCGGCCAGACGAACGCCCCGCCATCAATCACCACACGCTCGCCCAGAAAACCGGTGCGCACAAAGGCCACCTCTTTCGTGGACCTGCGATAGAGCCAATGCATCACCCAGTAGGCGATGAAAATCACGATGACTGCGAGGATCAGCCATAGGATAAGTTGTCCGATGATTTGACCGGTCATAATAGCCTCCCTTAGCGTCCGATTTTCTTGAAAGCGGCAGTCTGATCGCGCAGCGCGATCTCTGTGGGCAGCCGCTCCATCGACGATGCGCCATAAAATCCATGGCAATTCTTGGTATTCTTCAGCACGAAATCCGCATCTTCCGGCATCGCCACCGGCCCGCCATGAACCAGCACAATTGCGTCCGGATTGACCTCCAGCGCTGCACCTGCCCAGGCATCGGTTAGCGCGGGCGCTTCGAGCAAGGTGCAGCCCGTCTCCGCCCCGATGGAGCCACCTGTCGTCAGGCCCAGATGCACCACTATGATATCCGCCCCGGCGCTTGCCATAGCGCGCGCATCTTCCTCCGAGAATACGTAAGGTGTCGTCAGCAGATCGCGCTCGGCTGCAAGCCGGATCATCTCCACCTCATGGGCATAGCCCATCCCGGTCTCTTCCAGATTGGCACGGAAACTGCCGTCGATCAGACCCACGGTCGGGAAGTTCTGCACGCCGGAGAACCCCGCAGCTTTCACCTGATCAAGGAATTTCGGCATCAGCCGGAACGGGTCTGTCGCGCATACACCTGCAAGAACCGGCGTCTTTTCAACGACGGGCAAAACCTCGCCCGCCATTTCCATGACCACACCATTGGCATCGCCATAAGGCATCAGCCCGGCAAGCGATCCGCGCCCCGCCATGCGGTAGCGGCCCGAATTGTAGATCACGATCAGATCAATCCCGCCCGCCTCTTCGCATTTGGCCGACAACCCCGTACCGGCACCGCCGCCGATAATCGGCTCGCCTGCGTCGCGCATGGCACGGAATTTCTTCATCAACTCGCTGCGATCATACATAAGCTACGCTCCTTTTGCGCGCGCGGGCCAGGCGTGCAGGGACCGGAAGGTCTGCACGATCAGCGCCGCGAAGTCTGGATCATTGATATTATGTGACACCCGGATCAGCTGACGGTTCGCTGTCTGGCGCACCGTGCTCTCAAGCGTGGAAAACAACGCCCGCATCGCGTCTCGATCCCAAAATGGCTGGCCCGGCGCATCCAGAAGGCTCACGCCGCCCTCCGGCAGATAGAAGCGCACCGGACCCGTCATCTGATTGAGCCGCTCCCCGATAAAGCGCCCCATCGCCACGTTTTCTTCAGGCGTGGTGCGCATCAGGGTGATCTGCGGATTGTGCTCATAAAAGACCCGCCCCTTGTAGCGGTCGGGCACGGTTTCAGGTGCCGCGAAATTGACCATGTCGAGCGCACCGCAGGACCCGATGTACGGCAACCCCGCCCGGATAGACGCGCCGAACCGGTCCTCATCCGCGGGGAACACACCGCCGGCCACGTAGTCGCAGACCTCGGTCGTTGTGATGTCGATCACCGCAGACAGCATCCCGCTGTCCAAAAGCTTCTCCATCGACCGCCCGCCGACGCCTGTGGCGTGGAAGACGAGGCAATCGTAATCGCTCTCCAACTCTGCCGTGATCTGCTGCACGCAGGGCGTCGTCACGCCGAACATGCTCAGCCCGATCGCGGGCTTGTCATCATGTGCTGCAGCCGCGCTTTGGCGCGCGCGCACCATGCCCGCTACCGCATGCGCCGCATTGCCCAACACATCGCGCGTGATGGAATTGATGCCTTGCACGTCAGAGACCGAATACATCATCGAAATGTCCGCCGGGCCTACATATTGCTCCGTATTGCCGCTGGCCACGGTAGAGACGATCATCTTCGGCAAGCCAACGGGCGGCACGCGGAAGGCGGGAGAAACCAATGCAGTGCCGCCCGAGCCGCCAGCCGAAAGCAGGCCAGCGATATCAGTGCGGGTCGCAACCCATCGTTTGAATGCCAGCGTCATGCCAGCGACTGCCGTGCCGCGGTCGCCCGTAAAGACAGCCGCCGTGCCGCGCGGATGGCTCGCAGCCACCACATGCGGCGGCACATCCGCGTGAGAGACAGCGCCTGAGGTCGACAGATCAACCGTGCGCACAGCCAAGCCTTGCGCGCGGATCAGGTCCGCCATGTAGCTGAGTTCGCGGTTCTTGGTGTCAAACGTGCCACAGACATAGACCGCGCCGCGCGCCGCTTGCATGCGGGCAGAAGCCAACGGCACCACATCCGCACCGGCGGCAGGTGTATCCGTGACTGTGCGCGCATTACCTTCCAGAACGGAGATCGGAACAGCCGGGCTCCACCGCGTCGGCACTTTCGGGTTCACATCGTAAATCCGTGTGACAGAATAGGTATCTTCCGTCTTTTCGGAGTGTTCTTCGGCCTGCGCCGCCTGATCTGTCTCGTCATGTGCGTGACGTCCAACACCCAGCAGCGCTTGCTGCAAATCTCTGTCACCGGCCAGAACCGCGCTGTCCATGACGCGGTTGATCCGGCCATTGACCATGATCGCAACCTCAGAGGCGACAGAGCAGGCAACGCCGATATTCTGCTCAATCACCAGAACATCAATGTCGCCTTCCTGACCCAAGCGCACCAGCATCTCGGCGACTTGGTTGACGATCACAGGCGCCAGACCCTCGGTCGGCTCATCCATCACAAGAAGCTTCGGGTTCAACAGCAGCGCACGGCCAATCGCCAGCATCTGTTGCTCCCCACCTGACAGCTGACCACCGCCATTGGATTTACGCTCCGCCAAACGCGGGAAAACGCCGTAAACACGCTCCACCGTCCAATCGCCGCCGCGCCGCTCTACCAATTTCAGGTGCTCATCCACTGTCAACGACGGCCACAGCCTGCGCCCTTGCGGCACATATCCAATGCCCGCGCGGGCAATTTCGGCAGAACCCATGCCCGCCAGCGACTGCCCATTGAAAGAAATCGAGCCCGAGGCAACAGGCTCCAACCCCATGATCGCCTTGCACATGGTCGTCTTGCCCATGCCATTGCGCCCCACCACGGACAGCACGCCGTGATCCAGTGTCAGGTCCACACCTTGCAAGGCATGCGACTGGCCGTAATAGACATTGAGGTCCCGTATTTCGAGGGTGGGGCTACTCATCATCCCCTCCCAGATACAGCGCCTGAACTTCCGGATCCTCTTCGATCTCGGCGGGCTTGCCCTCCTTGAAGATGCGCCCATTATGCATCATGGAGACGTATTCAGAGACGCGCAGCGCCACGTCCATGTCATGCTCGATGATGATATATCCCATATGGCCCGGTAGCCCTGTCAGGATCTCTACCAGTTCCGAGCGTTCGGTGGGCGACAGCCCGGCGGCCGGCTCGTCAAACAGGATGAAGCGCGGCGCGCCCGACAAGGCCATCGCGATCTCCAACTGCCGCTGTTGCCCGTAGCTGAGATTGCTGACCTGCGTGTCGCGGGCATCCCACAGATTGACCATCTGCACCAACTCTTCCGACGATGCGACCAGCGCGTCATTCTTGCGCGCCCGAAGGAAAGAGAACCGCCCCCGCGACACGCCAAGGCAAGACAGATAGACATTGTCGAGCACCGTCAGCCCGCTGAACAGAAGCGAGATCTGGTAGGTCCGCCGCAACCCGCGCCGGATCCGCTCATGCGCCGGAAAGCGTGTCACATCCTCGCCAAAGAATCGGATCGATCCCTCAGAGGGTGGAAAATCCCCCGTGATGCAGTTGAACAGCGTCGTCTTGCCCGCACCGTTTGAGCCCAGCACCGCGCGACGTTCCCCGGGCCGGACAGACAGTTCCACATCGCTGATTGCCGCCAGCGCGCCGAAGCGTTTTGACATGCCGCGCAGCTCCAGCGCGTTTTCGGTCCCTGTTGTTGCGCGCGCGTTCATTCCGTCACCTCACCGGTGAGCGGGTCTTTCTTGCGGCTTTCGCGCAGCTTCTTCCAAAGCCCCAGCAAACCGTCTTCCGAAAAGGCCACAACGACCAGAAAGCCAAGACCGATCAGCAGTTGGAACCGATCCCCGCTCAGTCCCATCGCGATCAGAAAATCCACTGCAAAGGTCTTCAGGATCACGTAAAGAAACGCGCCGATAAACGCACCCGCCGGGTGGCTCAGCCCCCCGACAACTGCGATAATCAAAATGTCGATTGCAGGCTGGATCGCAATCGTGCCCGGACTGATCTGCCCGGATTGCCACGTCAGCAAAATACCCCCGATCCCCGCCGGAATGGCCGAGAAGGCGTAAGCCGCAACCCTGTGCGCTGTCACGTTGAAGCCCAGGGCCGCCATGCGCCGCGGGTTGTCACGCACGCCTTGCAAGGCCAAACCAAACGGCGCGCGGGAGAGGTAAAGGACGGCGAAATAGGTCAGCACGGCCCAGAACAGCGTCAGGTAGTAAAACGCCTCCGGCTGCCGCCAATCCACGCCAAAAAGCTGCGGTGGAAAGACCGAATTGAACCCCTGAAACCCGTTGAACACATCGTAATTCTGGCGGGTGAAATAGAAAAACGCCGCCGCAATCGCGAGCGTGATCATGATCGTGTAAATGCCCTCGGTGCGCACGGCAAGCCAGCCAATCGCGGTCGCAAACAGCACCGCGATGATCAGCGCCAATGGGATCGCCACCCACCACGGCCAACCCATCGAAATCGTGTCAATCGCGCTGTCCCCGAAGATCGCGACCATGTAGCCCGCGACGCCCGCAAAGGTCATCTGCGCAAGGCTGACCATGCCGCCATAGCCGCCCAGAAACATCAGGGATGTCGCGATCATGCCCAGAATGAAGGTCCAGCCGAAGATCTGGAACATGATGAAATCAGACGCGAAAGACGGGATGATCAGCAAGATGACACCCACGATCCAATAGGCTGCCGGGATCTTCTCGATCCAAAGGCGCCTGTCGACTTTCGCGCGGGAAGATGTGTCAATCATCGCCATCCCGTCACCGCCCCAGCAAGCCCTGCGGGCGGAAAGCCAGCACGACAACCATGATCAAGAAGGTCAAAACGACCGCATAGGTCGGGAAATAGACAGAACCGAACTGCTCCGCCAATCCGATCAAAAGCGCGCCCAACGCGGCTCCGGGGATCGATCCCATGCCGCCCACGATCACCACGACCAGCGAGGCCAGCAAAAACCGCGTGTCCTCGCCAGGTGCTGCCGATTGAAACGTCGCGCCCACCACGCCTGCCAGCCCCGCAAGCCCGGCGCCGAAGAAGAACACGCCGACAAACACCAACTGAATGCGCGCACCCGTCGCGCTCAGCATATCGCGATCATCCACGCCAGCGCGGATCAGCATGCCGATCCGCGTCTTGTTAAGCACCAGCCACATCGCAAGCCCAATCGCCACGGAAGCCGCGAAGATCACGATCCGCACCATCGGATATTTCAGGTAAGAGGTCACAACCTCCCCTGAACTGCGCACCCGTTGCGACGTAACCAGCCCCGTCTCCATAGGGCCGGACAACCAGCTTGGGGGGGAGATGTTGAAGAAATTGCCGCCTACACCCCAAAGCATGAGATCGGCCATCACAATGGAAATCCCGATGGTCACAAGGGTCTGACGCAGATCCTGCCCTTCCATCTGGCGGAACACCAGAATTTGCAGCAGCACCCCCAGAAAGCCCACAGCAATGAAGGCCACGGGGAAAGCCAGCAGCCAATACCCGGTGCTGTCCGCCACAAAGAATCCAATATAGCCGCCAAGCAAATACAGCGACCCATGCGCCAGATTGACATTGCGCATCAGACCGAAAATCAACGTGAATCCGGACGCCACGAGGAAATACAGGCCCCCCAAAGTGATCCCGTTGAACAGCGCGTTCAAAAACACCTTCTTGCGGCCAATCGCATCCACCAGCCATTCGGGCCATATCGCAAAGATCAGATAGAGCAGGACCAAAACCACCAGTGCAATGATCGCAGACCAGACCGGCCGACGCTCAACGAATGCCCTCACAAGCGACCCCCCTGCATGTGGCGCAGATGCACTGGCATTCTGTCCTCCCGAAACTGCCGATCTTCCACGCGCCCGGGGGCACGTGTCAGAAATGTTAGCGCCCGAGCCACGTGGCCCGCGTATCCAAAAGTCTCAGCCAGTGCCCCAGCGTCGCAAATTCTACGCGCTACTGGCGTGCAACGCGTTGATAATCCGTGGGTGCAATCCCGACATTATGAGAAAAGAACCGCGTAAAAGACGCTTGGCTGGCAAAGCCCAGATCATGCGCAATCTCGGTGACACTTTTGTCCGCGACCATCAGCTCTTCAATCGCCCGCTCAGAGCGCAGCGTGTTGAAATAGACATTCGGCGTCACCCCGGTCTGCTTCTTGAAGAGTTTGAAGAAATGCGGCCGGGACAGCCCGACCTCCCGCGCAAGGTGATCCAGCCCTTCATGATCCGCGAGGTAATTCACCATCATCTTCTGCGACCGGCGGATACGGAAATCACTGCAGCGCAGACCCGCCACATCAAAGGCAGGGCGGTTGATGTCACGCCATGACAGCGAATAGCAAAGCGATGTCAATTCGATCAGCAGATGTTCGACAGAGACGTCATAGACATCGCTGAGCATCTGGTTGGTCAGTTTTGCAATCACGCCCTGAATTTCCGGTGTCAAAGACAGCGCAGAGCGGCCGAAATTCAGCGCAAAGTCAGATGAATTGGTGTTTTCAAGAAACCACATCGGCTTGATGTAAAGCACCAAGGACAGGCAACGCCTGTCCGAGTCAAAGCAATGCGGCATCCACGGGCTGACGGCAGCCGCAGTATGCGCATCACAGATCACGTCTTCCTCTCCGACGCGCACGCGCGGTGCGTCTCCGCCAACGTAAAAAATCAAATGCCCTTCGCGATGTGCATGCGTCGTTATCGGGCGATCAAGATCATAGAGGGCCGCGCGCCCATAGGCGCCATGGCCTACAGCCAAAGCTTTACTCATATTTTCCTCCCAAGCTGCACCCTGACCTTCTGTGGGTCATGGGAACAGACATTGAAGAATTAGATATAGGAGGGGTCTTCTTGGCAAATGGATTCGGTCAAAAACAGACGAATGGGTATATCAGACCGGTTTTGGCTCACGCGTTCACATAGGCCGTTTTTACCGTCGTGAAGAACTCCGCGGCGTAGCGACCTTGCTCCCGCGGACCGAAGCTCGATCCTTTTGTGCCCCCGAATGGCACGTGGTAATCTACCCCTGCTGTTGGCAGGTTGACCATCACCATCCCCGCCTGCGCATGGGCCTTGAAATGCTGCGCATATCTCAGCGATGTCGTACAAATTCCGGCCGTCAATCCGAACTCCGTCTCATTGGCCAAAGCCAGCGCCTCATCATAGTCCCGCGCGCGGATCACGGTCGCAACCGGGCCGAACACCTCCTCGCGGTTGATCCGCATCAACGGGTGGGTATCGGTGAACAGCGTGGGCTCAAGAAAAAACCCCGGAGTATCGCGCGACACCAGCGATCCACCGGCACGCAGATTCGCCCCCTTGCGGCGGGCGCCCTCGATATAGGCGAGGTTTTGATCCAACTGCGTCTGATCCACCACCGGACCCATTTGAGACGTCGGATCCAGAGCCGGGCCAACCCGCAGCGCGCGCAGCTTTTCGGTCAGCTGTTCAACGAAACGGCCATGGATCCCCTCCGTCACGATCAGCCGCGACGACGCAGTGCACCGCTGTCCGGTTGAGAAGAACGCACCATCAAGAGCCGCAGACGTGGCAACATCCAAGTCCGCATCGTCCAGTACGACCAGCGGGTTCTTCCCACCCATCTCAAGTTGATATTTGCGATTGTGGCGCAGGCAGGCCTCAGCCACGCGCGCACCTGTGGCAGTGGAGCCGGTAAAGCTGATGGCCCTGATCTTGGGCGCGTCCAGCAACGCCTGCCCCACGACCGAGCCCGGCCCCATGACGAGGTTGAAAACACCGTCGGGCAGACCGGCGTCTGCGATGATCTCTGTCAGCAACCACGCAGATCCGGGCACAAGTTCCGCCGGTTTCAGCACGACGGTATTGCCGTAGCAAAGCGCGGGCGCGATCTTCCAGGCCGGAATCGCAATCGGGAAATTCCACGGGGTGATCAAACCCACCGGCCCGACGGCCTCTCGCGTTATCTCAACCGACACGCCCGCCCGCACCGAAGGCAGCAGGTCACCGGCCTGCCGCAAGGCTTCTCCCGCGAAGAAATCGAATATCCGCGCGGCGCGTTCCGTCTCCGCCAAAGCCTCGCGCAGAATTTTACCTTCCTCACGCGCAAGCATGCGCGCAATGTCGTCCTTGCTGCGCATGATCCCGCGGGCGATCGCGCGCAGGCAATCATGGCGGGTCTGCGGATCAGAATAGCGCCAGTTCTCAAACGCATCTGCCGCCGCCTCGACCGCCTGTTCTGTTTCAGCTTGCCCGGCCTGAGCGTAGCTGTCGATCACCTCATCCGTGTTAGACGGGTTGATGTTGGGGATCTCTGCTTTCGCCCCGACCCATTCGCCACCGATATAGTTGTGTTTCATGCCTGCGCTTTCCGACTAGAAGACATCTTGCAGCATGCGCCGCACATCAACGCTCGGCCCGATCTGTGGCGCGCCAAAGCGCGGCTTCATGAACTTCAGCGTCTCCGACACCTCATCCCACGCCATGCCGATATCGCGCAGCGTGTCAGGAAGCGGAAAATCCCCGAGGAACTCTGTCACAAAGCTCGACAGGGCAACGTCTTCGGGCAAGCCCAGAACCCGCGCAATAACGTCGTCATTGCTGGACTTGCTCGACGCGAGCATGCGCGCCAGCAAGACGCGATGCAGCAATGCGCTGTCCAAAGACCGCCCCACGGTCTTGGCAAAACTATATCCAAAGGCCTCCACAAAACCGGGGCCCTTTTGCTGAGCAATCGCGCCGTTCAACGTCGCAGCCATCAGATCGCGATTGCCCCGATCGCGCTTCACGCGACGAATTCGTGTAAGCGCATCTATGGCCAGCCCATCAGCCAAAGGGTTGAACGTATCAGCGGTCAGCACCGTCATGCAGCGCCCTACCGTCTGTGAAATTGCGCGCGCCAGTTCCTGTTCATCTGCCTGCTTGATCACCGTGGGGTCGCAAATGACAACCGTCGGCGGCGTGCCTTTGAAATTGTGATTGCCCGTCGTGTCCAGACAGGGGTCGGGCAGGCCCGTGATGCCCGGTATGATAAAGAATTCCGGCCCGAATTCCTGCAGGCGTAATGTTGCGCGATCTGGTCGCGCCACCGCATCATAGCGTGCCTTTGCGATGACATGACGGCACTTGCGCCCATGAACCACCGCTTCCGCAGAGCCCATGGAGATGATCAAATCAACGGGATGCCGCGCGGCATAGGCCGCTATCTCGACAGAAGTCTCATATTTCGTCTGACCCGACGAGATTGCGCAGTGATGCACCACGCTGCAGCTCAGCAACCCCTCTTCTACGCGGGTCAGAAACTCGCTGCCCCGAAGCTCGTCAGGGTAGATCAAAACCGATGCCACCGCCTGCCGGTCATCGACCTCCGCACGCAGCGCTTCCTCAAGAATATTGCTCGCGAAATGAATGCGCGAATGCATCGTGATCAGGGTCATCGGGGCCAACCTAATACGGTTGCAGTGGCAGCAAAAAAGGATGCAAGCGGCCCCGTCTGTTGCGCCGGGCCGCTTGCCGCAGTCAGTTTAGTAAGAGGTTTTGCACACAGGCAGTTCGCGCGATGGCAAACCAATCGCGTCAAAGGCAGCCTTTTCAAGACCAAGCGTCTGGGTCACGTTGTCATATTTCGCAACCATCGCATTCGCCAATGTGCCGTCGTCAAGCTCGACAACCTCATTCACGAATGTCGTGGCAACGGCCTGACGGTTCTCGTCCAGAACGATCTTGCCGGTCGGGCTGTCAAGCTCCAGGCTGGCAAGGCAAGAGCGCAGATCAGCCTGTCCGTCCCCAAAGCTGCCACCGGTTTGATCGACACAGGTCAACATGGCCGTCGTCGCATTGTAATAGGTGGTCGCCAACAGGGACGGCGACGGGAAACGGTCTTCAGGCGCGAATGTGTCCTGATACAGCTTCACATATTCCTGCCAGGCAGGATCTTCGGACGTATCCGCCTGTGGACCAGAGGACGGTGTGCCGATCAACGCGTTCTTCGCATCACCTTTTGAGTTCAGCACGTCACCATTCACCATGATCGTGCCGCCAATCAGGTTCGCATCGCCGCCAGCCTGCTGGTACTGATTGAGGAAGTTGACAGCGTCCCCCCCGCCAAGGCCAAGGTAGATGGCATCCACGTCATCCGGCAAAGACGCGATGATCGAGCCGAAGTCCTTGGTGCCCAATGGCACCCAGAGTGCCTCTGTGACCTCCCCGCCTGCCTGGCAGAAATCCACCGTGAAACCCATCACCTGCGTGTAGACGAATGAATAGTCTTCGCCCACGGTTGCGACTGTCTCCCATCCTTTTTCGTTGAAGACATAATCACCAAGACCGACAGACCACTGTCCGCCATCCGTATTGAACCGGAAGAAATTGTCAGACGGGGTGACATAAGTCGTCTCAAGCGCACCGGATGAGCCGTTGATAAACGTCACTTGTGGCGCAGTCTTGGAAAAATCACGGATCGCGATCCCTTCCGAACCGGACAAAGGACCCACGACAATTTCAACGCCGTCCTGTTCGACCAGCTTGCGCGCACCGCGAACGGCGCTGTCAGGGCTGGTGTCGGTCGACTGAATAATGATTTCAATGTCGCGGCCACCGGCTTTATAGCCCGCCTTCTCCAGCGCCGTACGCACGCCACGCACACCATCTTCACCAAGCGCTGTATAGGTCCCTTCAAGGGTAGCAAGCACACCGACTTTCAGCGTTTCAGCGGCGGCCGCATTGGCCGCGACGCAAAGCGTCAGCGCCGAGACAGTTGAGATTAGAGTCTTTTTCATAAGGTCCTCCCATAGGTTTTTCTTTGAGCAATGTAACCCGCTCAAACAGTGGCACTGCGGACCCTCTGCGCGGATACCGAAAGGTGCGAGCACATGACGATCTGTCTGATTTTTTGCGCCTCTGCGCGCTCCCAAAGGCCCGCCATCCCACCGGCAGGGCCTCTCAATTCACCCGCCCAAACTGACCAAAAAGCGCAAAACAGGGCATGATACTGGCATTTAAACCGCCAACTTTATCGAGAGTCCCAGATGTCTTTTTTGTCTTACTCCATCCAGGAAAAACACTTCGTAGTGATTGAGGCGATTCCCCACTCGCCCAGTTTATCAACCGCATCGCCGTCAAACGCGCCAGATCGCGCGCCGATCCATTCAGCGCAGCGTATGATTTCTTCTCGTGGAAAGACCTCACCGACATGGCCTGGAGCGGCCGCTATCTCACTCCTGATTTTAGCGTCATCCCGCACACCGCAGTAGACATCCTGCCAGTGTACTGACGCCTCGCAGGTCAGCAGCGCCCACGCCCCAGAACCACCCTGACTAAGCGTCGCCAGACGCCCGGCGTTCTTAGCAGATCGAGTTCAGTTTGGGCTTTGGGAAAGTGGATTAATGCTGTTCAGGCGGAAGTTTGGCAAAGCCAACGTGACGTCGCTTGTTGAACGCGTCATCCGATTTACCGTTTTTCTAATCAATACAAACAAGACCACAGCTCGAGTGATGGGCCGATTGGCGAGGTGATGCGCACCCTCCCTCATAGGGCCCGCAAATACATCACACTCGACAGAGGCTCCAAGTTCATGGACTGCCCCCTCTCCGTCCGAAGTTGGTAATCAAACATGGCTTTGTGACCCATGCGGTACAACTGCACCGATTCACACGCATTCGCCTGCGCGCCCTCGTGTGGCCAAAAGGAACCGTCGGAAATACCAACGGACGTGCCTGCCTAAACGCAACGCCTCGCAATTGTCTGGGTTGGAAAACATCCGCTGAGGTCTTCGAAGACAACGTCTTGGGTCAAACTGTATGACGCCACAAAGTAATACCGGCTCAAATGTCGCAGTTCCTGTAGCGATGACAGCCTAGGAGTTGCTTTGTACATTCATCACCAACGGCTAAAATCGCAGTGTCTGTTTACAAGCTTTGGAGCAATTATAGTTGGAGTTAATTCCACCAAAAAATAATTGGAACTAGGAAATTTAGTCGTAAGCCAGCGTCAAGTAATCCTTCCAAGAACTGCTTTTGGGACCGGACAGGATTGCTCTTTGAGCAGTTAGCCCTGAACGCAACTTTAGGAAGTCCTCCATGGCTTTTGGGTTGACTCGTACAAGCTCATGATCCAACCAGAAAGCGTCCAGCTTGGAAAACTCGGTCTCGCGTGCGGCCAGATAGCTGGCAAGTATTGTGTCATTCAGCGGTGCGCCGGCGCTGAGTTGGGTCGCAGTTTTCATAGCCAAGAGCCTTATGCCTTCTGAATGATCTATTTCGTTCTGCAGGTCGCGCCTAGCAGACGACCAGTCGGTCAATGCACCAGGCGTTACGGCAGACCCCGCTGCAGCACCTTTTGAAAGAACCAGCGTCCCTAAAAGCACTTTACAAAAAAGACTGAAGGATTTCCACTTTACCATACTACTCATTCCACTCTGAATACGATGCCAGCAACTGAGAAGTCGTTACTTGACCCCGTCGTTGGATAAAAAAGCACGCCATCACTCTCAACAGGTTCATTCAGGATCACTGATACTTCTCCATTGGTGATGTCTGCAAATTGCCGACCTGCTTCCGCGCCATCGCGATACTCGTCGAACAACAAAACACTATCCTTATCTTCGAATACCGATAATATCCGGCGGCCATTGTTTTGCAGTATCGAAACTAGCCTAACTACTTCACCAGGCTCGAATATTTCCGACAGGTCATAAACCAGTTCTTCTTGATCGTCAAAGAGTTCTCGCTTTTCGGGGTCAATCTCTCCGATTTTGATGCGATCAAGCTCACGTTCACCGCTTAGCGTTCGTGAAACAAAAAGCAGTTGCAGCTCATCGCCGGAGACAACAAGGCGAAAGTTCATGTCTTCGCCGGTTTGCGCCTTACTCTCGTCCACGATCTCGTTGAATTCTGTGTTGGGCAACCAGCGGTCGCCGGTCACCCGCAATTCCCGTTTCAAGTCTTGTGCAAGCGAGATCTCGATCGCAGCGGTCTCAACCACTTCGATTTCCTTGTTAAAATCCTGCTCCTCGGCTGTTTCTTCATCCGTAACGCGCGGTTCGACACGCGCACCTTCGCCGATAAACAGGTCGCTTAGCCAAATCCGGTCGATTTCCTGTGGGTCATCCAACGTGATCAGAAGCCGTTCATTGAAGTCTATCTCATCGTCCTGACCGCCTTGCATTACACCAAGCCCGTCAACCGGATCCCAGTAGATCAAACCTTCTTCCCAGTCCTTGTCAGTTGCCGGCTTGGTAAAGGCCTGCACAGTAACTCCGTCAATCTCGCAGACCGGTACGCCAAAGCAGGAGGCAAATGAGTTGGTACGGAAATCAAGTTGATCAGCAAGTTCGCGGTCAATGATTGCCTTATCCTGCGCGTTGACAGGTAGAATGCTCATAAGCGCCCCTAGGCAAAGAATGGCTGATGTCGCGGTTGAATGAGATGTCAACTTTCAATCCCTGACCGAAATTGTCTAAACATAACTGTGCTGTACTAACTCTATCGATGAGTTCACTAAAGAGTAAGAGAATAACAATAATAAAAACCGGGAAAAAAACAAAAAAAAGACGCCAATGACTTGTTGATACACCATTTTGGCCCCGGTTTGGGCACAATTGAATGGAATCATAGAGCACTCGTCAGAAGGCGTGAGTTGATCGTAACTCGTTTTTGAACCCCTTACTACAGGAGCCTATCATGACTCAAAGTCTCTTTTTCAACTGCGTCGTTGCGCTTACGCTGACGGCATTAGGCCAAGCCGCACATGCATCTAACGTTAGCCTTCCGTGTGCTGCTCCCGCAATCGTCAAAGAGCGTTTGAGCAGTGCATATGGCGAAACGTTGCACTCAGTCGGCATGACGAAATCGAAATTCCGAATCGAGGTTTTTGCATCCGAGACCAAAGGCACATGGACGATCACAGCAAGGAAAGCTTCGGGGCTCTCCTGCGTTATAGCATCCGGCGAAGGGTTTGATGTAATGTCTCGCCAGGTCGCTGTTCTGAGCGACTAGCCTCCCGCCAGATCAACTCTGATGGAACTTAGGTGATCTGGTTAGTCACGGACCCCGACAATCAGAACTGCATAATCACCGATACCATCGGCCCAGGTCAGGTAATCACAGTTGCAACACAAAGCAAGTTTTGCGTAAGGAAGTCGCGGTCATCGAGATGGGGGTACCGATTGCGAATGTCATCGGTCAGTCGTAGTCCTCCATTCTGCGGTGACACCGGAGTTTCTTCCGCATACTCAATTCGGAAATAGCGGTTGGTGATCTCTATGACCTCGTCTAATCGCACTCGATTCAATCCGCGCGCGATATAGTGGTCAGGCGCTGGTTCATAATCAACATGGCCCCAATCTATCATTTCGCGTTGAGAGGGATCATCGAGGTCAATGTGACCAACAGCTTTCGGCGGCAGATGATGCCCGTTCCATGAATAGAAATTGTGGTGATTGTAAAGAATTTGTCCCCCGGGTTTCAGGCGGGCGGCTGTTTCACGGAAGACATCATCCAGCTTGTGAAGATGCTCCGTGACGTTGTGTAGTGTTGCCAGATCGAAGTCTCTTTCCAATTCCAGCTCTTCGATCGGGATTGGTGAGACATGCCAAGGCGGTATCAACGCGGATAACTCATTAGGAGTCCATCCGAACGGCATTTTGTTTTTTGCCATCAGGTTTTTTACGCGATCTTTGTCGGGCTTCACGATAGGATCCAGACCAAGATACGAGCGAGCACCCGCTGCGAGATAACCGATCCCGTGCAGCCCGGGTCCACATCCAATATCAAGAATGTCCTTTCCTGCTACATCCAATCGAACCTTATTCGGCCAACTCATATAGCCGTATTCGAAAGCCTTGGTCAGAATGGAAGGGCAAAAAGATGCCCCTCGCCAATCGTTCTTATCATTGTTCGCCCAAAAGCCGCGCATCGCCAAGGCCGCGCTTTTTGCAAAATGTTGCGGCCCTCCATCCTTCTTTTTATGCGTATGGTGGAACATCACCATTTCACAGAATGTCGAAAAGGCCGCTTCCTCAGTCGCTTTCTTGGCAAGCTGCAATTCCAGTTTGCTCCAACTCTTTGCCAAGGGTCGCGAAGGCTTCATGTTGGAGAGCGCAATATAAGCCGCCTGAATGTCATTAGAAAGAATGGCAGAGGTGACGCCCGAGAAGTGCACAGGGTGATCGTCAGACAAAGGAAGCTGGTTCAGCAGATAGGATATGGCGTCATCATTCGGCGTATCTGTGGCGTTTGGGGCGATCAGACTAGCACCATTTCCCGGCGCCATTACAAGGACATTGCTGTTTCTTTCAATAACCTGTTCTGGAAGTGTCACAATGCCGGCCTCGACCAGATGGCTTAAATATCTGATCAAATCGACTCTCGCCGGAGCCAAGGCATTCTTGAGTATGATGCGTCCGCCCTGTTGCAGATACGGTAAGCTCGACGCGAGGCAAGGAAACAACGTCTCAGCCGATTTGGGCGCATCGATCACGATGAGTGATATAGGGCCTCGTCCCCATTCGAACTCTGAAAAATCGACCACGTGGTTCGTCGCACTAAGCCCTCGTTGCGCAAGGTTTTCTTCGAACAAGTGTATGAAGCTTTCGCCTGGGTTGATGGCATCAGGAACACGCTTGGCATGATCCTCGGTCCAGCAAAACCTGTCAACGGAGTGAAGCTCCATGTGTTCAGCCAGAACAATGCTCAGTCGTCCAAGCCACGGGCCGAATTCCAATACAATGTCCTCTGGGTTGAATTTTTGTGCTATCGATTCAACCAAAGCCACATCGTGATCCGAAACCATCGAAGGTGGAAAATTCACATGGTTCATCAAACTCCCTTGTCTTCAGTTTTTATGGCAATCATATTCTATCTGAACTCAATTCATAACCTCGGCGAGTGTTGATACTAATAATATGTCCGCTGCTGAACAAGCCCGGCTGAAAGTCTCGCAACTGACTCTCGCGAATGACTATTTGACAGCTTACGAGTATCTTAAAGGGTCTGACTTGACACCCGATATCGTCCCCGGCGCATGGGAACTGCTTTGGCGAAGGGTGCATGAAGCCGGTGTCAGTTCGCTCTCTCATTACGTTCAAGATGATTTGTGGAATGCCGGGATCAGAAATTCGGATATTGCAGTTGCACGTGCTCGATTTGCCGTTGCTGACGGCCGCTCGCTTGATGCGATTGACGCCATCGAAGAAGTGTTTGGTAAAGAACCAAAGGAAACGGATGCAGCCGAAATTCTAGCGCACGCATTGGTCGACACGGACAAGGATCGAGCAACGGCTTTATTGAAATCGAACTCAGGATCAGGTGTCAAACACGTTCTGAACCGCGTCGACTTGTATAGATCGCTCAATCAGTTTCAGGACGCATTGGATGAGTTGGATGCGGCCGAGGCCCGATTGCCCAATGATCCGCGATTTCTGACACGACGTGCACGCATTGCAGAGGCCACGGGCGATTGGGAAACAGCGCTGAACATCTGGCGAGGACTCGCGGCGAACGACTCGTCGCAACGGGCTATAGCGCAGCAATTTATTGTACGGTTGCTGCTCAAATTTGAAAGCACACAAGAGTCGGTTCATGAGTTCGCAAAGCTCATCGCATCAGATGCGCCCGCGATTGATAAACTCCGTGGCGCGGCGGTCCTGAACCAGCAGGCTGTTCTTGTGGAGATTTTGAAAGCCGCCGCAAAATCCGGCTTTGACTCAGTACCAGAACCCGAATGGGAAGGCATTTGCCGGTTTCTTATGGATCGGGGGGATATCGGTCTGGCTGCTCAGATCGCGAATCTTGGGCTTCCCGTTGGTGTCGCTAATCTTGGCACATTGATGGCCAGTTCGCTCAATCAATTGCCGCCAACGAAGGGCATGGACGCATTTTCATCTGCCGCCCTTATACGAAGCCCCGATTTTCAGCTACCGTTTTCTCAGGCGCAACGCGGTTCTGTGCGATCAGAGTACCAGTCAGCAACTCACTTGAATCCAACACCCACGGATCAGGTTCTGATTGTAAATGCCACACTTGCCGCCGGGGGGGCAGAGCGGCAGATTATTCCGCTGGTGCAATCACTCTTGGCTAATGGCATCTCCGAACACCACATTCATGTTGCGATCTTTTCGCTCGCTGAGGAGCGAGGTCACGCGCATTTTGCCAAGAACTTGCAGGAGCTCAACGTTCGTCTCTACGATCTCAATAACCGACAGCTTGCTCTGGAGGCTTTGCCACCAACCATTCGCAGTTTGGTTTCCAGTCTGCCATCCTCGTTGCGGCGTGATGTGTTGGCGCTTTGGCCTGTTCTAGTGCAGGTTGCCCCAACGGTGCTGCACGGCTGGCAAGATAGGTCCTCTGTCGCTTGCGCCTATCTGGGCGCGCTTGTTGGCATCAGCCGTATCGTAATGACCGCTAGAAACATGAAACCTCAGGATCGAATGATCGAAGAGCGTCACTATTTGCCAATCCTTAACCTGCTGAAAGAAGAAGACAACCTGCGGCTTGTCGCAAATTCAGATCAAGGCGCGCGCGACTACGAAGACTGGATCGGGTTGGAAGCTAATAGCGTTGGCGTGCTGCCAAACGGTTTAGACACGACGCCGCATCGCCCGATCGCTCAAAGAAATATCAAACGTCAAAACGACACAGAACGCGCGATAACCATCGGCGGTGTCTTTCGACTGGCTGCCAATAAGCGTCCATTGTTGTGGATACGCACCGTTGCTGCAATTCGCGACAGGTTCGAACGGCCCGTGAAAGTTAGACTTGTAGGCACCGGTCCGTACCGCGCGCAGGTGCAAGAAGCCGCGCGAGATCTCGGTCTAAATAATATCGAGCTGATCCCGCGCCTTTCGACAGCACGGGAGCTGTACGAGGCTATGGATTGCTTGCTTTTAATGTCGCGAGTCGAGGGCACACCCAATGTTTTGTTGGAAGCGCAGGCCTGCGGCCTTCCGGTTATGGCTTGTGACGTCGGTGGAGTCAGCAATTGTGTCTTGACCGAAGGGCCCGGCAAGGGCCTCATCTTGCCCGCAAACATTGAGGAGGTAGACGCGGCTCAAGCCGCCGCCAGCTACTTGTCAAAGGCCCTCTATTCAGGCGCTGCGGAGCGGCACGCCTATATAGAGGAGCATTTTAGCCTGAACAGTTTGGCCGCGCAGATACGCGATATCTACGGCCCGGATGCCTGTGCTAAGCTGGCAATGCGAGATGGTCCAGAGTTGAATTTCAAATGAAGATAGGCTTTATCGGAGACGCGTTTGACCCGACTGCCCAGCTTTTCGCTGCGCATATGACAGAGCTGGGCGCAGAGGTTTTTCCGGTTCACAGCATCAACTCCGCCGAGGCTGTAGACCGCTATGCCTGTGGTTCCACTGAAGCGTTTTTAGCAATCGCGTCAAGCCTAATCTCCGCGCGCAAGCCTGTAACACTTCTGCTCAGACGACGGGCCGCAAGTGAGGATCAGGTCGAGTTCACGCGCAGATTACAGTTGCTTGCAGCCGTTTTGTCCAATGCGCCACAGCTTGAGATCACACTCATGGCTTTGAACGACGCAGTCGCGAAGACTCTAAAGTTGATCGTCGGACGTGACATAACCGTTTTGCCTCCAGTTATAGTCACGGGCGGAGAGCGTCAGACCGCCATACTCGACGCAGTCGCGAGGACTATTCAATTCGGAGACGACGCGTCCTGCACCTGTGATGCGGATGCTGTAAGTTGGCTGCGAGTTAGCGCAAAGGCCCGTATTGTTGCGCCTAAAGAGCTCGACACCCATAACGCAGATCTCATAGCTTATGCAAATAACTGTACCCAGCGGGCAGCTCAAAGTGTCGCGCGATATGAACCGCCGTTGATCTTGTTCATTGTTGTGAATGGTGTGGGTCTTGGCCACTTGACGCGGTTATTGGCAATTGCAGAGCAACTTAGGAAAAGCGCGCAAGCCCGAGTGGCTTTCTGGTGCTATTCTCGTGCCGCCAGTATCTTGGAGGCACATGGCTTCGAAGTCATCCAAAGGATGACGTGGCAGCATTTGAATGTTGAAAAATCTGCTTGGGAAGTCTGGGAAACAGCAGATTTTGCCCGCCTGTTTCGTGATTTTGCGCCGGCAGGTGTTGTCTATGACGGCGCGGCCGTTCCGGCATCGCTTACAAATGCGCTGCGCATGGTGGGTACTCCGCCAATAGCGTTGACATGGCTTCGGCGAGCGATGTGGCAAAACCATACAAATCCCGAATATCTTCAGGCGGCACAACACTGCGATCTGATAATCGAACCGGATGATTTTGCCGCCACCGCTGATAAGGGTCCGACGACATGGCAGCAAACCTCCCATCGCGGAAGTGCTGAGTTTCTGCGTGTCCCTGCGATCGGTCTCACTACAAAGTCCGATATGCTGACAAGGCGGCAAGCACGCCGTAAGCTTGGCTTACAGCTTCGCAAGCGCACCTGTCTTATCAGTCTTGGTGGCGACGCCTTCGGTCGGTGCGCGACGGCTATGCAGTTGATTGAAGAAACGGCGAATACCGCGCAGATCGAGCTTGTCATCGCCCGATCCCCTCTCGCATCCACTGCAGATCAAGACTCGAATGGGCCTAGATCAATCTCAGTTTTCCCACTCGGACGCTATCTGTCTGCCTTCGACGGCATCATTTCAGCGGCCGGATATAACAGCTTTCACGAAATGCTGGCGCTGACCGATGTGCCACTGATGTTCGTTCCAACAATTCATGCGCGTCTAGATGACCAGAATGCACGCGCAGAGTTCGCATGTGAGAAAGGCTGGAGCCTGTCGTTGCCGCAAAGTGGTGTGTCGCAGCAGCGCGACACTCTGGCCAAGTTTTGGGACGCTGTGTCGCAGCGCTCCAAACGCCCGTCACCTGAGATGGATCAGACCTCAGCGCGAAAAACTGCAGATCTCTTGGCGGAGCGAATTCGGTGATGCATAATGGGAGAAATGACCAATGGCGGTAGATCTTGCACAGAGACACATCACTTAGGAAAAGCGAGACGCTGCGGGAGCAGATGGCGCAGAACCAAGAACTCGCCGATCTCAAATTTCGGCTGCTCCTATCGGAGTTGCGCGAATTTAAAGCCATTTCTGTGCTAACTCCAACTGCAACACCGCAACCCAAGCAGCGTGCCTTCTTACCTCACACTGAGATTGCTCCTAGCCCGACCGCATTGGCCACCCTACCACTTCCACTTGGTGATATTGCCGTTTCATCACATGCCGCGTCGCTCCCGGCAATTGGTCTCAATCTGGGCCATTCTCCGCTTGATACTCAGGTTTCCCGGCTTCGGGACTTTTTATTGGAGCACAATCAGGAGCCTTTCGTCAGGCCGTTGTTCTTGGCGTCAAATTTGTCTCTCTTGCCGCTCCTTGGGCGTTTCGGTTTCGCCTTTCACCGATACCACGAGAGTGTCCAGCAAGAAATTCCATATCTCGCGGTTCGGTACGGCTTACATCAGATTCGCGCCTTAGATAAAGGCATGGTCGAATGGTCAGCTTTGTGACGCGATTGTCAGGCAAACACAACTTTAGGGTGGATGCCTACAGATACGCCGTCTTTTTCATACGTCATGAGTGTGCTGAAATAGAACTCAAAAAAATGGAGACACCCTATGATTTCTAAGTCCTTGCTTTCTGCGATGGTCCTGGCATCTGCCCTTGTTTCGTCTTGTAATGCACAGACCAACAGCGGTGTCTCTACGTTAAATTCGGATCAAATCGAAGTGGCGTTTGATCAAGCGGAAGCTCTGAGGCGAGGCGGTGTTGATCAAACTGATCTTCAACTCAGTCTTGAAATTTTTGAACGTCTTGCCGCACAGGGTAATGCACGCTCAATGGACCGCGTAGGCCTCGCTAAGTGGCGCGGTAAAGGAACGGAACAAGACATTGAGCTTGCAGAAGATATGTTTCGCAAGGCCGTTGAAGGCGGCCACACTAAATCCTTAATAAATCTCGGCAGGCTGTTGGGCGAGACCGGTCGAGGTTCGGAGGCATTTGCGGTTCTTCAAGACGCAGTTGCAAAGGAGTTGAAAGGCGCGGAGTTGGTAATCGCCAGGGGTCATGTCAATGGCACATTTGGTGATCTTTCAGACCCGCAAGCGGGGCAACGTACGCTTGAAGCCTTGGCCGCAGCAGGAGACACCAAAGCGAGTTTAGCACTAGCAGATGCCTTGCGCGGCGGCGCTTCTTTGGCACCAGACCCGGAACGTAGCCTTGTAATTTTCGAGCGGCTAGCAGCAGCGGGCAATGCAAACGCACATTACCGTGTCGGTACCGCATATATGCGCGGTATTGGAACAGAACCGGATTTGGAGCGTGCGATTGCTGCATATAAAGCATCCGCAGCCGCTGGTCGCAAAGGTGCCCTAGTTAACCTTGGCCGCGCTCAATCCGAAGCCGGTCTGGGCAGCGAAGCGCGCGCAACTTTCGAAACGGCTGTTAGTTTAGGCATCGAAAAAGCTAAATTTTGGTTGGCCCGTGGGCATTATGATAGACGTTTTGGGGAAGCCAGCGAATATGCTCGGGGCGCCGAAATGCTATACGACCTCGCAAACTCCGGCTCTCAGGACGCGGCAGCAGTGGTCGTAAAAGGACTTCGCAAGCGTGTGCTTAGTCGCAGAGACTACACAAGACTTGTTTCCTTATTGAAAGAGGGTGTCGCAAATAATGACGGCAAGTCCGTAGAAACGCTGGTAGCCTTTTATCGGCTGTACCGAAGGGCCCCACAGAACGCACGCGAACTTCGCCGCGATCTTCTGGACATGAAGGGCCAACTCATGACTCCCAGCGTCTTTCTGGCGGAAAAAATTGAACTTGCAGCAGATGTAGGGCCACGCGTGGAGAGGTGGAAAAACGTCGACACGATACTGTCATCCGTCGACGGACAGCTCTATGCACGTGGCCTGATAACAGCCTACAAGGCGGATCGCCGGGCGTACACCTACCATCTTCAGCTCAACTTGAGCAAGCGTGGATACTACGACGGTGAGATATCGGGCTGGATGACTGCACGAACTGTCAGGTCATTCCGATCCTACTGCGTAAGCGAGGGTATTGACGATCTCTGCATGCACGGCCCAATGCGCGTCGATGCGGTCCGTGCAATGGCAGAATTATGGGGTTAGCTCAACAAGCATGTTCCCGTGCAAGCAGCGCTTCATGGTAACTCATGCTAAGGTCAACGGCTCCGAGACTTGCGCAGGTGGATCGTTCCAAACAGTCCTAAGCCACTCAACAGAAGCAGCATTCCAGCTGGAAGAGGTACGGGAGTAATTAACGCCGCCCCTGCAAAATCGATTTCGAGCTTGGTCGTTCCCCGCCCACTACCAATGCTGAACTCACCGCTATAATCGATGCGCAGATGATCTGTGACGTTTTCATCAAACCGGAACAAAAACGCTTGATCCATTTCACTTTCCACGTCGGAGTCAAGAGCTGCAAACGTATCAAGCCCGAGGAAAAAGTCACGCATAGAAGCGGTGAAACCGTCAAACACTGTCGTGAGGCTTCCTTCGGAGCAGTCGTCTCCATCACATAAACTCAATTTGAACGGATCAAGTCCACCGTCTTCGGCAATGATCAAGTCAAAAAAACCACCGTCAATTTCATTGTATTCGATCCTAGCGCTAGACCCGTAGTCGATGTTGCGCGCTGCATCGGTGCCTTCATCGACGATCCCGACATCATCCCATGTGCCTATTTCTGAATTTGCACGTGCCATCGCCTCACGCGCTTCGGTATCTGCCCCTTCATTCGAAGCTTGATTAAAATTGCCAGTATGACTGTTGTAAGTCAGCGCCGGTCCCAGCGTCACGTTAAAATTGTCGACGACTTCTTGGCTGTCTGCCATCCTGGTATCGGCGTCCAACCCTAGTTGGAAAACGGAGTTGGTTGTAAATTCCAACGATCCGTTTTCATTACTTGACGGAGTGGTTTGATCGGCGATCAAAAAAACGTCTACAGGCACCGCCTGCGCCGCACCAACTGTCAGAAGCATAGTTGCCGCTATCGTCTTGAAACTGCCATACATTTTACACAAACCTTACATAGCCTAGACTGAATATTAGCACATTTACAGAATTTCACAACGGGGAACATTCGATCCCTTGCGTCAACAAGATCAGAGGTTGGCAATGGGTCTCGGCGTCCGAAAAACGGGTTAAACAGGTTGCACGAGAAATTGTAACGAGAGGACGCGCGCGATTAGAAAGATTCGCAGATCAATCAACTTTGACAGACGTATAATCGGTCCAGAGTTCGCCGGGGACGCCAACCGTTGATGAGGATGGTGTATCGTGGCGACGACAACGAACATATGTTGGCCAGAACTGCGTGAATGTACAGTGTAGTTGCTATTCGATGGCGAGAGACAGCATGATAATCTCTGACGGATGATCGCTTCGATTTCCTCGAAGATAGACTGCCCATCGTAGACACTTATCAAATGAGTCAAGAAGGTCGAGATTGATTCTGGCCAACGCGGAGGCATCACGACTGAATTGCGATCTGTCCTTTTTTATATGACAGTCCGGCTCGTTCGAGGGCGCGGTTCAGCGAGGAAAGCTGAACATCTACACCATTGCTTACGACAGGGTTGCGGCCAGTTTCTTGAGTGTGATGTCAGGTTCGGCCCGCACGATTTCCAACAAAAATTCCGATGCGGTGCAAGTTTATCAAACTGACCAGCGGGACGGCCCTGTGTCTTGGGACCTGCGGTGCCATGGATTCGATGCTCCGCCGCAAACCAAACCGCAGTCGCAGCACTCACCCCGAAAAACTTACTCGTTCGCGGGATTTCTGCGCGGCTTACTTGCTACGTAAGATTTTTGACAGGAATTGTACGCAAAACTCGATAAGCTGCCTACAGCAGTGTAGGTGTTGCCCGAAATAATTTGCTTTAGAACACTTTCGCGGTACGCATCGCACAGCGACCACATATGGCCTAAATAAATCCTCAGCTTAGGTTGGGTTTTGAAACATCGTCGAGAGATACTTGATGTTGCTCATTAGGTTTGGCGGTGACTTACTCTCCCACGTCTTAAGACGCAGTACCATCAGCGCAAAGGCACTTAACGGCCGAGTTCGGGATGGGATCGGGTGTTTTGCTCTCGCTATGACCACCAAACCAAAAGAACAACATCATCTCCAAGTCAAACTGCATTGTGCAGCTCTCTTGAAATCCAGCTTCTACTGGATCAAATCAAGCCTATCGAACAATTAGTACCGGTCAACTGAACGCATTGCTGCGCTTACATCTCCGGCCTATCGACGTAGTGGTCTACTACGGTTCTCAGGGATACCTTGTTTTGAGGGGGGCTTCCCGCTTAGATGCCTTCAGCGGTTATCCTGTCCGATCATAGCTACCCAGCACTGCCATTGGC
>JBCCVD010000007.1:0-139058 GCA_039195745.1 Pseudomonadota bacterium | reverse complement strand
CCATATGAAAACAACCCTCCTTGCAACTGCCGCTATTCTCATTTCGTCGGGTCTCGCAGTTGCAGAAACCACGGTCCAAAGCTGCAACCGTGCAGTCACTTTCGATGCACCACCACAGCGCGCAGTCTCCAACGATGTGAATCTGACGGAAATGATGCTGGTGCTCGGCCTTGCCGACCGCATGGTTGGATATACGGGCATATCAGGCTGGAAGACACTTGATGAAGAAATGCGGGCAGGCGTCGAAGAGCTTCCCGAACTTTCCGCAAAATATCCGTCCAAAGAAGTGTTGGTCGGCGCTGATGCGGATTTCTTCTTTGCCGGATGGAATTACGGCATGAAAGTTGGGGGTGAGGTGACACCAGAAACGTTGGCGCCCTTCGGCATCAAAGTCTACGAACTCACGGAATCCTGCACACATATCATGAGCAAGGAGAAGGCCAGTATCGAAGACATGTATGCAGACCTCACAAACCTAGGCGCAATCTTCGGTGTCGAGGAGAAAGCAAAGGCGTTGGTCGACAGCTACCGTTCGGATCTGGCCGCGTTCAAAGGCGAACTGAAGGCCAGTGAGCCAGTCCGCGTCTTCGTTTATGACAGCGGAGATGACGCCCCCTTCACCGCTGGCCGCTATGCGATGCCGACCGCGCTGATTGAGGCCGCTGGCGGGGTCAACATAATGGACGATTTTGAGAAAAGCTGGGCCACCGTGACGTGGGAAGAAGTGGTTGAACGTAACCCGGAAGTGATTGTCATCGTCAACTACGGTGATGTTACCGCCGAACAAAAGCGTGCCTTCGTGATGTCCAACCCGGCATTTGCCGATCTGGATGCGGTCAAACACGACCGTTTCGTCACGCTGGAATATGTCGAGGCGACTCCGGGGCCGCGCAATATTCAGGCGATCAAGACACTGGCAGATGCGTTCCGGGGCGAGTGAGTCCATGCCTGAGGCCGTTGAATTAGCTGTCGACAGGCGTCGTACACTGCGAACACCCGTCATCGTTCTGGGTGGGGTGATTTTGCTGCTGGCCTCTTTGTCACTTGCGATTTCAGTCGGGGCCGTTCCGGTCCCGCTGAGCACCGTATGGGGCGTTTTTTTAAACAAACTCTCGCCAGGGATGGTTGAGCAATCCTGGTCTCAAGGTCGTGAGGCCATCGTTTGGGAAATCCGTTTCCCTCGCGCCCTGTTGGCGATGATGGTAGGTGCAGGTCTGGCGATGGTCGGGGCGAGCCTTCAAGCGGTGACCCGCAACCCTCTGGCCGACCCTCATCTGTTGGGCATCTCTTCAGGCGGCGCATTTGGTGCGATCCTGGCATTGCTTCATACAGGGCTCTTCATCGGGCTCCTCACGGTGCCGCTTCTCGCTTTTTTTGGGGCTCTTGGGGCCACGGCAATCGTTCTTGGCGTGTCCCGTTTCGCCGATGCAATGAGTGCGGACCGGCTGGTTCTGGCAGGTGTCGCTGTATCATTCATTATCATGGCCGGCGCGAATGTTCTGATCTTCTTGGGCGATCCACGCGCCACGCATGTCGTCGTCTTCTGGATGCTTGGCGGGCTGGGTCTTGCCCAATGGGCTCAACTGGCCTACCCGCTGGTGGTGCTCGGCCTTTGCGCAGCTTGGCTCACACTGCAGGCCGCCAAACTCAACGCAATGACAGTGGGCGACGAGACAGCCGCGACCCTCGGTATCGCTGTCGCCCGCTTCCGGTTGTCCGTATTTGTCGCCGGTGCGCTCATTACCGGTGTCATGGTCGCTTTCTCAGGTATCATCGGATTTGTCGGGTTGATGGTGCCTCACGTCGCCCGATTGCTGGTCGGCGGCGATTATCATCGTGTTCTGCCCTGCTCAGCCCTGATTGGCGCGATCTTTCTGCTCTGGGCGGACATTGCGGCCCGGACCGTAATGGCACCGGAAGACATGCCTATCGGTATCGTGACCGGCCTGTTTGGCGGGATATTCTTCGTCTGGCTGCTGGCGCACAGAAAGGCCGGCTAGCAGATTTAAGTCACCGTCAGGCAGCCGCGTCAGTTTGTGTGGTGATACCGCGTTTCGTCACCGCGCGGGCTTTTTGTTGGCAAAGGGAACACCCGCACAATCACTGGTTCAATACCAAAAGACCTGTTCTGGCTCGGTGAAAACCTCGGACCAAACCATAGACTGACAACCGGGCCAAAGCTCCGAAAAATCTTCCAGAGTGGCACGTGCGCGCTGGCAGCGCACACGCGTCACTGCGCCACTTGCGCTCCCATTTTATTCTGACTAAAAGTGTCAAGAAATCAGCCGGACATTTGTCCTGTATGCCAACCCGACCCGAATGCCATGTGGCATGACCATCTTTTTAGAGCAGAGGTGCCGACTTGGCCGATCTAACACCAGAAGACATCCGCGCGCTGAGCAATGACAATCCGAAGATGCGAGAACGGGATCTTGCTGAACAAAATGGGTTCAGCGAAGCGCAGCTTGTTGCCGCTTTTACAGGCGAGAGGATCACACGCATAAATGCGCATCCTGACCGCGTGATCGGCGCCGCGCAGCTGCTTGGTGATGTGATGGCCCTGACGCGAAACGCATCCTGCGTGCATGAAAAAAACGGCATCTATGACAATTACCATTCTGGCGGCCATGCCTGCATGGTGCTGACGCATGAGATAGACTTGCGCATTTTCCCAAGCCACTGGCAGCATGGTTTCATGGTCGAGAAAGAGACCGATACTGGCCTGCGTCGAAGTTTGCAGGTCTTTGATGCCGCAGGCGACGCAGTGCACAAGATTTTTCTGCGCAATGATGATCATCAGCAGACCTGGGACGGTCTGAAATCTTCGCTGGCGGAGAAAAACCAATCCCAAATGCTGCAGGTCGAGCCGCGCAAGCCCGTCGAAGTGCCAAAATCCGATCCGGCGAAACTGGACATCCTGCGCAAGGAATGGGCACGCATGACTGATACCCATCAGTTTATGCGGCTGACGTCCAAGCTGAAGATGAACCGGCTCGGCGCTTACCGCATCGTGGGCCCTCCCCATGCAAGGCCACTGGCGCCCGTCGCAGTTGACGACATGCTTCAAAAGCTCAGTGACAGCGACATTGAGGTCATGGTGTTTGTAGGCAACAAAGGTTGTATTCAAATCCACAACGGACCAATTGAAACGCTACGCCCGATGGGGCCCTGGCAAAACGTGATGGACCCCGATTTCAACCTTCATCTGCGTGCTGACCACATCGCCGAAGTCTGGGCTGTTGAAAAGCCAACACAACGCGGACCGGCCGTTTCCGTTGAGGCCTTCGACAAAGACGGCATGTTGATTTTCCAAGTGTTCGGCGTTGGCAAAGAGAACAATGACCACCGGCCAGAATGGACCAAGCTTGTCAGCACTCTTGAAACCCTGTCAGAGGAGCTTGTGTCATGAGACTCAAGTCACGGTCTACCTACACCACGACACTGTTGACCTTCACATTTGCATTCTGGATGGCTGTCATCGGGTTCTCTGTGACAGAGGGAACCGCGCAACAAGCCGCGCCTGCGCCTGACGTCTTGTCCATTGGCGGCTCAGTCACGGAGATCGTCTATGCGCTTGATGAAGGTCATCGACTGATTGCACGCGACACGACATCCACATTCCCTGAGCAAGCCAACCAACTTCCCGATGTAGGCTATATGCGGGCGCTTTCGCCCGAAGGTGTCCTCTCGGTCAAACCAGAACTGATCATCTCCGAAGATGGTGCGGGACCGCCGGAAACCATCGAAATACTGGAAGAAGCGGCGATCCCATTCGTTGTCATTCCTGACGACTACAGCCGGGAAGGCGTCATCGCGAAGATCCATGCAGTGGGGGAAGCGCTTGGCGCCAGTCAAAAGGCAGACGCACTGGCCGAAGAAGTTGACGCGGAGTTGGGCCGGGCCGTGGCACAGTCAAACGCGTATGATGGCGCCCCCAAGAAAGTCCTCTTCATCCTGTCGACCCAAGGCGGACGCATCCTTGCATCAGGCACGAATACAGCGGCGGACGGCATCATTCGACTTGCCGGGGCCGAAAACGCCGTCACTGCTTTTGAAGGATACAAGCCAATGACAGATGAAGCTGTCAGTGCAGCAGCGCCTGACGTGATCCTGATGATGGATCGCAGCGGCAATCATGGCGCGGCGAATGATGAGCTGTTCGCTATGCCCGCCTTGATCCCGACCCCGGCGGCCAAAAGCCGCTCCGTCGTCCGGATGAACGGTCTTTATCTGTTGGGCTTTGGTCCGCGGACAGCTGATGCTGTCACCGATCTGAACACGGCGCTCTACGGTAGCTAGCTCGTGGCGGCCGCAAGCGAGATTGAGGTTCCGATTGACCGCAGTCATCGCGCGCGCGCTGCACATGTCTGGCTCGCGCTACTGCTTGGGCTTGTGTCACTGGTCAGTTTAGCTGTGGGCGCATCTGGCGCATCCCTGTGGGGCGCACTTGGCAAACTCGTTTCCGGAGAACCCTTGAGCCAACTGGAACGGGTCGTCCTTTGGGATATCCGCGCGCCTCGGCTGGCAGTGGGTATTTGTGTCGGCGCATCATTGGCTGTCTCTGGCGCTGTGATGCAAGGGCTGTTCCGCAACCCTTTGGCGGATCCAGGCCTTGTAGGGGTCAGCGCCGGCGCGGGACTGGGCGCAATCCTTGCCATCGTGCTGGGCGGCGCGCTGCCAGTTTGGGTTTTGTCGCTCACCGGGAATTACCTCATCCCTCTGGCCGCCTTCTTTGGGGGCTGGGGGTCGACGATGATCTTGTACCGCGTCGCGACACGGGGCGGGCGAACGTCTGTGGCCACCATGTTGCTTGCGGGCATCGCGCTTGGCGCACTGGCGGGCGCCATATCCGGCATTTTGGTCTATATGGCCGATGACAATCAGCTGCGCGATCTCACCTTCTGGGGGCTCGGATCGCTGGCCGGCGCCACCTGGACCAAAGCGCTCGCTGCGCTGCCCATTATCGCGATCTCCTTACTTGCAGCTTTTTCGCTTGGACGCGGTTTGAACGGTCTCGCATTGGGAGAGGCCACAGCGCATCACATTGGCATTCCCGTACAGCGTATGAAGAATACCGCGATTCTGACCGTCGCCGCCGCGACCGGGGCAGCGGTTGCGGTCTCCGGCGGCATCGGGTTTATCGGCATCGTCGTACCGCACTTGTTGCGACTTTGGACCGGCCCGGACCATCGCACACTCTTGATAAATGCCGCGCTACTGGGGGCGAGCCTGCTGTTGGTTGCCGACATCATCAGCCGCGTTATCATCGCGCCTGCTGAACTGCCGATTGGCATTGTCACGGCTGTATTGGGCGCACCTGTCTTTCTTTGGATTCTTTTGCGACGCCGCGGTATGGTGGATCTGTAAATGCTGCATGCTCAAGATATCTCCGTCAGCTACGGCGCAAAGACCATTCTGCATCAGGTCGAGCTACATGCGAAACCTGGGCAATTGACTGCGATCGTCGGTCCGAACGGGTCTGGAAAGACGACGCTTCTCAAGGCGATTACAGGGGAAGCTCAGCATTCAGGAACCGTCTTGCTCAACGAACGTGATGTGAACACCATGCAGGCGTGGGAACTGGCCGCACAGCGGGGTGTCTTATCTCAGGCGACGACACTGGCCTTCCCGTTCACAGTTATCGAAGTCGTACGGATCGGCTTGCGCAGTGGCACGTCAGGCGATGTTGACAGGCTGGCGATGCAAGCACTGGCTCGTGTCAGCCTCAGCCATTACGCAAATCGGTTCTACCAAGAGCTGTCAGGCGGCGAACAACAGCGCGCGCAATTGGCACGCGTTCTTGCGCAGGTTTGGGAACCGGTCTTAGAGGGTCAACCACGGTGGCTTCTGCTTGATGAGCCCGTCGCAAGTCTGGATATAGGTCACCAGTTGGAAGTTATGGACATCGCCAAGACCTACGCGCGATCTGGCGGCGGTGTTATTGCGGTGATGCATGATCTCAACCTTACGGCGCTGTATGCCGATGCGGTGACCATTCTGTCGGGCGGGCGGGTCAAAGCGCAAGGCAGCCCTGCGGATGTCTTGACTGATCCCATCCTTTCCGACGCATATGGCTGTACTCTTCGGGTAAACGTAGCACCTGACCCAACTGTGCCCTACATTCTGCCGCATGCGGCAAGTACAGCTTCAGATCGAAAGGTCGCATCATGATCAGAGCCATTATCGCTGCTGCATTCCTGGCGAGCCCCGCTGTCGGTCTTGAGATTTCAGCAGAGCATGACATTGTCATTCTTGGCGAGGTTCATGACAATGGGCTGCATCATCAAGGACAGGCTGATCTGATCCGAAAGCTTGATCCCAAGGCCGTTGTATTCGAAATGCTTTCCCCCGAGCAGGCAGACATGCTGAATGCAATGCCGCGCGAGAACATGGATGACGTCGCCCAACGTCTGGATTGGACCAATTCCGGTTGGCCTGGATTTTCGCTTTATCGCCCGATCTTTGAAGCCCTGAGTGACCGTCCTGCTATTGGCGCAGCAGCACCACGCGAGCAAGTACGCCGCGCATTTGGTGAGGGTGCCGCCGCCGTGTTCGGCGCAGAGGCAGAGGTTTTCGGGCTGACACAAGCCATTCCCGAAGACCAATTGAATGCGCGCAAAGAATTGCAGTTCAGTGCCCATTGCGAAGCCATGCCTTTGGATATGATGGGCGGTATGGTCGAAGCGCAACGTTTTCGGGATGCGGCATTTGCTGCCGCCACATTGGCAGCTTTGGAGGCTTACGGCAGTCCAATCGTCCTGATCGCTGGGAATGGCCATGCCCGCATCGACTGGGGTGTTCCTTTCCTGCTGGAAACCGCGTCTCCTGAGACGTCGGTCCTTTCAATAGGGTTTGTCGAAACTCCCGGTACGGCAGATGATCCGCGTTTTCACCACACGATTGTCACCGATCCCGCCGAACGCGGCGATCCCTGTGACGCATTCAAAAGCTAACCATCCAAGGGACTATAGCCATGTATATCGCCATGAACCGCTTTACCGTCACAGAAGAAAACGCCAAAGCGTTCGAAGATTTATGGCTTGGCCGTGACAGCCACCTCAAAGAGATGGAGGGATTTGTCGAGTTTCACATGCTGAAAGGCCCGACAGAGGATGGCAAAATCCTATACGCCTCCCATACGGTCTGGAAGGATGAAGAGGTGTTTCGCGCCTGGACACGCAGCGATGCGTTTCGCCAGGCTCATAAAGGCGCTGGGCAAACCGCGAAACTTCATGAAGGCGCGCCGAAATTCGAAGGCTTTTCCACTATCCAGCATATTGCGTGACCTGTGAAGATCGGACCCGCGACCCCCGTATTCCGATGCTTTGACGAGGCCAAGGCCCGCGATTTTTATGTCAGATATCTTGGGTTTTCATGGGATGGAGAACATCGGATCAGTGAGAAAGCCCCGCTTTATGCGTTTCTGTCCAAAGGCGCATTGCGTCTCCATCTGAGCGAACACTACGGCGATGCGACGCCTGGCAGCACGATGATGGTTGATGTGTCTGACGCTCAGTCCCTTTTGGAAGATCTGCGCAGCCGGGGCCATGACAATGCGAACCCGGATATCGAGGACTTGCCTTGGGGCAAACAGATTTCGCTCAAAGACCCGTTTGGGAACACCATCCGCTTCCTCGAATCCGAGGTCGGCAAAAAGCGGCTTGCGCAGAGCGCAGTATAGAAACAGGTCCTGCAGTTAATGACATACGGTGGGCCAACCAAGTGTCATTCGGTGGTTTAGCTCTTCGGTCGCGATTACCGCTACTGATAAGCGCGCAAAGTGCCGTGTCGCAGCTGGTAAGCAATTGATAGCCTCTAAGGTTGATCCAACCCGACCACGCGCATGCCGTTGAACTCATTGTTCGTCGCTATGGCGCAAACGGCGGCGAGTACTCCAAGAAGGCACATCGCAAGTGCGACTGTCAAAAACTGCACATCTGCAAGAAAGGCAACGGTCGCAATACCTCCAAGGCGCGCAAATGTGATGTCGAGACTGGTCGAAATGGCACTCATCCCATTTGGCGCAAATCTCAAAACCAATTGTGTTGAGGGGGCATTGCTGCAGGCAAGACCAGACCCCACGAGAACAGAAGACAGGGCGAGGACCCAAAAATTCTGATCGAAGTATGAAAGCAGCACTCCCGTGAGGATGAGGAAAGGCGCTGCGAACATGATCGTTTTAAGGTGTGGTGTGTCGACGAGATTTCGCAAGACAGCGCTCATCCCGGAAAATGTCAGCCAAAGGATCGTCAGCAGAAACCCAACGCTCGCGGCTTTGATGTCAGCTGTCGACAGCAGGATGGGGAGTTGGAACAGGTAATACGTGATCGCGCCATAGGTGCAGAAGACATAAACGAATGTCAGCCAGAGATGCCGGACCTGAAACAGTTTTGAATACTTTCGATCGGCTTTTGCGCCGGTCGACCCGTCGTCCGGCACATTCGACAGTTTGAGAACCGCCCATCCGAGTATTGCGATGCTCGCAATGAAGATGAATGCGATATTCCAGTCAGATTCATCAAAAGCAATGCCGTAGAAAAGTGGCGCCAAAGCGGCGACATAACCCGCAATGCTGCCCCAGAAAATCAGCATACGCCCTGGCTTTTGCGGCGATGCCCGGGCCAAGAGGACGGGCAAGAGCGGAGAAAAAATGCCAGCGCCCAAGCCTTGCAGCGCGCGCCCGATGATCACGAGTTCGAAAGACTCTGCGGCGGATACCAAAAGAGAGCCCGCAGCAAAGAAGGCAAGTCCGTAACTGAAGACAGTTTTCGTGTTGAACGCGTCACCCGACCAACCGCCCAACAGGACGCCTATCGCAACTGCGATAGCATAGGCGTTAAATACCCAAACCAATTCACTTACTGACAACCCGAACTGTTGTTGGATCGCGGGCAGCAGCAGCGGCACCAAAGTAAGCTCCATCACAAAAGCGATGTTCGCGGCTATGGGACCCGCAATTACCCGTCCAGTTTGCTGTGAGACTTGAACGGGTTTGCTCGCCAATGGTGGTTGAGACGTCATCTGTTCATCCCGCTGATCAGGCACCCGCAGTTACGGACAGTTTGCCTGCACTCTCAATCGGCACAGCTTTCGATTGGACCGATTGCACGACAGCAGAACGATCAATGCCTTCTGGCAAACGACTGAGCATATTTGCCATATCGTCTGCAGCCATCCAAATCAGATGGTCTTCATCTGTGATCTGTTTATCCGGCCCCAGCCACTGACCGGGTTCACAATGCGTGTAGCCGTAGCGCAGATGTGCGCCCTTCGCAGCCAGCTTCTTTGGGACAAGTGCAAAGACGAATTCCGGGTTCCACGCGCCGACCATGATCTCCAAAAGCACTCGCGACAGCAGTGATGTGGCGCCTTGACTTCGCGGGCCACCCAGACCACGGGCATGGAGCCAAAAATCACCTTGGTAGCAGACCCTGCCCGTCACCGTATTTAAGGCTTTGGGACCTGAATAGAAGGTCATATCCGGGTCTGGGGTCGAGTCTGGGGTAATGTATTTGTGACGATGGGTCTTTAGATGATCACCAAGCGTATCCTCAGACAGATCAAGAAAACGCGCCGCTTGAGTGTGGATCAACTCGCCACTCGAGTTGAAGCCGCAGACCCAGAATCCGCTCTTGTGATCGACATAGGAACAAGTCGCGTCAAACATCGGGTAGATCGGTCCACGATCCGGCACTTTTGCCCGCAGTGACCTGTATTTCGCAAAATCATCGCCGATTTCGACGTGAATTCCAGACTGCTCAAGTGCTTGAAGGGTCTTCGTTAAACCCTGTACCAATCCAAATAACTTGCTTGGTGAAAATACCATTCAACGGCCCCTCGCTTCTCAATTTCAGGGGCAAAGTCCCACTAACGTATGAACGTAGCGTTAGCTAATCCTTACCAAATGGTTGATTTCACGTAGTTCACGCGGATTTTATTGAGTTCTTTGATTTGCTCAAGCTCGACAGGAGCGCAACACAATGCTGCCAGTAACCTTTTGGTCAGTCTCAACAGCGCTTGAGTGGGCTCCGGGTCAAAAATCATGACGCGACCATTCTAAGAAAAGTGACCAGAGTAAGGAGAGTTCATCAAATTTAAACGACATAAGGCATTCGCAAATCTCAAACCTATTCCGCTGTAAATAAACAGTTTTTCATAGATGTAGAAAATCCGGACGCCTTCGCAAGGACGTCGTCTCAGGTGCTTCTTTGTGCTGCCACCCGTCGATTGGGGCGCCCCCAAGGCACAAGGTTTGATCACGCCAAATTTCTGCCGGATCTGATCACGAAAACTACGGCAAGGGAAAGGTGTGCCATGTCGTTGACGAAGCAGTTTCGCAGTTCCGCTCTGATTTGCAGCCCTCCACCCGGGGCCGTAAATGTCAGCATCGGAAAACCAATTGACGGACCCGGCGGAAGATGGGTCCCCTGCGCCTGCGCACTGGCAGATGGCGCTTTTGTCTCCTGTCTGTACGAAGTCGGCGCGGGCCGTCGACAGGTTTGTGCGGCCAACACGACGACGTATTGCGTGGAAGAAGCTCTATCCCAAGCGATAGAATTGGCTGAGATGGCCGCAGCCTGAAACATTTGACGCGTTCCTCGGCCGGATGGTTGTCAATCTTACGGTTCTATTACATCGCTTTGTTGATACGAGGCTTGTGGCTTCGATCCGCAGGCGGCTGATTTGGGGTCCAAAACTGCCCGCCGGTCTCCTCAAGAATGCTGCAAAGATCATCGGTGCACATTGGACGCCCAAAATGATAACCTTGCAGGTAATCGCAACCCATCTCTTCCATCAATCGCGCGTGCTCTTCCGTTTCAACGCCTTCGGCAACAACACGCATCCCAAGGCTTTTGCCAATGGTGACAATGGCCTCAGTGAGTGGCCGCGTTGACGGCTCTTCAACGATTGGCTGAATAAAGCTGCGGTCGATTTTCAGGATCGCAGGTCTGATTTCCAACAGGCCTGAAACAGACGCATGGCCGGTACCGAAATCGTCCAGAGCGATCGTAACGCCTAACTCATCCAATTCGTCGATGGTCCACCGCACGACCTCTCCCATGCGGTCCAAATAGACAGATTCAAGAATTTCAATGGTCAGTCTTGCGGGGTCAATCCCGCAGCTTTTTATATCATGAATGAATGTCGGATCTGCAAGTCGACCGGCAGACACATTGACCGCAACGCGTGGCAGTTTGACCCCTGCTTCATCCAGTCTGGACATCGCCCCGCACAGGCTCGCAAAGATGATTTCATCGACCCTTTTCAAGATACCCATATTTGCCGCTGTATCGAGGAACGCAGCAGGTGGCAAAATGCCTTTGGTCGGATGATCCCATCTTACCAGCATCTCTGCCGAAGAAATCAGGCCGGTCCGCGCATCTATCAGAGGTTGGAAATATGGAATGAACTCGCGCCGTTCGCATGCAAGCAAAAGATCTGAGGCAAGTTTCTTGGTGGCAATAGACCGCGCGTGCATATCTTCCGTAAAAAAGGACCAACGGCCCTTTCCTTGTGCTTTCGCATGATAAAGCGCCATGTCCGCGTCGGCGACAACCTGTTCAGGATATTCCAGATTTGCCTTCGCAATAGCAACACCGACACTCGCACTACAGGCCGTTGACTTGCTTTCGAATGTGAAAGGAGCCTGCATTCTTTGGACGATCTCATCAGCCAAGCTGCTCACATTTAGCGCGCTCTGCCCGAGCGGTTTAAGAATGACAAACTCATCCCCGCCGAGCCGCGCCACAAAGTCGGAGCTGTCCGTTAATTCCTTTAAGGTTTCGGCGACGGAAACCAGCAATCTGTCGCCCGCGTCGTGACCAAGCGTGTCGTTGACAAATTTGAAGCGATCCAGGTCGATGTATAAAACGGCAAACTCGGTATTGCTATTTGTGAGATTGGCGATCCAGGTCTTCAACTCAACTTCGAAGTGGCGTCGGTTTGACAGCCCGGTAAGGGCATCTTCATTCGCGTCTTTTGCAACCGACTTTGCCAATTCGTGCAAACGAACGTTCTCTTTTTCAAGGCGATGAATCCGGTCGACAGCTTTCGCATACTCTTCCTGCTCCGAGCTTGTGAGGGCTTTGGTTGCGTGCTGGTCCGGCTTTGCTGCCTCTTCTTCCAACTCGATCAGCGAGCATAGCCACCAATGGTCACCCGTCTCGGGATCTGAGAGATGGACCCAGTTCATCCGCTGCAGGTATTTCTCCCCATTTTTGCGGTTGTTCACCGCTTTGACTGAAAAATTCTCCCAATTCATCAGTTTTTCAATGATGTAGAGATGGATGCCCTGCTCAAGGTCGGGACCGATCAGAATTGTTCCACGCTGACCGAGGGCTTCGGCCTCTTCGTAGCCGGTAATTCTGGTGAAGGCCTTGTTGCACCATTGAAATACCATGACGGCCCCGTCGTCATTCGACGCCAAAGCAAGCGCAAGCCCTTCGGTGCACTTGTCATTGATCTGATTGAGTATCTGGGCCGGTATCACGTGATTTGCCTGAGTCGTTTGGCCCCTTTTGGCATCCCTATGATTAAGAACGATTAAGCCGTGCCGCGCAGCCATCTCTTAATACGAAAAAATTGAATGACCATGAGACATGCCCGCGCCGTCGCTCTTGGCAAAATCGGTTCAATACATAGCGGCATACCACGGTCAGCCTTTGGCAAACTGCGAACACTCATGAGTGTCAGAAACTCCTTTTCATGGTCACGTATGCAGATTTTCGCCGGGTCAGTCGCGTCCTGCTTCAAATACCTGACATCGCTTGCCTGAGATCACCGATGAGATCATCGGGGGCTTCTAATCCAACATTGAGCCGGACGATGCGCCCCGCGAAATCTACATCAGGCCTGTCAAAATCTGGGTAGATCACAGCGAGACTGTTTACACCGCCCCAGCTCATTCCGATTTTGAATATCTTTAGCGCGTTCACAAAGGATATGGCCTGTTCCGGGGTGACTTGATCATGAAACGTAAATGAAAAGACGCTCGTAGACCCAACAAAATCTCGTGTCCAGATATTGTGGCCCGGACAAGACGGCAGAGCAGGATGGAAGACCTTGTCAACCAAAGGCTGATCGACCAGCCAATGCGCAACCTTGAGGGCGGCAGCCTCCAGAGCCTCAAGGCGAACCGGCAGCGTTTGCAATCCGCGCAAGGCGAGACTGCAATCATCAGGAGAGACGGCAAGACCGAGCTGCTGATAAATTGGCCCCAACTTGGCATAGGCGGCATTGTCCCGCGCTGATACGGAGCCCAACAACAAGTCACTATGTCCGCCTACATACTTTGTCAGAGCCTGCATGCTGACATCAACTCCACTTGCAAACGCATCAAACATGACGCCTGCCGCATAGGTGTTGTCCAGCGCAACAGAGACGCCCTTTTGATGCGCAGCGTCCACAATCGCGGGCACATCCTGCACCTCCATGGTCACAGAGCCCGGGCTCTCACACCAGATCAGGGCCGTGTTATCGCGGATCATCTCTGCAATCCCTGAACCGATCATGGGATCATATGGCTCGACTTCAACATTGAGGCCGCGCATCAAACCTTCAGCCATGGATTTATTGGGCCCATAGGCCGAATGCGGGACCAGCGCATGCGTTCCGGCTGTGCAATAGGAGAGATAAATCAGCGCAATTGCGGCCTGTCCGCCAGGCACAATGAAGGTTTCGTGTGCGCCCTCAATCCTGGCAAGACGTGCCGCGAGTTCCAGTGCGGTCGGCGTGCCATAGAGCCCATATGAGTACCCGTTTTCTGCCTGCCGCCAATCATCACTGACGGAGGCCTGATCTTCAAAAAGCACAGTTGACCCTCGATACACCGGCGTTGCCAAAGACGCATAGTCACGACGCGCATGCGGCATGGGGTCAAGAAGTTTGGTCCGCCAGTCCATGTCTGTTCCTCTGTCAGCTTTTCTGCATCTGATGGATTGCGTGCAGATAAATCCGCACGGCATCCTCGATCTGCGCGATCTCAACATACTCATTCAACGAATGACACTGTGCCAAATCGCCTGGACCGCAAATAACGGTCGGGCAGCGAAAATTCGGCGCATCAGTCGAACCCGGGAAAGGGCTGACCTTGGCAGCCCCCGTTACGACGCCACACGCTGAAACCATCGCCCGCATGATCGGCGAGTCAGACTTCGTATCCAGAGGTGGTAGATCGAGAAACGGCGTGGCGATCTCATAATCCAGATCCGGTGCGCGCAGCTTGGCACGTTCGAGCACCTTATGGAGCTCAGCGTGTACATCAGCGGTGGTTTCACCCGGAATCGTACGCCGGTCCAGATCAATCTCGCAGAAATCAGGAACGGAGCAGGCATTGTCGCCACCTCTGATAACGCCGACGCTGAAGCTGGGGGCTCCGCAGATCGGATCTGGGCTTCGATTGGCGAGTTGAGCGGCATAGTCCTGCAACGCGCCCAACACTGTGGCCATATGATAGACCGCGTTGCGTCCCTTCTCTGGCATACTGGAATGCGCAGCCAGCCCATTCGTTCGAATGGTCGTGAGCACCTGCCCTTTATGACTTGCGCTGATCCCAAGCCGGGTCGGTTCAGCCACGATAGCATAGTCCACATGCGGACCAGCAAGCCCAAACGCGCGGGAGCCCGCCATCGCATGTTCTTCGTCGACAACACCGGCTATGATCAGATCACCGGATCGTTTTGTCTGCGTCCGTTGCAGTTGGCGGATGACTTCGAGATAGGCGGCGAGGCCCGCTTTCATATCGCAAGATCCGCGCCCGTATATCCTGCCATTTTTGATCTTGGGATCGAATGGCTTGTCATATCCTTCGACCCCGACCGTATCGAGATGGCCGGCAAGCAGGATCCCTGGCCCCTGCCCCTGTCCCCTCAATCTCCCCCAGACATTGCGCCGACCCGTTTCAACCTCTTGCGTGCCAATCTCCAACCCAAGACTGCGGAGTTTGCCCTCAAACAGGTCCGCCATATCTGCTTCAGCGCCAATGTCTGAGGGCGCCCCGAAGCTGTTCACGCTGGGACAACAGATCATTTCAGAAAGGTCAGCCAGCAACGATGTCCGGTCGATATCGGTCCGGCTCATAGGATAGGTATATCTGCCGGGGCGCGGCGTGTGATAAGCTCTGCGCCATCCGCCCGGACAATGACATTTTCTTCGTGCAGCATCATCTTGCCCGGCGCAAAGTCATGCCCGGGCTCTATGGCCAAGACCATGCCTTCCTGCAAAACTGTCTGATCAGAGGGCATGAGCGAGGGCCATTCTGTGTTGTGCAAGCCGACGCCATGTCCCATACGGCCTACCCCACTGCCAGTCGCACCACCTGAAGCAAGCACATCCGCCATCGCCTGCCAGACATCACAGGCTCGAACGCCCGGACGCACCGCCGCAATCCCCGCATCTGTCGCGCGGTACGCCAAGTCATAAGCCTTTTTGGTCGCGTCACTGGCATGCGTGATCGCAAAATTGCGATCAAAATCGCAGTAATAGCCGTCTATTTCTGCGCCGGTATCAATGAACAAGACATCACCCGCCACCAATGGGCGATCATTTGGATACCGGATCGCATCATCTGAGCCGCCCTGCCCGGCAGTAGACACGATGTAAGGAACAGTATCCGCGCCGCGCCCCAAGACGTCCAAGCGATATGCCGCCAGAATTTCGCGCTCTGACATACCTGTTTGCACGATCTTGCCGATATTCTCATAGGCATCTGACACCTTCGCACAGATAGACTTGTGCTTTTCAATTTCACGCTCAGACTTCACCATCCGTAGCGATCGGATGATCTCTGTGGCATCAATCATTGCAAGTGCGCCTAACGCGTCCCGCAGCTTTGCAACGTCATTCGCAGGCATCCGCAAATGCGTTTCCGGCCCCATCGGCACGCCAATCCTCGCATTGCGCTGGGGCAGGCTTTTGAGCGTGTCACTGAGCAGGCTAATGCCTTCATCTTCAGGATTTGGAGACGCCCATACGCGCACATCTTCGATCCAGCTGAGCGACAGCGCATTTTTCCCGATGCTGGGAATAACAGCAATCGGTTTGCCTTCAGCCGGAACAACAAGAAACCAGGGCCGTGTCGGGCTTTGCCAGAAGTTACTCTGAAATCCTGCGAAATACGTATACTCCCGCTCGGTCATAAAGAGCAGCGCATCCATGTTCGCGCGTCGCATCAACGCTTGCGCTTTCTCGACGCGCGCTTCGAATTCAGACACAGGAAAACCGCGCGTGAATGTCATCTGTGTTCCCCCTCGAATACCAGCATGGTTTGAAGACATGCGGGGACCAGTCACGCCATCAAAGGGGCCCTGTCAAGCGCGGTGGATCGCAAGACCAGTTCGCAGGTCCTTACGCCCCGTTCGTAAATCGCTTGCGACGTTCCCGGATTTTGGCGTCAGACGCCGCAGTGCCGTCATGGAAAGATCCAAACCATTTGTCCCAAGGCAGCTCAAGCGAGCCGTAGTTACACTCAAAATAGCGGTGGTGCATCTGGTGATGGAACGTCCCGAGCTTCAGGCGGTTCTTGTCCTTGATAACCATCCCTTCAAAGCCGGTATGCGTCGTCGCAGCGGTCAACGCATAATATTGCAGATGAAACAGAATGTGGATCGGGTGCGCGCTGATCACAAAGTGGATCAAGACCGAGCCCAAGAAAATCAAATGCTCGACCGGGTGCATCGCCAGCCCGGACCATGGACCGACATTGACATTGCGATGATGCAGAGCGTGAACATGTTTGTAGAGAAACGGAATGTGCAGAAAGCGGTGAATCCAGTAAAAGTAAAAGCTCTCCCATACGGGGATCAGCAAGAACAATGCGACGAACCAGATCGGGCTCGCAGCCCATGTCAGCATTGGTGCATAGCCATTCGCGAGCGCCCAGAACATCAGGACCTCGTAGCCCGTCCAAACCGTGACACCGCTTGCAATCGTCCAAAAAATGTTGTCGCGAATCTGACCACCCAAGGTGAATTGCCGCCCGTTTTTCATTAGTGGTCTTGGGTCGTATTTGAGTTCCTGCCCTTGCTTGGTGAAAGTGTAGAAATACAAATGCAGGCCGCCTGCCACCACGCTCATGAGCACGACATTTCGCAGGAACATTTCTGCTATCCAGCCAAATGCAAAGGTTTTCGTCTCGCTGAGGGGAGGTTGGAACCAGTAAAAAGAAATGCAGGCAATCGCCACAATGATCAGACGTTCGGTGATGAAGAACCACGAGTTCCACACCCATGCCAGCATGCGTGACGGGCGTGGCGGCCATTGAAAAAACGGCGAAACCTGAAGGGGGACATTGGGGACGTGGTTCCAGCCTTTAAGCGGTGCCTCGGACATGATTGCCTCATAGATTTGACCAATCCCGAAACTCTGGCATGGACCCATTCATATTAAAAATAGTATTATTGCGATTATTAAATCTAAAAATCAGAGGTAAAAATGGCACTCACCCTGAAAGCGATGACGTATTTCACGACTGCAATTCGCCTCGGAAGCATCACACGGGCCGCATCAGAACTGAACATTGCCGCCTCTGCTGTTTCCATCGCTATTGATCAGGTTGAAGCTGAATTCGATCTGACGCTGGTAAGCCGGCAACGAGCGCGCGGTATCGCGGCGAATGCGAGCGGGCGCGAAGTGGCACGAAAATGCGAACGTCTTCTGGATGAATACCGCTCATTGCTGATAGAAGGCGCGGACCTCAAGCAATCGCTGAGCGGGACATTGCGCATTGGTTACTATGCTCCAATCGCGCCCGCCTTCTTGCCGCAGATACTCAGCACCTTTCTGCCTGACGACAGCTCAGCCACGCTGAAGCTGGAGGAATGCGATAATGATCAAGCACAGGCCGGTCTGCTTAAGGGGGACTATGACGTCATCCTTTTCGTTGCAGAAGATGTACATCCCGCAATTGAATTCGATACTCTCATCGCGGCGCCGCCATACTGTCTGTTACCAGCCGCACATCCCCTGGCCGAACACAGAAGCGTTTCAATGGCTCAGATCATGCGCGAGCCTCTCATTGTTCTCAATCGCCCGGCCGCCGCGGCGTATTACGAGAGCCTGCTGCACTCTGATGTCAGGCAGGCCTCAGTTGTTGCATACGCCAACTCGACAGAAATGATCAGAAGCCTTGTGGCGGCGGGTCGAGGTTGCGCGGTTTTAAACATGCGTCCCCTCACATCGCAAAGCTATTGCGGTGCGGAACTTGTCGAACGTCCAATCAGCGACGCGCTACCCCCGCTGACGCTTGCTATAGGGTACGACAAATCTCGCCCTAGGCGCAGCGTGAAGCAGTTCGTCAACGCCTGCATCGCGCATTTCGCAATGCAAGGACGTGGACAGTGCGTCGTCACCGAATGAGATCAAGCTGACGCGAAAAGATCATTGAACTGGTCACGCAGGGCCTTCTTCTGGACTTTGCCCATTGTGTTGCGCGGCAGTTCCTTCAAGGCCACCAACTTTTTTGGATGCTTGAAACGGGCGAGAGCGGACGTCACGGATTTTTGGATTGCATCAAGATCAAGCGCCGCCCCTTCTTCGGCCACAAGAACGCCCACGGCCGTTTCGCCGAAATCAGGATGCGGCACACCAATCACTGCGCTTTCCAAAACACCGTCCTGTTGGTCAAGAAGCAGTTCGATTTCTTTGGGATAAATGTTGTACCCGCCAGAAATGATCAGATCTTTGTTGCGCCCGACGATATGCAGATACCCGTCTTCATCGAAACGCCCGAGATCGCCGGTGATGAAAAACCCGTCATCTCGCAATTCCTCGGCTGTTTTCTCCGGCATCTGCCAATACCCTTTAAAAACGTTGGGCCCGCGCACCTCAATGTCACCAATGTCACCCTGCGGCAGTGTCGCGCCAGTCTTGCTGTCAGTGATCTTGATCTCGACGCCGGGCAGAGGAAAACCAACTGTGCCAGCACGACGTTCGCCCACGTAGGGATTGGATGTGTTCATGTTGGTTTCAGTCATCCCATATCGCTCCAGGATGCGATGCCCCGTGCGTTCTTCGAAACGCAGATGCGTCTCTGCCAAGAGCGGGGCACTTCCAGAGATGAAAAGCCGCATGTGCTGCGCGAGATCTTTCGTGAAACGCGGGTCCTCTAGCAAACGGGTGTAGAAGGTCGGCACACCCATCAGAGATGTGGATTGGGGTAATAGGTCGAGGATCTTGTCCAGATCGAATTTCGGGACGAATAGAATTTTGCTGCCCGCAAGCAGGGCGATGTTGGTCGCAACAAACAGACCGTGGGTGTGGAAAATGGGAAGGGCATGAAGCAGCACATCGTCGGACGTGAAGGCCCATTCGTCGACCAGGACCTGCGCATTCGAAAGCAGATTGTCCTGAGTCAACATGGCCCCTTTGGACCGACCGGTTGTACCAGACGTATACAAGAGTGCAGCCAGGTCGCCCCGGTTGCGCGCCACCGTCGGAAACTCCAGTGGCATTGCTTTTGCCTTCAGAGCGAAAGAGCCGCTACCATCTTGGCTCAGCGTTTCAAGGACAGCATCATTTGCCTGTGCGACGGGCGTAAGTCCCCCGAACATCGCATCATCACAAAGAATGAGCCGCGCCGCACAGTTTTCCACGAAGTAAGCAACTTCATCTGCCGTGTAGCCATTGTTGAGGGGCAGAAAAACGATACCAGCCTGAACACAAGCGGCATACACAGCCAAAGCTTGCGCAGACTTACCAACTTGTACCGCAACGCGGTCACCGGGCGTCACGCCAAGGCGGGTAAAAACATGTGCATATTTTGCAGCGAGTTCCAGAAATTCACGGTGAGTTATGACGCCACCGTCCGCCATCTGCAGAAACGGCGTGCTCTGTCCAAGACACTTGCCGAAAAGTGTATCGAATAACGGGTTGGTCATGATCAAGCTCCTTGGCTTTGGGACTTCGCCAATTCACTCAATGCTGTCAAAGCAGGGGATGCAACAGTGATCCGCCAGCCCACAGGGGCTGCCGGATTATCTTTCAGTTATTGGAACCCCATAGGCCAGGATCAAAGCCACTCTATGCGCCACTTTCACGGCTCAGAATGTCGTCGAGATAAGCTGTGATGTCAGTTGGTCTCTGATGTCGGTAGTGAGGTCCTCTGTGCCCTCGCCCACAGACGACATAATCGCAAGGCAAAGCCCGATGAGCGCCGCTGCAAGCACAACCCAATCCACCGTCACCGCCCCGGTTTCGTCTGAAATGAAAGTCTTAAAGACGTTTTTCATGCAATTGTTCTCCGTTCTATCAGCGGATGAGGGAACCAGACAATCGGATGGCTCGGCGCTCTCCATAGTACTCAATGCGTTATCGAGCCTAACCATTGCCCCTGAAACTGGGCAAAAACTGGCCGAACTTCGGTCACATCTGCGACTTCACCTCAAACAAACGAAACAAGCTGTTTCCGTGGGCCAGAGTGAAAACAACGAAAGTGGAGCGACCCAAACAGTCCAGCAGCGCCCCTCCTTTGGATTTTTCAATTGGCTTACGGCAACGGCATTGCGCGAAGTGAAATAGGAACATAACATGAACATATGGTGCAATACTCTACACAACAAAAGCTGGCCATTCTGAGTGATGCCGCGAAGTATGATGCATCCTGCGCATCTTCCGGGTCCACAAAACGCGACTCACGCGCTGGTAAGAGCCTCGGTTCAAGTGAAGGGTCTGGCATTTGTCATGCCTACGCACCGGATGGACGTTGCATAAGCCTGCTCAAGATATTGATGACGAATTTCTGCATTTATGACTGCAGCTATTGCGTGAATCGTGTGTCATCCAATGTGCCGCGGGCGCGGTTCTCGGTCGATGAAGTGGTCAAATTGACAATCGATTTTTATCGCCGGAACTACATCGAAGGTCTGTTTCTGTCTTCCGGAGTCATACGTTCGCCCGATGCGACCATGTCGGACATGGTGCAAATCGCGAAACGGCTGCGAAAGGAAGAGAATTTTCGCGGCTATATCCACCTCAAAACCATTCCGGATGCCGCGCCTGAGCTCATTGCAGAAGCCGGGCTACTTGCCGACAGGTTGTCCATCAATGTCGAGTTGCCAACGGATGCTGCGGTTGCTGAACACGCGCCAGAGAAGAGCCCGACGCAAATCCGCAAAGCCATGGCGGATGTGAGATTGCGCAAGCAAGAAGCAAAGGATCGCAGTTTCTCCGGGAAACGCCCACCGCGCTTCGCCCCTGCTGGTCAATCGACACAGATGATTGTCGGTGCGGACGGGTCAAGTGATGCTACCATCTTGCAGCAATCGACGCGTCTTTACTCCGGCTACAAATTGAAACGCGTCTATTACTCGGCCTTTTCGCCGATCCCGGACAGTTCTGCCAAACTGCCCTTGATCAGCCCCCCGCTGCAGCGCGAGCACCGTTTGTATCAAGCCGACTGGCTGCTTCGCTTTTACGGGTTTGACTTGTCAGAAATCACGTCCGTCACCCCAAATGGAAATCTGGATCTCGACCTTGATCCCAAACTTGCCTGGGCCTTGAAGCATCGCGAGCATTTTCCATTGGACGTCAACACTGCCAGCCGTGAGCAGCTGTTGCGCGTGCCAGGTTTCGGCACAAAGACCGTCGGGCGCATTCTCGGCACACGCCGGCATCGCACGATACGCTATGAGGACATCGCGCGGATGGGCGGTTCAATGAAGAAAGCGCGGGCCTTTGTCACGGCTGGTGGTTGGTCTCCGGGTGCATTGACTGATAGCGCAGATTTGCGCGCCCGGTTTGCGCCGCCACCTGAACAGTTGACGCTGCTTTGATGGAACGCATCATAATGCCGCGCATCGGTGTCGATAAAGCATGGCGCGATGCGGCGCGGTGCCACCTGCAAAACCGAACCCCGCCTGACGCGCTGATTTGGGGCGGGTCAGACACGCCTCCTGACCTGTTTGAGAGCCCAAGGCCACATGCCACATCAGGCGAGATCACCGTCCCGCGGAGTTTCATATCGCTTGCAAACAGTGTGGTCTGGCACACCGATCCAAACCGGTTTGCATTGCTCTACGCATTTCTGTGGAGGTTGTGCGACAAGCCGCATCTGATGTCGGATCGGGCCGACGGCAAACTGGCCAAATTGCGCAGGATGGAAAAGAATGTTCATCGATGCCAGCACAAGATGAAAGCGTTTGTCCGGTTTCGTGAAGTTGGCGATCCGAACGCAAAGAGGCGCGCGTTCGCCGCGTGGTTCGAGCCAACCCATCACACGATCGAGCCCACCGCCCAATTCTTTGCACGGAGGTTTGGCGACATGGACTGGCGGATTTACTCGCCAGATATCTCTGCCATCTTCGAAAAGGGAAAGTTGAGCTTTCTCACGGATTGTCCCCGCCCTGCCCTGCCAGAAGACGCGCAGGAGGAGCTTTGGGTGACTTACTTCAAGAGCATCTTTAATCCCGCTCGACTGAAAGTCGGCGCGATGCAATCGGAAATGCCGAAGAAATACTGGAAGAACATGCCTGAAGCAGCCGCGATACCAGAACTGATCAGGACAGCACCCGTACGCGCGCGAGAAATGGCTGCGGCCTCGCCGACCATTGCGCCAGCGCGCGCCAAGCAAGCGCAAGACCAACAAGCCCGTTTCAAGTCCTCATGGACCCCAGACAGCTCGCAGCTCAATGCGGCCATTGCGGCGTGCACACGCTGCCCCTTGCATTGCAATGCAACGCAAGCAGTTTTGGGCACAGGCCCCTCGGCTGCGAACGTAATGATCGTGGGCGAGCAGCCGGGCGATCAGGAAGACCTGCTTGGTCAACCCTTCGTCGGCCCCGCAGGTCAGATCTTTGATGAGATTGCTCAAGGAGCGGGGTTGGATCGACGCGAAGTCTACATGACCAACGCTGTGAAACACTTCAAACATATCGCGCGTGGCAAACGGCGCATCCACCAGAGCCCGAACAGGTCTGAAATCACGGCGTGTAACATGTGGCTGGAAGAAGAAGTTCGCCATGTTGCGCCACAACTGATCGTCGCACTGGGCGCAACAGCGGCCTTTGCACTGACCGGCAATGCGACCCAATTGAAAGAACGTCGCGGAAAAGTCGAATTCAGATCGGATGGCAGACCGGTTCTTGTAACCTACCACCCATCATTTCTTTTAAGAGGGCGCGACAGCGTTGACATCGAGAAAGCAAGGCGCGCGCTCGAAACGGACCTCTCCCGCGCGGCAAAAATTGCAAAAGAGACCAAGATAAGGACGCCTGAAGGAATGATTAGCCTTCCCTAAGCGATGATTGACGAATGCGAAGGTGACCTTGAACTGCTGGCGCAGTGAGGTTGGCGCTGACAAGGAACACTGCGAAACGTCTTGCTGGGCCTGACTGCTGTACAAGCTTTGACCCAGTAAAAAAGCGCAAAGGCACTTGGTTAGGCTGGGTCAAACCACGTGTTTCACAGAGCCTCCTTTACCTGCGTCGCATTTCTGAGCACCATGCGTCCGTTGTCGGTTGAATTGCCCCGCAACGAACATCGGTACTTACATCGTTCATTAGCAACGAGGCACCCAAGAAGGACGAATGCGCATGAAAGATGCAGTCGACGAGCTTCAAAGCAACGTTTCCGTTCCTTTTGCAAAAGCGCGTGCAATGCCGCCATCTGTGTACACGTCACCTGAGTTTCTGCAGCACGAGCTAGATGGCATTTTTGCGAAAGACTGGTTTTGCGTCGGACGCGCGTCATCACTTTCAAAGCCCGGAGATTACGTGACTCTGGATCTGGCGGGGCAGCCAGTCATCGTATTGCGCGACAAAACGGGTGCGCTGCGCGCCATGTCCAACGTCTGCAGGCACCGCATGTCGACGCTTTTGGAAGGACGAGGGAGCACCCGCAGCATCGTTTGCCCCTATCACGCATGGACCTACAACTTAGACGGTTCACTGCGTGGCGCGCCCGCAATGACTTTGAATGAGGACTTTTGCAAGACCGACTACCAACTTCCCAGCGTGCGGTGCGAAGAATGGCTTGGCTGGGTGTTTGTCTCTTTGAACCCCGAAAGCGCAGACGTCGCGACGCAACTTTCGAAGTTAGAAGACCTGGTCTCTGACTATAACATGGCCGCCTATACAGAGACCTTCTTTGAGACCCATATCTGGGACACGAATTGGAAAGTCCTGGCAGAGAATTTCATGGAAAGCTACCACTTGCCGGTTTGCCACGCCGGGACCATTGGCGGCCTGTCCAAGCTGGAAGAAATGGTATGCCCCCCGGGCGAAGACGCGTTCAATTACCATACGATATTGAAGGATGAATCGCTCAGGATCGCGCTCGCACATCCCAACAATACCCGGATGGAAGGCGACCGGCGAAGAACAACTTTCTTGCTCGCCATCTACCCCAGCCTGCTGATCACGCTGACACCGGGGTATTTCTGGTATCTGAGCTTGCATCCCCATGGGGTAGGGCAGGTCCATATTGGATTTGGCGGCGGGATGTCTGATGACTATGCAGATGATGCCGATGCACAAGCAAATTTTGAACAACTCAAAACCCTGCTGGACGACGTGAATGCCGAGGACAAAGGATGCACAGAGAAGGTCTATAGAGGTCTATGCTCCAGCGACGCTGCACCCGGTCATTTATCGCATCTAGAACGTCCGAATTACGATTTCGCCCAATATATCAATGCGCGGGTGCAAAGCGCCAAAGGACAAGGCAAGACTGTGAGCCCGACATGACGGTTTCACTGGGCGCCGGGTGTGGGCAAACAGAAGTGTTTGGGGCGGAGCCTTTCTCATCTTCATCTGCACTCTCAGATCATCGCACCAACACAAGCACCAGCGTTAATGTCGCAGGCATACAGAAAATCATGGGCGCGTACGCGCAGCCCATCGCACACGATCTGATGCACGACACCTTACCTGCTTACATAGCAACACACCCCGTCCGCCAAGACCCTGAGAGTGTCGATTGTCGATATGTTTCAAAAAGTGTTGGGGAATGGCAATCAGCGAACCCTTCAGGACCAAAGTTCTTAAGTGGTTGGACGCAGGCTTACTGCGGTAAAGCCATCGCGAGCACAGCTTGGGACGCCTGCAGGGCGCAACAAAACGCGCATCCTCAACGCGTGCCCGATCCTTGGGGCGCGTCAACCCATGGATTGCCCGGCAATGCATGATCGGATGAAGCGCGTCAGCTATTCTCCAAACCACGTGGATGACATGCGCCAGACGCTGGCAGATTGCGCCGCAGCCCCTGCTGACGCCCCAAGAGGCTTACCCGGGCCGTTCTATCACGATCCCGCATTCTTCGCGCATGAATGCGACACTGTCTTACGTCACGGCTGGCATTGCGTAGGCCGTGCTGACGAGTTCGCGCAGCAAGGCGACTACCTGACCTTACATTTACTCAATGAGCCGCTGATCATTGTCCGCGACGGGGACGACATCAAAGCCTTATCGAATGTCTGCCGTCACCGTGGGATGCCGGTGGCTGAGGGGCAAGGCAATGCGAAACGATTTGTGTGTAAGTACCATGCTTGGACCTACGACACTGGTGGCTCTCTGCTGCGTGCTCCACGGATGAAAAATGCGGGATTTGATCCCAAATCATGCAGATTAGGAACATTTGCATGTGTGCAAAGGTTTGGTTTTGTCTATGTCAGCCTGTCTCTGGACCCTCCAGATATTGACACTGTACTGGCCGGGTTGGGGTCCGTGATTGGCCCATATGAGCCAGAGAAATACAGAATTGTCTTCAACGAGAGTGAGGTCTGGCGGTGCAACTGGAAGGCCCTCGTTGAGAACTTTATGGAAGGCTACCACCTTTCCGTTGTGCATCCCCAGACTTTGCACGGCTATACCCCAACCGGTCTGAGCCGGAAGGGGCCAAATGGCACAGGCTTTACCAGCTATTTCGCGAATTACCCCGACAACATACCGTCCCGCGGCGATGGTGCACCCGGGTTGACTGAGGAGGAACGTCACCGCTCCACCCTCTTCGCGGCTTTTCCCTGCCAGGTCGTCAGCATCGCGGCCTCCTTGTTGGTGTCGCTCAACATCCGCCCGTTATCACCCACGACCATTGACGTGCGCTGGACCATGTCAGCCTATGGTGGCAGTCTCGATGCGGACACGATCCAGCAGCGCATCGCGTTATGGAAGGATGTCAACCGAGAGGATCGCGAAAAGCTGGAAACCATGCAAATTGCACTGAACTCCTCCTTCGCGACCGGTGGGCCACTGGCCGAAGACGATTACGAGGGAACAGTGCGCGACTTCGTACTGTGGTTGGCAAAACAAGACGCGGCTTGATCTGGGCACAAAGACAGGCGATGCAGTTTCATGGCTGTAAAGTTCACATTTCGCCAATTGGAATATCTTGTCGCCGTCGGCGAGGCAGGCACGATCGCGCAGGCTTCGCATCAGCTCAACGTTTCATCGCCTTCGATCTCTACGGCCATCAATCAACTTGAAGCGCAGTTTGGCATTCAACTCTTTGTCCGCCACCATGCGCAAGGGCTTGCGTTAACACCGGGAGGCAGGCGTGTCTTCAACGAAGCCAAACGGATGCTATCTGACGCAGGCGCCCTTAGTGACATCGCGGAAGACGTAGCAAAACGCCCAGGCGGACCGCTTGCTGTTGGGGCTCTCTCGACACTTGCCCCGCTGCTCAGCGCACGATTTCGACGTTCTTTCGAAGAGAGTTTTCCAGAAGCCAATGTCACTTTGTTTGCGGGTGATCAGGTTAAGCTGTTTCAACAACTCGCCCGCGCTGAGATAGATGTTGCTGTGACCTATGACATGGAAATTCCGCAAGACATTCACTTCGAGGGTCTTGTTGCGCTTCCCGCTTTTGTGATGCTGCACCCAGATCATCACATGGCCGGGCAGAACGATGTGTCGCTTAAAGACCTTTCGCAAGAGCCTTTGATCTTGCTCGATCTACCACTCAGCCGCGACCATTTTCTTGCGACATTTCGCAGTCTCGGTGTCACGCCGAACATTTCTGATCGGACGAACGACCTCGCCGTCGTCCGCAGTTTGGTCGCGAGCGGTTACGGATACGGGTTGCTGAATATTGGCACCGACATTGCATATGCGCCAGACGGCCAGCCGCTTGCCATTCGTCCCATCCGCGAGGATGTCGGCGCTATCACATTGGGATTAGCGACAAAGCAGATCGCAGCAAAGTCAGCCATCCTGCGCGCCTTCTTTGACCATGTCCGCGCAGAGATTGGCACCTATGGTGTGCCCGCGACAAAGAGTTAGGCGGAGGGAAACGATAATAGGGCTTCGGTTCCGTCGCACGGCTTTCAGGCATGCCACACCTGCATCAATGCCACATGGCCCGCGTGGTCTTTCGCGCTTTTCCAGACGGCCCAAACCCCTTCAAAGGGAAGTGCTACGCGGCCAAAAAGTCCAATATGATATGATTGAAGAGATCAGGTTTTTCCAAGTGAGCCGCATGTGCACAATCGGGCATAACGGCCAGGCTCGCATTGGGAACAGATTGCCAGAGTTGCTGGGTCTGGCTCCACTGGTACGTGCGGTCGCGGTCTCCCCACACAACAAGGGTCCGCGAAGATACGAGTGGCAAATTTGCAGTGCCGCTCCACCGGCCCATCGCATCAAGACCCGCGAGGATAGCGCGACTGCTGCTCAGCTCCGCAATCGCAGCACAATCGGCATAAGCGAATGCTGCCTCCTTGTGCAAAAACCACGTCGCAGAAATGCGCCGCGCTGTTATCCGGCTCCCTTCCGTCAGCGCACGTCTTTTGGAGGTTTCAATCGTCTCGAATCTGCCGGGCAGGACACCTTCCGCTCCAGTCCCATACAGCACGAGCCGGTCGATCCGTTCAGGTGCGAGGGCCACCATTTCCTGCGCGACCATTCCTCCCATCGAATGTCCGACCAGATGAAAACGCTCAGCCCCTTTCGAGGTCAGATCATCCAGGACCCACTGCGCAAATCCGGCGATCGTGTCGAACGCGTCCATCTCTGCATGTTTGCCAAAGCCCGGCAAATCCACGCAGATCACGTCTCTGGCAGCAAGCGCCGCTTGTTGAGCCTGCCATTGCGCGCTTCCGCCCATGAAACCATGGACAAAAACAACAGGCGTCACTTCCTCCCACCTTGCACAATGCGATCAAGGATCATGGCACAGAACAGGATCGAGAACCCAGCAAGGATACCTTGGCCAACATTGGCATATTGCAGCGCCTCCAGCACGTCTTCGCCGAGGCCTTTCGCACCGATCAGCGAGGCGACGACCACCATCGCGAGCGACAGCATAATTGTCTGGTTGATGCCCGCCCGGATTGAAGGGCTTGCCAAGGGCAGGTCGACCTTGGTCAGCAGATACCATTTATTCGCGCCGAAACTGATCGCTGCTTCGCGCACGCTTTCAGGGACCCCGCGCAATCCAAGCACCGTCAGGCGCACCACTGGCGTGCCGCCGAAGATCATCGTGGTGACCACAGCGGCGGGTTTGCCTGTGCCAAAAAATGCAATGACGGGGATCATGAAAACAAAGGCAGGCATGGTTTGCATGAAGTCCATAATCGGCTGGATAAAGGAATAAAATCTCGGACGGCGCGCAGCGAACATGCCCAATGGTATGCCGATCAGGATCGACAAGCAGGCCGCGGTTCCCAGAAGGGCCAGTGTGGTCATGGCTTTTTCCCAAAACCCCAGCAGCCCCATATATGCGAGAAAGGCGCCTGAATAAATCGCCATGCGCACACCAGCGGTCAGCCATGTCAGCAAGATGATCAGAGCTGCAATGACGATCCATGGCGTGCTGACAAACACGAGTTCAAGCGCGTCGAGGACAAGGCGGATGCAGTAGGTTATTGCGTCAAACAGAGCTTCGCCATTCAGCACCGCCCAATTGAAGAACGCCTCCACACCGTCGATGCTGGTCAGGCGAATGTCGGGGTCAGTCGGGAAATCGCTGAGTAAAGAGAACCGCCCCGGAAAGCTGTAATGCAACATTGCAGCGGCGACGATCAAGACCATGAACACTGTACTGAACACGATTTGCGAGACGGGCATCCCCGAGCGGATGGAGCGATCAGACAACCAGTCCGAGAACCGTGCCTCCAGCGCCCAGTTGGCGACCAAAGACTGAGCCAGTTTGACGACCAATAGAATGACAAGCCCTGCCAAAGCGATGCTGGGACCTTCTGCGGCCAGCGCTTCTGCTTCCGCGCGAATGCCGCCGATATTGGCCTCAAGTGAGTCCACCGTACGTTGGTAGACATCGACCTTATCAGAACCCGCTTCTATCGCAGATGCCAATTGCTGTTTGCGCAACTCCAACGTGCCTTCGATGGAAGCAATACGCTCCATCGCATCAGCGGCCAGATCGCCAAACAAACCACGCGCGATCTGCACAAAGCCAAGCACTTCGAGGATAAGAAACGGCAAGGCCCAGCTCCACAATCCGCGCGCGCCGAACCAGATCGGGCCGAACAGGCCCGCCATTGCATTGAATGTGGCTGTAAACCGGGCAGAAGCTCCGATCTTGTCAAACATACGGATGTAATAATCAGGGCTTGTGCGGACGAAAGTGCGGATGTTCTCACGCCTCTCCTCTGCATAAGCAATCGCCGCGTCAGAAGACGTGTCTTCAAGTGGATTTACACCAAGGTCAGCATTTGCATCAGTCATGATACTTCCGTCCCCTCAATCACGGTGCGCAGCAGATCAGCGCGGGTGATGATGCCCAGGTCTTTGGCGTCTGATTGAACGACAATTGGATTGTCATCATCGATTGCCATCGTAATCAACGTGCTAAGCGTCTCGTCCTCATTCACGCGGGTGACATCAACCGGAAGAGGCCCATGCTTGGCAATATGCGTCTCAATGGGCTGCATCACTGCATGCGCATGCACGACTTTAAGTCGAGAGATACCGGCAACAAAATCAGCAACGTAGTCGTCTGCTGGGTCCATCACGATGTCTTCAGCAGTGCCAATCTGGACCATTTTGCCGTCCCGCATGATCGCAATGCGGTCCCCGATGCGCACCGCCTCATCAAGGTCGTGCGTAATGAAAATCGTAGTCTTCTTCAGGATTTTGCTGAGCCGGATGAACTCGTCCTGCAATTGTCGACGGATGAGCGGGTCAAGCGCAGAGAAAGGTTCATCCATCAACAGAACATCGGGATTGGCCGCCAAGGCCCGTGCCAAACCAACCCGTTGCTGCATACCGCCGGATAACTCATGCGCGAATTTTGCGCCCCATGCGCCCAGCTCGACGATATCTAGAATGGCGGCTGCCTGTCGCATACGCTCATTCTTCGCAACATTTCGAATTTCAAGAGGCATAGCAACATTGTCCAGTACAGAGCGGTGCGGCATCAGCGCAAAGTTCTGAAACACCATGCCAATCTTTTGGTTGCGGAACTTCTGTAATTCGCCCGGGCCCAAGGCCATGACGTCGGTGCCTTCAATCTCGATCTTGCCATCTGTCGGTTCAAGCAAGCGGTTAAAATGTCGAACCAATGTAGACTTGCCGCTGCCCGACAGCCCCATGATGCAGAAAATCTCGCCACGGTTCACTGACAGGCTGACATCCGCAACACCGACGACCGCGTTGAACTCAGAAAGCACCTCCGCTTTTGTGAGCCCGCGCTCACGCACAGCGCGCAGGGCGTCTTGCGCGCGCGCACCAAATATCTTCCAGACGTTGGAGATTTCAACGACGGTCTCAGGGGCCATGCCACGTCCCTTCTGGTGATAGGAATGAGGCGGCATCCGTGCAGATACCGGATGCCGCCGAAAGAGGGGTTTTCTTAAAGACCCAGCATGGCATCAACGCGATCAGAATTCGCTTCGATCCATGCTTTTGCTGCATCAGCAGGCTCCACGCCATTGGCGGAGATTTCATAGGCCAAACCACTTACATCATCAGCAGTGACTGAGAAATTCGCAAAGAACTCGGCAATAGCAGGTGAACGGTCAGCCAAAGAATTTGACCATGCGATTTGAACTTCCTTCAGCGCGTCCTTGGTGGCCACGGATGACTTTTCATACCAATCCGCATCATCAGATGGCTGCACCATCACGTATTTCGCCGGGTCATAAGTTGGCTCGCTGAGCATTTCCACGTCGAACATGAACCAAACAGCGTGAGGTTTGTAGCAATAAAAGGCGTAGCCTTCGCCTTTGGCGATGCTGTCTTTGATGCGCGCTGTCTTTACGCTCTCTTCAGCACGGATAGGTTCAATGAAATCAAGAAGACCGTAGTCGCGGGTCTTGACTTCATTGACATTGGCAGAAGCCCAACCGGGTGCACCGATCCACATTTCTCCCTTACCATTGCCATCACTGTCCATTAGTGCCGCGACATCTGGGCGTCCGAGGTCTGCGATATCAGTGATCGAGTTCGCTTTGGCGAAGTCTTGCGAAACGCAGAAGCCCTGATTGCCTTCATAGGGGTTTGACGACAGCGTAACTGTTCCAGCGCCGTCAACGTATTTCTTTGTGAAACTCTCCTGGTTTGGCAGCCAGACGTCAGGGTGAACATCAATGTCACCTTTGCCTTGATCCATCGCCTGGAAGATCGTCGCGTTATTGCCTGGCACGTATTCGACAGCACCACCGATGCGAGAGGTGACGATCTCACCCAAGAGGTGACCGATTGCTTGTGCGCCGGTCCAGGATGGCAGGCCGATCTTGACCTCTTCTGCAGCGAAGGCAGGCAACGCAGTTACGCTCACAGCCGCTGCGAAGCTCAGTGATTTCAGGTTGGTTTTCATTTCATTATCCTCTGTTGGAATGCGCCGATTATTCGACGTCAGTTATTTTTTGGTAGGCATGTCGCCTTGCCACCTCATTCTGGATTGCAGATTTAAGACACACAACCAAGATGGCGCCTTACCGTGCATGAATTAGTCTAGAAGCAGTCTTCGATCTCAAACAAATTCAAACATGGCATAAAACTATTCCTATCTTGCATGGTTTGTGTGGCCTAGGTTCATGCAACATCGCAAAAGGTGATTCTCAATTGGACCTCAACTGGTTACGCGATTTCGAATGTCTTGCTCGCACGCTCAATTTCACGCGCGCGGCGGAAGAACGCAACATCACTCAATCCGCATTTAGCCGCAGAATCAAAGCCTTGGAAAGTTGGGCCGGTCTTCCTTTGGTAAATCGAGCAACTTATCCCATTCAGATCACCGAAGCTGGCAAGCAGTTTTTGCCCATTGCCCAAGATGCTATTTTGCAGCTCTCAGAGGTCCGTGAAGCGATACGTGACACTGAGGGACGCGACAGTCGCTTCGTCCGCTTTTCTGTTTTGCACACGATATCGGCAAATTATCTGGCCAATCGGATCGAAGCCATGCAGCGTGATATCGTGGATTTACGCACGCGCGTCGTGTCCGATTCTCTCAGCACCTGTTGCGAGCTCTTGATCGAAGGCGCGGTAGACATAATGCTGTGCTATTATCACATCTCTGTTTCACCGCGAATTGACGACACTGTCTTTGCCCGGAAAAATCTGCTGACGGATCGCCTCATTCCGGTGGCAACGTCTGCACAGGTTCGAAAACATGGTTGGGATCTGTCGAATACACATGGCCCGCCTATCCCTTATCTGGCTTACGAGGCTTCCTCCTTTCTTGGAATGGTGGTCAATAGCACGGTTGGTCAGAAACCCCTCAACGTAGAGGTCATCTATGTCGATGGCCTCGTCGAGACGATAAAAAGACGGCTGCTTCAAGGCAGCGGATTTGCGTGGATGCCGGAAACTGCAATCGCCGTCGAGCTTGCAGAGGGGGCGTTGCTTCCAATTGGTGAGGAGATGTGGCGCGCCGAACTTACGATAGCAGCATTGGCAAACCCAACGGCGTTTTCGCCTCAAGCACGGAAGCTTTGGGACCTGCTGGACGCCTAGTTTGACGAAAGATCGACCCAACGCTTGGCGTTATCAAAAGCGAAATCATAACCGCCCAATGCAGCCGCGCCACCTGTGTGAAGAAACACCACGCGCTCGCCGTTGAAAGTCCCTTTACGTGCAAGATCGATCAAACCCGCAGCGCCTTTTGCTGAGTAGCAGGGATCAAGCAATATGCCTTCAAGTTCGGCAAACATTTGGATCGCTTCAATCCCGCTTTCAGTCGGAATGCCATAGCCCTCACCGACATAGTCCGTGTTCGCCATCACGTCTTCGCGGGCCACAACGCCCGAACACCCGAGTTTTTCGGCCGTTCTGCAGGCCAAATCGAAGACCATCTGCTCTTGTTTAGGTTGCGGCGCGCGCGTGCCAATACCCAAGACCGGGATCTGTGCATTCATCGCGCAGATGCCCGTCACCAGCCCGGCTTGCGTCCCGGACGAGCCGGTTGCATGCACCAATCGGTCGATCTTCAGGTTCCGGTCATTCGCTTGCGAGACGAGTTCAAAGGCAGCATTCACATAGCCAAGTGCGCCGGTTGGGTTCGACCCGCCGCCTGGAATGACGTACACCTTGTGACCCTTCGCACGCATGGCTTCTGCGGCTCTTTCCATCTCACCCGGCATGTCGTGGCCGCCGGGAAACTTCTGGGTCGTGGCCCCATGCAAATGGTCGAGCAACACGTTACCATTGGTGTTGTAATTGCCGTCCTGATACCCCGTGCGATCCTCAAGCAAGATATGACATTTCAAACCGAGCTTGGCCGCGAAAGCCGCGGTCTGCCTGCCATGGTTGGTCTGCGTGGCGCCTTGGGTCATCACCATGTCTGCGCCCTGCTCCAGCGCCTCAGCCATCAGGAATTCAAGCTTACGTGTCTTGTTGCCACCGGTTGACATGCCTGTGCAGTCATCGCGCTTGATCCAAAGCTCAACGCCCAACTCTTTAGAGAGCCTCTCCATCGGTTCGAGTGGTGTCGCAAGATGGGCAAGATGAACACGCGGGAAACGGGCAAGATGCATGGGATGACTCCTGAATTCGTTAGGGTCAACTTATGCGCGAGACCGCTGCATTCCCAATGCAAATTTCGCATCGCTATTCCTGCGACCGACCGCGCCCCCCGGAGGTTTCACAGAGCTTAAAAGTTCCGGACCGTACTACCCGGGATCAACTTGAAACCGATGTCATGACAGGTTTCAACGGGTTCACCTGACAGTCTCGCAATCATCATTTCCGCCGCCACCTGTCCAAGTTTCAGATGAGGAACATGCATGGAAGTCAGGCGCCGCGACATCACTGACGCAATCGGAAGATCACCCCATCCCGCAATTCCCAGATCGGCAGGCACTGACAGGCCTTTTGCTTTGCAATATTGCAAGCCACCGAAGGCCATCGCGTCATTTTGATAAAAGATGCAGTCAACGTCGGGTTTTGCGGCCAACAATTGTTCCGTCCCATAAAAGCCGGGGTAATATGTGGCTGTGTCATGCAGACATAGCTGTTTGGAGACCGCACCGCCTCCGCCCTCTACGGCCTTGCTGAAACCGGCCAAACGTGTGGTCGCTGCGTTCGCGGTGTCATGCGAGGTCCCGACATAGCCAATGCTCTGATACCCGCATCCGACCAGATACCGGCCCATATCGAAGCCGCTGTCGAAGTGATTAATGCCGACACTCATATCCAAAGGACTGCTGTTGAGATCCCAAATCTCCACGATTGGAATGCCAGAATTGCGCAACATGTCCAGCGCTCCGGGGGAGTGAAAACGTCCAGTCAGTATCAAACCTGCGGGTTGCCAGGACAATACGGTCCGGATCCATTTTTCTTCCTCTTCCGGTGTGTGTTGCGTAAGACCAAGCACCGTTTGATGACCGAAAGACCCAAGCTTTAAATCGATGCCTTCCAAGACCTGAGCAAACACCTCGTTGCCCAGATCAGGAATGGACACGCCAACAAATGTGGAAGACTGATCCCCGGCAAAAACGGTCGCCAACCGATTCGGCAGGTAGCCCAACTGGTCCACCTTTTGCATGACTTTTTCTTTGGTCTTCTCCGAGTAACCACCCTCACCGCGCAGCACGCGACTGGCTGTCATTTTTGAAACACCAGCCGCCTCCGCGACCATAGAAAGGCTTATCTTGTTGTTTTTATTTGACTTATCTCGCATGCGTTTACTTTTACGTTACCGGTAACTTCGTTCTTGACAGGCGCCGCCCCTGTTTCAACAATAGCGTAACGTTACGGGTAACTCAACAATGGGCGCCATGACGTAGCGGGGAGGATGGGGAATGCAGAGCCTGCAAAAAGGTCTGTTCTTTGATGGTATCGACAAGCATTTCGGCGGGACTTATGCGCTGAAGAACGTGTCGTTGTCGGTGGGTCGCGGAGAGATTGTCGCGCTGCTCGGTGAGAATGGCGCAGGCAAATCGACGCTTATCAAAGTCCTTGGCGGCATCCATCACCCTGACGCTGGTCGCGTGTTGATTGACGGTGAGCCTTACCAGCACCGGCCTGCCGGGTTCGGCGAACGCCAAAAGGTGGCCTTCATCCACCAGGATCTCGGCTTGATCGAATGGATGACCGTCGCAGAAAACATCTCTCTTGCGCTCGGGTTTGCACGCAAGAACGGGTTGATCAAATGGGACAGCGTTGAGCAGTTTGCGTATGATGCTTTGCAGAAAGTGGACTGCGATTTCGACCCAACGACACGGGTTGAGGACTTAAGCCGGACAGAGAAATCACTCGTCGCGATTGCACGCGCATTGGCGGTCGATAGTGAGTTTCTGGTGCTCGATGAGCCAACTGCCTCCTTGCCCGCTGATGAAGTCGAGCGTCTGTTCAGCGCGCTGCGACCGCTGCGCGACCGCGGGGTCGGCATGATCTATGTCAGCCACAGGCTGGATGAAATTTTCCAGATATCAGATCGGGTCGCCGTGCTACGTGACGGCGAGATGGTTGGCATTCGCAATATCGACCACACCACGCCTGAGGAACTCGTTCAGAAGATTGTCGGCCGCAAGACACGCGAGACCGTAAAAGTGGATGCAGAGCCTGGCGCGGAAATTCTCACACTTCAGGACTTTCGCGTCACAGGCGTTGGCCCGCTCGATTTCACGTTGAAGCAAAATGAGATCGTCGGGCTGGTTGGATTGCGCGGTGCAGGGCATGAGGCCATTTCACGCGCATTGTTCGGGTTGGAGGCGCACGAGGGTACCGTCACACTGGCAGGCACAAAACCCGACCTCAGCACACCGCAAACAGCGATGCAGGAAGGCATCGGGTTGGTCGCCAAAGACCGTACCGAAGAATCCGTGGCGATGAGCCTCACTATTCGGGAAAACACGTTTTTGAACCCGGATGGGATAGGACGCGCGCTTCTCAATCTGCTTTCACCTCGCAAAGAAGCCGATCAGGCCGCGATCATTGGCGCAGAGCTAGGGCTTTCACCAAACGACCCTTCTTTGGCAATCGAGGCTCTGTCGGGCGGCAATCAACAGAAGGTCGTGATCGGCCGCTGGCTTGCGACCAAGCGAACACTGTTGCTTTGCGAAGACCCGACCGCTGGCGTAGACGTCGGCGCCAAGGCCGAGATTTACGCGCTGCTGAACAGGGCCCTTGCGGACGGCGTCGGGATCGTTGTCATTTCAACCGATTTCGAAGAGATCGCCACGATTTGCCACCGCGCGATCGTTTTCAGCCAAGGTGCGATCGTAGACGAGTTGAGCGGCACGCGTCTGACCACCGAAAACCTGATCCAATCGGCCTCGGCCGGAAACATCGCGCCGAAGAAGGAAGCTCCCAATGCAATCGCTTGAATCCAGCGCGCTTGAACCGACGAAAGCAGAACTCAAAGGCCTGCCACTTAGCAAACGCATTGCAAGGTTTCTGCCGGTCTACGGGCTGGTCATATTGACTGTCTTCCTGATCGGGTTGTTCTCCATCCTGCTGCCCAACACATTCCCGACAATGCTGAACCTACGGGCCATTGTTTCTGACAAAGCGATTATCGCTTTGTTGTCTCTGGGGGCTATGATCCCCATGGCGGCCGGACGCATCGACCTGACAGTTGGCTACGGAATCGTGCTTTGGCACATCCTCGCGATCAGCCTGCAAACCATCTACGGGCTGCCGTGGCCACTGACGGTTGCAATCGTCATGGTGCTGGGCGCGTTGTCGGGCTTTCTTAACGGTCTGTTGGTCGAAGTCGCAAAGATTGACAGCTTCATTGCCACATTGGGCACAGGCACAGTGCTCTACGCGCTGGCGCTTTGGCACACGGGTGGTCGTCAGATGGTCGGCGTGTTGCCCGATGGGTTTTTGGCTATCAACGGGACATTTGTCGCGGGCCTGCCAATCACCGGATTCTATGTCCTTGCGATCACTGTCGTGATGTGGATTGTCCTCGAATACACGCCTGTCGGCCGCTATCTCTATGCAATTGGCGCCAATCAACGTGCCGCGCAACTGAACGGTATCCCGACACGCAAATACGTAATCAGTGCGTTCCTTGCATCTGGTACGATCACTGCGCTTGCTGGCGTCATTCTGGCCTCCAAGCTGCGTATCGGGCAGGCCTCTGTCGGGTTGGAATTCCTGTTGCCCGCACTTGTCGGCGCATTCCTTGGATCAACCACCATCAAGCCTGGGCGGGTGAATGTCTGGGGCACGATCGTCGGCGTCGCCATCCTGGCAGTCGGCATTTCCGGCATCCAACAATTTGGCGGCTCCTTCTGGGTGGAGCCCATGTTCAACGGCGTAACCCTGCTGATTGCCATCGGCATCGCCGGGTACGCGCAACGCAGAAAAGGCGCAGAAGCAAAGCGCTGAGATTTCAAATGCAAAGGGAGGAATTTGCAATGAAGAAGAGAACGTTTTTGGCGGGCCTGATGGCCAGCACCATGATTGTCGGGACGCCCGTCCTCGCTGCTGACTGGGACGGCCCAACATCTGGTCCGGCTGCAGCAGACGGTAAGTCTATCGTGGTACTCGCGGGTGATCTGAAGAATGGCGGCATTCTTGGTGTGACCGCTGGCGTTGAGGAAGCTGCCGCCAAAATCGGCTGGGATGTGCGGGTTCTCGATGGTGCGGGGTCCATCCAAGGGCGGACCGCCGCAATCGGGCAAGCGCTTGCATTGCAGCCGGATGGTATCATCATCAATGGCTTTGACGCGGTCGAGCAACAAGCCGCACTTGAAGGCGTGACAGATGCCAGCATTCCGATGGTGGCCTGGCACTCCGGTCCGAAGATCGGCTGCGACGCGCCAGGTGGTATCTTCGCCAATGTGTCTACGGACGCGATGACGGTTTCAGAAGTGGCGGCCGAGTGGGCCATTGAGGATGGTGGCAAAGACATCGGCGTCGTGATTTTCACCGATAGCACCTATCAAATTGCCATCGATAAGGCCGACCGCATCAAGGAAACGGTCGAGAAAATGGGTGGAAAGGTGTTGGAATATGTCGACACCCCTATCGCCGATACATCCAGCCGCATGGGACCTTTGACAACAAGCTTGCTGCAGAAATATGGGGCCAGCTGGACACATGCTTTAGCGATTAACGACCTTTACTTCGACTTTATGGGACCGGCGCTTGCATCGGCCGGCATTGCCGGTGATGGCGCCCCGCTTGCGGGTTCCGCAGGCGATGGGTCTGAGGCCGCATTCCAACGTATCCGTTCGGCACAATATCAAGCGATCACAGTGGCGGAGCCGCTCAACCTGCAGGGCTGGCAACTGGTCGACGAATTGAACCGCGCGATCTCCGGCGAGGCCTGTTCAGGCTACGTCACGTCGCCTGCGTTGGTCACTCAGGAAGGTCTCGCCAAGCTGGGTGATAGCAACCAGTTCGACCCGGATATCCCCTACCGTGAGGCCTATGCCGACATCTGGGGCAAGTAAGCATTCTCCCCGTGGGCCCTCGGCAGTGTTTTTGCCGGGGGCCTCGGGGACAATTCTGGACAAGACATGGGCGGGAATGAGCCGCCCTCGGGGGAGACCATTATGACCGATAGCCCGCTCGTGCAGATGCGCGGTATCACCAAACGGTTCGGCGGCGTGACAGCCCTGTCGAATGTAAACCTCGATGCTCATGCTGGTGAGGTTCTGGCCATCGTCGGCGACAATGGCGCAGGCAAGTCGACCCTCATCAAAGTGCTGACAGGCGTATATCAGCCAACCGAGGGAGAGATTTTTCTGGATGGCACAAAGACATCCTTCAGCAGCCATGCTGAGGCCATCGATCTGGGCATTGATGCCGTCTATCAGACGCTCGCTCTGGCAGATCATCTGGACCCGGCAGCCAACATGTTTCTGGGCAATGAGCTGACCAAAAATGTTTTCGGCATTCCGATGCTCGACAACAAGAAAATGCGATCCGAGACGGAACGCGTGTTGATGGACAGGCTCGGTGTGCAGTTGAAATCGCTCGACGCACCGACCGAAAGCCTGTCGGGCGGACAACGCCAAGCCGTTGCCATTGCGCGCGCCGTCTATTCTGAGGGTTTGCGTGTGTTGGTCATGGACGAACCTACGGCGGCTCTCGGACCACAGGAAACCGCGCGCACGCTCAAACTGATCAAAGCGCTGAAGGCACAAGGCCTCGCGGTGATCCTGATCAGCCACTCGCTTGATGACGTGTTCGAAGTGTCTGACCGCGTTCACGTTCAACGCCGGGGCCAATGCGTGGGTGTCGTCATGACAGAAAACAGTTCAACCCAGGAAGTGCTGGGCATGATCGTCGGCGCTGAGGAGGTCACAGCATGAACGAGGTCGTCTCTCAGAAACCGCTCACCGAACGGTTGGAGCCCTATATTGCGATCATCGGTCCAATGGTCATGATCCTCGCGATCCTGATATTCATGGGGATCGCTGAACCCACGCGGTATTTCCGCACGAGTAACATCAATCTTATCCTGCTGGATGCAGCGCTTTACATGCCGATGGCTATGGCGATGACATTCGTGATCACCCAACGCGGCATTGATCTGTCGATTGGCTCGATTGCTGCCCTATCCGGCATCATCATGGCCTTCCTGATCAAGCAATACGGCTATTCCGTCTATGTGGCAGTGCCGATTGCGATCATGCTGGGCGCGCTCATGGGGCTTATCAATGGCCTGATTATTACGCGTTTCAATGTCCCTGATCTGATCGGCACCTTGGCGATGGATTTGGTCTATCGCGGCTTTGCACTGGTTTTGGCCAAAGGGTTGGTCCTGGCACGCTTCCCCGATTTCCTGACCGATATCGGCCGCGGGCAAATTCCGGGATTTGTTCCAATTCCGGTTATCATTGGCATTGCCACAATGATCGGCGGCTACTTTCTTTTGACCCGCAGCTATTTCGGTCGTTACACAATCGCGATTGGCTCGAACCCGGAAGCGGCCGAATTGACAGGTATCTCCGTCAATCGCCACAAAGTCTTCGCCTACGTGCTCATGGGCGCGGCCGCAGCCCTTGCCGGCGTCATGCTCACAGGCAAACTGAATGCAATACAGGCGACATCTGCACCCTATTTCAACCTCCATGTCATTGCGGCTGTGGTTGTGGGTGGCACTTCCCTCTTCGGTGGCCGAGCCTCGATGATCGGCTCCTTTGCGGGTGTTCTGCTGCTCTCGATGATGATCAACGCATTGGTGACACTGCGCATTGAGTTCTTCTGGCAATCGGTTGCGTCAGGTGCAGTCATCGTAAGCTCCGTCGCCTTGTACACGTGGATGCAGAAGAAAGATCGGGACGGCGCAGGTGGCTTGATGGCCGCACTTGCCAGCCCGGATGGACAGAAAATGCTGCGCTTCAGCGCATTACTGATTGGCCTGCTAATCGCCTTGTTGGCGCTTGGCGGACTGACAGCCGGAGACGCGAAACCAAGCGGTTAACCGGTCAACGCGGGGTTGGTGTGGTCGGGGGTGGAGCCCTGACACACCTAGGACTCCGCTCTCATGTAACGGGAGGAAACCAAGATGAGACGACTAACAACGACAAGCCTTGTTGCAACACTGCTTCTAAGCGGCGCGGCTTTCGCAGATGGCCATGCAACACTGCCTCTGAAAGAGCTGCCGGGCATCGCGGATCGCGACTATTGGATCCCCGGCGAGGTCAATGCAGATGGCAAACTTGAAGCACTGCAGGAGGTTGTAGGGTCTGACGCGGTGCCATTCAGCGGCTCGCTCGACAAACCTGTTCAAATCGCACTGATATACCCATCTGCTGATACGTCAGATTTCTGGGCACGCAACTATCTGGCACTCACAAAGCGGTTGGAGCAACTGGGAATCCCGTTTGAGACAACCGAATTTGCCAGCCGCCAGATCGAGCATTCCCTGCAATCAACCTATGCAAATCAGGTAGAGCAGGATGCCGACCTCTACGACTACGTCATTTTCGGACCATCAGAGCTCGCCATTCAAGCGGACAATATCGACAAACTGTCCGGAAATGACGGGTTCTCAACCTATGTCTGGGCGTTTCACACACCGCTTAAAGACCTAGGCAATCAACCAAATGCATGGTTCGACTTCTCCTCAGCTGCTGGTGCGTTGACCATGTGCGATTATATGCTGGGCCGTCTTGGCAATGATGTCACCATGGCGATGAACCGCGGCATTCCGGGCATCACCGACAATCAGCGTTCCGGCGATTTCAAAGCTTGTGTTGAGGAAAAGGGCAACTGGACGACAGCCTATGAACATTATGGCGAGTATCAACGCGAAGGTGGATTTGAAGGCACATCCCTGATCATGCAGGCCTATCCCGAAGCCAAGATTATTCATAATGCCAATACGGCTATGGCGATGGGCAGCGTCGAGGCGCAGGTCTCCCTTGGAAAAGAGAAAGAAATCTTCTCAACAGGTTGGGGCGGCACTGGCCTTGAGCTTGATGCGATCCGCCGTGGCGAATTGGATGCGACACCGATGCGCATGGGCGATGACGTGGGCGCCGCGACAGCCGAAGCGATCAAGGCAGACCTCGAAGGCCGCGCTGCTGACCTGCCCTTGGTGTTCCTTGGCCGGATTACAGTCGCACATGACCAAATGAGCGCCGATGAGATTGACGCGCTGGAACAGGAAGCCTTCCGCTTTTCCGGCGTCGGCGCATTGGAACGCTAAAGCAAAAGACGCAGCGCTTCGCGCAATTGTCCCGCCCCGATCATTCATTGGGGCGGGCTTTTAGTTGGGAATGACAGTTTAAAGCCTCGTGGACCTCAACACCGCTTCAGCTTCGATCTCAACCCGGTACCCCCCAATCAAACCCGCCACGACAACCAGTGTGTTGGCCGGTTTGATATCACCGAACACGCGGCCATGTGCCAGTGATATCGCTTCGACATCCGCCTCATCCACAATGTAGATCCGCGTGCGCACAACGTCTTCTGCTTGCGCCCCGAAGGCAGACAGTGCGGCAAGGATCTTGTCGATCACATACGTTGTCTGCGCTCCGGCATCCTGCTCTGCGACGATCCTGTCGGCTCCGGCGGTTGCAGTGGTACCGGATAGAAGGATGCGGTCTCCAACCTGTTGCGCGCGGCAATAGCCCGCGATGTCTTCCCATTTTGATCCGCTCAAAACGTGACGGCCACTGGGACGATGCGCGGTTGGTTGCGCCTGATGCGCCAAAGGCATTTCAGCAAGATGATCTGTCAAGTCTCCGGACGCCGTCAGAAAAGGGGGGCGTCGGTACTCGTCACCGCAATCTCCCGGCACCGGGGTCGTTTCCGAAAAGGCTTGCGCCAGCTGCGCATGATCGTCCTCGTCCAACTTGAATGAGAAAAGCGCCAATGTGTCATCCGCATGCATACGCTCTCCAAGTCGCGCTCCTATAATAGCGCCCGCAACATGCGCGTGCTCCAGAACCCAGCGCGTCGCAACATTAGCAATCGACACATTGTGTTTTTGCGCAATCGCATGGGCGGCGGACAGGATGGATTGGAAGGCTTGCCACCCACCGGTGACGTCAATGAAGCGCTTGTACTTCATCTTCGACCAATCGCTAATGATGTCAGGTTCCGGCTGACCCAACCAACGCTCCGAAAGGAACCCACCGCATAACGTGCCATATGCCAATAGCTTCACACCAGACTGCGCGCAGAGATCAGCCAAAGATGCGGCTGCCCGGCGGTCCACCAGCGAGAAAGAAACCTGGTTCGTCAGAATTGGGATCCCGTCTGACAGCGCGACTTGCAGATGGGCCGCGTCGAAGTTTGTCACACCAAGTTCCGCGATCAACCCCTCTTCGCGCAGCGCCGCCAACGCGTGCAACGCATCAAGCCATGCCGGATGTTCAAAACTCCACCAGTGAAACTGCAGCAGGTCCACCTGCTCCACGCCCAAACGCTGCAAACGCGCTTCATCGCCAGCGCGCACGGCCTCCTTCGTCATTGGTCCCGGAGCGGGACACCATTTGGTAAGGGCCAATGGGCGCGAGGCGTGAGTGCGGGATAAAAATTCGCACGTAATCAGTTCAGCCGTCCCGTAATGGTCGGCCATGTCAAATGTGTCAAAACCTGCGTCGGCGTAAGCTTCAAGCCAATCAGCACCGTTCTCAGGATTGATGGCTACGCCGTTTTTCTCAATATCCGCCACCTGCCAGAGGCCCGTCAACACGCGCGAGATATTCAGCTTGTCTGAAAGGTCAAATCGCTCAGGCCGCATGTGATTGGTCATAATGGATCCCGTCTTGGCGTGATGAGGCGCGAATGACACTTGAGGCCTGCGCCATATCCGATAACCTGCTTGAGATAAGACCAAGCGCTGGCTGCAGTCCAGCGGAAAGGCTGGAGGGATGAACGAGGACACCGAAGGCGATGGGTTCTGGCTCTACGATTTGAAGGTTGAGACGGTGTTGGATGGTCGCACGCCCGTCTGCCGTCATGTCGAGGGTGAGAGCTTTCTGGTCGAAGGCGAAACGCTTTTTTTCGAATCTGGCTCTCGCGTCTCAATGTATGCCCTCACCGCATTGATCCCGCTTCTACCCGTCAAACAACGTATGACAGACCCCAATGATTGGATCAGTACTGACGCAGAAGTGGCCTGCCCTGATCCTCATTGCGGCGGACGATTTCGTATAACCCGGCTGAAGAAACGATGGTTTTCTCACGCAGCAACAACCGGCAGACCTGAATTGCGCGGAACACCCTACTGGCAGGACGAAAAGGCATGACGGTTGAAACCGCACAATTGCGGCCCGGCTATGATATCTCACGCGTCATCAAAGGGGGCTGGCAGCTTGCCGGTGATCATGGGCCGGTTGATCGCACCAATGCCATCCGTGACATGGAAGCATTTCTTGATGCGGGCATCACCAGTTTCGACTGTGCGGATATCTATGTCGGCGTGGAAGAGATGATCGGCGAATTCATCCAAGACGTCCGAAGACGGCGTGGCGCTGAGATAGCTGATCGTGTGCAGGTCCATACCAAACTCGTCCCCGATCTTGGTCTGTTGGAAAACATCAAACCCGCCGATGTCGAGGCAATCATTGACCGATCATTGAAGCGGCTTCAGATCGAGCAGCTACATTTAGTTCAATTTTACTGGTGGGACATCACGCTCGGAGATCGCCTTGCGGGGTTAGACGCCCTGAAAACGTGTCAGCAGAAGGGTAAAATCGCGCATCTTGGGACCACCAATTGGGACGTGGCAGAAACAAAACCCTTTCTTGATGCGGGTTTTGAGATCGTGTCCACTCAAGTCCAATACTCTATTTTGGATCGTAGACCGGAAAACGGCTTGGCCGAGTGGGCCGGTGCAAACGACATGCAATTATTGTGCTATGGCACGTTGGCCGGTGGTTTTCTGACTGAAAAATGGCTGGGCGCCGCCGATCCGGGCTTTGCGTTTGAGAACCGCAGCCTCGTCAAATACCGCCTGATTATCGACGAATTCGGGCCATGGGAGAGGTTTCAAACCCTGCTCGCAACACTGAAAGACATTGGTGACAAACACGCCGTCAGCCTCTCCACCGTTGCGACGCGATGGGTACTGGACCGCACCGAAGTTGCCGCCGCGATCGTGGGCGCGCGCTATGCACGTCACCTTCCCCAGACTTTGGAAGTGTTTGATTGCCTGCTCGATGCCGAAGATTACGCGGCGATCGACGCAATCCTTGAACAGGCTCCGGGCCCCAATGGTGCAGTCTTCGCATTGGAACGGGACCGCAACGGACGTCACGGCCGCATCATGAAATACAATCTCAACACAAAACCTGATGACAAGGTGTTTGGGAGTGGCTGAAGCGATCCTCAGCACCGACAATCTCAGCCTCAGCTTCGACAGGTTGAAGGCCGTTGATGCAGTCTCAATTTCTGTGCGGCGTGGTTCCATCACCGGATTGATCGGGCCGAACGGCGCAGGTAAATCAACTTTGTTCAACCTCTTGACCGGCGCCATAAAACCCGACGCAGGCACGGTGCATTTGAACGGGCACGAAGTCACCGGACACATGCCGGACCGGTTGTTCGCTTCGGGCTTGGGGCGGACCTTCCAAATTCCACGCCCTTTCGCACGCATGAGCGTTCTGGAAAACGTCATGTTGGCCCCTATGGGTCAAGTGGGCGAAACGATCAGCGGCCCGTTTTTGTTTCGCAGCAAGATGCAGACAGAAGAACAACGGATCCGCCAAAAAGCACTGGAAGTGCTTGAATTTGTCACGCTTAGGGAGCTTTCTGATCACCCTGCGGGCCAGATCTCGGGCGGTCAAATGAAGCTTCTTGAGCTCGCACGTGTGCTAATGGGCGATCCCGACCTGATCCTGCTGGACGAACCGGCAGCAGGTGTGAACCCGGTTCTGACAGAAACGTTGATTGGCAAGATTGAGGAGCTGAACCGCCAAGGCACGAGTTTTGTCATCATCGAACACGACATGGATTTCGTGATGCGCCACTGCGACCCTGTCATCGCCCTGGCCGAAGGACGGGTGATCTTTGAGGGCAGCAGCGCGCAAGCATTGTCCAACCCAATCTTGCTGGACGCTTATCTGGGAGCAACCGAGGATGCCTGATGCAATCCTGAACGCGCAAGGCGTTACTGCGGGTTATGTACCAGACCTCCCTATTCTCAAAGACATCACGCTCGCTGTCAGGCCATCCCAGATCACACTTATCATTGGCCCAAACGGTGCTGGCAAATCAACGCTGATCAAAGCCATTGCCGGGCTACTGCCGGTGAGCCAGGGGAAGATTACGTTTCATGGCAGGGACATAACGGGCATTCGGACTGACCAACTCACCTCCACGGGAATTGCCTATGTTCCTCAAACGGACAATATCTTTCGTAGCCTGACCATCCGTCAAAATCTGGACCTCGCACTGCGACGCGCGGGGCACAGAGGGGATGAAACACTGCGCAATCTCTTTGATCAGTTCCCCGCGCTCGCCAGAAAACAGCGCGATAAAGCAGGCACATTATCTGGCGGACAACGCCAGTTTCTGGCCATTGCCATGGCATTGGCCACCGAGCCCAAACTGATCTTGATGGATGAACCATCAGCAGGGCTCTCGCCGAAAGCAGCGGAAGAAGTGCTTCAACACGCGCGTGATTTGACAGCGCAGGGGGTGTCGATCCTGCTCGTGGAACAGAATGTCAAACAAGCGATGCGCTTGGCCGATCATTGCTACATTCTCGCAGAAGGCCGCAATCAGATCGACGGCCCTGCGGCGGACTTGCGCAACAACAACGTGGTCGGTGACATCTATCTCGGCAACCGCAGAATAGGCGCCGCATGATCCAGAACCTGATCGATGGCATCCTGACAGGATCGTACCTGTCACTGGGCGCAATCGGACTGACACTGGTCATGCATATCCTGCGCTTCGCCAACTTTTCTCATGCAGAGCTGCTGTCGCTGGGTGCATACGCGGCCCTTGTGTTTGATGCACTTTTTTCCAGATTGGCCCCAGTTTTCGCGACGAAACTGGCACCATTGTCACTCACGGTATCGCTTATCCTCGCAATAATCGCGTCGATGGTTCTGACCGGCCTTTTGGCGCTTCTGATCGACCGATTGGTGTTCAAACGCGTGCGCGAAAAGGGCGAAGAGCTTTCGATGGTGTTCGCCAGTTTTGGCATGGCACTGATCTTGCGCAATGTCATTGGTCTGATTTTCGGACTGAGCCCCGAACTCTATTCGCGCGACATCGCTTTCGCGATGGTGATCAGTCAGGATCCCTTTATTTTGATCAAACCGGATCAAGTCTTCGTCCTGATCGCGGCCCTTGCCCTGATGTTCATTCTGCATCTGATCCTGTCACGCACGACATTTGGCTATGCGTTGCGTGCCGTGGCTGAAAACCCATCGCTTGCACAAGTCAACGGCGTGAACCTGCACCGCACGATCATGGCCGTCTGGCTGATCGGGGGCGGACTGGCAGCGGTTGCAGGCGTTTTCTATGGCATCAGCCATCAGCTCATTCCTGTGATGGGCCGCGACCTCGTGCTGCCGATATTTGCAGCGACGATTGTCGGCGGCATTGGCAGCGTATATGGCGCCGTTCTTGGCGGCTTTATTGTCGGTATCGCTGGAAACATGGCGCTGGTTGTTCTGCCTTCCGGCTATACACCGTCTGTCCCATTTTTGCTGATCCTCTTGGTTCTGATGATCCGACCACATGGGCTGTTCGGTGAGGCCCGGACATGATCGGCGTCATCTCCTACCTCGTGTTTTTTGCCACGACGGCATCCATCCTTGCGATCGCGGTGCTTGGGTTAAATCTGCAATGGGGCAACACGGGGCTGTTCAACGGAGGGGTCGTCGCGTTTTTCGGCGCAGGCGCCTATGGCACATTACTTCTGGGCGGCACGCCTCAAGCAGGGCACCTCGGAGGGTTCGAGCTGTTCTACCCACTCGCGCTACTTGGCGGCATGGCTGCTGCCGGTCTCATGGCGTGGATCGTTGGATTGCTCACACTGCGATTACGACATGACTACCTCGCCATCGCCACTTTCGGCGTGGCCGTCGCTTTTGAAAACCTGATGCGCAATGCGGAATGGCTCGCGGGCGGTGCGAAGGGCGTGCGCGGTTTTGAACGACCTTTGCGCGACCTGCTTGGTGACGGGTTCACCTATAACCTGATCTTTTTCGCAGTCGTTTTGCTCATCCTCATTGCGACTTATGTATTCCTCGAACGGCTCGTCGCTTCCCCCTACGGTCGCCTTCTACGCGCGATCCGTGAAGATGAAGAAGCCGCGCAATCGCTTGGCAAGGCTCCTGCCCGCGTCAGGCTGGTTGCCTTCATCACAGGGTCGGTGATCCTCGGGTTGGCGGGCGGTTTATACGGCACATTCTATGCATTCGTCAGCCCACAAGACGTGTTGCCAACCCTCACCTTCCAAATCTGGGCCATGCTGATCGTCGGCGGCGCGGGTAACAATCGCGGGGCAGTCTTTGGCGCGTTTCTGATCTGGGGCGCCTGGACAGCTTCGGGTTGGGCCCTGTCACGGTTCGCGCCGGTTGACGTACAGCTTTACACTGGCTCAGTTCAATTCATACTGATTGGATCAGTCATCGTCGGAATGCTTCTATGGCGGCCGCAAGGCCTGTTGCCGGAGCGGCTGGTGGTGTCACAACTGGGGAAAACCCCAGACATTTAAGCAATAGGGAGAGTAATAATTATGTCTATCACCAAGATTTCAGGCACCAGAATTTCAGGTGCCTCATTCGGGCTGGTTTTGGGGCTGAGCGCACTGGCAAGCGGAGCCCATGCGCAAGACTGTACCACAAAGATTGGCGCTGTCCTGCCCACCTCCGTTGATTGGGGACGCCCCATCGCTGAAACAGCGCAATTCGCTGTTGATCAGGTGAATGCGGCAGGCGGCGCCGCAGGATGTCAGATCGAAATGGTGTTACGTGACACACAGGTCGATCCGAAGGTCGGCGTGGATGCGGCCAAAGCTCTCGTCGATCTTGAAGGGGTCAACGTCCTTCTGGGCGCGGTTTCATCCGGCGTTTCCATGCCGATCCTGACGTCGGTTACAGTCCCGGGCGGCGTCATGCAGATGTCTTGCTGTTCTTCGTCGACGGCCTTCACTGGCCTGTCGCAAGAGGGCAAAACCAATGGGCTTTGGTTCCGCACGTTCGCAACAACGGGTGTCCAATCTGCCGTTGGCGCAAAAGTCGCTGCTGACAAAGGCTACAAATCTGTCGCCGTGCTCTACAAAAACGATGACTGGGGTCAGGACATGGCGCGCCTGATTGCAGCAGATTTCGCGGCGGTCGGCGTGGAGGTCACGGCCTCAGTGGCCATCAATGACGCGCAACCGAATTATCGCGCCGAAGTCACAGAGGCCTTGAAAAGCCAGCCTGAGGCGCTCTATCTCGCGCTTTACCCTGCTGAAGGCACATCGGCAGTTCGGGAATGGATCTCGCTCGGCGGCACCCAGAACATGATCCTCGCGAATTCTCTCAAGTCGGACGAGTTCCGCGAGAGTGTCGGCCTGCAGTATCTTGGATCAGCGCTCGGCACAGACACAGCGTCACCGCGTTCTGAAAGCGCCGATGCCTTCCGATCAGCCTACAAGGACCGGTTTGACAGCGAGCCAAACGGCCCCGGCCTGCCAAACAGCTATGACGCCGCAATGATCGCGCTTCTGGCGATGGAAGCTGCAGGCAAAGATGCGTCTGGCGCTGATATCGCAGCAGCCGTCGCAAGGGTGACTGATCCCGACGGAGCACCGATCAGCGCGGACACGGCTGGTTTCACTCAAGCCAAAGATATCCTCAAGGGCGGAGGAAACGTCATGTTCCAAGGCGCGACCGGCAATGTCCGATTTGACAAGAATGGCGACGTCTCCGCGCCTGCGGTGGTTTGGTCGTTTACCGATGAGGGCACGCAAGAGGTTGAATACATGTCCCTCAATGATGTGGACGCATTTATCACTTCCTTGAAGTAATCACTCTCAACGTCCGAGTTTGGAAAGAGCCGCTCCAATATACGGGGCGGCTCCTTTACGTTGCCGGGCGTCAGACATTTCTGCTGAGTGCCAATGCCCCATCGGGCGATGTATTGCCATGTTTGCCGCTTAGCCCACCGCGATACGTGACAGCCTCAGCCCCCATTTGATTGCCACGTTCCAGACAGTCTTCAATCGGGCAATCCTCAAGCCAGCGATCAAGGAACGCGGCATTAAAGGCATCCCCGGCACCTGTCGTATCAACAACGTCAACATCGAGCGCAGGCGCATGAATCTCAACCGTTCCCGTCAGCGCGGTCGCGCCAAGCCTGCCTTGTTTGACCACTGTCAGCGACGACACCCTGTCTGGCAGGCCAAGTGTGCGCAGAAGTTCCAACTCTGACGCGTTTGGAAAAAAGATGTCGACATCCGGCAAAAGCTGCAAAAGCTGCGCACCGTCCAGCGCATCATCCCAACTGCAGTCCAGCGAGAGCGACGCGCCAAGGTCTTTCGCCAATGGGATCAGGTTTGGATTCTCGATCAGTGTCGTCGCTTCGCCGACGTGAATATGTTTCGGCGCCATTTTTTTCAGTCGCTGCATGTCTATTGCCGGAAACGCTTGCCCCGTCCGACGGGTCACAAATGCGCGTTCGTCGCCTTGAACCAGTGCAACAGTCAGTTGCGGGTCTGATTGGCTCGATTGATCACAGCACAGGGACAAGTCAACGCCAATCGCGGTGAGTTCACGCCTGACAGCTTGCCCGAAACCAGACCCTGGCAGATATCCCGCCAAAGACGTCATGCGGCCCAAACAAGACAGATGCCCTGCTGTGATCGCTGCGCCGCCCCCGGCATGTATCCCCAATCCGCCGGAAAAAACCTCCGTGCCCGGCGTTGGCAGACGTGGCAGGTCTGTAAAAATGATGTCGCAGTAGACCCGCCCGATACAGAGCACGTTCGGTGATGCTGCTACAGCGCTCAAGACAATGCGCTTCCGGTTTCGGCATCAAAAACGTGTAAGTTCTCATGCAAAGCGCCAAGTCTGACCGTTGCCCCGACCTCTGGTGGCCTGCGGCCGTCCGCTTTTGCCACCAATTCCCCGGATGCAGTCGTCACATAAATCAGCGTCTCATGCCCTAGGGGCTCACGCACAGCAACTTCTCCCTCGACGAATTGATCTGGCGCATCGAGCATCAAATCCTCAGGTCGAACGCCCAGTGTGATTTTCTGGCCCTGTTCGGCCGCAAGGCTTGCAGCGACGCGCCCACCAGCTTGCAGTTGAATAGATCCGTCTTGTTGAACCTCACCGGGCAGCATGTTCATCGCGGGGGCGCCAATGAACTGCGCGACGAATGTATTGGCAGGCGTATGATAGACTTCCGATGGTGTCCCCACTTGCTGAATATGCCCGTCTTTCATGATCACAATGCGGTCTGCCATGGTCATGGCCTCTACCTGATCGTGGGTCACGAATATGATCGTCGAGCCGACCCGCTGGTGCAGTTTCTTAATCTCAAGCCGCATCTGCGTGCGCAATTGCGCATCCAGATTGGACAGCGGTTCGTCGAACAGAAACACCGCCGGATCTCGGACCATTGCCCGCCCAATAGCCACGCGCTGCCGTTGACCTCCGGAGAGTTGATCGGGCTTGCGGCCCAGCAGATCAGTCATACCCAAAAGGGCTGCGACCTCATCAATGCGGGCATCCTTCTCTGCCTTGGAGGCAGAAGAACTCCGCAGGCCGAAGCCGATATTCTTGCGCACTGTCATATGCGGATAAATTGCGTAATTCTGAAAAACCATCGCGATATTGCGGTGTTTGGGTTCGAGATTGTTGACAACGTTGCCCCCAATTTCAATCGTCCCGGCAGAGACTTCTTCCAAACCCGCGATCAGCCGCAAGGTGGTGGACTTGCCACAGCCGGAAGGTCCGACAAAGACGACAAACTCGCCATCCTGCACCTCAAGATTGATGCCATGCAGCACTTCGGTCCGGTCATAGGTCTTCACAAGATCGCGCAGGATGAGGTTCGCCATGCCTTAGGCCTCCATCAACTGTTTGAACGCCGCATCTCGGGCCGCATCAGCTTGCACAACCCGCGCCCTGCGGGCGGCCTGTTGCTCCTTGAGCCCAAGCGTCTGAGCCCGGTACGTTGCGAGCGCCTTGGTCAATGCAGGCAAAGCAGGTCCCCCCGTCCGGTCGCGTCGCGCGATAAACGTTTCAGGTGCTGTCGCCTCAGCAAACATTGCTTCTGTAATGCGGCTTTGCGTGCCGGTCTCTTTCGTGAAAGCAGACATGAACGCGTCAAAGCCTGTGCCTAGCGATCGTCCTTCCGCGATCACTGCGCGCGCAGTTTTCGACGCCACTTCATGGGCCGCACGGAAACTGATCCCTTCGCTGCGGACCAACGTATCGGCAAGCTCCGTGATCGTGATACACGCCGCATCCGTGGTTTGGCGCACGCGTTCTGCGTTGATGGAACAAACGGGCAGCATTGCGGTCAGCAGTTGTAGAACGCGCCCGCCGCTTTCAAATGCGGCATAGCCTGCCTGTTGCACTTCGCCTTCGCTGTCATTCATGTCGGTGAAGGGCGTGTTGTGCATTGTGTTTACGACCATGTCGCAACGCCCGGCGGTTACGGAAGACAAGTGGCGCAAATGTTCAATCGGGACTGGGTTGCGTTTCTGCGGCATGATGGAGGAAACCTGCACAAGTGCGTTCGGCACATAGAGTTGCCCGACCTCAAAGGCTGACCAAAAGGCCATATCCTGTATCAACCGCCCGAGATGCAGGAAGATCAGTTTCATCGCAGAGTAAAGCCCGGTGATATAGTCAACCGAGGCGATGCAGCCGTAAGAATTCAGGAGCGGCTCCTCAAACCCCAGAAGGTCCGCCATACGCTCCCGGTTGATAGGAAAGCCGGAGGTTGTAATCGCTGCTGCGCCCATAGGGCTTTGATCCAGTCCCCGCATCGCAACTTCCAGCCGCTGGGCATCGCGCAGAAGTGTTTCCACTGCAGCGGCAAGGTAATGACCAAAGGTCGACGGCTGCGCGGGCTGACCATGCGTGTAGGCCACGATCAAAGTTTCAGCCTCGGCTTCCGCCTTGTCGGTGAGCGCCGTTGCGAGCGTCAGGACTTGGTGCATCAATTGGCTGGCGCGGTCGCGTAGCGCCATTTTGAACAACGTATGGTCCATGTCGTTACGGGAGCGGGCCGTGTGAAGCGCCCCACCAAGATCGCCCAGCCGATCGTGCAGTTGCGCCTCGATCCAGAAGAAGTAATCCTCATGCTCACCGGTATAGGAAAGCGATGCGAGGTCGGTGCTCTTACTGATATCGTCCAGCGCGCTGGCGATTTTCGCTGCACTGTCAGGACCGAGGATGCCTGTCTCGCGCAGCATGACCAAATGGGCGCGATTGATCTGATCCATGCCCACCGCGTAATGGGCTTTGACGCTCTCGAAAAGCGGGGCCAGAACCGTATCGCGATAGGTCGGATCAGGGAATTTTGACGTATCGCTCATCCTTTCAACCCCGCCATGACCACGCCGCGAATGATAAAGCGTTGGAAGATCAGAAACACGATTAGCGTCGGAATGGTAGAGATCGCCGCACCTGTCATGATCAGCTCCCAAGCCACATCAGCCTCGTCCCCGAAGGAGGAGAGACCAACGGGCAGCGTGTACATCTCCACCGAATTTGTGACGATCAGTGGCCAGATGAAGGCCGTCCAATTGCCAAGGAACACAAAAATCGCCAGAGCCGCGAGTGCCGGTTTCACCAAGGGCATGGCGACCGTCCACCAGATTTGTAGCTCATTCAGCCCGTCAATTCGCGCGGCTTCGATGAAGTCATCAGGCACAGTCTCGAAAAACTGCTTCATGAGAAACGTGCCGAACGCGGTCATAAGGCCCGGGAACATGATCCCCCAGTACGTGTCGAGCCAGCCGAACTGTTGGCTCATCAAATACCACGGGATCACCAGCATCTCCGTCGGGATCATCAGCGTGGACAGGATCGCGATGAAGATGATGTAGCGGCCCGGAAAACGGAATTTGCAAAGTGTGTAGCCCACGAGACTGTCGAAGATCACGTTACAGATCGTCGTGATGACGGCGATAATGATGGAGTTGACGAACCACCAGTAAAACCGTCCGTCTTCCAGCACGAAGGTGTAATTCTCAATCGTCGGCTCGTCGGGGATCAGCTTGAGGTTATAGACCTCATGCGGCCATTTAAGCGAGGTTGAGATCATGTAGACAATCGGCATGACCATCGCGATACCGCCCAGAAACAGCAGGGCCCAGCGAATGAACTGCCCCATATTGGCGGGTCGCTTGGGGGCGCCGGTTTTCAGGAGCGTGTCAGAGGACGCGCGAATTACCTCGGTCGCGGCCATCAGCTGTCCCTCAAGATGCGCAGTTGCAAAAGACTCACGACAAGAAGCACCAGAAACAGCACGACCGTTTGCGCAGCGGCATAGCCCATATCGAAGGAGGTGAAGGCGGTCTCATAGATCATCAGGACCAGCGGCTTCGTCGAATTGAGCGGCCCGCCCGGATTGTTCGTGGTCATGTTGAAAACGTGATCAAAGATGCGCAGGAACCCGATGGATGAGAAGACGACGATGAAGACAATCGTGGGTTTCAACAGAGGCAGCGTGATCTCCCAGAGCACAGTCCAAGTGGAGACCCCGTCAATCCGCGCAGCCTCGTAATAGCTTTGCGGAATGGCACGAAGGCCCGCCATGAAGATGATGATCTGGAACCCAAGACCCGCCCAAATGGCTGGCGCGAGGATCGACGGTAGCGCATTGGTCGTCGAGTTCAGGAAGTTGACCTGCGGGATACCGAAGCCGGATAGGAAGTTGTTGAAAAGGCCAATGGGCACAGGCTGATAGAACCACCGCCAGACCCATGCCATCGCAACAGCGCTGGTCATGAAGGGCAAGAAGTAAAGCATGCGCAAGAACCCGTGCATGAAGCGGGTCTTGTCGAGGTGGTAGGCGATGACAAAAGACACGACCAGACTGACCGGCGTGCCGAGCAGAAGGTAGACAAAGGTGTTTCTAAAAACCTTCCAGAAATCAGGATCAGCAAAGAGTTTTTGGTAATTGTCGAGCCCGGTCCAAGTTCGATCCCCGAGCAGGTTCCAGTCTTGAAAGCTGATCAGGATCGCATTGCCGGTCGGGTAGAACCGGATCACGCCGTAAAAAAGCACTGGCAGCGCAAGAAAAGCCCACGCCCATACGATCTGTTTCTGTTTGATCGTCAGGTTTCGATAGAATGCCATGCTCAGCCCTTAGACGAAAAGGCCCCGACACGAAAATCGGGGCCTGGAGCGCCAGTTAGTCAGCGTAATACTCGTCGAGGATTTTTTGCTCCGCATCAGCGGCAATGGCCAAGCTGTCCGCAGGGGACATGCCTTCCAAGGTGATGCGTTCGACCATTTCCACCATCAGCTGCCGCTGCGCTGATTCATTGGCAAATTTGGTCGTGTTGGCATAGGCGAGACCCCGGATGAAGGGGCCATAGGTCTCGTCATTGGCGTTGGCCTCAGTCAGACCAACAGACGGTTTGGCGGGGAGTTCGCCAACCACGTCAAGCCAGATCTGCATCGCTTCATCCGAGGTCACATAGGCCATGAATTTCACAGCCGCGTCGTATTTTTCGCCCTCTGCTTTGGTCGTGATTGCGTTGACCCAGTAGGAGGAATAGTTGGATCGTGTGCCATCTGCCGTCGCAGGCAACTCGGTCACGCCCCATTTCAGACCGCGTTGCTTGTTGAGCGATCCGATCCTGAATGAGCCGTCAATATGCATGCCTGCACGGCCCGCCTTAAACGCCGCTTGCGGCTCGTCCATAAAGCCAAATGAGGTGATCGCATCGTCGCCAGTGGCCATGCCGACATACATCTCAAGCGCTTTCAGACCGGCTTCTGTGTTGTAATTGACCGTGGTGTAGTCGTCTTTGTAAGGCTCGCCGCCCATCTGGCGGATCAATCCTTCGCGCCACCAATGGTGGTCTTGCGCAGTCATGCCTGCGGTCATGCCGACTTGGGTGATGTTGCCTGCCCCATCGCGTTTCGTCATGGCTTTGGCGGCGGCCATCATCTCGTCAAAGTTGGTTGGCGGTTCGACGCCAGCTTCTTCCAGCAGCCGCTCGTTATAGAACAGTGCAAGCGAACGCACTGCCGTGGGAAGCGCCCAATACTGATCGCCATCTTTCATGGCTTGGACCATCGGGAAGAAGTCCGCGTCAATCGTGGCTGCGGGAAAAGCGTCTGCAGGCAATGGCTGGATCAGTTCGGCTTCGACATAGTCGTTCAACCAGCCATAAAACAGCTGCACCACGTCCGGGCCCTCACCTGCCGGGATCGCGGCGGCGACTTTGGTGCGGTAATCGGCGTAAGGAAAATGGGTCATCTTGACGGTGATCTCGGGATTTGCAGCTTCAAAACCCTCAATCAGTTGCTCCATCGCAGTGACGCGGGCGTCGAAGAAATACTGCCAGTACTCAATTTCAACAGCCTGTGCTGACGTTCCCAAAAGCGTGGCGATTCCCGTGACTGCGCCAACGGCAAGCGACTTAAATGTAATGGTATTCATTGAATTTCTCCCTGCTGTTCTTCCAGCCCTGAACTCAAAAGACGTGTCCGGGCGGCATCGCATATAGGTCAATCGTTAGCTCAACTTACTTGAGCTATCAAGTGACTTGAGTTAGTCGAGAAGCATGGTTGCTCTTTCAGATGTCGTGATTGGCGCGAATGCTGGCCGGTCGCGCGGACATAACAGGCAGGTTGTTTTAGGCAGGATCCGAAATGCGACCCGTATCGGACGCGCTGAGATCGCGCGCGCCTCTGGCCTGTCTACGCAAGCAGTCTCAAACATCATCGCGGACCTTTTGAATGACGGTTTGATTGTCGAACAGGGGCACCGCGCGGCGACACGTGGCGTTCCGGTCGTACAATATTCGCTTAATCCCGATGGTGGGTATGCAGCGGGCATTGAAATCAGGCCGGACGCGGTTTTCGGGGCTCTCTTGGACCTATGCGGCGCGTCAATCGCGCAAGAGAGATTGCAAGTCTCGACGACAAGTCGCCAAGGGGTTTTGCGGGCGATACAGCAAATGCAGGCCAAAATGACCGAACGCTTGGACTGTGATCCGAAACGGCTGATCGGTCTTGGCGTCGTCATGCCCGGCCCTTTCGGACGCACCGGCATCAAAGGCTGCGCGTCTGAATTACCTATCTGGGATGACACGAGCCCTGAGGAATGGCTGTCCGGAAAACTGGACCGCGCGGTCCTGGTTGAAAACGATGCCAATGCTGCCGCGATAGGAGAGAGGGTTTCCGGCGTCGCGCAGGGTCTGAATAGCTATGCTTTTCTGTATTTCGGCAGCGGATTGGGTTTGGGCGTTGTCCATAACGGTCGCCTGATGACAGGAGCGTTTGGAAATGCCGGTGAAATCGGCACGCTGCAGGTCCCCTGCGATGGCCAACTTATCATGCTGGAAGATGTCGTAAGCCGGCGTGCCCTCGTTGACGCGCTTGGCAACGCAGAGTCTATGCCTGTCGATGTTGAGCACCTGAGCCAACTCTATGAGGCAAGAGACCCGCTGCTCATGGCATGGTTGAACCGTGCGATTGCCCCCCTCTCAGCTGCTGTTTCAACTCTGGAAAACCTGTTCGATCCGCAAACCATCATTTTGGGCGGCGCAATGCCCGACAATGTCCTTGATCACCTCATTGGGTCTGTGCGTTTGGCCAAGCGCTCCGTCTCGAACCGTCAGATCCGCAATGAACCGCGCCTGAAACGTGGGGCGTCGGGCCGCATGACGGCGACACTCGGCGCCGCTGCGCTCGTCGTCAACCACGCACTCACGCCAAAGATCGCGCCTCAGTCGAAAGAAATTTAATGCCCACACCTGATCAATTCCGCATTGAGGCTGATCGCGCGCGACCAAGGATTACAGAACTCTGGTGGGCCCTCAGACCACTGACGTCAGTGATCCGGTTCATGCAGACAGGGGCGCATCCCGACGACGAAGTTTCGGGAATGCTGGCTGCTTTGACGTTCAGAGATGGGATCAACACGTCCTACGCTTGCTCTACACGCGGAGAAGGCGGGCAAAACGATATTGGAACAGAAGCAGGTCCCGCTTTGGGTGCGCTCCGCACGAAAGAGATGGAACGTGCCTGCGGTATACTGCGCATGCGCATGTACTGGCTTTCGGAAACGCCAGAAGACACGATCACAGACTTTGGCTTTTCAAAGAGCGGTGAAGAGACACTTCTCAAATGGGGAAAACAACGTACGCTGGCACGTTTTGTCGAGATCATCCGCACTGAGAAGCCTGACATCATCTGTCCGACATTTTTGGATGTGCCTGGTCAGCATGGCCATCACCGGGCAATGACCCAAGCAGCGCACGAGGTCATGAGCGCCGCCGCCGATCCAGACTTCCGATCCGATCTTAGACCTTGGCAGGTCAAGAAAATGTACCTGCCCGCATGGTCAGGCGCTGGGCAAGCGTATGATGATGACCTGCCCCCTCCGCCCGCAACCCTCACAATCAGAGGAGAAGGAAGCGATCCGGTGACAGGTTGGACATGGGAGCGGATTGGCCAGCAGTCGCGCGCCTTTCATCGTACGCAAGGTATGGGACGTTGGGTAGCCAGCGGGCAAACGCGCGATTGGCCACTGCACCTGGTGGAAAGCAAAGTCAAAGGACCAGATCATAATCTGACAACTGGTCTGTGCAATACACTGGCTGATTTGGCGCAATTGCCGGACGCAGGCCCTATCGCGCAGGAACTGGAAACTGCACATGAGGCTATCTCAGCCTGCGTCGCCGCATTTCCCGATTTTGAACAAGTTGCATCCAACGCCATGAAGGCTTTGACATCTGTTAAGAGCGCATCCACCGCCTGTCCTGACAGTTTGAAGGACGACGTCTTGCACCGGCTAGACGCTAAGCGCGCGCAGCTTGGACATGTCATCCGTTTGGCTTTGGGGGTCGATGTCAGGTTGCGCTGTTCAGAGCGTTTTCTTCTGCCCGGCCAAACAACAGAGATCGAGCTGGAGATCGACAAAGGGCATGCCACCATAGCAGACGTGACCTTTGATTTACCAAAAGGTTGGGCAATCGACGCAAATGAGCTTCAGATCAATGCGACGGCCAAACCAACGGAACCGTACCGGGCCGCGTATAACCCGGATAACGCAGATGCACCTGCCTGCATCCTGACCCTTACCTTTGAAGGTCAAGAAGCATCTCTGCGCCTACCACTAGAGACACCGCCGGTCATTCTGCCCGAGCGGATCGCACGTATCACACCCGATGCGGCACTGATAAATCTGGAAACCCATCAGCGCAGCTATGTCGGTCGCCTGCATGAGCAATTTCCCGAAAATGCACGCGTTTCAGTGGACGCGCCGGAGGGGTGGAAAGCCGCGATTTCTGACGATGAGCTGCGCATCGAAGCACCTCAAACTCTTACCGCAGGCCTTTATGAGATACCGCTCAAACTGGATGGCGGACTGGCTCAGGCGGTGCAGAAGATCGCCTATCCACATGTAGATCCAACCGCTGTAGCACAGCCAGCGGTTCTACGGGTTGCTGCGCTAAATGCGGCACTTCCCGATGTGACCGTCGGCTATGTTGGTGCGGGGAATGATCGCGTCAATCACTGGCTGCGCATGTTGGGCGCCGACGTCACAGATGTCTCAGATACCACGCTCGGAAATGACGCTGAGCTCGCGCGGTATGACACGATCATCATCGGCATTTTTGCGATGCGCTTTCGCAAAGGCCTTGTCGCAGCGCTGCCCCGCCTGCACAGATGGGTTGAGGCGGGCGGAACGCTCCTGACCCTGTATCACAGGCCTTGGGACAATTGGGACCCGGGCCAGACCCCGCCGCGCAGATTGGAAATTGGACAACCATCGCTCAGATGGCGTGTCACAGATGAACATGCCGAAGTCAGGCACCTGATGGATCACCCCCTTTTGTCGACCCCCAATCTCATCGGGCCTGATGATTGGGCGTGGTGGGTCAAGGAACGTGGTCTCTATTTTGCAAAAAGCTGGGACGCGGCATACACGCCTCTGCTAGAAATGGCCGATCCGGATGAGGCACCTCACCAAGGCAGCCTTCTGGTCGCTGATATCGGACATGGCAGGCATGTCCACACCTCTCTCATTCTTCATCACCAAATGGAAAACCTTGTGCCCGGCGCCTTTAGACTGATGGCCAATCTCATCGCTAACCGTGCATGAGCGAAGCGCCACGTGACAATCTTAAAGGAGGCGCGTGGCTGATAGCGGATTTGCTGTTGAACATTTGCGCGCTCTCAATTGTGAAGTGGTTAGGTGCTGATTATCCCGCGTCACAACTGGTCTTTTTCCGCGCCCTTACTGGTTTCATTGTGATCACCCCTTTGATCTGGGGTCAGCGGTCCCGTTTCAAGGCGATCCCGCAGCTTCACTTGCATCTCCTTCGGGTGTCCCTCGCCGCGATCACATTGACGGCCAGTTTCTTTGCCATTGCACGCCTGCCGCTCGCTGTTTTCACCGCGATCAGTTTTACAAGACCGATTATCACGATGATCATGGCGGCGTTGCTTTTACGTGAAGTAATTGGGCTTCGCGGGTGGTGTGCAGGCGCACTCGCACTGGTCGGCGTGATCATCGCAATAGACCCGGGCGCAGTGCCATGGAGCTGGGGCTTTGCTGCGATGCTGGTTGTCGTTGTGACGGCCTCAGCGGTCGTCATTACAACCCGCGCCCTGCGCGATGCACCGCCAATCGTCATGATGGCTTTCTATACTTTGGGATTGACGCTACTCAGCGCGCCATTTGCAATCACATCCTGGATGCCGGTTTCACCGAACCACATTGCAGGGCTGATCCTAATCGGTTGCTTTGCACAAGCCGCTCAATTCTGTTTCCTGCGGGCGCATTACTTTGGCACGGCGGGGTATTTGTCTGTGCTCAGCTACCTCAGCCTCGTTCTGTCGGTCGGAGCTGGTTACTTTGTCTTCGACGAAACCCCAGGGCCAAGCTTTTTGCCGGGTGCCGTGCTGGTCATTGCAGCGTCGCTTTGGGTAACGCTGGGTTCAGACAAAAAATCCCTGAAAACATCAAAGGATGCGAAATGAACCCGCAGCACTGTTAAACCCGGCAAGGGCTCTCTTTTGCAAGAACATCAAATTGCATCAGTGTTTTGATGAGGGCGGGCATTTGATCAAGCGGGATCATATTTGGACCGTCAGACGGCGCGCTATCTGGGTCTTGATGTGTCTCAATGAATACACCAGCAACACCGAGCGAGACAGCCGCGCGCGCCATAACAGGTGCAAATTCGCGTTGCCCCCCTGACGATCCACCTTGCCCACCGGGTTGCTGCACCGAATGCGTTGCATCCATGATCACCGGGTACCCGGTTTTTGCCATCGTTGGGAGTGACCGGAAGTCAGCCACGAGTGTATTGTAGCCAAAAGACGCGCCGCGCTCCGTCAGCAGGATATTCTCATTGCCGGTGCTTTCCACTTTCGAGATCACATTCGGCATATCCCATGGCGCAAGAAACTGCCCCTTCTTGATATTGACCGCGGCACCGGTTTCACCGGCGGCAAGCAGCAGATCTGTCTGACGGCTGAGAAAGGCCGGGATTTGCATGACATCGACCGCATCCGCCACAGCGCCGCATTGATCTGGCGCATGCACATCTGTCAGCACCGGGCATCCAATTTCTGCGCGTATATCGGCCAGAATCTTCAACCCCTCATCTAGTCCCAACCCGCGCTTTCCAGACAAGGACGTGCGGTTGGCTTTGTCATAGCTGGCCTTGAAAACGTAGCCCGCACCTGCATCCGCACAAGCTTTTGCCATTGCTTCTGCAATCATCAGGGCATGGTCCCGGCTTTCCAACTGGCAAGGTCCGGCGATCAGAACCAAAGGCAAGTCGTTGGATGCGCTTACACGCGCCGAACCGCGGCCGAATGTGACGGTTTTCATGGCGGTTTATACCTGTTCGCGAAGGATTGATGACGTCAGCGATACCATCAAATAAATGCCTGAGAAGATCAAGAAGGCGAGGATCGTATTCTCGAACGCGCGCGGATAAGTTGCTTCATCCGGTGCGACCGGGCTGACTGCGACAGACAAATACCGGACTTGACGGTTTGCCTCCAACCGTGCCGCCTCATACGCTGCTTCCGCTTGAGCGAGCAACCCCTGACGCACCTCAAGATCAGCTTGCGCAACCAACAACTCTCCGGAGATACGTGCCAAGGAACCCGAGCTGGCATTACTCTCTGTCAATTGTGCCCGCTTCTCTGTGATCAGCTTTTCAAGCTCGGCAATTTTGTTTTGCGACGCAGATACTTTGGCCGCATTGGGTCTTTGGTTTGCAAGAAACTGTTGCAGCGAAATCCGTTCGGTCAACAGTTCAGATTCAAGTTGTGTGATTTGGCCGAACACGGCCTGCACTTCGCTTTCGGGGCTCAGAACGCCCAGCTTTTCCTGAATTTCAACGATCCGGTTTTGCGCCTCGATCATCTTGCGTTCCGCATCTTTGCGGCTTTCATCTGCGCCTTGCAATTGGTCACCACGTTTGCGGGCGGTCAACTGATCCACCTGTTCTTCCGCGTATTGAATGAGTTGTTTCGAGAACAGCGCGCTCGTCTCCGGTGAGGCGGCAATCACTTCCATCTTGATGATCCCCTCTGTCGGATCATAGCCGATCTTTACACTCTTGGCGAAACGTTTGTAGGCCGCCTCCTGCGTGGCAACCGCATCAAGCCTTTGAATGGGATCAATGAAGTCCTGACTGAAATGCGCGCGAAATCCTTCATCTTCATCAAGCCTGAGCATCGCGTCCCGCGACTGAAGATATCCCTGAACCGTGATCGAATCCTGACTGCTTGCCAGCGGTGAGCCTGACAGTAACCCGCCACCAAGCCCGCCACCGCCGGTGGAATCTGCGGCCTGAATAACAAATTCGGATTTGGTCGCGAACATGGGCGTCGCAACAACATAGTAGTAGTATCCCGCCACAATGGTCGGCAGCAGGACGAAAAACATCAACCGCGTCAGCAACAGACCCGCGCGTTTGCGGCGACGCCGCACGATATCACGCTGGATATCCATCACGTCGCGAGACCGCTCATCTTCACCGATCACCTGGGTCGACGGCAGTTTTGGTTTTTGAATGGCCGGTGTCAGCTGCGTTCCAGGCGCACCAACTTTTCCCAGAGGTTGCATGCTCGTTCCCGGCTGTGACGCCTTGCCCTCTTTGGCGTCTGACACCACAAGCTCGAGCATATTGGCACGCTTAAACGGATCAATGCCCTTCTCCCGCAGCAATCGCACGGCGTCATAGTCAGATGTCGCGCTCAGCCCCTGTTTTTGCGCAACACGGCGCGCCATCCGCAACTGACGACCGGTCAGGCCCTCGCGGCGGATCATGTCGATTGCTTCAGCCGGGTTTGACGGCATCGGTGCCTGTGCTTGTTTCGCCTGTTTGGGTTGATGGGCTTTTGGCTTGGGATCCGCCCCGCCCGTGGGAAAGGTTTGCGCGCCAAACCCGTCATCAGTCGGCGGCGCGAACATCTGGGTATCCGCTTCGGGCGCATTGGCCGCAACCGTCGCCTTTACATTGGCTGCTGTCGCACCATCCGCTGACGCGACAGTTGGCTTCGCGACCTCGTTGCGCTTGATGCGAAACTTTCTAGCTTTGGGTTTCGTACTCATAGAGCCTTTTCGCCTCTTCCAACGTGTCGAACATGTGCAATTTGCCGTTCAAAAGAACGCCTGCAGAGCGACAGAATTTTTCCAGTGTTTCCGCTTGGTGGCTGACCACGACAAGCGTTGATGTTTTCAGGCGATCCTTCAGGATAGACCCGGCCTTGCGATTGAACTCAACATCCGTTGTTGCCGGCATGCCTTCATCAATCAGATAAATGTCGAATTCCAATGCCAGCATCAGCGCGAATGTGAACCGCGCTTTCATGCCCTGGCTGTAGGTGCCGACCGGCATGTCGAAATACTCTTTCAGACCGCAGAGATAACGGCAGAAAGCCTCGATATAGTCCGGGTCCAACGCGTAGAGGCGCGCAATATAGCGGCAATTCTCTGTCGCTGTGTGTTTGGGGACAACGCCCCCCATAAAGCCCAGCGGAAAGGAGATGCGCGATGTGCGGACGATCTCCCCCTCGTCGGGTTTCTCAAGCCCGGCCATCATGTTGATCAGCGTCGTCTTGCCTGTCCCATTGGGCGCGAGGATACCCATGGAGTTCCCTAGCTCGACACGAAAAGAGGCGCGATCAAGGATGACCTTGCGCTGCGTGCCCGTCCAGAAGGACTTGCTGACCTCTCGAAACTCAATCATCGGGCTATGCCCACCTCGGATATGCCTCTGCCTGCTCCGATTAATGCTGGCCTTTTACATGCCGTCGGAGTCGGGCAATTATTAACCCTTCGTTAAGGCTGCATTATGTCGGAGCAACCCCGGAGTTTTCAACGCTATTCGGGTAAAGATGGGGTGAATAGGCGAAAAACAGGTGCCGAATTGTCCCTATTTTCGCATCAGTTCAAAGAAAGCCCGACGAAATTAAGCCTGATGTTTCTGGCTAGGAGACAATTTTTGTCGGCGTAGACCTGTTCGCGAGAGTTTCAAAACGGGCCTACTCGGTCACAAACATCCGCTGCAGATCTGCAATAGCAAGGTTGAAATCCCTGCTGCGGACCTCCTTTTGACCGTCATTCAAAGCTTGCAAGGCGGCATGGCGGACCGCTTCCCAGATCTGCGGATAGGAAAGGTCATGATCGCGCGCCAACGCAGCGACATCCACATCCGCTGCGACCGGCACACCAGCTTGCAAGACCTTCTCCCAAAGATGCGCGCGCTCCTGCGCGTCGGGTCGCCTGAAGGCGATAGCAAGCTGGAAACGTCTGAAAAACGCATCGTCGATATTGGCGCGCAGTGTCGAAGCCAGAATGACCAAACCAGAATGCTGCTCGATCCGTTGCAAGAGGTAAGAGACCTCCTGATTGGCATAATGGTCATTCGAATTGCTGACGGCACTGCGTTTACCAAATAGCGCGTCCGCCTCGTCGAAAAACAAGATATGGCCCTTACGCTCTGCCTGATCAAAAACACTGCCCAGGGTCTTTTCGATTTCTCCAATGTATTTCGACACGACCATAGACAGATCGACCCGATATACGTCTCGCTGGGTTCTTTGCCCCAAAAGAGTTGCCGCCAAGGTCTTGCCTGTGCCGGGAGGACCGTGGAACAGAACACGAAACCCCGTAGGAACCCGGTCCGCGAGCCCCCAGTCATTCGTCAGGCTGTCTGCGTGTTTACACCAAGCGGCGATATGATCGAGCTGACGGCGAAGCTCCACGCTGAAAACCAACTCGTCATTGGCAACCGCGTCAGGCAATCTTTTGGCAAGCGACACAGGGTGCGCGGAGGTTGGACGTTCATTGCCCGAAAGCAAGTGATGCTGAAAATCATCCGAGACAGACATGGTTTGGCTATAGCGAATGGTAGAGCTGTCGCCGTCAAACAGGATCACCCCATCTGCAATCATCGGGTTCTTTTCAGACATGAAACCAAAGCTGCGCCCAGCTTGTTCAAACTCCAAATTTCTGCAGAGAAATCTGACCGTCGTTCCTGTCGGCAGAAAACCGGCGCGATGCGGCTCTAGAACACCCCCAAAAGCTGAATGCGCGCGCCCCGTGGACTGATCCTTGATCAAAAACGGGTCGAGCAGCTCGGGTCGGAATGCATGTGCAAGACATAGGCCAAGCATAATGCGGGAGGGAATTTCGGGCCTGTACGTTGTTATCGTTTGGCCCAGCACAGTGTCGTTTGAGTGATCCGGCGGCTCAGGAAAGGGCAAAACGCGCTGATCGACATCTGCAAAATACGCAGAGATTTGCAGGTCAATTACTCTCGACAGCCAATCAAGCTCCCGCTTGAGCGCCTCGGCATTTTCCGCCTGTTCCAATGCGCCGCCTCCTGTTTCAGGCGAGCATATTCCAGATCAGACCTGCCGTCACGGCGCCGATGAATGCGAAGCCGAGATAAGCTGCAAACACGCGTGGCTTGACGAGCGCCCAGACCGCGACTGCGGCCGGGATGCAACTGACGCCCCCCGCGATCATGAAGGACATGGCCGCGCCGCTGCTCATACCTTGCGCAAGAAGCGCGTCTACCAATGGCACAGCAGCGTATCCATTGAGGTAAGCCGGGGCGCCGACAAGGGCCCCCAGTATGACCGGGCCAATTCCTGCACCGCCCAGGAAGGTGCCAATCCAATCGGCGGGGACATAGGTCAGCATCAGGCTCTCGAGCATATACGCCAACAGCAACCACTTACTCAGAAACAACGCGTTTTCCAAAACTGTGTCTCTAAAGACCAAGCGGCGTTTCGCATCGGTCCAGAATTGCCACTTGGGCGTTCCCTTAAAGGGCGATCCGCAGCCGCAGCCCCCACTTTGGGACGCGGCCCGCAAGGGATCAGCAAAAACGGGCATATGTGCAAAAGTCATGACAGCAAAGCCGCCAAACAGACCGAGGCCAATCGCCGCAACGGTTTTGGCGATCGCGAAGTCAAATCCCAGCGCACCGGCGGTGATCAGAAACATTGCCGGATCCATAAGTGGCGAGGCGAGCCAAAAGGCCATGACGCCTGAGAGCGGTACGCCCGCGACAAGAAGGGCGGCAATGAACGGAATAACTTCGCAAGAGCAAAACGGCGAAATCCCACCAAGCACAGCTGCAAGAAAGATCATGCGGACTTCGCGCCCTTGAAAGGCTTTTGCAACAACCGCCTCAGAACCAGTGGCCCTGAGATAGCCAATGGCGAGAACAGCGAATGTGATGAAAATGGCTGTATGGCCGAATGCGTCTGCCGTGAACCTGAGTGTCGGGATCACCTCTGCCGGATCAAAAATTGCCAACAGAAGCGGGATCGCAAGGATGACAAGCCAAACCTTTGACAGTCTCCAGGCCGTGCGTGTCGGGTTTTGCGTAAGATCAGCCATGATGATGTCCGTCGGGCAAATCGGCACAGCATTCAGCCATCAGAAAATCGTTGAGACGTTTGAAGGTCGCGTAATCTGCAGCGGCGCACAGCACAGAACGGCCTTGTTTGACCTGTTTGATCAAACCCGCTTGGGTAAGGATTTTGAGGTGATGCGTCAGATTTGCTCCCGCAATGCCGGTTGCATCTCCCAAAGCGCCGATGCTCATGCCATCATTACCCGCGCGGGTCAGGTGGCGAAGAAGCGCGAGGCGCTGCTCAGATCCCAATGCGGCATAAGCGCTTGCAGCTTTGACGAGGGAGAGTTCGGGTGCTTCAAAAGTTTTCATGTTTTTATAATTATAGAAATATAAAAACATTGCAAGCCCCCTCGTTTTCGGGGCAATTGTTTTCATGTCTTTGAATGCGCTGAAATCCGAACTTGCATCCTGTGCAATCTGCACCTCGCGATTTGCTGCAACGCATACGAGACATGCGCCCCGCCCCGTCGTGTGGTTCGATAGAGGCGCACGGATATTGATCGCCGGGCAAGCGCCGGGCGCGCGGGTGCATGAAAGCGGCAAGCCCTTTACTGACCCATCAGGCGATCGGCTCCGCGACTGGATGGGGATTGGAGAAGAGGTGTTTTACGACCGTTCTCGCGTTGCCATAGTGCCGATGGCATTTTGCTTTCCGGGGTACAATGCGAAAGGATCGGACTTACCGCCACCGCCTGTCTGTGCCACGACATGGCGTACGCCGATTGCCGAAGCGCTGGCTGATGTCCGTTTGACGCTGCTGATCGGTGGCTACGCACAGAAATGGCACCTGCGCACTAAGACAAATGTAACGGAAACGGTCGAACGCTGGCGCGACCATGCACCGCGTGCCTTTCCCTTGCCCCATCCGTCCTGGCGCAATAACGCATGGATCAAACGCAATGCATGGTTTGAGGCCGAAGCATTGCCTGCATTGAAATCCGCTGTTCGGGATGTTTTGAGATGACACCATTGGATTTGGCGCATGCCGAAATGGACCGCTCAGACGCGGCTCGCTTGCGGTTCTACGAACGTTTGGCGGATGCCGAACTGTTCTTGCTGCTGGAAAGCGAAGCACAAGGCGACCAAATCACCCCCCGCGTGTTTCCTGTAGAGGACGCGCCCCTCGTCCTGGTCTTTGATCGTGAGGAGCGTTTGGCAGAGTTTGCAGGCGCAGCGCCCTATCTGGCACTGTCAGGCCGGGCTTTGGCCCAAATGCTGGCGGGGCAGGGCTTGGGGCTGGGTTTGAATTTGGAGGTTGCGCCCTCCTCCATCATCCTGCCGAGCGAGGCGATTGCGTGGCTGAATGAAACTCTGGGAACGGCGCCGGCAGATGTGGAAGCAACGCCGGAGGAGGTGCTCCCCCCCTCGGACCTGCCAGAAGCGTTCATCGAAGCGCTGGATACCAAATTGGCGCTGACCGCAGGCTTGGCGAAATTGGCCTACCTTTGCGCAGTCCGATACAAGAGAGGTGGATCGACCCACCTGCTGGCCTTTCTCGACCCGATCCCCGGCGCGGAAAATGCATTGGCTCAAGCCGTGAATGAAGCGCTTGTCTTTAGCGGGATCGAGGCAGGCACGCTTGATGTGGCTTTTTTCGGGCTTCGCGACCCTATGGCGGCCACTCTCGCAAAGGTGGGGTTGCGGTTTGATTTGCCTCAACCGGAGCAACCCAAAGACCCGCCAGCACCCGGTATGGACCCGGATAAGCCACCTTTGCTCTGAAGTTGCTAAGCCGAACGAATGGGCTCAGTAGCCGGCTACCCGGTCAACCACATGCAAGAACGGCTCACCGGCTTCACCGCGACGGATGTTCTCGGCGATAATGCCGCTCGCTGTATCGGGGCGTGTTTCCGAGGCGATATGGGGTGTGACCGTGACTTTCGGATGTGCCCAGAACGGATGATCTTCGGGCAAGGGCTCAATGCGAAAGACATCCAATGTGGCATGACTGAGATTCTTATCAAGCGCATCCAAAAGCGCGTCATCATCGACAAGCGGCCCTCTGCCCGGATTGATGAGAACGCTGTCTTGTGACATCAAGGCGAGCGTCTCAGCGTTCAGCGTATTCTGCGTCGCGGGCGTATCAGGCAGCAACAAAGTCACGATATCCGCATCTTGCAGCGCGACAGTCAGGCCATCGGACCCGCTGTGGCAAGTGACACCATCAATCTCCTTCGCAGAGCGGCTCCAACCATGGACGTCAAACTTCAAGCTGGCGAGCTGTGTCGCGCAGGCCGCCCCAAGTGCGCCCATCCCGAGAATGGTGACTTTTCTTTTACGCGCCAGCGGCGGCACGATGCCAGCGCGCCAGACCCCGTCTTGGCCGTGGATATGTAAATCCATACCAAGGTGATGACGCAGCGTGTGGCCAGTCACCCATTCGACCATCCCATCCGTCAACCCGTCATCGACCATACGACAAAGAGGTTGGGTGAGGGTTTCATTGGTCACGATCGTCTCCACCCCAGCCCAAAGTCCCAACACAGCCTTGGTGCGCGTGTAGGGTGTAAAATCCGTTGCCGTCGCACCCGGTGCATAGACAATGTAATCCACGATCTCGGGCGGCATGTCGGTGCCGAGCGTGTAGGCAAGACCGACCTTATCAAAGGCTCCGCGCAGCGGCAGTTCATAGCTGGCCCAGCTTTCCGGCTTGGCCGCAAAAAGGATGTTGATCATAGATTACCTCGGGCGATGCACATGGGCGGATTGGATCAATCCAAAGCCGATCATCAGCACCAACATGGCGGAGCCGCCATAGCTGACCAGCGGCAACGGAACGCCCACAACAGGCGCGAGCCCCATGACCATCGACATGTTCACTGCAAAGAACAAAAAGAAAGTAAGCGCGACTCCCAATGTCAGAAGCGACGCGAAACGATCCTTATTGCTGATCGCAGAGAAGACGCAGAAGACAATCACACCGATGTACAGCGCCAGCAAAGAGATGCCGCCGACAAAACCGAATTCTTCGGCCAATGTGGTAAAGATAAAATCAGTGTGTTTCTCGGGCAAAAAGTTCAGCCGGGACTGGGTGCCCTGCATAAATCCCCGACCCGTCCAGCCGCCAGAGCCAAGCGCAATCTTCGATTGCGTGATGTGATAGCCCGCGCCCAGCGGGTCCGAGGCCGGATCAAGAAAGGTGTCAATCCGGCGATACTGGTAGTCTTTGAGGAACTGAAACTCTGTGCCGCGCGACTTAAAGACGCCCACAACCACACCGACGCCCGCACCGATCACAGCAGCAAAATACATCCAGCTCACGCCTGCCAGAAACATCAATCCACCGCCACCGAAGACAAGCAGCAACGCTGTCCCGAGATCGGGCTGGCGCAAGGTCAGATAGGTGGGAATGGCAATGATCAAAACGGGGATAAACACCCAGAAAGGACGAGAGACCTTTTTGACATCAAGCCAATCGTAATAAGCAGCCAGAAACAAAACCAAGGTGATCTTCGTTAGCTCAGACGGCTGAAGGCGCATGAAACCGAGGTCGATCCAACGCTGCGCGCCTTTGCCGGTTGACCCAAAGAACTCCACGCCGAGCAGCAAAACGATGCAAATCGCATAGGTCAGCCCCGCAATATTGCGCAGAAACCATGTCGGGATGAGCGCGATTGAGAACATCAGCACAAGACCAAGCGCAAACCGCTTCATCTGTGGCTCGGCCCAAGGTGTCATCGCGCCGCCTGCAACCGAATAAAGCATCAAAAAGCCGATGCACGCGATAGCAATCAGCAGCAAAACGACAGCCCAATTCAGGTAGAGCAGTTTTGACGGGCCAGATGGCACCGACTTCAAATTATACTCAAGATAGCTCATGCCTCAGAGACTTTCTGGGCAATGACTGTTGGATCATGAAGTTGCAGCTCGTCCAAACGGGACCGGATGCGACCGCGCTGCGAAGAGGGGTAAGCTGACAGCGGCGGCACACCGTCAAATTGTGCCGCAAGCATCACGTCACGCGCAATCGGTGCTGCCGCTGTCGAGCCGCCGCCGCCATGCTCGACCACGACGGAGATGGCATAGCGCGGATTGTCATAAGGGGCGTAACCGACAAACAACGCGTGATCGCGCCGCTCCCATGGCAGGTCTTCATTGCGGAAAACGCCCGCGCGCCGCTCTGCAGCCGTGATATTGCGCACTTGCGACGTGCCGGTTTTGCCCGCCATGCGCTTCGATTTATCCGCAATCCGCGTGCGATAAGCCGTGCCGCGGTTCTCGTTGCTGACCGCGAACATACCATCGCGGATATAGTCGAGCGTGCGTTTTGACAGGCCTAGTGGCTCCCCGGCGCGATCAGGCAATTCTTTCTCATCAACGGCCCGCACCAGACGCGGAGACACGGCACGCCCAGTCGCGAGCCGCGCCGTCATGACAGCAAGCTGCAAGGGAGAAGCCAACACAAAGCCCTGACCAATGGACGCATTCAGGCTGTCGCCGATCACCCAGTCTTTGCCACGGTTCTCCGCCTTCCACGCCTTCGTTGGCGTCAGCCCCTTGGCGACGGCAGACATTGGCACGTCATGCCGCTCGCCCAATCCCAGGCGGCGCGCCATCTTCGTAATGTTTTCGATGCCGACACGCTGGGCCAGCTCGTAATAATACACGTCACAAGACTGTTTGATGCTGTTGCGTAGGTTCATCTTGCCATGCCCGCCACGTTTCCAGCAATGAAAACGCCGGTTCGCAAGCTCCGTAAAACCACCGCAATAGATCGTTTCTTCGACGTCAATCTCACCTGCCTCAATCGCGGCAAGGGCTGTCACCATCTTGAAAGTCGATCCGGGCGGGTAGGTGCCTTGCACGGCTTTATTCGCCAAGGGGCGGTATTTGTTTTCAGTCAAAGCACCGTAATCCGCGACAGAGATGCCACGTACGAACTATTCGGATCAAAAGCAGGGGCGGAGCCAATTGCGACCAGATCGCCATTGGTCACGTCCATAACCACAACGGCTGCGCTTTCACCGTCCAGCCGCGCTTGCACAAAGTTCTGCAACTTCGTGTCAATGGTCAGCTGAACAGTATCGCCTTTGGTTGCCTCCTCACGGCCCAACTCTCGCATCACGCGGCCAACGGCATTGACTTCGACGCGTTTGGTGCCAGCCTTACCCCGCAGAGAGGCTTCCAGCTTGTTTTCAACACCGGTTTTTCCAAGCTGGAACTTAGGGATCTGCAACAACGGATCGGGATTTTGAATGCGGCTGAGGTCATAATCTGAAACCGGGCCCACATAGCCAACGATATGTGCGTAGTCGTCAGAGCGTGGATAGAAACGGGACAGACCGAATTCCGGCAGAATACCGGGGAGCGCAGGCGCATTCACGGCGACTTGGCTGACATCCTCCCAACTGAGGCGATCTGCGACCGTGACAGGCACCAGACGTGACCTCCGGCGCATTTCTTCGAGCACATCGTCAATGTCTTCCTGAGACAGCGGGATAAGGCGGCTCAGGTCGTGAAGCACCTTTTCGGGGTCATCCACCTCGTCGCGAATGATTGTGACGCGGTAATTCTGCTGATTGCCCGCGATCAATAACCCGTTTCTGTCGAAAATCTGGCCACGCGGAGGGGGGAGCAGGCGGATGTTGATCCGGTTTTCTTCCGCCAAAAGCCGGAATTGATCCGCCTGATTGACCTGTAGGTGGCGCATACGGGTGCCCAGCAATCCTGCAAAAGCGACCATGCCTCCGCCAAGGATCAGACCGCGGCGGCTGACAAGCGCAGCACTTTCTTCCGTATCTTTGGGTGAGCGTCTCATGCTGCGATCCCCGATCCATCCACATCCGTTGGCCGTGCACGTCGGACGCGCACCACAAAATGGGAAAACGCAATCATCAGCGGATAGGCGATAACCGTCACGATGACGTGGTAAATCAATGTCAGGAACGTGGGCTGACCGACGCCGAAGACAAACTGAAACAGCGCATTCGCCAGAACCATTACCGCAAAGGTCGCTGCAGCAATGCCGACCTCAAGCGGGATTGCGATCTCCGTCGGACCGGCAGCTTTCCGGCGCAAATACTCGTAGCCCAGCAAGCTGATCGCAGGCCAAAGCCCAATAGGCCGCAGGAACAGAACGTCAGCGATCAGATGCACCAAAACGATCAGCCCTACAGGCGCCCAACGCGGTCTGCGCATGATCCAAACAGCCGTCAAACAGAACAGCAGATCAGGCCCCGGAACGCTGCGTGGAATAGTCGAGAGGGGCAGCATCTTGAGAAAGATAATCGCTGCGCAAAGTCCAAAAAATACGCACCGAAAGCCGAAGCGCCGGGTTGTAATCGGATCAACCATCGCTCGCCCCCACAGCTTCTCCAGCGGATACTGGAATTTCATCCGGAGCAATCAACGCGCCGGTCGTTGCGATCACCGGCGTTTCCGGATTGCGCAGCACGCGCAGGAATTCGAGCCTGCCATAATCCGCCGCCAGTTTCACACGCAATCGTCCGTTGGGCCCTTGCGCAATCTGACCCACGAGGATGTCTGCCGGAAACACTTTGCCATCGCCAGAGGTCACGACACGGTCGCCGGGGCGCACGTCTTCAAGGTTATCCGCGACATCGACCGGGGGCGCCAGCGTATTGTCCCCGATCAGAAGCGCTTTCTGTCCCGACGGCTGAATGGAAACCGGGACCCTGCTGTTGCTATCGGTCAAAAGAATCACACGGGAGGTGCGTTCCCCTACCCCGGAGATTCGCCCGACAAGGCCCAGACCATCCATCGTGGCCCATCCATCCTGAACCCCGTCCCGCGCACCGACATTGAGCAACACGGAGCGGCGAAAAGGCGAGCCGTTATCTGTCAGCACAACACCGGTGACGTAAGTCAGCCGTGCATTCAGGCGCACTTTGTTCAAATCCAGCAGGCGCGCGTTTTCCTGTTCCAGTTGCAGCGCGGCCTCACGCCAGGACTTCAACTGCTGCAATTCGCGCCGGAGCTCTTGATTTTGCTCGTAAATACGACTGTAACTCTGGAAGTCATCAACCATACGCGACACGCGCGTGACAGGCACCAAAGCCCAATCAAAAGACGGCACGATCCGGTCGATCATCGCCGCCCGAAACCTCTCTACGCGCGGGTTGTCAATCCGCCATACGCCAAAGACAGCCAAAAGGATGACGACCAAAAGCCCGATCAGAACACGTCTGACGGGCCTCCCATACTCCTCTTGTCCGTATCTTTCCCGTGCCAAAACACACTATCCTGCCAATGCAGGCCCACACTAAAGCATTCCTATGCCCGCAACAAAGGGCAGACAGATCAACTTTGCCGCCAAGGACAATCAGCTCTCATAGTCGATCACATGTTTGAGTTGTTTTTCATACTCCAGCGCCTTGCCGGTCCCCAACGCCACACAGTTCAAGCTTTCATCCGCGACCGAGATCGCAAGTCCCGTCTGTTCGCGCAGCGCCAGATCCAACTCGCCCAGCAGCGCGCCGCCGCCCGTCAGCATCACTCCTCGGTCGACGATATCGGCCGCCAGGTCTGGCGGCGTGGCCTCCAGTGCGGTCATCACCGCTTCGCAGATCTGCTGCACAGGTTCAGCGAGGGCTTCTGCAACCTGCGCCTGATTGACTTCGGTTTCCTTTGGCACGCCATTGAGCAAATCGCGCCCCCGGATTTGCATCGAAGACCCACGGCCATCATCTGGCATCCGCGCTGTACCGATAGAGGTCTTGATCCGCTCCGCCGTGCTTTCACCCACCAAAATGTTGTGGTGACGCCGCAGATAGGAAATCAACGCCTCATCCATGCGGTCGCCCCCGACCCGCACTGAGCGCGCATAGACAATGTCGCCCAGCGACAGAACCGCAACTTCTGTGGTTCCGCCACCAATATCGACCACCATGTTCCCGGTAGGGTCTGTGATCGGCATGCCAGCCCCAATGGCCGCCGCGATGGGTTCCGCGATCAAACCCGCCTTGCGCGCCCCTGCGCCCAGAACAGATTGCCGGATCGCGCGTTTCTCAACCGGTGTTGCCCCATGCGGCACACAGACGATGATCTTTGGTTTCGTAAAGGTCGAGCGCTTATGCACTTTGCGGATGAAGTGCTTGATCATCTCCTCCGCCGTGTCAAAATCCGCGATCACCCCTTCGCGCATTGGCCGGATCGCTTCAATGGACCCCGGTGTCCGGCCCAGCATCAGCTTGGCATCCTCGCCAACGGCCAAAACCTCCTTGCGCCCGTTTTTGGTATGATAGGCCACCACAGACGGCTCATTCAAAACCACTCCGCGGCCTTTGACATAGACCAGCGTATTCGCCGTGCCGAGGTCAATCGCCATATCCGACGAAAACAAGTTGGAGAGAATGGACATGGAGGTGTTCCCGCTCGAAAATCTATACGCCCGCCGACTCGCTCAGCCGCAGGTTTGAACGTTCTTATATGAAAGCCCGTCATAAGGTTAAAGAGAGTGCGCGCGCGAAATGGCGCTATTCCGCCAGCGATCGGTAGGCTATTGAGCCTCATGCTCTCCTATCAACATATCTACCACGCTGGAAATCCGGCCGATGTTCACAAGCACGCGCTCTTGGCATGGATGCTGTCTTATCTCACGCGCAAGACGAAACCGCTGAGCTATCTTGAAACGCATGCCGGGCGCGGGCTGTACCGCTTGGATACCGCCGAAGCTTTGAAAACAGGCGAAGCCGCGTCGGGCGTTGCGGCATTGCAGAGCAAATTGCCTGCAGATCATCCTTATGTCCAAACGCTGACCGCGATCAGGGACCAGCATGGACCATCCGCCTATCCCGGCTCGCCGCTGTTGGCATCAACATTGCTGCGCAAAGGCGACAGATTACACGTTGCGGAATTGCACCCGCAAGAACATGCGGCACTAGCAGAATTGATGCGCCATAAAGCGAAATGCTATCAACTTGACGGGTTTGAAATGGCCCACGCCGTCGCGCCACCAGAACCGCGCCGGGGCATGCTGCTGATCGATCCCAGCTATGAGATCAAGACCGACTACGAGATCATCCCGGCGCAAATTCTGAAACTTCACCGCAAATGGAACGTGGGTGTGATCGCGCTTTGGTACCCGATCCTGACCAGCGGCACACACGCGCCGATGATAGCGAGATTGGCCGACGCCAACCTTCCGGGCGCCTTTCAACATGAGATCAGTTTTCCACCGGTCCGTGATGGGCACCGGATGACAGGATCCGGCATGTTCGTCATCAACGCCCCTTACGGTGTAGCAGACGCGGCGAAGGCCATAGAACCGGCCTTTGCCGCATCCGCATAGTTTCAGATGACGTCCTTGTAGGACACTTCCGGCGTGTCACCGCCGGTTTTCTCCCGCCGGATCAACAGGCGGTTCAACGCGTCGACATAGGCCCTGACCGACGCCACTACTGTGTCCACATCGGCAGATTGGCCGGTCGCGATCTTTCCATCTTCTTCGAGACGGACAGAGACAGTTGCCTGCGCGTCTGTTCCTTCCGTGACCGCCGCAACCTGATAGACTTGCAACCGCGCCTTATGAGTGAACAGCTGCTTGACCGCGTTGAACGCCGCATCCACCGGCCCGTCGCCCGTCGCGGTCACAGAGCTTTCGACCCCGTCCACGCTCAACGTCATCTCCGCAGATTTCTCCAAACCCATGCCGCAGGACACTTTCAATGCCGTCAATTTGATCCGGTCCTCGACATCAGATCCCACCTGCATCAACGCGATCAGATCCTCGTCATAGACTTCCTTCTTCTGATCAGCCAAGGCCTTGAACCGCACGAACACGTCTTTCAATTGGTTGTCACCCAGATCAAACCCCAGATCCGCCAATTTAGAGCGCAGCGCCGCACGCCCCGAATGCTTGCCCAAAACCAGATTGGTTTCGGTCAGGCCGACATCTTCAGGGCGCATGATCTCGAAGGTTTCCGCGTTTTTCAGCATACCGTCCTGATGGATGCCGCTTTCATGTGCAAAGGCGTTCTTGCCCACAATGGCCTTGTTAAACTGCACGGCAAAGCCCGATACGGCGGCCACACGGCGGGAGATGTTCATCAGCTTGGTGGAGTCGATCCCGGTATAGAACGGCATGATGTCGTTGCGCACTTTCATGGCCATTACGACCTCTTCCAGCGCCGTGTTACCTGCGCGCTCACCAAGCCCATTGATCGTGCATTCGATCTGGCGCGCACCGCCTTCCACAGCCGCCAGAGAGTTCGCGGTCGCCATGCCCAGATCATTGTGGCAATGCGTCGCAAAGATCACCTCATCCGCACCCGGCACGGTCGCAATCAAACGCTTGATCAAATCCGCGCTCTCACCCGGCGCGGTATAGCCCACAGTGTCAGGAATATTGATCGTCGTAGCACCGGCCTTGATCGCGATTTCGATCACGCGGCAGAGATACTCCCATTCCGTCCGCGTCGCATCCATCGGTGACCATTGCACATTGTCACACAGGTTGCGCGCATGGCTGACCGTCTCGTGGATCTTATCCGCCATCTCATCCATGGTCAGGTTGGGGATAGCACGGTGCAGCGGAGATGTGCCGATAAATGTATGGATGCGCGGCTGACGCGCGTGCTTCACGGCTTCATAGCAGCGGTCGATATCCTTGAAATTGGCCCGTGCCAGCCCGCAAATCACAGAGTTATCCGTCTGCTGGGCAATCGCCTTCACGGCTTCAAAATCGCCTTCTGACGCGATGGGAAACCCTGCTTCAATGATGTCGACGCCCATTTCATCCAAAAGCCCCGCAATCTCTAACTTCTCTGCATGGGACATGGTTGCGCCGGGTGATTGTTCGCCATCGCGCAATGTGGTGTCAAAAATGACGACGCGGTTCTGATCTGTCATTGGTCTGATCTCGTAGCTGATATTGTTGAAATCCGGCGCTGGTCCCACTGAGCGGCACGCGCCGGGCAGGCACGCTCAGCGCAGGCTAAGAAGCAGTAGCAACCGATTGTCTTGGACCAACAACATGGCACCAATCATACAAATCACGCCGTAAATGAAAAGCCCATTGTTCTGAGACCTGCGCCTCAAGGAGTTTGCACGCGCGGCTGAGGACAGAATGTCCTCAAAGAGCACAAAACATCGCGCGCGGCGTAGCCGCTCCTTTGGGTTGACGCAGGCGGGCTGCGCCATAGCTCCCCTGCATGAAAAGACATCTCATCATAGGTGCATCAGGCGGCATCGGACGCGCCATTGCTGATCATATGACAGGCGAGGTGACCCGCCTGTCGCGCAGCGCAGACGGGTTCGACATCACAGATGAGGCCAGTATCCAAAAGATACTTGGCCAATTGGAAGGACCGTTTGACACGGTCTTCGTGGCCACAGGCGCCCTCGTGATTGACGGTTACGAACCGGAAAAAACGATCAAGGCGCTTACGGCCAAAGGCCTTGCCGACCAATATCAACTGAATGCTGTCGGGCCTGCGTTAATCCTCAAACACACGCTGCCACTCTTGCCGAAGGACAGACGCAGCGTATTCGCCGTGTTGTCCGCGCGGGTGGGTTCAATCGGCGACAATCAAATCGGCGGCTGGCACAGTTATCGCGCAGCAAAAGCAGCTCTCAACCAATTGATCCATGGTGCGTCCATCGAACTTGCACGAACCCACAAACAGGCGATCTGCGTGTGTCTGCATCCCGGCACCGTCGAGACCGAATTCACTGCAAAATACGCAGGTCACCACAAAACAGTCTCACCGATTGACGCAGCACAAAACCTGATTGGGGTAATGGACAGTCTGACGACAGAGCAAACCGGACAGTTCTTCGACTATGCGGGTGCACAGATCCCGTGGTAGGGGCAGTTCATTCCTCAGCCGCAGGTGCAGTACCGTCCGGGGCATCCTGCTTTGTCAAACGCCCCTCTTCCCACTCGCCACTGATCACTACGCCATCAGCATAGCGCATCACGCCCTCTCCAGACCGCTTTCCATCCAGAAATTCGCCCTCATACACATCACCTGTTTCATATGTCGCAACTCCAGTGCCGCTGATCTGCCCGTCTTTCCATTGGCCCGTGTATGAAAACCCGTCCGGGCGCGTGAATGCGCCTTGGCCGTGGCGTTGTCCCGCGACATACGCCCCCTCATAAACAGCACCATCGGCGTAGATCGCTTTCCCGGTTCCATCACGTTTGCCTGCGACCCAATCCCCTTCATAGGAATAGCCATCGGGATAGGTCATCTTGCCCCGACCATCGATCAGCGCATTTTTGAACGCACCTTCATACACCAGACCGTTCGCATACCGCGCAACGCCTTGCCCTTCGATCACCCCGGCCGCCCAGTCGCCCTCGTAACTGGCGCCGTCAGGATAACTGATCTTGCCTTGCCCGTCTGCGAGGTCATTTTTCAACGTCCCGGCATATACGGAGCCGTCAGGATACGTCACTGTTCCAGTACCTTCGATCCGCCCGTCTACCCAGCTTCCGGTATAGGCGAACCCGTCTTTGCCCGTGAATGTGCCCTCACCATTGCGCGCATCTCCGGCGAAACTGCCTTCATAGACATCGCCATTTGCATAAGTCAGCCGCCCCTCTCCCTCGCGCGCGCCTGCGCTGAGCGTGCCAACATAGACATCGCCATTGGATTGCGTCAGCGTCCCCAGACCATCGATCTGATCTTCTTTCCACTGGCCAACATAGGTCAGACCATCGGTCATCCGAAGCGCACCCTCGCCGTCACGCTTGCCAGCTTTCATCTGGCCTTCATATTCCGCACCGTCAGGATAGCTGATTTTGCCTTTGCCGTCCTTGACACCGCTGACCCATTGCCCGTCATAGCGATAACCGTTGGGGCTCACCATGACACCGGTGCCATGGTGCTGCGCATTCCTGAACTCGCCTTCGTAACGCGTGCCATTTGCATAATTGGCGATGCCGCGCCCATTTATCTTGCCTTCGACCCAATCGCCCTCATAGGTGCCGCCATCGGCGAAGATGATTTTCCCGAACCCATCCGGCTGACCAGCCGCAAATTGGCCTTCATAGAGCGAACCATTCGGGAAGCGCGCTGTGCCCTGACCCCGAATTTCGCCCTCGACCCAATTGCCGGTGTATTCATACCCGTTGGGCAGTGTGAACGTACCCTGCCCATGCTGTTTGCCTTCTTTGAAGCTGCCCGTGTAAATCCCGCCATCATCATATTGCTTGGTCGCAGTTTCTTGCGCAAAACCCGGGGCGCCCAAGGCCAAGGTGAGTGCCGTCGCGGCGAGAATTTTTGAATGCACAGAGAACCCCCAATATCATGTATGCGCCCGCAAAAACCCTAGTGGAGGCCAAGGGCCGTGACAAGCCGCTCGGCCCCAGCCCTTTCCCTTGCGCCAAGGTCTGCTAGAACATGGCGAAACTGAACTGAAAGACTGAAATGACAAACTCTTTTCGCCTGACACTCGCGCAACTGAATCCGACCGTCGGTGACTTTGCAGGTAACATTGCAAAGGCGCGTGATGCTTGGGCGGAGGCTAAGGCTGCACAAGCCGATATGGTCGCTTTGCCAGAGATGTTTGTAACAGGGTATCAGGCGCAGGATCTCGTTATGAAGCCCGCCTTCACGGAACATGCCACCCGCCTGGTCGACCAATTGGCGGCGGATCTGGCCCAGGGTCCGGCTATGGGGATCGGCCACCCGGTCTTTATCGACGACAAGCTCTATAACGCCTACTCGATCCTGAAAGACGGCAAGGTTGCGGCACGGCTTCTGAAATATGAACTGCCAAACTTCAATGTCTTCGATGAAAAGCGCTTGTTTGAACGCGGTCCAATTCAAGGTCCATACGCGCTGGGCCCGTTACGCCTTGGCACTCCCATCTGCGAGGATGCGTGGCATGAAGAAGTGTCTGAAACTTTGGCGGAATCCGGTGCAGAGATCCTGTTGGTTCCAAACGGGTCACCGCATTTTCGGGGCAAACTGGACATCCGGATGGGGCACATGGTCTCCCGCGTGGTGGAAACCGGTTTGCCGCTCGTCTATCTCAACATGGTCGGTGGGCAGGATGATCAGGTCTTCAACGGCGGATCCTTCGTCCTGAACCCGGGCGGCGAACTGGCGCTGCAATTGCCTCTCTTCGACGAAGTGGTCGCACATGTCGACTTCGAGGCGACCAACGAAGGCTGGCGCGCCGTCTCGGGCGCGAAAGCGTCCATGCCAGATGAATGGGAACAGGACTACCGGGTCATGGTTGAGGCCCTGCGCGACTACATGCGCAAAGCGGGATTCAAAAAGGTGCTCCTGGGCATGTCCGGCGGCATTGATTCCGCCCTCGTGGCCACCATTGCAGTCGATGCGCTTGGGGCGGAAAATGTCCGCTGCGTGATGCTGCCCTCGGAATATACATCGCAACACTCCCTCGAAGATGCGTCTGAATGCGCGAAACTGCTGGGCGCAAAAATCGACACTGTGCCCATTGCAGGACCGCGCGCCGCTGTCACCGAAGCGCTCGCCCCGCTTTTGGCTGGCACAGAAACAGATGTCACGGAGGAGAATATTCAATCTCGCCTGCGCGGCTTGATGCTGATGGCGCTGTCGAACAAATTTAACGAAATGTTGCTGACGACCGGCAATAAATCGGAAGTCGCCGTGGGTTATGCAACGATTTATGGCGATATGTCTGGCGGCTACAACCCGATCAAAGACCTTTATAAAATGCGGGTGTTTGAGACTTGCCGTTGGCGCAACGCCAACCATCGTGACTGGATGCACAGATCGAGCGGCACGGTGATCCCGCAGCGCATCATCGACAAACCCCCATCGGCTGAACTGCGCCCGGATCAAAAAGATGAAGATTCGCTGCCGCCCTATGAGGTGTTGGACGACATCCTCGACCGTCTCGTGGATCGGGAACAATCCGTGGCTGAAGTCGTCGACGCTGGCCACGACCGCGCCACAGTCAAGAAGATCGAACACCTGATCTACATCTCTGAATACAAGCGCTTCCAGTCTGCCCCCGGCCCCCGTCTGACACGCCGCGCATTCTGGCTCGACCGGCGCTATCCCATTATCAACCGCTGGCGCGACGAAAGCTGACCCACAGCCATGTGATTTGTGTCCCCTTCGGACAATTGTCAGGGTGCGGATGTCACGACCGAACCCGGAGCACATGATGCGACTAATCCCTTTACTCTTTGCCCTCATTTGCGCGTCTCCCTCCCTCGCCTGCGGGCCAGATACAGATTGCATTGTTGGGGATCGGCATTACCGGATTGCGATGCCGGAGGGCCATGATGGAGCGAGCAAAGTTGGGGCAATTGTCTTTGCACATGGCTATCGCGGGTCAGCCAGTGGCGTGATGCGCAACACATCTTTCAGGCGGATGGTGTCTGACATGGGATTGGCGCTGATTGCGGTCAAATCCGCCAGTGAAGACTGGGTTTTGCCAAACTCGCCGCGCAGGACCAACGTAGATGGCTCGGTTGAATTCGAGTATATGGACGCCGTCATCGCAGATGCCGGGACGAGGTTTCCACTCGACACGGCGCGCATGATGATGACCGGTTTCAGCGCGGGTGGAATGATGGTCTGGAACATGGCCTGCAACAGACCGGAGATGTTTGCAGGTTTCGTGCCAATCTCAGGCACGTTCTGGTTAGAACCTCCGGAACGCTGTGCGCGCCCGGTTGCCAATATCATTCATATACACGGCGACAATGACCCGACAGTCCCGCTCACGGGTCGCGCGATTGCGGATACACATCAAGGCGATGTCAGCGCCGCGCTCGCGATGTACGCAGAGTTTGGAGAATTCGGGCCGGAGGCGCCGCGCAATAATGGTCCGCTGTCTTGCTCAGATCGCAGAAACGATGACGGGCGGATCCTGAATTTCTGCATGTTTGAAGGCGGGCACTCGTTTCGCAGCGCATATGTCAAACTCGCTTGGGACACGCTCAAATCTGCTGGCCAGTTCTGAGAACTCAGTCAATTTATCAATGCAAGATGCGGCCCGGCAAGGTGACCTTAATTGCCGCGCCAGTCAAATATGGGCAATGCGCGCGTTCTACGACCCCACCTTGTGATCGAACAATCCCGATCACCGACGCCAATCCAAATTCGCCCCCCACGACATTCTCCGCTGGCAAAACCAAACTGCCATCGCACCGCTGCAAATTACTCTGGCCGACACCGTCATCTGAAATGACAAATGCGACCATCTGATCCAGATCCTCCTGAACCATCACTGCGATTTCACAATCGGCATATCTCACGGCGTTTTCCATCAGCGCCCGCAGAATGATCTGCAATGCCACGCGATCCGTTTCCACATGAACATTTGGCACATGCATCTTCAGTCTTTGATGCGGGTCCAGCAATGCCGCAATGTCTGAAGCCATGTGATGGAAATCACATTCCTCGCGCGATGTTTGCTGGATCTGCAGCTTTTCAGCAGCCCGCAGCACATCCGCCATTTTGAGAATGGACTGCTCGACTATATCCTGACAAAGCGCCAGTTGACCCGGTTTTTCATCACCCAGATCAACGAAGCCGTCTTGCACCATCGATAACAGCGCACCAATCGTCTCAAACGGACCAGCCATGTCGCGTGTCGAAGACGCCGCAAAAACCTGCAAGTTTTGGTTCAGCTGGGTTAGATCCGCAATTTTATGCGACAGGGCGAATTCCTGCTCTTTGTGTTCCGTGATGTCATAGGCCAAACCCACAATCTTGGCGACCTGACCGGATGCATCTTTAATGGGTGAGAGCGTGGTCTGCCACCACCGCGCCCCGATCGGCAGCTCCAACAACTCCTCATATGTATGAGACGCAGCTTTTGCACGGCAAAGTTCATAATTCTTGACCACGCTATCCGCGAGCCTTCGCGGTAGAACCTCATGAGGTTGCGCCCCAAGAATATCCCCCTCCCGCAACCCTGTTGCCGATTGATGACATCGGTTTAGCCGACGGAATGTAAATCCCCCGATAGCATCCACATCCAACAAGAACATGGGCTGATCAATCATATCCATCATTTCTTCGATGGTGCTGACGTTCTCAATCACTGGTAACAAAGGCTGGTTCCTCATCAAGGGGCCGCACACATCCGCTGGCGCAAGTAACCACGTCAATCCTAATAAAGACTTTCGCCTATTCAGATTGCTCCTTGCCGAGGCCAAACTCCGGCAACCGGATATGGACAAACTTGCCTCGCTGTGCTTGATCGCGCAGCAATCACAAAGGATTTTGATCCAATGACCGTCACCCGTTTCGCCCCGTCGCCCACAGGCTTTCTGCATGTTGGCAATCTGCGCACAGCGCTGTTCAATTTTCTGATTGCTCGCAAATCCGGCGGCCAGTTCATTCTGCGCCTCGATGACACGGATCCGGAGCGCTCGACACAGGAATATGCCGACGCGATCAAACAGGACCTCGAATGGCTGGGTATCGAGTGGGACCGCGTAGAAACACAATCCGCCCGCCTCGACCGCTACGCGGACGCTGCCGAAACATTGCGCGACATCGGCCGGTTCTACGAAGCATGGGAAACCCCGGTCGAGTTGGACCTGAAACGCAAAAAACTCCTCAATATGGGCAAGCCACCGGTTTATGACCGTGCGGCCCTGGACCTGAACGAGGACGAAATGACCTCGCTCCGCGCTGAGCGTGGCAACGGGGTCTGGCGGTTCAAACTCGATCATGCGCGGATCAACTGGACAGATGGCATCCTCGGCGACATCTCGATTGATGCAGCTTCTGTCTCCGATCCCGTGCTGATCCGCGGCGATGGACAGGTCCTCTATACGATTGCATCTGTCGTCGATGACACGGATATGGGCATCACCCATGTCGTACGCGGATCTGACCACGTCACAAACACTGCCACTCAAATCCAGATCATCGAAGCACTTGGCGGCTCTGTCCCTGCCTTTGCGCATCACTCTCTGCTCACCGGCCCGCAAGGCGAGGCCCTGTCCAAACGCTTGGGCACATTGGCCCTGCGCGATCTGCGTGACAGCGGCGTCGAACCCCTCGCTCTGCTCAGCCACATGGCCCGCATCGGCTCCTCCGATCCTATTGAGCTGCGCAGCTCCATCGACGAACTCGTCGCAGGGTTTGACCTGACCCGTTTTGGTTCGGCCCCTACGAAATTCGACGTCGAAGACCTTTATCCGCTCACCGCAAAACATCTGCATGCGCAGCCTGTCTCAGCGGTCAAAGCCGACCTCGACGGGTTGAACATCCCCGCAGACAAACAAGACGCCTTCTGGTCAGTGGCGCGCGAAAACATCACAACGCGCCATGACATCGCGACCTGGTGGGACCTCTGTGCCAATGGCGCCGACCCAATGATCGACGACGAAGACAAAGACTTCGTGGCCCAAGCCCTGACATTGTTGCCAGATGCACCCTACACAGACACAAGCTGGTCTGACTGGACCTCTGCCGTGAAAGAAGCCACCGGCCGCAAAGGCCGCAGTCTTTTCATGCCGCTCAGAAAAGCCCTGACGGGCATGCAGCACGGGCCTGATATGGGTCAGCTCATGCCGCTTTTGCAGGTTATCAAAGCCAAGTAGCTTCTTTCTGCCGAAAATATGCTGAGAGGGATGCCCGCGTGGCGGGAGAGCAAAGCTCTCCCAAGAACGCAATACATCGCGCGCGCCGTTAGGCGCACAATGGGATCAACCTCCTTTAACCCAGGCGTTGACCAGCTTCTGTGCAGCAGGGCTATCCCATTCAAAATCACCCGTGGCCCGCGCAACCTCGCGGCCCTGTGGGTCTATGAAAATCGTCACAGGCAGCCCCAAGGCCCCGACACTGCGCGCCACGGCCATCTTTGGGTCAAAGAGCTTGGGTAGATGCGTCAGCTTTTTCTCGGCAAAGAACTTGTCCACGGCAGGGCGCGCATTGCGCCCGGTGGTCAGCGTTACAACCTCAAACGCGCCGCCAATCGATGCGTCCAAACGGTTCAGCGCGGGCATCTCTTTGACACAAGGCGCACACCACAAGGCCCAGAAATTCAGCAAGACATGCTTGCCCCGATAATCCGCGAGGGAGGCCTCGCCTCCGTTCTCGTTCAAAAACGCAGGCGCGCTCAACGGCCTTGGTGAGGCGTGAAACTGAATGCGTCCCAACTCACCCGTGGCGAGGCTCATCAGCTTGCCCACATCCGCTGCCGCGGGGTTGCTCATCAGGGCAAGGCCCGCGTATAGGACCAAGGAACGCAACAGACGCATCGTCTTTATCTCCAACAAGGCCAGCCAACGATGACTGACAGCAAATCCAACACCATGTGGGGCGGACGTTTCGCCGCCGGTCCGGACGCGATCATGGAAGCGATCAACGCCTCCATCGGGTTTGACCAACGCATGGCGAAACAGGATATCGAAGGCTCCCGCGCCCATGCCGCCATGCTCGCCGCACAAGGTATCATCACCGATAACGACGCCCGCGCCATTCGTGAAGGCCTGCTCACGGTCTTGTCAGAGATCGAGACCGGAAAGTTCGAATTCAAGACCGCGCTTGAGGACATTCACATGAATGTCGAAAGCCGCCTGAAGGAGGTTGTGGGCGAGCCTGCAGGCCGTCTGCACACGGCGCGCTCGCGCAATGACCAAGTCGCCACAGATTTCAAGCTCTGGGTGCGCGACCAGATGGATGCCACGCTTGAGGCCATCAAAGCCCTGCAACTTGCCTTCCTGGCGCAGGCTGAGGCGGGCGCCGATTGGGTCATGCCCGGCTTCACCCATCTGCAAACCGCTCAACCCGTCACTTGGGGACACCACATGCTCGCCTATGTGGAGATGCTCGGCCGCGATTACTCTCGCTTCGCAGATGCCCGCGCGCGGATGAATGAGAGCCCGCTGGGCACAGCAGCTCTTGCGGGCACCAGCTTCAACATCGACCGCGATGCAACAGCGCAAGCCCTAGGCTTCGACCGCCCCGCTGCCAATTCGCTCGACGCCGTCTCTGACCGCGACTTTGCGCTGGACTTCCTGAATGCGGCCTCAATCTGCGCCATGCACCTGTCGCGCTTTGCGGAAGAGCTCGTCATCTGGTCCTCCGCACAGTTCCGCTTTGTCACGCTCTCCGACCGTTTTTCGACCGGCTCTTCCATCATGCCACAAAAGAAAAACCCCGACGCGGCTGAGCTGATCCGTGCCAAGATCGCGCGTATCTACGGGGCCAATACCGCGCTGATGATGGTGATGAAAGGCCTGCCTCTGACCTATTCCAAGGATATGCAGGAAGACAAAGAACAAACTTTTGACGCCGCCGACAACCTGATGCTGGCCTTGGCCGCGATGACCGGCATGGTCTCCGACATGACCGCCAACCAAGACAATCTGGAAAAAGCGGCCGCTTCAGGCTTCTCCACCGCGACAGATCTTGCGGATTGGCTGGTCCGCACCCTTGATATGCCGTTCCGCGATGCCCACCATGTCACGGGGAGCCTCGTGAAACTGGCCGAAGACAAAGGCTGCGATCTGCCTGATCTCAGCCTTGCGGATATGACCAGCGTGCATGGCACGATCACCGCGGGCGTGTTCGATGTCCTCGGCGTGCATAACTCGGTGAACTCGCGCACCAGCTATGGCGGTACAGCGCCTCAGCAAGTCCGCGCGCAGCTCAAAAGATGGAAGGAAAAGCTTGGATGAAATACGCCCTGATCCTGATCACAACTGTCACGACAGCGCTCGCAGGCTGCGGCGTTGATGGCGAACCCAAAGCGCCCGAAGCCAAATCCAAACCCGGCATCGCCGTCACGGGTCGCGCGGAAATCGGCGTTTCAAAGCGCAGGTAAGCGCCGCTCCGCCGCTCGCGAAACTTGCAAATAGACACCAATAGAGGTGAAGTGATTTAACGGCGCCCAACCCGCTCTGTGAACCCGGCGCGCATAAGAAGAAGTAGTAAACCATGGATAAAATCCCAATGACCCCGCGCGGTTTCAAAGCGCTGGACAGCGAATTGAAAAACCTCAAGGTCGTGGAACGCCCCGCGATCATCACAGCCATTGCCGAAGCGCGCGAACATGGCGACCTTTCCGAGAACGCCGAATACCACTCCGCAAAGGAAAAGCAGAGCTTCATCGAAGGCCGCATCAAAGAGCTCGAAGGCATGATTGGCCTCGCTCAAGTCATCGACCCTTCAACGCTTTCGGGTGCCATCAAATTCGGCGCGACCGTGAAACTGATCGACGAAGACACTGAGGAAGAGAAAAGCTACCAGATCGTCGGCGAACAAGAGGCCGACATCCACAATGGCCTGCTGAACATCGCCTCGCCACTGGCCCGCGCGCTGATCGGCAAGGAAGAAGGCGACAGCGTCGAAGTCAAAACGCCAGGTGGGACAAAAGACTACGAAATTCTGGAAATCCAATACGTCTGAGCTTGAAAGACAAAGCAGATGAACGATGAGATCGTCAAAGACATGACACCACGACAGGGCAAGCCGCTGAGCCTCGGCGCCTATGCGCGCCCGGATCGTGGTTTGATGGCGGCGGATGTCATTGCCATTGCCTTGTCCGTCCTGTGGTTGATCTGCGTGGCGATCTATTTCATCTTCCTGCGCCCACCCGCCGAAGAAAGCACGCAAGCGGGCTTTGTTCTTTCCATGCTCGCGGTCTTTGTGCCAATCGCGCTGATCTGGATTGGATCGACCGTGGTTAAGACCGCAAAGATCATGCGCGATGAAAGCATGCGCCTTCAGGCGGCCATCGATGCGATGCGCAACGCCTATATCACCCAGAGCCAGAGCACGCCGATCGGCGTCAAACCTTCGGTTGAGAAAAAGCTGGACGAAATCGTTGCACGGCAAAAGCAAACCGAACACGCTATTGCGACCTTTGCCACCTCCCGTGATGCGCAGCTGCCCGGTACAACTGCAGCGCAGCCCGCCCTGATCCAACCGGGTGTGCCAACCGGCGACAGCCAACCGGCTCTGGCACTGGGCACGCCACCGGAATCGCTCGCGCCCGCGCTCTCCATTGATGATTTCATCGGCGCGCTGAACTTCCCCGAAAACGAAAATGACGCGGCAGGATTTCGGCAGCTGCGCCGCGCGCTGGCCGATCCCAATTCAGGCAAACTCGTCCGGGCCAGCCAAGACGTGCTGACGCTGCTCAGCCATGATGGCATCTATATGGACGACCTCGCGCCTGACCGCTCCCGTCCCGAGCTGTGGCGCAAATTCGCGCAAGGCCAGCGCGGCGTCGAGATTTCCGGCATTGGCGGCATCCATGACCGCTCCGGGCTCGCACTGGCCACAGGCCGCATGCGCGCTGATCCGATCTTCCGCGACGCCGTGCATCACTTTCTGCGCCAGTTTGATCGCACCTTCGCCAAATTCGAAGAATTTGCAAGCGACGACGATATCATCCGCCTCGCCGACACGCGCACGTCCCGCGCCTTCATGCTCTTGGGACGCGTCGCTGGCACCTTCGACTAAGCGCTTCTTTTTGCCAAAAATATGCTGAGAGGGATGCCCGCGTGGCGGGAGAGTGAAACTCTCCCAAGAACGCAAAACATCCTGCGCGCCGATAGGCGCACAATGGGGTCAAACGCCAAAACTTGCGAAGGGAATATAGCGCACAATATCACCATGTCTGATGTCGCGCGCGCCATCTGCAAGTTCGACCAAACCCTCCGCCCAACTCAAGCCGGATATCCGTCCGGAACCCTCTGAGGCAAAGACCTTCACAACACCTTGCGCACTGACCCGCGCGCGCAGAAATTCGCGCCGCCCGCGCTTCTTTGACTTCTCAAAGGCAGCAGGCAGGTCAAAGCCTTGCGGTGCAAGCCAACCGCCACCGGCCATCAAAGACAAAGCCGGCCTCGCGAATACGAGCGCACAGACGAACGCTGCGACAGGGTTGCCGGGCAATCCAAAGACCGGCATGCCATTCCACATGGCAAGTGCCAGCGGGCGGCCGGGTTTGATCGCAATGCGCCAATGCGTCAGCACCCCTTCTTCGCGCAGCAGGGCCGAGACGTGATCTTCATCTCCGCCAGACGCACCGCCAGAGGTCAGAACCACATCGCAATGCTCTGCGGCATCATTCAAAGCCCGGCGCAGCATATCCCGACGATCAGCGACATGCCCCAAATCGACCGCGACACAGTCCCAACAGTTTGAAAGCTCAATCAGCATGGGGCGATTTGCATCAAAGGTCTGATCCGGACGCGCGTCTTGGCCGGTCGCCACAAGCTCGTCACCGGTCGATATCACGCCCACGCGCAATGGCGCGTAAACCGATATGGACGCGACACCCAGTGCAGACAGTAACGCGATGTCCTGCGCGCGCAGCTTGTGCCCTGCCAGCAGGGCGACCTCGCCTGCATTGACGTCCTCGCCTGCCTTCCTCGTGTTTTGACACGCTTTAACCGGGGCAGAAAACCGCACGCGGCCTGCATCCAGTTCGCACTCCTCCTGCATGACGACCGTGTCGACGCCGTCAGGCAAAACCGCGCCTGTCAGGATGCGGATCGCGCTCCCTTCGGGCACCGCGCCCAAGTAAGCTCCCCCAGCTGCCGCACGACCCTCAACCACGGGCATATCGGCTGCCATATGCGCGAATGCGAACCCATAACCGTCAATGGCGGAATTGGCAGCAGGCGGGTTGGCCCGCACTGCTTTCACATCCCGAGATAATATGCGACCCAGCCCGTCTGCAACGGCGCAGCTCTCTTGCTTCGCAACGGGCCGCAGCGCCGCCTTCAGGGCTTCCAAGGCCTGATCAACAGGGGTCCAGTCGACACCCGGCGGCAGTGCAAAGCAATCATTGGGCAAACGCGCGTCAGACATGAACAAGGCTCCGTGCGGCTGCGGCCATCTCTGCTTCGAAGCCTACGCCCAGAATCCACCCCTCGCCCTGTGCACTGCGCCCACTGTTCAGGATCTCCGCCAGACGACCCTTGCGATCAAGCGCGGCGATGCAAGTCGCCAGAACCCGCACCTGTGCTGCATCCTTGATCTCGCCTTGTTGCGCTTGATCTGCAACTGCACCCGCGACCAGGGACGGCCAAATTTCCACAAAGGCGACAGGGCGATCCAACGTTTCAAATGGCCAGATCGATACCTGATCAGCGAACCGCGCGCACAGGCGATGCAGGACTGGCAATCCCATCATCACCTGCGATCCGACAGCCCCCGCCCCGGACATCTGCCAACAGGTGAAACTGCCTTTTGCGCTTTGCTCAACGCTCCGTCGTTCGGCGAAAATCCGGTTGGTCCGATCATTCCCCTTGCGCGGCAAATGCTCAAACTCTGCCCTGAACGGATTGCCCCAAAAGGGACCAATGCCTTCAAATCGCGCATTGATATCGGAAGCGACCGCACAGCGATTATTGGCGGTTGGGCTGTCTTCGATGTGAGTTGCAAACCACTCCCACAGTGCCAGCGGATCGTCAGAGCCGGTCACCGCCTGCCCAAAGCCGCGCGGATACCCAAACGGGAAATCGAAGCCCATGCAAACCCGGCGCGCCGCGCTAAGCTCAGTTTCGATTGCATCTGTCAACCACTGCTCCGCCAGTTGCCGGTTGCGCAGATAAACTGGCGGCTGTGTCACACCGTTCTGACAGATACACGCCCAGATCGCGTCCTTTTTCGGAGTTGGCCCGGCATCATTGCCGCCAGACCAGTCCACCATGATATGCGTGTCAAACTGGCTCACAGGTCCAGCTCATCCGCAATAAAATCGGCGATTGCGACAGTGTCATCGAGATCAAGGAGCGGCACATCCAAACCCGTTAGCGGCTCATTGCTTGCAAGCGCACGCACTGTTGGATCATCGCGCGCGATCAGGTCTTGGCCCGTCTCCCGACGGTGCGCCTCAACTTTGGGATGCGCATCGCGCTTATAGCCTTCGACCAGCACCAAATCGACCGGATCAAGCTTGGCCAGCAAGTCAGCAAGCGGCGGTTCACTTGCGCCCCGTAACTCGCTCATCAGAGCCCAGCGATTGGCGGATGACAACAGAACCTGCGACGCACCCGCAACCCGGTGCCTGTCACTGTCTTTGCCCGGTTTATCCACATCAAAGCTATGATGGGCATGTTTGAGTGTGGAGACGGACAAACCTCGCGACACGAATTCGGCGACAAGTCGTTCCATCAGGCCCGTTTTGCCAGAGTTTTTCCACCCGACCACGCCATAGACATTCATCGCAGCAACGCCTCCGCACGGGCCATGTCTGCGGGCGTGTTCACATTGAAGAACGGATCAAAAGGCTCCACCCCGAATTCAGCCACACCGGTGCCGTGGCGATCCGTCCATTGCACGACTTTGCGCAAACCCTCTGCCAGTGCAGCGCGCAGATCCTCGCGCAATGCCACCGGCCAGAGACCAAATGTCGGATGCCGCGATAGCCCGCGTTCGGGATCGGGCGTTGCTGCCAAAACAATCGGGTTGTCCTCTGCTTCCAGCATCAGACGCGGCACCAGATCACAGGGAAAAAACGGTGTATCCGCGGCGGCTGTGACGATATGCGTGTGCCCATGCGCCGCGGCCCAGTCGAGCCCGGCCAGCACGCCGGCCAGCGGACCCGCAAACCCGTCGATGCTGTCGGCGATGACCTGGAGGGAGACATCAAACCGCGCATTGTCGCCATTGGCATTCAGAACCAGATCCGAGACCTGCGGCGCCAACCGGTCGATCACACGTGACAAAAGCGTCTCCCCGCCCAAATGCAGCAAGCCCTTATCGCCACCGCCCATGCGACGCGACTGCCCTCCGGCAAGGATGACACCTGCGGGTTGCTGCATCTATCCGACCCTCCGGGGGGCATATTTCTGGCAAAAAGAAATCCTCATGACGCGCTCTTCCGGGAGGCCTTGCGCGGCTCATCCTTGACTGTCGCGGGGTCTGCATCCCAGATCAGGCGATCCTCGCCTGCCAGACAGATAAAGCGTTGCCCACGCATACGGCCGATCAGCGTCAGCCCAACCTGTTGCGCAAGCTCGACACCCCAGGCGGTAAATCCAGAGCGTGAGGCCAGCGCAGGAATGCCCATGGCCGCGCATTTCATCACCATCTCGGAGGTAAGCCGCCCGGTTGTGTAGAGCGTTTTATCATCGGGGCTCACCTTCTCGGCGTAAAGCCAGCCTGCAACCTTATCGACCGCATTGTGGCGCCCGACATCTTCCATATAGACCAGCGGGTTGGCTCGCTGACACAACACCGTGCCGTGGATCGCGCCTGCACCCAGGTAAAGGCTGTCAGTCGTATTGATCTTGGCCGCAAGCGCGTAAAGATCAGATGTTCTGATCTGCGCATCGGGCAGTGTCAGCCCTTCCAGCTCTTCCATCATGTCGCCGAAAACCGTACCCACCGCACAGCCTGAGGTACGGGTCTTCTTGGCCAGTTTCTCTTCGTGGTTGGTTTCAACCTCGGTCCGCACCACGACCACGCCCAGCTCTTCCTCATAATCCACGGCGGTGACCACATCCGCGTCAGAGAGCATCGCCTGATTGCGCAGAAATCCAAGCGCGAGGTAATCCGGATAATCGCCGATGGTCATGGCTGTGACAATTTCACGGGAATTGAGATAAATGGTCAGCGGGCGTTCTTCGACAACGCGAATGTCCTGGACAGCGCCCGTGTGATCGACACCTCTGACGGCGCGCGTCAGCCCTGCCGTCTGCGGCGATGGCGCAATCAAATAGGACGTATCACGATTTGGCATTTGACCTCATCCGCAAGCTGGGGTCCCTTGCGGCCGAACCCAAACCACTGACGCAAAGCATAGGGCGCGCGCATGTCCTCTTCCACCACGAAATCGCACTACCTGCGCGGACTGTTCGCAGCGCTTCCTTTCATGATCGTTGTGATCCCGTTTGCCCTGCTTTTCGGGGTCGCTGCGACAGAAGCAGGGCTGCCGCTGAGCCAGGTCATGGGATTTTCAGTTCTTGTGGTCGCAGGGGCATCGCAATTTGCAGCCCTGCAATTCATGTCAGAGAACGCGCCCGTCCTGGTCGTGCTGCTTTCCGCCCTCGCTGTGAACCTACGGATGGCCATGTATTCGGCGTCGATCACGCCGCATCTGGGGCAACTCTCGTTGGGAAAACGCTTGCTGGTCGCGTATTTCCTCGTCGACCAAAGCTATGCCATGGCGAATGTGGAGTTTGAACAAAACACGCAGTTGACCCTCGCTCAGAAGACCGCCTATTTCGCTGGCGTTTCCACACCCATATGTCCGCTGTGGTTCGCCTTCACATATCTGGGTGCGGTGATCGGCGACGTGATCCCGGCCGATGTGCCGCTTGATTTCATTTTGCCGATTGCCTTTCTCGCCATGGTGGCGCCGGCCCTGCGCACTGTGGCGCATATCGCGGCCGCCGCCACATCCATTCTCCTCGCGCTCGCATTGGTATGGGTCCCGTTGAATCTTGGCCTGTTGATCGCAGGCGTCGTCGCGATGATGGTCGGCGCAGAGGTAGAAAGGCGCATGACATGACCTATACGGACACCGAAATATGGGGGCTGATTTTCGCGATGGGGATTGGAACCTTCCTGATCCGCTTCTCATTTCTTGGCCTGATCGGAGACAGAAAACTGCCGGATTGGATCTTGCGCCATCTGCGCTACACACCCGTTGCTATCCTGCCCGGGCTTGTCGCGCCCTTGGTTCTTTGGCCAGATGCAACAGGCGGCGATCCGGACCCAGCCAGACTGGCGGCAGCGGCAGCGACGCTGACGATTGGCTATTTGACCAAAGGTGTCGTGCGCGCGATGCTCGCCGGCGTTGCCGTGCTCTATGTTTTTCAAATGTTGCTTGGCTAAACCGGTAGGGCCGTGGTCTTGAAAACCGTGCGCAGCGCAAAACTGGATTGCATCCCCTGAACCCCGGGCAAACGCGCCAGTGACCTGCGATGAATGCGCGCGAAATCCTCAGTATCTGCGGCAACGACTTTGAGTAAATAGTCGGCAGAGCCCGCCATCAGGTGACATTCCAGAACCTCCGGGATCCGCTTGACTTGCGTCTCAAACGCTTCAAGCACCTCATCGGCCTGACCATTCAACGTGATTTCAACAAATACCGTCGTCGGGCGATCGACCTTGCGCGGATCAAGCAGCGCCACATAGTCACGAATGATCTTCTCACGCTCAAGCCGGGCCACACGCCGATGACAGGCAGAGGCCGACAGGTTTACCTTGTCGGCCAAATCCGCATTGGAAATGCGGCCATGCTTCTGCAGAACCGTTAAAATCCGTGCATCTGTGTCGTCAATATCATCAGCCATGGTGGAATCTTCGACTTATTCTTGCCCTGACGCTAATACCGTGGCTCAGGTCGCGGACACAACGGCTTAGAATGCAAAAGGCCCGCCAAAGCATGGCGGGCCTGAGATACGTATCTGCTGTGTCTTACTTTTTCAGTTCGACAAGAATATCTGCCAGCAATTCCTCTTGCGTCGGGCCCGCTGGTTCTTCCGGCGCTGCCTCTTCTTCTGGCATAGCCGCGTCTTTCACCTTGTTGACATAGCGCACGAGCATAAAGACGACGAACGCGATGATGAGGAAGTTGATCACGGCCATGATAAACGCACCATAGGCGAACACCGCCGCACCGGTCTCACGCGCCGCTTCCAGAGATGCGCCTTCCGCAACCTCTCCGGACAGAACCGCATAGTTGTTGGTAAAGTCGACACCGCCGGATACGAGGCCGATGATCGGATTGATCAGGTCACCGACCAACGAGGTTACAATCGCGGTGAAGGCTGCGCCGATGATGATACCGACGGCCATGTCCATCACATTGCCTTTGGCAATAAAATCTTTGAATTCGCTTAGCATATTCTGTCCCTGTTTGTCTTAGCTGCACGGCTTGTCACACATCACCGTGCATTCACGCAGGTTTATTAACACTTTTTTAAACAATGCTATGGCTTTTTTCTCAACTGTTTCCCCCTAAGTTGGGTGAAGCAGAAGAAAGGCGCTTTATGACCACCCTCTCCGACTTCCCTATCAACAAGAAATGGCCCGCCAAGGACCCAGAGATCTTACAGCTCTATTCCTTCCCGACGCCCAACGGCGTGAAGGCCTCCATCGCTTTGGAAGAAATGGGCATTCCTTACGAGGCCCATAAGGTCACCCTGTCGGATGCCGATGTGAAAAGCCCTGAATTTCTTTCACTCAACCCGAATAACAAGATCCCCGCGATCATCGACCCCAACGGGCCAGATGGACCGATTGGGCTGTTTGAATCCGGTGCAATCCTGCTCTACCTCGCAGAGAAATCCGGCAAGCTGATCGGCACCACGCCGTCGGAAAAGCACAAGATCACCCAATGGCTCATGTTCCAGATGGGCGGCCTCGGCCCGATGCTGGGCCAGCTCGGGTTCTTCTCCAAATTCGCGGGCAGCACCTGGGAAGATAAACGCCCGCAGCAGCGCTATATCGACGAGGCCAAGCGCCTGCTATCTGTCCTCGATAGAGAACTGGAGGGCAAAGACTGGATCGCCGGTGACTTCTCTATCGCCGACATCGCCATCGCCCCATGGCTGCGCGCGTTAGAGGCCTATGGCACGCAAGAGCTTGTCGGCTGGCACGAGCGCAAAAACCTCGTCGCCTATCTTGAGCGCTTCCTCGCGCGACCTGCTGTGCAAAAAGGTCTGGTCACGCCGCCGCGCGACTAAGCCTTGCACGAAAACAACGGTCTGCCGTAGCCTCGATGCTATGGCAGACGATAAAATCGAAGTAGAGAATGTAAATGTCCCGGGCCAGATCACGCGCGTGGACCGGGCGAAATACGAAGACATGAAAGCTGCTATGATGCAGGTCATGTCAGCGGATCAACCCGGCATGACAGCGAAAGAGATCAAAGAGGGCGCGATACCCCACCTGTCCGAGGCGCTGTTTCCCGAAGGAAAAACCTCTGGCTGGTGGGCCAAATCGGTTCAACTGGACCTGGAAGCCAAAGGCATCTTGGCGCGCAGCGAGACGAAACCGCTGCGCTGGTACAAAACCTAAGGCAGCTTGCCCGTCAGCACGTAGCGCAGGATATCAGCGACTTTCGCAGGATCATCCGTCACGGCGAGAGCGGCAGCATCGACCTCTTTCAAAGCGTGCTGATGGTCAGCGCCATGCACGACGATCAGCGATTTGCCCAAGGCGGCGGCAAAGCCCGCGTCAAAAGCCGCGTTCCATTGCTTGTATTTCTCACCAAAGCGCACGACGACCACGTCTGCGTCCTGAATGCCTTTGCGCGTGCGGATCGCGTTGACCATCGCACCCTTGTGGTCGTGCCAGTATTTCTGGTCCTCGGCCCCAAGGATCGCGACACCGCAATCATCAGACGCATCGTGATCGGTCACTGGCGCGTTAAATTCCACGTCCAACCCTTTCGAGCCTTCAATGATCTGCTCACGCCAATCGGTGTGAATTTCGCCGGACAAATAGACATTCAACGCCATGATATCGCTCCTTCAGCCGCGCAGAACGCCGCCTGTTGCTTTGCTGACCTTCTCGATGATCTTGGCACCAAGTGCTTCGATTTCTTCATCCGTCAAGGTCTTCTGCGTCGGTTGAATGCGGACAGTGATCGCGAGGGATTTCTTGCCCTCACCAAGGGACCCGCCGATAAACTCGTCAAAGACGCGAACCTCTTCGATCATCGCTTTATCCGCGCCTCCGGCAGCATTGACCAGCGTCAGCGCTTCAACATCGGCATCGACGACGAAGGCGAAGTCCCGTTCCACCGCTTGTAAATCACGCAGCTCCAAGGCAGCACGCGCTGTCGCTTTCGACTTGGCAAACGGCACTTCTGCAGGCCAAAGCGTGAAGCCCATGGCAGGGCCTTTAACATCCATCTCGGCCAGCACTTTGGGGTGGATTTCACCGAACACGCCCAGCACTTTCTTCGGGCCCAGACAAATCTTGCCGTGACGTCCCGGGTGCCACCAGCCAGCCGCGCCGCGCAGGATCTGCACCTTCGCAGGCGCACCCATCGCAGCCAGCGCCGCTTCTGCATCGGCTTTCACATCATAAACATCCACCGGACGCCGCGCGCCATGCACATCTTTCGGCCCGGTGTGCCCAATCAAAAGGCCTGAGACCAGCAAATGCTGCTCCTCCGGCTCGCCGCCGTGGAAAGCGGGGCCAACTTCGAACAAAGCCATATCAGCAAAGCCGCGCGCTTGGTTGCGGGCCGCTGCCTGCAAGAGACCCGGCAGAAGCGCGGGCCGCATATGCGACATTTCCGAGGAAATCGGGTTCTCAAGCTTCGTGGCATCATCCCCGCCACCAAACAGCGCGGCAGAGGCACTATCGATGAAGGAATAGGTCACGCATTCATTATAGCCCAGCGCCGCAATCGTGCGCCGCACGGCTTGCTCGCGTTTCTGCATCGGCGTCAGGATCGGCTTCGGCACGCCGACATTGCCGCGCGGCAGGGGCTTGCCTTCCAGCTTGGTGAGCGACGCAATCCGCGCGACCTCTTCCACCAGATCGGCTTCGCCCTGCACATCCGGCCGCCAGCTTGGCACATGCGCCATGTCGCCCTCGAGCGCGAAGCCCAATGCCGTCAGCGTCTCGCGCTGCGTCTCAGCCGGAATTTCCATGCCAACGAGCGACTGCACGCGGTCTGTGTCCAGCTTATAGGCACGGGAATGGTCGGGCATTGCGCCTGCGACCACTACCTCAGAGGCCTCACCGCCACAAAAGTCCATGATCATCCGCGTCGCATGCTCGATCCCATGAGGTGTCCACTCGGGATCAATGCCACGCTCAAAACGGTAGCGCGCATCAGAATTGATCTTCAGCTTGCGCCCCGTATGCGCCGTGCGGATCGGGTCGAAGAAGGCGGCTTCAAGGAAGACATCCACCGTCTCCTCCGTACAACCTGAGGCAGAGCCGCCCATGATCCCGCCAAGGCTCTCAACGCCATTATCGTCTGAGATCACCGTCATCCCGGCCTCAAGCGTGTAGTCCTTGTCATCCAGCGCCGCGAAGCTTTCGCCGCCCTCAGACAGATGCACGCGCAGATCACCTGCCACCTTCCCCGCATCAAACACGTGCAAAGGACGGTTGCGGTCATAGGTGAAGAAGTTGGTGATATCGACGAGGGTCGAGATTGGACGCAAGCCAATCGCCTTCAGCGCATCTTGCAGCCACTGGGGCGACGGCCCGTTTTTCACGCCTTTGATCACACGGCCATAAAAGACCGGGCAGGCCTCGGTATCGTCAATCGTCACATTGATGGGGCAAGCGAATGTGCCAGGCACAGGGTCCGTGTCGCGGGCCTTCATCACACCCAAACCCCGCGCCGCCAAGTCGCGCGCGATCCCGCGCACGCCCAATGCGTCAGGGCGGTTTGGCGTGATCGCAATCTCGATCATCGTATCGATCTTGGAGGGGTCGTTCTCAGCCAGCCAGTCGACAAACTTCTGCCCGACTTCGCCTGACGGAAGCTCGATAATGCCGTCATGCTCGTCTGACAGCTCCATCTCGCGCTCGGAACACATCATCCCGAAACTTTCGATCCCGCGGATTTTGCCGACGCCAATCGTCGTATCAATGCCCGGCACATAAACACCGGGCTTGGCGACCACGACTGTGATCCCCTCACGGGCATTCGGCGCGCCGCAAATGATCTGCGTGTCGCCCTCATCAGTTGTCACCTGACAGACCCGCAGCTTGTCCGCATCAGGATGTTTCTCAGCCGATTTTACGTAACCGATTGTAAACGCGCCCAAACGATCCATCGGGTTCTCGATACCTTCCACCTCAAGCCCCAGATCGGTGAGCGCATAAGCGATCTCGTCAACGGTGGCGTCGGTTTCCAGATGATCTTTCAGCCAGGACAAAGTGAACTTCATAGGTCTGCCTTAATTCAGCGCATTTCGGGTCAGCGCATCTGCTATCCCATCACAGCCATAAACAAAAGGGGCCGCGCCGCTCTGGTTAGGGGTATTTGGCGTTAAGGAATTGTTCATCACGCCTTATTCCTGCCACATTCCAGAGGCAATTAGGGCGGAAGTGGGGCGTTTGTTAGTGATTCTCAGGTTCTGAGGTAAAAATATGGTGACGCTTTTGACTGATCTTATTGCGAATGTGTTTCGTCCTTCCGTAGCGGCTCTGGCCATTGCGGTTGCCGTTGCGGTGGTAACAATTGACGGAAATCAACATGTCATCAGCATGGATCGCGTGGATGTCACCGATCTCAGTTGCAACGGGTTGTTCAAACCCTTCTGCATGATTGTCGGCAGATAACGCCGACTTGTCATTCCTCCAAAAACGCAGCACCTTGAGGCCCTCTGTCCTCAAGGTGTTTTCGCGTGGATCGACAGCCAAAGCTCTGCATTCTCCATGTCGGTAAGACCGGCGGATCGTATCTGCGCTCCATCCTCCGGCACAATCGCGCCAACTGGTCACGCCCCCTGCAATTGCTGCGTCATTCCGCGACCATGGCCAACACGCTCGAAAATTTCGGTGAGACGCGCCAGGTTGCCTTTACGTTTCGAAACCCGACAGATCGCTTTGTCTCCGCCTTCTATTCGAGGCAAAGGCAAGGCCGACCAACATACCAATTCCAATGGAGCCCTGCCGAAGCAATCGCCTATCTTTGGTTTGAAACCGCCGAGGAGCTGGCCCTTGCATTGACATCATCCGATGAACGACAGCGCTCTGCCGCGCTCTTTGCCTTTGATGCGATTGAGCATCTACGCTCTGACATGGCGATTTATTTTGGAAATGCCGAGCTTTTACAGTTGAGCAAGCCTTCCATTGTCGCCTGTGTCGACGTCGCTCACCTCACAGAATGCCTGCCCGCATTCTTGCGGCGGATCGGGGTTGAGACGTTTACGATGCCGAAGCACCCCAAGTTTCACGCAGCACCGAACCCACTGCCTGCTCTAAGCGCGGACGCGGAAAATGCTTTGCGCCAACACTGGGCCGCAGAATATGAGATCTATGAGGCTGCGCAGCGGATCGCGGCAGAACAAGGTCTCAGCGGCTGAGACCGGAGGCCAGATCCGGCTGATCCAACGCCGCGAACCCGTAATTGCGCAACCAGCGCAAGTCACTGTCAAAGAACGCGCGCAGATCGGGGATGCCGTATTTCAGCATCGCAATCCGGTCGATCCCCATACCAAAGGCAAAGCCCTGCCAGACACTTGGATCGACACCGCCTGCCTGCAGCACTTTTGGATGCACCATGCCGGAGCCAAGGATCTCCAGCCAGTCATCCCCCTCACCGACCTTCAACTGCCCATTGTCCCATGAACAACGAATATCGACCTCTGCTGAAGGCTCCGTGAACGGGAAATGTGAGGCACGGAATCGCAGCTCGACATCATCCACCTCGAAAAAGGCTTTCACGAACTCTTCCAGCACCCATTTCAGGTTCGCCATGGAGATCTCTTTGTCGATCGCCAAACCCTCAACCTGATGGAACATCGGCGTGTGGGTTTGGTCATAATCCGCGCGGTATACGCGACCGGGGCAGATCACCCGGATCGGCGCGCCATTGGCCAGAAGCGACCGGATCTGCACTGGCGAGGTATGCGTGCGCAAGACATGCGGCGGACGGTTATCGCCGTCTGCGCGATGCATGTAAAACGTATCCATCTCACCCCGCGCGGGGTGATGGCTCGGGATATTCAACGCATCGAAATTATGCCAGTCATCTTCAATCTGCGGGCCCTCCGCCACAGCGAAGCCCAGATCGGCAAACAGGGCCGTCACCTCCTCCGTCACCTGACTGATCGGGTGAATGCTGCCAGCCGGCCGGCCGCGTCCGGGCAATGTCACATCCAGCCACTCCGTCTTCAGGCGTTCATTCAACGCCTCATCTGCCAGCGCAGCTTTCTTCGCAGCAATTGCGGAATTCACTTCAGTCTTGAGCGCATTCAGGGCCGGGCCAGCAATCTGACGCTCCTCAGGGCTCATCTTTCCCAGCTCACGCATCTTCAGGCTGATTTCGCCCTTCTTACCGACAGCTGAAACGCGGATATCTTCCAACGCAGCTTCATCTGCTGCGGCTGAGATCAGACCCAGATATTTTGCCTTCAGATCGTCCATGATGACCCCTCAAAAACAGTCGTGGTCTGCTAACTTTTTGCGCGTTTGAATGCAAGCACAGCAAATAGTTAAGAATTGGTTAATGCTAAGATCCTGCAAAGGTTCAGCAATTTCAGGCAGTGAGTCTTTCGAATCACAGTTTTGATAAAATCGCAAAATAAGGCCTGTTTTGGGGTTTAATCCACAAGATAAGCCAAACTACCATAGGCGATATCTTGCCGGTCCTGCTTCGTCGGATTTCTGCCCCGACACACGCTTTGCATTTCGAGGATGGGGGCCTGGCAATATTGAGATTAACGCAGCCCGCAGGTTTTTGTGCGGGATGAGGGGGATACATGAAACCTATAGGAAGCGAACCGTGCCCGGTGGCAATGGCCAAGCAGCGCGCACGTGCTGCAATGGCATTCGGAACTGTCGCCTTTGTTGCGGTTGGCGCTCTCGCCTGGATCGGGCTTGATGCTTTCCGTGCGCCTGCGAACTCTACAATAACGTCTGTTAACGCTCCAACAGTGGAACTGGCTGCGCTGTCAGACAGCACAACAGTGGGCGCACAGAAGACACCTACCTCCCGCGCCGAACGGGAGAGAGCAGCCGCGCGCAAGGCGATCCTGAAAAACGCCGGCTCTAACCTCGAGCTTCTTGATCTGAATGAGGTGGAGCAACTGACGAACGCGACGCTAGAACGCGACCCGAAAAGAGATGCTGCGCGGCGTGCGATCCTGCGGAACGCGGGCAGCAATCTGGAGCTCTTGAACCTGCGTGAGGTGGAAGAACTGACAGGATATGCGTCGCGAACCACGCAGCCTGTATCAGCGCCCACGGAACTGGCGGCTGCGATACAGAACCAAACCGCACCAGACTTTGACCAGAGCCTTGAGGCAATCAAGGACTTGGCCGCTGAAGGCGGGCATCAAAGCGGCGCCACAGCGGAAGAAACTATTGTCGTGTCAAAACCGGTTCTAACCGCGGCCTCAACGGACACCGCATCAACACAGGTCGCGTCTGCGGGCACCGACTGTATCGCCGGTCTGCGTGAATTTGCAGGCCAGCAGACCATTCTGTTCGCCAGCGGTAGCGCTGAATTGAAGAGCAACGATTTGCCCATCTTGCGCAAATTTGGCCGCATGGCCGAAGCTTGCGATGGCGCGGTGGTGCATGTCACCGGCCACTCCGACAGCAGCGGCTCGGACGTGATCAACCTCGCGCTCAGCTGGCAGCGGGCCGACAATACCATCGCGACGTTAGCCGCACTTGGCGTCGACACCAGCAAGTTTGAACCAGTGGGCTTTGGCGCACGCTCACCCTCGTCGCAGGGGGACAGCTCGGATGAAGAAATAAACCGCCGCGTCGAATTCATTGTCTTTGAAGAAGTGAGCCGCAGCCAATGACCTCCAGTGCTGTGCAGTTCATAATTCTGCTTGCTGCAATGGTGGCGTCAGGAGGCTTGGGTTTCTGGGTCGCGCGCCAACAAATGCTCAGCGACGCAGGCAGCACCAAACATCAACTTGATAAGATGGCAAAGACCATCGAGCAGCTGCGCGAACGCGCATCTCAGGCAGAGGCCGATAAGGTCCGCGCCCTGATTGCTTCAGACCGGGACCGCAAGCGCGCGGAAGCCTGGAGGCCCAGTTCCCGGGCTCACCCTGCCGAGTAGAGTGCTGAAGCATCACACCTAGAAAGGCCGTGCTGGAAACAGCGCGGCCTTTTTATGCTCTCAAACAGCGGCTCAGCATCAGTCGTCAGCGATGGTTTCCGCGATCAGGTTGCGCAGCCAACTGTTTCGCCCCGACACATCTGACCGCCTGTGCCAAACAAGATCAAACAAAACCGGGGCCAGGGTGACCGGAGGATTACAGTGAAGAAACCCTGCGAAAGCGGAATGCTGCAACCTTGCTTGCATCGTCGCAATCAAATCCGTTCCCTTCATCAATGACGCAAGCGCATGCGCATTAGAGGCGGAAAGCGCAATGGACCTGCTGAAACCGCGGTCTTCGAGCGCCGCTTCAACCGTGCTCTTTTTGTGGCCACCGAAATCAAGGACCGCATGCCGTGCAGCGCCGTAATCCTCGATAGTGATGACTTTCTTGCGTACGGCAGGATCATAGAACACCACGGGCTTATCATGTAGCAGGGTCTTGTGGTTAAGCGTTGCGGGATAACGCAGCAAACGGACGGAAATGACAACTTCCGCTTTGGCTTGAACCAGCATCGGTTCAATATTGTCGCGCGAGCCCAGTTCCAGAAACTTTACCGGTATGTTTGGCGCACAGTCCCAAATGGCGCTGCGGATTTTTTGAAGCTCGGGCAGCAGCTCCGTTACGTTCGAGGCTATCGAAATCGGCTGATCTTCTTTCTTCGGATCAAACTCAGTGTCTGCCGTCAGACCCTCTATGTCTGCAACAATCCTTCGAATTTGCGGCTCAAGCACTGCCGCGCGATGTGTTGGCGTAATGCCGCGCCCCAACTGCACGAATAGCGGGTCTGCGAAGTAATCACGCAATCGGTCCAGCGTATAGCTGATGCTGGATTGGTTGACGGAAAAGGCCTCAGCGGCCCGACTGACAGAGCTGGTTTCAAAGACTTCCAGAAACACTTGCAGCGATCTTGTATCCAGCTTTGACCTATCTAATTTTTCCATGAGTTTAATAATATCATAGATTGATTTACTGAAATAGGCTGATCATTCTTTCCCCATTGAAAGCCAAGAATCCTCGCAGACGAGGTAGCAGGCGACGACCGGGGACGCATGGACGCGCAGGTAAACAGGTCAATTTGTCAGTTCCGCTCTCACCACTTGACGGGTGCTCATGCGGATTAAAGTCACGTCACCCTCCAAGGAAATGACGTCAACTTCGACGGGAAAAGCAGACCTTTCAAGCGCGCCGGCGCCGGACTTGTCTGCGATGCTAGACCCAAGGCGCAGCCCCCGCCCGCACTATGCGGCTCAGATCGAAGAGGTTCGAAAATCCGAGCGCCTCAACAGCGTCGAATTCATCACCCGCACGACCATCATCCTGATTGCTGCAGCATGCGGCTGGTTCATAATGGACATGGCGGTTATCCCCTTATGGCTATTGGGGTTCTTCGCCTTGGTCCTGCTTGAAAAAACACTGCTCAGCCGGTTCCGAGAGGCAAAGTCTCAGGCCTTTTTCGTTCTCTTGATCGGGCTCGGCTTTGCAATCTCAGCGGTATTCACCAGCATGCCCGTTTACCTTTGGTATCTGGGAGACGACATCTGGAAACTTGGATCAGCAGTGCTGCTGATCGGTGGCGTGCTCAACGTCTTTCTTCTGAGGGCGCGCGTCTGGCAGGTCGGGCTGGCTTATATGATCCCGATATCCATTGCCTTTTTTGTCATCGCGTTTGATTTCTATATGGCGCCGTCCGGCGGCGCCTCCTTCTGGTCAGCCATCTTCATTGTAACCTGCCTGACAGCTTATTTCGGTTTGTCGATCTGGGAAGCGCACAGAGCGAATGAAAAGCTGCGCAACGCAACGGCGCAATTCTTCCGCGCTCAAAAGCTTGAAGCGCTCGGCACGCTGACAAGCGGCGTGGCGCATGATTTCAACAACATTCTTGCCGTCATTCTCGGCAGTCTTGAACTCAACCGGCTGGAACCTGACCCCGATGAGCGTGAAAAACAACTTGATGAAGTTCTAAGCGCAGTTCTGCGCGGCAAGGCACTGACCAAACAACTCCTGCAATTCAGCAAAAGGGCTGCGCTCGCACCGCAACGGATATTGGTCTCTTCCCTGCTGGAGGATATCAACCAGCTTGCCAATCGCGTGTTGCCCGCAACGGTCAATCTCACCGTCAGCTACCCGATGGAGGAATTGGATGTCTATGCTGACCAATCCCAACTGTTCTCAGCTCTGCTCAACCTGATCATCAACGCGCGGGACGCCTTGCCAGATGGGGGCGGGATTGAGGTCACCGTCAAGACCCGCGCGGGGACAATCGGATCGCCCGATCACATCCTGTTCTTCGTGCGCGACAACGGTTTCGGCATTTCAGAAGAGGTTGCGCCCAATATCCTCGATCCATTTTTCACAACCAAGGCGACCGGCACCGGCACTGGTTTGGGGCTGGCTATGGTTGCAAGCTTTGCACAGCAATCAGGCGGCACTCTGAACATCGAGAGCGAAGCAGGCGTCGGCACCGAGGCCTGCCTGGCGCTGCCGCAGCATTGAGACCCCTCCAAACCGGCATCAGACATAGCAGCCAAGAAAAAAGCCCCGCCAAAGCGGGGCCCCTCAAATGTCGTGCATCTGGCGGTTTAGGCCAGCGCGGCTTTTGCTTTCTCGACAACACCGGCAAATGCGTCAGGCTCGTTGACGGCCAGATCAGCCAGAACCTTGCGGTCCACCTCGATCCCAGCTTTCGACAGGCCGTTGATGAAACGCGAATAGGTCAGCGTCTCGTCAATTGCGCGGCAGCCAGCATTGATGCGCTGGATCCACAAGGAGCGGAAGTTGCGCTTGCGTGCCTTGCGGTCGCGGGTGGCGTATTGATTTGCCTTGTCGACGGCTTGGCGTGCGACCTTGAAGGTGTTCTTGCGACGGCCTTGGTAGCCTTTCGCAGCCTTGATCACCTTCTTGTGGCGGGCGTGGGTCGTTGGACCAGAAGTAACTCGTGCCATGTCAAATTCTCCTTAGCGCGCGTAGGGCATGTATTTTTTCACGATGTTCTCATCTGCCTTGCAGAGGATCGTCGTGCCGCGCGCAGTGCGGATAAACTTGGTGGAGCGCTTGATCATGCCGTGGCGTTTGCCCGCTTGACCAGCTTTGACGCGACCAGAGGCCGTCATCTTGAAGCGCTTCTTGGCGCCCGATTTTGTCTTCATCTTCGGCATTTCCATCTCCTTCGTCAGGGTGGTGAACGTGACGACTCGGCATGCCATATCGGCCGGTCCCACGGTGTACGAGCGCGCCTTTTAGGGCGCTTGCATGCGCTTGGCAAGAGCCAAGATAGGCTAGTTGAGAATGCTCGCCACAACGCGGGCGATGATCTGCGGCAACTCATTGACCGCATATCCACCCGGCGTGTTGTAGATCGCGTAGATGATCATCCCGCCTGAAACAACGACAGCAAACGCCGCTGCACGCGGCGGGCTACCATCCACAAGCGCTGAGAATATACCCGGGATCGCCAAAACGCCGATCACCAGGCCCAAGACCAAAATGAACTCATTCGTAACCACACCACTCTCCCCTGAAGAGGTTGAGAGTGATTATTCAGGGTCCGCCGCGAAAATCAATCTTTCTTCGACGGGCGCCACCCGCAGAATGTTCGTCGTACCGGGCTGGTTGAACGGCACGCCCGCTGTGACCACGATCTGATCCGTCTCGCTCGCAAACTCGTATTTGCGCGCAGCACGCGCCGCACTGACCACGGCAGATTTGAACCGGTCGACCTCACCTGTCACCGTGCAATGCGTCCCCCAGCTCAGGCACAGGCGCCGCGCCGTTCCCTGCAGGGACGTCAGCGCGATGATCGGCACATGCGGCCGTTCGCGCGACACAAGCGATGCCGTTGTGCCCGATTGCGTGAAACAGCAAATCGCCTTGATATCTGTAGTCTCGGCAATCTCGCGTGCGGCCACCACGATCCCGTCCGCGACAGAGGTTTTCTTGCCGCCGCGCTGCGCAGCAATAATGTCCAGATAGGTCTGATCGCTCTCCACCTCGATCGCGACATTGTTCATAGTCGTGACGGCCTCAATCGGGAAATCACCGGCAGCAGATTCCGCAGAGAGCATGATCGCATCCGTGCCTTCATAGATCGCCGTAGCAACGTCAGAGACTTCCGCACGGGTTGGCATCGGGCTGTCGATCATGGATTCCAGCATCTGCGTCGCCACGATCACCGGCTTGGCCACCGCGCGGCATTTGCGCACCAGACGCTTCTGGATCGGTGGCACGTTCTGAACCGGCAACTCAACGCCCAGATCACCACGCGCGACCATGATCCCGTCGGACACATCCAGAATATCGTCAAAGGATTTGACCGCGGCTGGCTTTTCAATCTTCGACAGGATGGCCGCCCGGCCTTTGGCAAGCTTGCGTGCTTCCTCCACATCGGCGGGGCGCTGGACAAATGACAGCGCCAGCCAGTCAACGCCGAGCTGACAGACAAATTCAAGGTCCTTGCGGTCTTTCTCAGACAATGCGGCCAGTGGCAGCACCACGTCCGGCACGTTCACGCCCTTGCGGTCGGATATCACGCCACCCACGGTGACCTCGCAATCCGCAAAATCAAGACCGCAGTCCTTCACCTTCAACCGGATCTTGCCGTCATTGACGAGCAAGGACGCTCCGGGTTCCAGAGCATCGAAAATCTCCTTATGCGGCAACTGAACCCGTGTCGCATCTCCTTTTGCGTTATCCAGATCCAGCCGGAAGGCCTGTCCCACCTGCAGCTCGACCCCGTCGCTATCAGCAAATTGACCGACGCGCAGTTTCGGACCTTGAAGATCCGCCAGAATCGCAATCGGGCGGCCAATATCTTTCTCGATCTGACGGATGATCTGATGGCGCATGCCGATCTCGTTGTGATCGCCATGGCTCATGTTCAGGCGAAACACATCCGCACCGGCCTCAAACAGGGCGCGGATCATCTCGTAATCATCCGACGCAGGGCCCAATGTGGCAACAATCTTAACTTTGCGGAGGCGTCTCATACCTGCGTCATCCTTATCAATTCAAATTTCTTTTTTGGGCCGCGGCTACGTATGACGCAAAGCCACGCGCATCGCAACTGGCTCGCGACACCGTCACGGACTGAGTAATCTGGCTAGGTAAAAGTCACATACCACTTTGCGCCATGTCGGATGCGACATATTCCAAGCTGCGCGCGCATCGCCAGCATGGCTTGATCCCGGCAGTTTGGGACCTCATATTCATATGACCGCGAAGATGGATCCCCTTGCGCCACTGCGGACAGACAGATTTAGGAGCACCCCCATGGACGCCCAGACCCAGCTGGAACTTGAAGCAGCCGCATTTCGCACCTTGCGTGACCATCTGCAAAAACGCACCGATGTTCAAAACATAGACATGATGAACCTCGCAGGCTTTTGCCGCAATTGCCTCAGCCGCTGGTATCAGGAGGCCGCTGCAGAACGTGGCATTGAGATTGGCAAAATGGACGCGCGCGAAGCCTTCTACGGAATGCCCTTCGACGAGTGGAAAGCCAAGTATCAAACCGACGCGTCAGACACCCAGAAAGCCGCGTTTGAAGTCGCTCATAAAGACGCGACCTGACGGCTTAGAACGGCGCCTTTGCTTTGAATTCAAGACTGCGCCCGCCCTCGGGGTGGCGCAGTTTCAGACTTTCGGCATGCAACATCATCCGCGGATAGGCCTCGGCATTCTCTGAATAGAACGGATCGCCCACAATCGGGTGTCCGATCTCTTTCATATGGACCCGCAATTGATGCGAGCGCCCGGTTTTTGGAAACAGCCGCATCCGGGTCTGGCCGTCTTTGACCGGCCCCCGGCGCCACTGCGTCAGGGCAGGTTTGCCAGTCTCAAAATTCACGTGCTGCAAAGGCCGGTTCGGCCAATCAACGATCAGGGGCAGGTCAATCTCGCCAGATTTTTCTGCGACCTCGCCGTGTACCAGCGCGACATAGACCTTCTTCATGTGCCGTTTCTCGAATTGCAGCCCCAGATGACGCTGCGCTCCTTTTGTCAGCGCGAAGACCATCACGCCCGACGTATCGCGGTCCAGCCGATGCACCAGAAGCGCCGTCGGAAAAGCGGCCTGCACACGCGCGATCAAGCAATCGCTCAGATGCGCACCCCGTCCTGGCACCGACAAGAGGCCTGCAGGTTTGTTGACCAAAAGCAGTTCCGCATCTTCATGCAGCACATCCAGCGGCTCGTCGGGAGGGGCATAACCTTCACTCATGCACGCTTGCCTAGCATTGAAACGCTATAGAGCACGAGGGCCGCCCAGATCATCGGGAAAGCAATGGCACGCGCCTGCCCGAACGGCTCATGGAAGACGAAGACGGCGATCAGGAAAATCAAGGTCGGCGCGATGTATTGCATGATCGCAATCGTGCTCAGCCGCAGCCGTTTCGCGCCATTGGCGTAAAGCAAAAGCGGCACCGCCGTGACGACACCGCAACCCATCAGCACCCAGAGGTTTTCACCGAAGTGACCCGTGCCATTGCTCTCAACGATCAGCAGATAGATCAAAGCCGGCCCCGCGAGGATGATCGCTTCCAGCAGAAACCCCTGATTGGGGCCAATAGGCAGCCATTTCTTGAAAAACGCATAGAGCCCCCAAGTCACGGTCATGCCCAGTGCGGCCAGCGGGACCCGCCCCGCATCAAGTGTCAGGATCACAACCGCCACGAACGCCAGCGCTACCGCGCCCCATTGCAGTTTGCTCAAACGTTCCTTCAGCAGGGCGAAGCCCAAAAACACGCTAAAGAGCGGGTTGATGTAATAGCCCAAAGCCGCGTCCAGCGCATTGCCGGAATTGATCGCCCAGATATAGATGCCCCAGTTCAGCGACAGCAAAAGCGCTGTCACGCAGCCCATCGCCAAAACACGCGGGGAGGTCAGCGCGTCCCGAATATCGCGGGTCCGCCCCAATGCAATCAACAAGGCCGCCGCGACAGGAATGGACCACAAAATGCGATGGGTCACGATCTCTACCGGTGGGATATGCTCCATCAGCTTCATATAGAGCGGCAGAAAACCCCACAGGAAATAGGCGGAAAACGCAAAGGCAAAGCCCGCAGCCGTGTCACCGGCATCATCTGTTTGAGAAACGCTCATACCGTCATTCATCACCGTCTTCTCCGACAGGCAAGCGCTGATTGATCGCGTCTCTGTGTTTCGTGCCATGCGCGCCCCCAGCGAAAATACCCGGCACATTCACAAACAGGTGAGCCGCGCAGCCACATCGGGATCTCGGGTTGCAAAATTACCTACCTATTGATAGGTAGTTATTTCATGGCAACCGAATGAAGGACATGAATGATGAAAGTTTACGATACTGAGGGCTTCCCAAACCCCGCGCGTGTACGGATCGCATTGGCGGAAAAAGGCGTCACGGATAAAGTACAGTTTATTCCGGTCGACGTTATGGCCGCCGAGCACCGCTCGCCGGATTTCCTGGCCAAAAACCCGGATGCGACGGTGCCATATATGGAACTCGATGATGGCTCCTGCATTTCCCAGTGCAACGCGATCACCGAATACATTGACGCGGCTTTTGACGGCCCCTCCCTGACCGGCGAAACCCCAAAGGACCGCGCGCGCATTGCGATGATGAACCTGCGCGCAGAACAGGGCCTTCTGAATGCCGTTGGCACCTATTTTCACCATGCAACGCCCGGCCTCGGCCCGGAGCTGGAAACTGACCAATGCGCTGAATGGGGCAACAAACAAAAACAGGTCGCCGCACGCACCATGACCTATCTTGACGGCGTGCTGGCAGAGAACGACTATCTTGCCGGTGACGCTTTTTCGATTGCCGATATCACCGCATTCGCCGCGCTGGCCTTTGCGGATTTTGCCAAAGTTGAGATACCACAAACCCTGACACACCTGACCGCATGGCGCGCAAGACTGGCCGCGCGCCCCTCAATCTCCGGATAAGGCGCAGCTCTGGCACATAAAGGAAGACCACAATGGAATTGAATGCAGATTTCTCAACCCGCGCGCTTGTTCACTCTGACGAGGTCGACTGGCTCGCCTCTCCCATGCCCGGTGTGGATCGTCGCATGCTTGACCGGATCGGCGGCGAAGTGGCGCGCGCCACGACGATTGTGCGCTATGCACCTGACAGCCATTTCTCAGCCCACACGCATACCGGAGGGGAGGAATTCATCGTGCTCGATGGCGTCTTTCAGGACGAACATGGCGATTTTCCGGAAGGGACCTACGTGCGCAATCCACCGACCTCCTCCCACACGCCGGGATCGGAACCGGGTTGCACGATCTTTGTGAAGCTCTGGCAGTTCGACATGGCAGACCGCACGCAATTCCGCAAAAACATGGCGGAGGAGCTGGGCAAACCGCAAAACGGCGTCGCGACGGCCCTGCTCCACAAAGACGCACAGGAAAACGTGACCTACCATCACCTTGACGCAGGCGCGCAGCTCACTGTCGAGGTTGCGGGCGGAATTGAGGTGCTGATGATATCCGGCAGCATGTCCGAAAGTGACGATACACTGCGCAAAGGCTCCTGGCTCCGTCTGCCAGACGGTGTGCCGCTCCGCGCAACGGCGGGCAAGGACGGGGCAAAGGTCTGGATGAAAACCGGTCACCTGCCCTTCGCCAAGCCACCCGCAGTATAAATGCAGACAGACATCCTGATTATCGGCGGTGGGCTGTGCGGCCTCAGCCTCGCGGAGCAATTGCACACTGCGGGGCGTGACGTCGTCCTTGCCGAGGCGCGGGACAGGTTTGGCGGGCGCATCAAGACCGGCAGGGTTGCGGATCAGACATTCGATCTTGGCCCGGCGTGGTTCTGGCCCGGCCAACCCCGCATCGCGTCTTTGATCCAACGGCTGGGGCTGGAGGCGTTTGACCAATTTGCGCAAGGCGATCTGCTCTTTGAAGATCAAGCCGGGCGGGTGCAACGCGGACGGGGGTTTGCGTCCATGCAAGGCTCTTTGCGTCTGAAAGGCGGTCTGGATGCACTGACTGAACGCCTTGCCGTATCTCTGCCAAAGGAGAGCACGCTGCGCGGCACGCCGATTTCTCATCTCGCGCAAACCCCTGACGGGATCCGCGCCCTCGCATCAAACGGGACTGCGATCACGGCACAGAAGGTCGTCCTCGCTCTGCCGCCACGCCTTGCCGCGCAGACGATCACATTCGCGCCCGACCTGCCTCAAAGCGCCATAGACGCCATGCGTGCAATCCCGACATGGATGGCCGGGCAGGCCAAAGCCGTTGCCGTCTATGACAGCCCATTCTGGCGTCAGGCCGGGCTATCGGGCGATGCCAGCAGCCGCTACGGCCCCATGGTCGAAATCCACGACGCCTCTCCTGCAGATGGCGGCCCTTTCGCGCTGTTCGGCTTCATCGGTGTCGCACCCGAACAGCGCACCGACGCGGCCTTACTGCGCCAGCATATCTGCGCGCAACTCGCCCGCCTCTTTGGCCCGCAGGCGCAAGAGCCGCGCAAGCTGCTGCTCAAGGACTGGGCGCAAGACAAGCACACTGCCACCACGGAGGATCAAGCGCCGCTCTTCGCGCATCCGCATTACGGACTGCCTTCTGCGGTTCAAAACCTCTGGAATGGTGCTTTAATTTTGAGCGGCAGTGAAACTTCTGCGACATTTGGGGGTTTTCTGGAAGGCGCACTGGACGCCGCTGAAATCGCATTAAATAGCGTTGAAACCGAGTAGAGAGCCATGTCGACTGATACAAGAACATCCCTGTTGAATTCAGCTGAAGCCGCCGCCCGTGCGCGCGGCTTTGATGGGTTCAGCTATGCCGATCTGGCGGAGGATGTGGGGATTCGCAAAGCGAGCATCCATCACCATTTCCCAACAAAAGCGGCCCTGTCTGTCGCGTTGATGCAGCGCTATCACGAAACGCTGGCCTCGGCTTGCGCAGAGATTGCCCAACAGCACGATACAGCCGGTGCGCGGCTCAACGCACTCGTTGAATTTTACCGCGACGCATTGAAAGGCGGCAAAAGCCTTTGCCTGTGCGTGTCCTTCTCCATCAGCCGCGAGAGCCTCTCCGCCCCCGTCATCACGGAGATCGCCGCCTTTCGCGAAATGCTGATCGGCTGGCTAAGCGCGGTGTTCACCGAGGGCGAAACGGACAAATCCATCGCAGATGTGCAAGACCCGGCCGCCGAAGCCGCTGCCGCCTTGGCCCTGATCGAAGGCGCGCAACTGGCAGCGCGGGCGCAGGAAGACGTGACACTGTTTGATACCAGCCTGGCTTTGCTGCGCCAAAGGCTCCAGACCTGACCCTCTCAGGCGCGCTGCCCTGTTCGACCAGAAGCCCGCATCCGTGATTATTTGGCAGCGGGCGATGACAAAGTCATCTAGTGTATGCTTCTGACACAGTTTGCAGGAGATAGATGAGATGATCGGACGCCTTGACTATGCCGCCATCAACGGCGCGGCGATCCAAGCCATGTTCAAAGCGAAAGCGCATATGCCTTCGATTTCCGAACCACTCAGAGCGCTTATCGAGCTGAGGGTATCGCAGCTGAATGGCTGCGCTTATTGCGTCGATCTCCACACGCAAGAGGCCCGCAAAGCAGGTGAAACGCAGCAAAGGCTGGATTGCCTGACGGTCTGGCACGAGGCCCCATTCTTCACAGAGGCCGAGAAAGCAGCCCTCGCATGGGCCGAAGCGGTCACCATGATTTCAGAAACGGGCGCACCGGATGCGCTGTTTGACGCGCTTTCGGCCCATTTCACCAATGAACAAGTGGTCGATCTCACGCTCATCATCTCGCAGATGAACGCGTGGAACCGTTTGGCGATCAGCTTCAAACATCGCCCGGAGGCACGCTAGCCCGCGCAGACCATCGGGGCCGGTGCGACGGGCACCCACCCCGAAAAAATCAGACCTTCACGCGTTCCGACGTCGGATCGTAGAACGGTTTGGACGACACCTCCGCCTTCACCCGTGTACCCGCCACGTCGATCTCGAAGGTCGATGCCAACACGTCGGCAAGCTTCTCACCCGGACAGGGCACATAACCCATCCCCATCGCGGCCCCTTCGAAATGCCCGTAAGCGCCGGAGGTCAGATAGCTGACAATCTCGCCGTCCCGGATCACGGGTTCCGCGTGATACAGAAGCGGCTCGGAATCGGTCAGCTTGAACTGCAGAAGGCGCATCTGCAGCCCCTCATCCTGCTTGGCGAGGATCGCGTCGCGGCCCATGTAATCCGCTTTGTCCTTTTTGACCGCAAAGCCCAGACCCGCCTCCATCACATGATCTTCCGAGGTGATGTCGTGACCGAAATGGCGGAACCCTTTCTCGATCCGGCAGGTATCCATCATATGCATACCGCACAGACGCATCCCGAAATCATGGCCAGCCTCCGCGAGCGTTTCAAACACATGCCCGCATTGATCGGCAGAGACGTAAACCTCCCAACCCAGCTCACCCACATAGGTCACGCGGTGCACACGGGCGAGGCCCATGCCGATCTCCACCTCCTGCGCGGTCCCAAACGGGTTGGTCTCGTTTGAAAAGTCACCCGAAGACACGCTCTCCAGCAATTCACGTGACCGTGGCCCCATCACCGCAAGGACACCCTCACCCGCAGTCATATCCATGATCGTCACATCAAAATCACGCGCCCGCGCGATCCGCTCCATCCAGGTCTGATCAGCAAGCCGTGTCGCAGCAGGCGTGACCACGATATAGTCATGCTCTGACAGGCGCGTCACTGTCACATCCGCCTCGATCCCGGCACGGGAATTGAGGAATTGCGTGTAGACAATCTTGCCATTGGGCACCGAGTAATTTCCGCCACCCACGAAGTTCAAAAACGCTTCCGCATCGCGGCCCGCAACGCGGATTTTCCCGAAAGACGACATGTCGTAAAGCCCGACATTCTGGCGCACGGCCATGTGCTCTTCGCGCACATTGTCGAAGAAATTCTGCCGCTTCCAGGAGTAGTCATATCTGGCCTCCTGATTTTCCCGCGCAAACCAGTTGGCGCGTTCCCATCCGGCAAGCTCCCCCATCACCGCGCCGCGATCCAACAGGTGATTGTGGAACGGCGTCCGCCGCACGCCCCGGGCGGTTTTCTTCTGAAGGTAAGGGAAATGGTCGGCGTAAAGCAGCCCCAGCGTTTCCTTGGAACGCTCAAACAGATAGGTCTTGTTGCCCTGAAACGGCTGCATGCGGGAAATGTCCACATCGCCCAGATCAAAGGGCTTTTCGCCCGCCTCCATCCATTGCGCCAGCGCCTGCCCTGCACCACCGGCGGATTGGATGCCGATGGAATTGAAGCCCGCCGCAACCCAGAAATTATCCAGCTCCGGTGCGAGGCCAAGGTGATAGGCATCATCTGGCGTAAAGCTTTCCGGGCCGTTGAAGAACGTATGTATCCCCGCCTCTGCCAGCATCGGCAGCCGCTCGACGGCAGCCTCCAGGATCGGCTCGAAATGGTCGAAATCCTCTGGCAACTGGTCAAACTCAAAGTCCTTCGGAATGTCCAAGGTCCAGGGCTTTGAGACCGGTTCAAACGCGCCCAGCAGCATCTTGCCCGCATCTTCCTTGTAGTAAGCGCATTCATCCGGCACCCGCAGAACCGGCATCTGCGTCAGGCCGGGGATGTTCTCGGTCACGATGTAGAAATGCTCGCAGCTATGCAGCGGCACATTGACGCCCGCCATTTTGCCAACGCCGTGCCCCCACATGCCACCGCAATTGACGACGTGCTCGCAGGCGATCTTGCCCGTCTCACCGTTTTTGTCTTCCCAGGTGACACCCGTCACGCGACGCCCGTCTTTCTGGATGCTGGTGACCAGATAGCCCTCTTTCACCAACGCCCCGTTCTGGCGCGCGCCTTTGGCCAGCGCCTGCGCGATATTGGCCGGGTCGCCTTGCCCATCCAAGGGCAGATAGACACCGCCGGTGACACCCTCGATATTGATATGCTCGTAGCGCTTCTTGACCTCCTCGGCTGAGATCGGCTCAGCCTCCACCCCGAATGACCGCGCCATGGCGGCTTGGCGGTTGATCTCCTCCAACCGCTCTTCGGTCAACGCAACGGTGATCGACCCGCACCGTTTGAAACCGGTGGCCACGCCAGTCTCGGCCTCCAACTCGCCATAGAGCTCCTGACTGTATTTCGCGAGCTTGGTCATGTTCTTGGTTGCGCGTAGCTGGGCGATCAGACCCGCCGCATGCCATGTGGTTCCGGATGTAAGCTGCTTGCGCTCCAAAAGCACAATGTCCTTCCAGCCCTGTTTGGCCAGATGGTAAGCAACAGAACAGCCAATGACGCCGCCGCCGATGATGACGACGCGCGCAGATGTGGGAAGGCTCATGGGTACATCTCCAAAAACTTTGCTTTGTAGAGCGCGATCATCTCTTCTTCGGTCGCGCCGGTGTCATAGGGTGGGGTGGTCAGAGGCTTCACCTCGGTGACATCGATTTTTACGATCAGGTTCATCCGATCGCACAGCTCACCCCAGATCTCTTCGAATGCCGGGTAAAGCGCGTCAAACGCGGCCGTGTCCCGGCGCACCATGCGCCCTTGGCCTCGGATGCGCGCGCCCTTGCGCGTGAATGCGTCAACGAAATTGATCTCGCATTCCGGGTTATGGGTCAGGTTCGTGACCGTCTGCGGGGAGCGGATCTCACCAAAGGCGAGCGTGCTGTCATCGACCACGATGAACGTCCCTTTCGGGCTGACCGACGGCCGACCGCCCGGCGTGACCGTGGCCAGATGACCGAGGCGCCACCGGGTGATCAGCTCTTGTGTCTGCAGTGGAAGCTTCATGACAATCGCCGCTTCAGTTCCGCGATATGCGCGGGCCCCACCTCGCAACAGCCGCCAATGATCGTCGCACCGGAGGCGACCCAATCTTCTGCGAAATCCGCATAGGCTTCTGGTCCCAGATCCGTGCGCGCTGACAAAAGATCGACCGTTGCGCCGATGTGATCAAACGCGTCTGATATTCCTGTGAAGCCGTTGGCATAGGCGCCAACGCGCGCGCCGCATCCCGCAAGGACGGGCACAGCTTGGCTGACAGCTTCCGGGCGCGAGCAATTGATCAACACAGCGTCTGGCTGGTGCTCTGCGAGCACCGGCAGCACATCGGTCAGCGCCTCGCCGGAGCGCAGCTTGCTGCCATTCCCGTCATCGACCGACAGAGCCACCCAAACAGGCTTGCCGGTCGTGCCTGCGCCCATCAGACCGCCGCGCGCCTGATCGACAGAGGACATCGTTTCCAGCACATGGATGTCGACGAAGGGTAAATGCAGCGCGGCGACGCGCGCATATACTTCAGCCGCTTGTTCCGCTGGCGGGGCCTTGTCCGGCTGATATGAAAACCCGAGCGGTCCCAAACTGCCCGCGACAAGGCCTGACCCATGCGCATCACGTGCGTCACATGCGATCTGGCAAGCGCGCTCCGACAGGTCCGCAAGGCTTGCACTGATCCCATGTGCCTCCAGCCGGTCGGGCAAGACGCCATAGGTGTCGGTGGTGGCAATCTCGGCGCCGGCGGCGAAAAAGTCGTCATGCACGCTGCGGACCATCTCGGGCGCATCCATCAAAGCCTGTGTGGACCACAAACCGGTGGCTTTGCCGGTGCGCGCAATCAGTTCCTGACCCATGCCACCATCCAGAATCGTGATGCTCATGCGGGCCCCCAAGCGCCGCGCAGCGGCGCCCCCTTTGGTGACGCGCACAGCGCGGAAGGGAGGTGGGCGGGCCCGCCTTTGATCAAGAACGCGACACGTGTCATGCGCGAATACGCTCGTTTTCAGGATCCCAGATCGGCAGATCTTCCTGCACAACCGCTTTCAGCCGTTTGCCAAAGACCTCGACCTCAAGCTCTGTTCCGGGCGCTGCCAGTTCATCCTTTACAATTCCGAGGCTGATACACTTGCCGGTGCGATATCCCATCCCCGATGAGGTGACCTCGCCCACGACCTCATCACCATTCCAGACGGTCGACATATACGGCGCATCCTGCACGCCCGGCTCCATCACCATCGTCACGAAGCCCTTCTTGCGGCCCTGCTGCTTCTCGTTTAGCAAGGCCTGCTTGCCCGGGAAATCCTGCGGTTTGTCGAAGCGAATAAATCGCTCCATTCCGCCTTCCAGCAATGTGTAATCGGTCGACAGATCGCCCTTCCACGTGCGGTAGCCTTTCTCCAGACGCATGGAATTCAGCGCATACATGCCAAATGGTGTGGCCCCGGCACCGCGTACCGCATCATAGACAGCGGCACTGTCATCAAAGGCGCTGTGGACTTCCCAGCCCAACTCCCCCGCAAAAGAGATGCGCATCAGTTTGACCGGCTTGCCCGCAATCTCGCTGTCTTGATGCGTCAACCATCCGGTGGACAGATCTGCATCTGGCGCAAGCCCCGCGATGAGATCGCGCGACTTTGGGCCTGTGACCAAAGCAACCGACCAGTCCTTGGTAATGTCGGTCATCGTAAGGGACCCGTCAGCCGGCAAGCGTCCTTTCAGGAATTCCAGATCATGCCATTGCGCAACCGCCGCGGTCATCAGCCAGAAGTCATCCTCGCCGAAACGAATGATGGTCACTTCCGTCACGATCCGCCCGCGCGAATCCGTGAAATAACCAAGGTTCATGCGGCCCACTTTCGGCAAAGCCCCCGCAATCTGCCCACGCAGCCATTCCGCGGCCCCCGCACCGGTCAGCGTGTACCGGGAGAAGCCCGGCATATCGAGCACACCGACACCGTCACGGCACGCCTCGACCTCTTCCTTGATACGCGCTTCCCACGGGCCATTGCGATCCCAGGTCTGGGTCGCGTCCTCAGAGGTGTCATCCCCGTCCTTGGCAAACCAGTTGGCCCGCTCCCAGCCATTGTAGGCGCCCATTTGCGCACCAGAGGCGAGCAGAGCCGCATGGTTGGCCGACAGTTTCTTGTCGCGCCCCGCAGGCCATTCGTGATGCGGGAAATGCATCGCATATTCATGACCGTAAGTCTCTAACGCCTTGGACAGGCAATAGTCATGATCGGCGTAATCAGTGTAACGGCGCGGATCGACGGCCCACATGTCATCTTCCGTCTCACCATGCATGATCCATTCGCTGAGCACCTTGCCCGCGCCCCCACCTTGCGCGATCCCGAAGGTGAAAGAATGCCCCTCAAACGCGTTCTTGACGCCGGGCATCGGACCGATCATCGGCAAGCCATCTGGCGCATAAGGAATTGGCCCATTGATGTTGCGCTCCACCCCGCCTTCGCCCAGCAGTGGCAGACGCTCCATTGCGTCTTCAATGTAGTATTCCAGCCGCTCCAGATCATCAGGATAGAGCTGGAAGGAGAAATCTTCCGGCATCGGATCATCAGGCGTCACCCAATGCGCCTTACAATTGCGCTCATACGGCCCGAGGTTCAAACCGGCCTTGTCCTGACGCAGATAATAGCTGACATCAACGTCACGGATCATGGGCATCTTGTGCCCCTTCTCCTTGGTCCACGCCTCCAACTCGGGCAGCTGACCTGTCAGGAAATACTGGTGCGACATGACAACCATCGGCACTGTGCGCCCGCCAAAAGGCTTGAACATCTCGCCCACGCGCTGCGCATAATAACCGGCACAGTTCACGACTTTCTCGCAGCGAATGTCGCCCTTCTCCGTCTTGATGACCCACTCGTCGCCGTCGCGATCAATCCCGGTGACCGGACAGAACCGCTCAATCCGCCCGCCCGCATCCCGCGCGCCCTTGGCCAAAGCCTGCGTCAGCTGCGCAGGGTCAATGTCACCGTCCAGCGGATCCCACAGACCGCCTTCCAGATCATGGATCTCCATGAACGGGTTCAGCTCCTGCATTTCCTTGGGCGTCATGATGTCCATTTGCAGGCCCTGATAACGACCCATGCCCGCGACGCGCTCAAACTCCTGCATCCGCTCTTTCGAATGCGCCAGACGCAGGGCACCGGTGACGTGGTAATTCATCGGATAATCGACGTCATCGGCCAGCGTGCGGTACATCTCCAACCCGTAGCGCTGGATGTTCATCACGCCCCAGGATCCTGCGAAGTTCGGGCAGTTCCCCGCCGCGTGCCATGTAGAACCGGCCGTCAGCTCATTCTTTTCCAGAAGCACGCAGTCTTTCCAGCCTGCTTTGGCCAGATGATAAAGGGTCGAGGTCCCGACGACACCGCCGCCGATGATGACCACGCGGGCCGTAGTTGGAAAATCAGACATGAGTGGTGCTCCCTTAGTATTTCTCGATATGCGGCGCATCGGCCGCGATGTTATAATAGTCGCCCTTATCAGCGACAAAGATGTGCTTACCCGGTTTCAGCGGGTTAGGCGCCTCGATGCAGCCCGCCGCGATACCGATGCCATCTTCTTCGTTCATCCGGTAAAACAGGCTGGAGCCGCAGCGGTTGCAAAACCCGCGCTTGGCAAAATCGGAAGAATTGTACCAAGTCAGCCCGTCCTCCGCCGTGAATGTCAGTGAGGCAAACGGCGCGCGCGTGGCAGCCCATTGATGCCCACTCGTGCGCCTGCATTGGCTGCAATGGCAAAACGTCACCTCTTCGCGCAACTCGGGCACCTCAAAGGCCACAGCACCGCATTCGCATCTGCCTTTGAACATCACGCCCTCCCCGGTGTGTTGGCGCTGCCCAGAACGACGCCATAGATCACGAAGCATGCGGCCATCACGCGGCGCACCCAGACATTCAGGATCGCGCTCAAAGCCGATCGGCCAATGCCCGCGCCGATCGCTGTAAATGTCGTGTAACTTGCCGCAGTGATAAGCAGCGCGGTCGGCATGATCACCCACATCTGCGACCAGACGGGCACGTCAGGCTGCACGAATTGCGTGAAGGCTGCGAAATAGCCCGTCACCGATTTCACATTGATCGTGGCGATCAAAAAGGCACGGCCATAGATTGATTTGGCTGACACATTTCGCGGCGCCACAGGGCGGCCCGCATTCATCCAGCCACGCAGACCTAGATAGATCAGAACGGCCGCGCCGATCAGCTTGCCCCAGAAAAACGCCTCCGGAGCGGAGGCCAGAAGCGCCGTTATCCCCGCTGCAGACAGGATCAGGAACAGCGATGCCTGTGTCAGGATCGCCAGCACACCCCAGAGGGCGCGTTTGAACCCGTGCGCCATGCCATTCTGTATGCAATTCACCGCATTGGGTCCCGGCGTAGTGACGAAGACCACCCAGAACAGCGCGAATATGACCCATCCCTCCCAAGACATAGATCAATACACCGGCGGTGAGATGACCCAGATCAGCACGGCTGGCTCTGTGTATCGGTTATGCCATTTATAGGGCTCGCCGCGCAGGCGGAAACTGTCGCCTGCACCAAGGGTGTGGGTCACATCGCTGATCGTGACATCAAGCTTGCCCGACACGACATAGCCCACTTCCTGCGTCTCACGCGTTACGGCTTCAGCGATCCGCGCGCCGGGTTCGAACGTGGAATGCACGACTTCGAAATCATCGGTCAGGTCGGGGGACAGCAATTCCTCGATCAACCCCTCTTCGCGGGATCCGATAGGTCTGCGAGTGTCAGCGCGCACCACATAGCCCTGCTCCCGCGCGCAGACAGCTTCCTGACGAAACAGGCTGGAAACAGACACATCCATGGCCCGCGCCATCCCGCGCAGATCGGTGACGCTCGGCTCAGACATGCCTCGCTCAACCTGGCTCAACCAGCCCACCGAGCGGCCAAGCGTCTCCGCCAGATCGACAATCGTCAGTCCACGCGCTTTACGCAGCGCCCGAAGATCGGCGCCAAGCGATTGTGGCTGAGACGGATCGGAATGCAACATGGCACCAGTCTTTTGGCTTTGCGGTGAAATTTTCTTCGCTTTTTTCACGAAACAGGAAATTTCCGAGTCGCGCAAGAAAAATCGGCGCGATGCGGCAGGTCGCAGGTTTAAAATTTGTAATTTTTAAGTGATGTAATTCAGTGGTTTATTAGAAAATAAGCCATATTTCGCAAAAAACTTTCTCGCCGCGAGAATAAACTCTCCGGCTGTTGCGTAACCCCAGTGAGAGCGGCTGATGAGGTTGCTCATTCAAACACCAAAGGAGTTACAAAATGAAATTGATTGCCGCATTGACCGTAGGTTTTCTCGTCGCAGGTTGCGAAGACGCTTATTCCGCATCCGCCACATCGGACCTGACCTCTGAATTGAGCAATGTGACGCTCGTCGCAGGGCACAGCATTCTCACCGGCGCGAATGGCATGACGCTTTACACATTCGATAAAGACAGCAAAGGCAAATCCAATTGCTACGGCGGCTGCGCCGGCAGCTGGCCTCCCTATCTCGCCAAAGCCGGCGCGAAGGCTCCTGCTGCGGGATTTGCCCTGATCAAACGCAAAGACGGCACCATGCAATGGGCCAAGAATGGCGCACCGCTTTATTTCTGGGCCGGTGACGCGAAACCCGGAGACACAACAGGTGACGGTGTAGGTGGTGTTTGGCATTTGGCCAAGTGATCTCCGGCGTCGGGTGCCCACGACCCCCTCTGGCGTGGGCACCCGGCATTTATCTTCCAAGGGCGATTGGGATGGCGCAGAATAGACCATTGAAAAAGCCATCAAAGGCGGGGAAACTATGGGGCAACGGCTCTTCGCTTTTTCAACCTAACCACCCGGCTACAATGACCCCTGACGCGTTCAAATCAGAGATGATCAAGCTCTTGCCGCGTCTGCGCCGTTTTGCCCTGAGCCTGACGCGCTCAGGCCCCGATGCGGATGATCTTCTGCAAGAGGCCTGCACCACCGCCTTGCAGCGTTGGCAGCAATATGATCCGTCCCAGCCGCTGGACCGCTGGATGTTCCGGGTCGTGCGCAATCTCTGGGTCAGTGAAATCCGCAAACGCAAAGTGCGGCAAGGCGAAGGTCAGGTCCCGGCCGAGGAGGCAACGGAATTGCAGGCAGCCGGGGATGCGGAAACAACCCTGACCGCCGCGCAGGTCCGCCAGCGCGTCTCCGACCTTGAACCCGATCTGGCCCAACCGCTGATGCTCGTCTGCGCGGAAGGCTACAGTTACCGCGAAGTCTCCGAACTTCTGGACGTACCGATTGGCACCGTAATGAGCCGCATTCACCGCGCGCGAAAACTGATTGTCGCGGGGCTCTCAAGCGGGGAGTATGTGGCGCAATGACAGATTTTTCCGAACAACTCAGCGCCTATCTCGACGGCGAACTGGACGCGAGCGAAACCGCGCGCGTGGAGGCCCGTCTGGCCAGCGACCCCGACGCCCAAGCCGAGCTTGACGCGCTGATGGAGGCCGAGGCCCTGTTGCAGGACACATTCGCAGAAGAGCTCGACGCCCCCGTCCCTTTCGCATTGGCGCAGCAGATCAAGGCGGCAGACTTGCCTGCGCCAGCGGCCAATACGCCCCGCCCGATCCGCGGCCTGATTGCCGCCAGTCTGGTCTTCCTCGCGATTGGTGGCATCTCCGGCTACATGATCAAGGACCAGACAACACCCGTGCAAACCGCAGGCTGGCTGGCCGATATCGCCGATTACCACGCCGTCTACGCCAGTCAGGGCCGCCATCTGGTCGAGGTCGGCGCAGATGAATCCGATCATATCGAGGCATGGCTCGGCAAAACCATCGGCGCCACCTTCTCGATCCCCGATCTGAGCGGGTTCGGCCTGACCTTCGAAGGCGGCCGCCTTCTGGTGGCCAATGGCAAACCGGTCGCGCAACTGATGTACCGCCTCGAAGACGGCACCGTCATCGCCCTCTGCCTGCAGCAAAGCGGCAAACCAGAGGGCACGGAAACGCCGCTGAAAGACCAGACAATCAACGGGTTCGACTTCGTCTCATGGACGGGGAACGGCGCAGATTATGTCGTGATCGGCCCCGAAGGCCAGCCCGACCTGACGCAGATCGCCCGTCAGGCTGCGGTTGAAATCTAGGCCCATTCCGCGCGCCAAACTCACAAGATCAACCGCGCCTGCAGCCAGATCAGGGACGGGTAAGCCGCGAGCCATATCCAGAAGAACCGGTTCAATCCAAACAGGCACGCATTGGTCAAATGAAACAGCGCCCCGATCAGCAGCGCAACCGCCAAACTGAGGGGGAAGATCAAGGCCAGCGGAAAGAGTGCCTCGAACAGAATGACCGCCCATGACCCCGCCCACATCAACCGGCCCCGCGATGCCAACCCTCGCAAATCTTCACTGACCGGATAGGCAGAGAACGCAAACACATCCGACAGCGCCGTCCCCCGGCGCCAGTCAGGGTTGCGCAGTTTGACAAGGCCGGACACGACATAGGACAGGGTCAATTGCACCCCCAGATAGGCAAAAGCCACCTCCTGCCACAAGGCACCCGGCAGCCAATGCGCCAAACTCAGACAGGCCAGAACCAGCCCGCCCATCCGGTCGCTGCCGCCATTATAAGGCCCCTGAAACCTGTGCAGAATGACAAGGTGCAAAAGGCACAGGCCCAGCAGGACGGCCGCCGTTTGTACCCCTGCCAGCAGAAGCAGGCACAAAACCCCCCGCAGCCCGAAAAGCGCCTTCTCCACGCGCGGCCCGACCAGATGCTCAGCGCTGTGCTGAAGGAACGCCAGCGCCAGCAAAAGCTCGGTCATCCGCAGCGCGGCGTCCATGCTCACGTCACGCGCTCTGCCAGATCCCTGCGCGGGGAACGATAGAGAAGCTCGGCCTGACAGCGCGTCACAAACAGCACCCGGAACTCAATCGCGGTCGCCGTCGGGCATTGACCGGCGATCAGGCGAAACATCTCGTCGCGCGCATGATCTGTCGGCGCCTCTGCCAAGCGCTCTGCCAGACTGACAGCGTATAGCGCCTCGTTCCAATCCGGGTTCCAAAACAGCCGCGCTAACATCTGAACGAACGAGACATGATCAGGCCTCGGCCGAAACGCATGCCACGCCCCATCTGCGCGCCATTCCACCCGCGGCGAGGGCGCGATAGTTTTGAAAAACCGCCAGGATGGGATCAACGCAGGCAGCAAAAGACGAAGCGTGGAGATCATGCCTGACGCTAGCCAACCGCGCCTTACAGTGTGGTTAACGCAGCTGCAAAACCCTGCCACCTACAGCGCGCGGGACGCCCAGAGCGATCCGCCACTGCACAACTATCTTTCGGGCCGGACATCTTTGTCTTGCAGCAACCGTGCCAGCTTCACGCGATCATTGACGCCCAGTTTGGCGTAGATCGCCTTCATGTATTCCGACACCGTATTGGGAGATATATCGCACAATCGCGCGCATTCTTTGCGACTGAGGCCCGAGGCGATCAGATACGCCTCCTCGCTGGTCGGCGGCGCGGGCTCTTCCACGGATAACTCCTCGATCCGGCGATGGATCAACAGACAGAACAGACGCAGCTCTTCCTTGCGCGGCAAGACCTGCCTCTCGAAAGCCTCGCGCGCCATGCGGGTTCCCAGATTGAATCCGCCAAACCGTTCCGAGCCGCGCAACCGCATCGGAATCCCGATCCCCGTACGAAAGCCCGTCCGCTCGGCTTCTTGAATAAAGATCTGCGCCTCAGGTGGCAGATAGGGGTAATCGCGCAGGTAATCCGCCCCGGTCAATGTGATTTCGTAGCTGTCACAGCAATGCGACAGAAACGGATCCTGCTTTGGCGATTGGTCGCTGTAAATCTGCTCGATATTGCTCAGCAGTGCAGGTGCGCTGAAATCCTTGTCTACCGTCAGATAATTCAGAAATTCGATGCCTAGAGGTTCAAGCGCTTGCGCGAGTTGGGTCCAGATCAGATTTATGTCGTCAAGCCGCTCGAAATCAGCAGCCTTGTTCATCAGCATTTGTTGAGGTCTCGCGCGCGGGGTTAGGGGCTGGGCCCGTGAGATAATAGCTTCAAAACAGTCAGATAGACCAAGGCACAGCCCTGTCCAATGCTTCAGCTCGCCGCACTGATCAGACGGCATTGGGGTGTCGCAACCGGCGCAAGTTTCGCTTTACAACACCGCGCAAAGCCGCCACGGCTTTCACATGTCATCCCACGCAAAAGGCCTCTTGATCACGACCTTAGGTGTCTTGTTGGTCATTCCAGACGCCTTGTTTGTACGGCTGATCGTGGCCGAGCCTCTGGTCACCTCTTTCTGGCGGGGCTTGATCTCGGGCGGCATTATCCTTTTGCTCGTTGCCCTGTTTCAGGGCTGGGCTGCCTTTTCCGCCGTGTTACGCACGGGCCGCGCGGGTTTGATTTACATCCTGCTTCTCGGGTCAACCAATATCGGTTTTGTCTACGCGATCACGTGGACAAGCGTGGCCAATGTCGTCTTCATTCTGGCCGCAATGCCGATTTTCGCGACGCTGTTCAGCCGGATCTTTCTGTCAGAGCCCATCAGCCTGCGCATGATCCTCACCATGGCAGTCGTCATGGCAGGGCTCGCCGTGATTGCCTTCGGCTCGCATGAAAGTGACAGTGCCTCCTGGCAAGGCGATCTATGTGCGCTCTATGTGTCTATCGCCTATGCCGCTGCCCTCACAGCCGTGCGGCGGGTCAAGGACGTCTCCATGATCCCGGCCATTCCCATCGCTTATCTCGGGGCCGCCATTGTGCTTGGCCTGATAACAACGCCCCTGCCTGCCTTCGTGCCGCAATGGCCGCTCTTTCTGGCGCATGGTCTGTTCATCGGGGCTGCGAGCTGCCTTCTGACACTCGGGCCGCGCTATATCAGTGCAGGCGAGGTTTCCCTGTTGATCCTTCTGGAATCGATCCTCGCGCCCTTGCTGGTCTGGGCGGTCATCGGTGAAAACCCCGGCCTCATGACGCTTGTTGGGGGCGCAATCGTGATCAGTGCATTGGTTCTGTCCAATGTCTACGCCCTGCGCAGACGGCCGCTGCGCGACGCTTGACGCGCGCGGATTTTTGGTCGGTTAAAAAAGTCTGAAGAAATCACTTAGTTGAGCGTTATCAATGCCTTATAAAATCCCCCGCATGCGGGGGATCACAGCTTCCCGAAAACCGACGCCAAAATACGGTCTAGCTCACGCGCATCCTGTCCGGTGAACGCATCGGGTTGATCGCTGTCGATATCAAACACCGCAATCAGATCACCAGCCCCATCAAAGACCGGCAAGACCAGCTCCGAGCGGGTCGAAGACGCGCAGGCGATGTGGCCCTCAAATGCCTCAACATCCGGCACCAGCTGGATCTCTCCCGTTCTGGCCGCCGCCCCGCAGACCCCGCGTGAGAACGGGATCGTCAGGCATCCATGCCCGCCCTGATAGGGACCGATCTTCATCAACTCCGGCGCAACGACCCGGTAGAACCCTGTCCAGTCAAACCGAACGTCCGCGTGATGAACCTCACAGGCCACTGTCGCCATCAAGGCAATCGGGTCGCTCTCTGTCTCGGTGAGGCTGGTGATCGCCGCATGCAGATCGGGATATGATACGCTCACAGCCGTTCCACAGCGATGGCCGTGCCTTCTCCTCCACCAATACAGATCGCTGCGACACCCCGCTTCAAATCATATGTCTCCAGCGCATTGAGAAGCGTCACGACAATCCGCGCACCCGACGCGCCTATCGGGTGCCCCAGCGCACAGGCCCCGCCATGGACATTCACGACATCATGGCTCACCCCCATCTCACGCATGAATGCCATCGGCACCACCGCAAAGGCCTCATTGACCTCCCATAAGTCCACGTCCTCCACCCGCCATCCAATCCGGTCGAGCAGTTTCCGGGCGGCTGGCACCGGCGCCGTCGTAAACCATCCCGGCGCTTGCGCATGACTGGCATGCCCGACAATCCGCGCCCGGACCGGCAGGCCGCGCGCTTCGGCTGTTTCCTCCGAGGCCAGGACAAGTGCTGCTGCGCCATCAGAGATTGAGGACGAATTCGCCGCCGTAACCGTTCCATCCTCACGAAAAGCCGGTTTCAACAGCGGTATCTTCTCTGGCCTTGCCTTCCCCGGCTGTTCATCCCGCGCCACGACGACATCGCCTTTGCGCGTTGAGATTGTGACGGTCGAGATTTCACTTCCAAAGTGTCCTGCATCCTGCGCCTTGAGTGCGCGGCTCAATGAGGTGAGGGCGTAGTCATCCTGCGCATCACGCGTGAATTGGAACCGCTCCGCACAATCCTCTGCGAAGGTCCCCATCAATCTGCCCTTGTCATAGGCATCTTCCAATCCATCGAGGAACATCGAATCCTGAACTTGCTGATGTCCAATGCGTGCGCCACCCCGCATATTTGGTAGCAGATAGGGGGCCTGCGTCATGCTCTCCATGCCGCCCGCGACCATGGTTTCAGCGTGGCCAATCGCAATCTGATCAAACGCCATCATCGCCGCTTTCATCCCTGATCCGCACATCTTGTTGAGTGTCGTTGCTGGCACGTCCTCGCCCAGACCCGCATGAAATCCCGCCTGTCTTGCTGGTGCCTGACCCTGCCCCGCAGGCAGCACGCATCCCATCAACAGCTCATCGACGCCCTTCAACCCAACCTCATCCAGAGCGGCCTTGATAGCGGCGCCACCAAGTGTCGCCGCGTCGACAGTTGCGAACTCACCCTGGAACCCAGCCATGGGCGTCCGCTGTGCTGATGAGATGACGACTGGTCTCATTCTCGTACTCCCTAAAATTGAGCAGAACTCGAATACCGAATGGTAATCTTTAGCCGCTAGAACTCTTGCCATCATTGAAGCGGAGCACAAGACATGAACTTGAGGAAAGACATAACAAACGGCGTTTTGGTGCTGACCCCGGATTCGGAACGGATCGATGCTGCTAGTGCGATTTACCTGAAAGATCAGTTCCGGGATGCAACCGCCGCGACAGACTGCAGAGTGGTGATCGACCTAGCCGAAGTGAATTTCATGGATAGCAGCGGCCTTGGCGCAATGGTCTCCGCATTGAAGCTGCTGAAGGGTAGAAAGCTGGAACTGGCTGGATTGACGCCGGTTGTCGAAAAAGTCTTCAAGCTGACTAGGATGGATCAAGTGTTCATCATTCATCCCGACCTGAACAGTGCCCTTTCGGGGACTGGCGCAGATGCAGCATGAAGGCCCCATAAATCAGGCAGATCCTGCATTTTTTGACACACCCGTCCTGCAAGATAGTTTTCAATGCGCGACAGGTGGGCAAAACATTCGGAACTTACTGACGACGATCATCGGTCAGATTGACGCGAGATGCCATGGAGCGGACGATTTGGCGCGGAACGCGGAAATTGTCCTCGCGGAGGTCCTCAATAACATCGAAGAACATGGCTATGAGGGCCGTGCGGGTGGACAGATAAAGCTCGACCTCAAGGTGTTTGACGACCGAATTACCGTGCAAACAACCGATTTTGGCCAGCCGATGCCCGGGCTGCAACTGCCCGTTCAGTCACTGCCGGACGCAAACGGCGCATGTGAAGACCTTCCAGAAGGCGGTTTTGGATGGTTTCTAATTCATACACTGGCGCCAGAACCTGATTACAAACGGCGCGGGCGTACCAATATCCTGAATTTCACGATCAGAAACCTGTAAACCTTTGTGGCGCAAGGTTTTTCGCGTCCAACGAGGCTCATGATACGGGCCCCTTACTGTTTCCCCATTCATGCTAATGAAATCTACTGTTTCCCGATAAATCTCAATTGCCGCGAATTGGTCTTACTTCGAGCAAATCCAGGTCCGAAACGAGCGGCATATTGCTTTCTGTAGCTGCATAGCTTCCCTCGGCACCGCGTTAATCAGCCCCCACCCAGATGCGTGGTGTCGAGGAACCTCTGCGGCGAACATCTCTGCGTGACATCATGACCTAGACATTCACCAAGCGCATTCTATCTTGGCAGCGACCCTGTATCGCTGAAAGGCATGACATGCGCGATTTCCATCAACCCGGCCGCTCGACTGTATTCGGCCAAAACGGAATGTGCGCCACGTCGCACCCATTGGCTGCAAAAGTTGCTGTACAGATGATGGAAGCCGGAGGGAACGCCGTCGACGCCGCAATTTCTGCAGCCGTGCTTCTTGGGATTTGTGAACCGCAAATGACCGGCATTGGCGGTGACTGTTTCGTCCTCCTCAAACCGGCAGGCAGCGAAGATGTGATCGCTCTGAATGGTTCCGGCCGCGCTCCTGCTGGACTGGATGCCGCCAATCTGCGGGCCGCAGGAAATAGCACAATGCCTGCATATGACGCGCAAGCCGTCACACTGCCCGGCGCAATTGATGCGTTTTGCATTCTCGCCAAGGATCACGGAAAACTCGGGATCAAAGCAGCACTCGCTCCGGCGATTTACTATGCTGAAACTGGAGTGCCTGTCGGACCACGCACAAGCTTCGATTGGAAAGAAGCAGAAGAAACGCCGCGCGGAGCAGCTCAATCCTTCTACCTCGTCAACGGCAAAGCCCCTGCGCCCGGCCATATCTTCCGCGCACCGCAACAGGCGGAGGTCTTACGCCGGATTGCAACTGAGGGGCGTGACGCATTTTACGAGGGTGAAATCGCTGAAGACATGGTGAATTCCCTACGCGCGGCGGGTGGCGCGCACACGCTCGAAGATTTTGCCCAAACCCGCTGCGCGTACACTCAGCCCATATCCGGCCTGTATAACGATATCGAACTGGTAGAGCATCCACCGAATGGTCAAGGTGCCACTGCGATCCTGATGAACAATATGCTGGCTCACTTCGACATCGCGTCAATGGACCCGCTTGGCAGCGCGCGCGCACATATCGAAGCCGAAGTCGCAAAGCTTGCCTATGACGCACGCAACAGGTTCCTGGCCGACCCAGATCATGCGACCCGCATAGAACACATGCTGGACGTGGACACGGCCCGGCGCCTTGCTGATTTGATCGATCCCAAAAAGGCAATGGATGCACCTGCTGCGGTGTCAGAGCAGGTACATAAGGAAACGATCTATCTGACCGTTGTGGACAAGGATCGGATGGCCGTCTCTTTGATCTACTCGATCTTCCATAGTTTCGGTTCGGGAATCGCATCAGATAAATTCGGCATTCTGTTTCAAAACCGCGGCGCAGGCTTCACCTTGCAAGAAGGTCACGCGAATGAAGCTATGGGTGGCAAGCGCCCCATGCACACGATCATCCCGGGCATGCTCAAGAAAGACGGCAAAGTGATTATGCCCTTCGGCGTGATGGGGGGCGCGTATCAACCCAATGGGCACGCCCGCTTCCTGAGCAACCTCACGGATTTTGGAATGCATGCCCAACAAGCGATTGATGCGCCGCGCAGCTTTTCAGACGCAGGCGACATGAAAGTGGAGCGCGGTTATTCAGATCAAACCCGTCAGGAGTTGGTGGAAATGGGACATAAGGTGATTATCCCGGACACGCCGATTGGCGGCGCGCAAGCGATCTTTATCGACGACGAAAACGGCATTCTCCACGGAGCGTCAGACCCGCGCAAGGATGGGTGCGCGCTTGGCTACTAATTGAAATCGAATTGCAGCGGGTACTTGCCGTGCCCGTCATACTTCCCAAACATGGCACTGAGGTCAGGATGATCGACCGGTTCTCCGGTCATGTCCGGCGTCAGATTCTGCTCTGAAACATAGGCCACGTAGTAGCTTTCATCATTTTCGGCCAGAAGATGATAGAAAGGTTGGTCTTTCCGAGGCCGCGAAGCCTCTGGAATATTGTCATACCATTCTTCCGAATTGGAAAACTCGGCATCAACATCAAAGATCACCCCCCTGAAGGGATGCTTTTTGTGACGCACGATCTGGCCCAACATGTACTTGGCCTGTTGTTTTAGCATAACAATTGCAACCTTTATTAACTCTAGATAGACCCAGCGTTCCGTGCTTGTCCATCAAATCGGGCTCAAAAACAGGGAAACAGTCTGTGAACCTCTTCCTGACAGTGCTGGAAATCGTTGCGCCGGTCTTTATCTTGGCGGCCATCGGCTTCACTTGGGTAAAATTGGGCTTCGATTACCGAATCGAGTTTGTAACCCGCTTGGCCATGACACTGGCTGTCCCAGCGCTGGTGTTTGTCGCGCTGATGAACACGACTATCTCGCCTGATGCGCTGGGCACCGTATCACTCGCTGCACTGCTGGCCTATGCGCTTGTGACACTCGCTTTTTTCGTTCTGATAAAACTATGCAAGCTTAACATCAGGACATATCTCGCCCCGTTGATTTTTGGAAATACCGGCAATCTTGGCCTGCCATTGGCCTTGTTTGCCTTTGGTGAGGAAGGGCTCGGATATGCTGTCGTGATTTTTGCGATCATGGGAATCTTTTCTTTCACACTTGGAGTTTGGCTCGTGTCAGGCGGCGGCAGTCTACGCAAATTGGTGCAGGAACCTATGGTCGGCGCCACTGCTTTGGGGGCTTTGTTTCTGTGGCAAGGATGGAAGACGCCGGTTTTTCTGACCAACACAATCGAGTTGATTGGACAAATGGCGATCCCGTTGATGTTGATCACCTTAGGGGTCGCCGTCGCACGGATTCAGCCCGGCGGTGTCAGCAGAGCGGTTTGGTTGTCTTTGGCGAAGGCCGTGATCTGCATTGCTTCGGCCTACTGTGCCGCAGTGTATTTCGAACTGCCACATGTCGCAGCTGCGGTTTTGATATTGCAGGTCTCCACGCCTGTGGCGGTGACTTCATACCTACTCGCAGAGAAATACGACGCTGACGCACCGCCAGTCGCGGGAATGGTCGTTGTTTCAACCTTGATGTCTGTCGGCCTATTGCCGCTGACCCTCGCTTTTTTGATCTGACTGCGACCAGCAGACCCTTTGCGAAAAGGCGGTTATCGGCTATAGTTCGGCAAAAGCCGGGAAACGGCATTGAGCAGACGTGAGCAGGTATATGACCCACCCCATCCGCGCTATGGCGCTTCTTTTGTTCTTGGCCGCATGCGGTTCAACCGGTGGCGGCGACGCGCCGCGTGATCTCGACAATGCGTGCTCCATCGTTTCACAAAACCCCAATTGGCTGCGTGAAATGAAACGCGTTGAGCGCAAATGGGGCGTGCCGGTCCATGTTCAGATGGCCACCATCTATCAGGAAAGTAAATTTATCTCCGACGCGCGCCCGCCGTTCAGATATGCGTTGGGGGTCATCCCGATGGGTCGTCAGTCTTCCGCTTTGGGTTTCAGCCAAGCGCTTGATGGTACCTGGGAAGAATACCAGCGCGATCAATACCAAGGGCGCGCCAAACGTGAGCGGTTCGGCGATGCGGTCGATTTCATGGGATGGTACATGGATGGCAGCGAAGCCCGGCTGGGGATCTCCAAGTTCGACACGCGCAATCAGTACCTCGCTTATCACGAAGGCCGGACCGGATTTAAGCGCGGTAGCTACAATCGGAAATCCTGGTTGGTGCGCATTGCAAGTGAGGTTGCTGACCGCGGCGAGTTGTACCGCGCTCAGCTGATTGGTTGCAGAAAGATCTAGGGTCTAATCCGACAAACCACGCTTTTGCATTTCAACAACGATGTTGAATTTGCTCGATGGGATGGAATTCGTTTTCTTCAATTCCTGCATGATTACTGTCGTCTGCTGACCGGCATCATTCGTGATCACCCACTGGCGCAACTGCACCGGATTGCCCGTGAACTTGAGCTGGATATTGCCATACTCCGGATGCTCTGGGTCTTGCACCTTCACAACCGTCGCTTCGCCATCCTCCTTGTGACCCACGATCATTTTTGACCGATTGAAGTCGATATTTCGGGCCAAGATGAGGTTTAGGGGTGTTCGCTTCAGCGGAAACTGATCTGGCGGGACGTTGGATTTTGGATCGAAGATAGCCACTTGACTGCCGCCTGCGATCACGAGGCTATTGTCGGGGGGATCATATTCGAAACGGGCGCGCCCAGGCCGTTTGATGTAGATCGTCCCGGTTGAGATAGAGCCGTCATCGTTAATCTGAGTGAATGAGCTCGTGGCCGATTTGATCCCATTGATGTAAGTCGCCAACGCGCTGAGCGGAAGCTTGTCAGCCCAGACTGGCGCGGCCATTGCCAACGACATCAGGGGCACAAAGAACAGTTTTTTCATCATCATGGTCTCAATCTAAGCAGTACGGGCGCAGGATTACACCCGCGCCCGCTCACATTACAGGGATGGTTTTGTAATATCGCGAAATCGCGCCTATTGCTGTTCGGGAACCAGAATTTCTCTTTTTCCAACGTGGTTTGCAGGGGAGACGAGGCCTTGCTCTTCCATCTGCTCCACCAGTCGCGCGGCTTTATTGTAACCAATCGCGAGCTTGCGCTGGATGTAGGAGGTCGAACATTTGCGGTCCCGAATGACCACCTGTACGGCCGTGTCATACAGCGCATCCTCGCCGTCTGTGTTGCCACCGAGGCCCAGAACCGCGTCAATATCGCTGGATTTCTCTTCATCTGGGCCTTCAACAACGCCGGACATGTATTCAGGCGGACCGAAGGATTTGAGGTGATTGACGATCTCTTCCACCTCTTCATCGGACACGAACGGTCCGTGGACGCGCGTAATCTTTGACCCACCTGCCATATAGAGCATGTCGCCCATGCCCAGCAGCTGCTCGGCGCCCATCTCGCCAAGAATGGTCCGCGAGTCGATTTTGGACGTCACTTGGAACGAAATCCGCGTCGGGAAGTTCGCTTTGATCGTCCCAGTGATCACATCAACCGAGGGGCGCTGTGTCGCCATGATCAGGTGGATGCCCGAAGCACGCGCCATTTGCGCAAGACGTTGGATGCAGGCTTCGATTTCCTTGCCTGCAACCATCATCAGGTCGGCCATCTCGTCGACGATGACGACGATATAGGGCATCGCTTCGGGCTGGAATTCTTCCGTCTCGAACATTGGTTCACCGGTTTCGTCATCAAAACCGGTCTGCACGGTGCGGGAGAACAACTCCCCTTTCGACAGCGCTTCTTTCACGCGGCCATTATAGCCGTCGATGTTGCGCACGCCCATTTTGGACATCTTGCGGTAGCGCTCTTCCATTTCGCCCACGACCCATTTCAAAGCGACGACCGCCTTTTTCGGGTCAGTCACAACCGGCGACAGAAGATGCGGGATGCCGTCATAGACGCTGAGTTCCAGCATCTTGGGGTCAATCATGATCAGGCGACATTCTTCGGGCGTCAGCTTATAGAGCAGCGACAGGATCATCGTGTTGATCGCCACGGATTTACCGGATCCCGTGGTCCCCGCGATCAGCAGGTGCGGCATCTTGGCGAGGTTGGCCACGATGCTTTCGCCGCCGATATCCTTGCCAAGGGCAAGTGGTAGCTTTTGCGTACCATCGCCGAAATCGCGGCTTGCGAGGATCTCGCGCAGTACGACCATTTCACGCTTTTCATTCGGCAATTCGATCCCGATGACCGAGCGGCCCGGCACGGTGGATACACGTGCAGAGAGTGCCGACATGGAACGTGCGATGTCATCGGCCAAGCCGATCACACGCGATGCTTTCAGACCGGGTGCGGGCTCCAACTCGTACATGGTGACAACAGGGCCAGGTCGGACGGAGACGATCTCCCCCTTAACGCCGTAATCATCGAGCACAGCTTCCAGCATACGGGCGTTTTCTTCCAGCGCCTCATCGCTAAGAACATGACGCTCGACATTCTCGGGGCTAGCAAGAAGGTTCAGCGGCGGCAATTCGAAATCCGCGATGCTGTCATCAAACTTCAGGGCAGGCTGCGCCTCCGCCTTTGCGCGGGTCGAGGGCGCAGGGGCTTTGCGCACGGGTTGTTGGACAACCGCCTTAGGCTGCGGTGTATAGACCTGCGGCTCTGGGGCAACATATTCTTCTTCGAACAGCGCGTCAGCTACGGGCTCCGCTGCGGGTGTCGGGGTAATGTGCAAAGGATCAGGGCCGCGTCCGCGTGTCAGTTGAGGTTCGGCCCGCATCGACGGATCGCTTGTATCGGCTTGCAGTGTCGGCACACGGCGCGCACGGTTTTTGATGACGTCAGAGATCCGCGACCTGATGCGGTCTTCCTGAGGCAGCTCGACATCATAAGTTGTGACTTCGTCTTCTTCTGGCGCTGGTGGCTCGGTCACGCGTTTAACCAAGGCAGGCACACGGGCGAGAAGTCCGGTCTTTTGCGACTCAGGCTCTTCTACGACCTGAGGTGCAACTTGGGGCGCATGAACGATTGGCATCGCGCGGCGCAGGGATGGGCCGGCCACCGGCACGTCGTCTTCATATTCAGCGTAAGCTGCGGTATCTGCCTTAGCTGCCAATCGCGCCTCTTTACGGTCGATCCTCGCGGCATTGGCCTTTTGTGCCGCCACCATCGCACCCCGCGCAGCCCCTTTTGAAGCAGTGCCGAAGAGCTTCGCGATGCTGGCATAGGTCAGGATGAGGCCTATGAACACATAGCGGGCACAGGTACGCAATTCTTCTTTGTTTAGCCCCATCACAAGAACTGATGACGCAAGCGCCAGAAAGAAGAATAGTCCTGCAAGGATCTTAAGACCAAGAGCGAAATCAAAAGGCAAAATATTCAAAAACATGCCCATTACGGTTTCGCCCGCAAGGCCGCCCAATCCGAAAGAGTGTGTCCAGTCATCCGGCGGCACATGCGAAGAGGCGTAGGTTGCCCAGAAAACAGCAACAATTGGCGTCAAAATTGCAAAAAATGACATTGCGATATTCAGATGGAACGCCAACCGAATACCCCAGACAAATGTAACGAGCGGAAACACCCAAGACCCAAAGCCAATTGTCAGAAAAAATATCGCCGACAGCATCGCGCCAAACCGACCAAGATAATTCTGCGCAGGCTCATCTGTTGCTGACAGCCAACTCGGGTCATCAGGGACATAAGATGAGAACATCAAAGCCATGAGAAACGCAATTGCAATTAGGGCAACGCCAAACAGCTCTTTGCCGCGTCGCTCGATCGCTGCTTGCATGTCGCTGTCGAGGAAAGGGTCTCGTTGTCGTGCCTGATACGCCATGTGCTTGTTCCTCACCTTAACCGTAGATGCAGCTTTTCAGGGCCTGTAGCCCCGGCTGCAATTCGTTCATTGGGGCGACAAGCGCCGCCCGGATGTATGTATCGCCTGGGTTCCCACCCGCAGCATCGCGACCAAGATACGCGCCGGGCAGAGTTTTCACGCCCGTCTCTGACCACAGCTTCTTGGTTGCCTCTTCGCCATTGCTGACGGGAAGCCACAAGAAGAAGCCCGCCTCGGGCGCTTCAAATCCCTGCACGCCTGAAAAGAGCTGATCTGCAAAATCCAGCTTCTCGCGGTAAAGCGCGCGATTTGCCTCGACATGGGTTTCATCTGCCCAAACCTTTTCCGCCACTCGTTGCAACGGCAGAGCAAGAGGCGCGCCCGCATAAGCACGCAGGGATTTCATGCGTTTGATATTCTCAGGCCCAGACGCGCAGAAACCGGAACGAAGCCCGGCAAGGTTTGACCGCTTCGACAGGGAATTGAACAGCATCACACGTTCGGGATCCGCGCCCACCTCTTGCGCTACTGTGAGCGCGCCGACAGGTTGGGCGTTGCGGTAAATCTCGGAATAGCACTCATCGGCGAAGATGGTGAAATCATACTCTTCAGCCAGTGCAATCAGATCGGCCCAATAGTCGCGCGTGGCGACCGCACCTTGCGGATTGGAGGGCGAGCAGATGTAGCACACGGCGGTGCGGTTCAGGATATCTTTGGGAAGCGTGCGATAATCTGGCAGGAACCCCGTCTCTCGCGTTGCAGGCACATAAACAGGATCCGCATTCACAGCCAATGCCGCGACCGCGTAGACTTGATAGAACGGGTTTGGCGTCAGGATGACTGGTTTGGCTCCGTTCTTCTTTTCCTGACAGATCGCAAGTGACGCATTGAACAGCCCTTCACGCGTCCCGTTCAGAGGCAGGATGTGCGCTTCTGCCGAATGGTCGGTGTCGTAGCGCCGCTTGACCCAAGCGGAAATCTCAGCGCGCAGTTCCGACGTCCCATCATTCGGGGGATACCCGCCAAAGCCATCGGTATTCTGTGCTACGATCTCTCCCACCCAATGCGGAAACGGGTGCATTGGCGAGCCGATGGTCATGTCCACAGGCGACCCGCCCGGAGCAGTACCGTCGAGCAACGTCCGAAGACGCGGAAACGCGTATGGGGGCAGGTTCGAAAACCGCTCAGGATAGGTCATTGGACCAACTTTTACTGCCTCAAGACACGGGATCATTGCGCCCCGTTTTCTTCGAAAATAGCCCCAGCCGGGCCTTTGGTCCAGCGAACCGGGCCAAATTTGGCAATGCGCGCAGGCAGTTGTGTCTTTTTGGCCCCTAGCTAAGCGCAGCTTCTGCAGCAACACCGAGCCGAAGCAGGCGTTCTTCGCTGTTCGGTGCGCTGAGGAACATAATTCCTGTGGATGGAACCCCTGTCGGAAGCGTCAGACCTGCCAAACCCATAAGATTGCCGATGCGCGTGTTCCGCAGGGACAGCAGATTTTCAGTGACGTAATAGGCGCTATCCGTCATCAAACGCTCAAGATTGGGCGGCAGGATCGGCGAAGTGGGCAATACAACCGCGTCAAATCCAGCCGTCTCCCGTGCCCAAACGGCTTTGTAAGCCTCCAATTCCCTCCATGCAGCCAAATAGTCTTTGGCCAACGCGTCTTTGCCCGAGCGGAAGCGATTGAGAATTTCGGGAAACATTGCGCCCGGATTGGCTTCAATCTCATCCTGCCATTGCGCATAGGCTTCCGTTGCAAACAGCGTTCCCGACAGCCCAAGCGCTTCATTTACTTCAGGGAT
>JBCCVD010000006.1:0-159016 GCA_039195745.1 Pseudomonadota bacterium | reverse complement strand
GATGGAGCAGGGCCTGCGCTTTGCGATCCGCGAAGGCGGCCGCACGGTTGGCGCGGGCGTCGTGTCGAAGATCACGGAGTGATCCTCGACCGCTGACCACCCGGTCGCAACACACAAAGCCGCCCCCACCTCCGGGGGCGGCTTTTTCGTGGGGGGGGGCGTGTAACTCACGCGAAAACAGCGCGTTACCCACCCGAACACAACGTAAACCGTCGCTGACTGCGCTAAAGCCCAATGCGGTTCGCGTTTCTTGATAAGTGTCAGAGCAAGTTGAAGGATTGATTGGTTTTCAGCGCCGAGTGAAACCCTTTACCCAGCCGCGCCCGGCATGCCCCGCCGCCAATATGTCGCGCTGATTTGCGTTTTCTTGTCGAGGTTCAGAACTTTCTTGAAGTATTTACGCAGTTCCTGAGCGTTCTGGAATTCTCCGGCGAAAAAGGCATAGTCTGTCAAGCCGGGCTTGGTCAGCTGTTGCGCGAGCTCTGCGATACGGCCTTCAAACAAACCCGGCGCAACTTTATGAATGTCCAGATTTGTTGCTGGCAAATAGTCTGACAGATCATATTCCTGCGGGGCCGCTACAACCACATTGCCCCTGGCATTTGGATCAAGCGTTTCGAGGAAGCGCGCAATACATGGCAGGCCAGTGCCGTCCGCGGCAAGGAAGTACGAAGTTGCTTCTGGTAACTCCAGCATCCCGGCAGGGCCCATCGCGCCAACGTCGTCACCGGTTTTGACGTTTTGTGCCCATTGCGAAATGAACCCATGATCATGGCGCACGATATCGAGACTCACCGTTTCTGCTTCAACATTGATATCCTTGATCGTGATGAAACGGGCATGCAGCACGTCATCTCCCTGCGGCCAGATCGGCACGCCATTGTCACCCATCACGGGCCAGACCGGTCTCCGCCCCGCTTTGGCGGGCAGCATCAGACGTAGATGCGCGCCATCATGCGCATGGGTCGCAATTCCGGGATAAGACAAGATGACCCGCTGCATGCCAGTGAACAAAATGAAACTGTCCAGGACGCGAAGCACCCTGAAATTTCCCGGCAACTCACCAGCGGATGCTGCATCATCGTCCCAGCGAATATTCGTGGCTGCATGTTCATCGACCTCAGCGACATGCGCCACGATCTCCTCTTTGAAAAACAGCAATGTGCTTTCATTGGGCGTCACAAGATCAACAGACAAACCGGACGGCGTGGCACCGAAGGCGATGCGAAAGGCCTGTTCATCTACGATATGCGTGCCGTCCTCTTCAATCTGCACAGTGAGGCCGTGATCCTCCTTGATATGTGTCACGAACATGCCAAGCAGGGTTTCGGCTTGAGCGGTGGGAATAAGCGTTTGAGCCTTGGCCTGTTTCATCGGTCAACCTTTGCTGCGCTGGAGGAGGGGAGTGCTGGCAAAAGCTGGCGCGAGTTCTGGAGTCAGGGGGGCGGTGAAAGTGCCTGCCATGCGGAATAGTCATAGACCACGGAAAGAAGGTTCTTGCACATGACATAAAGCTGGTCGCGGTTTGGTGACGCTTCCAGCAATGACAGGCTGTACAAGCATGAGAGTGTCAGCTCATTTTGAATCAGCATGACTTCCATCTGAAGTTCTGCGGGCGGGCGCTGCCCCAGCTTGTCTTGCAACGCAACCACGCGGGTCAGAACTTCGCGTTTATGTTCTGCCTCAAGTGCTGCCAATTCGGGTGAGGTCGTCATCGCCCATCGCAGTTTCCAGTTTTGCTGGGAGTTGAGACTGGGCTCGGTCAGGGCCGATAAAAAAGCCTCAATGCACTGCTCTTTACTTGGGTGTTCGGGCAGTCCGTCATTAACGGCATCAAGTGCGGCGAGGGTCTTGGCCAGCCAATCGCGGTAAAGCTCGTAGAATATCGCGCCCTTATTGGGAAAGAATTGATATAATGTGCCCACGCTGATCCCGGCTTTCTGGGCGATCTTGTTTGTGGTGATCTGATCGGCGGGCCCATCTGACATCATTGCGAGCGTCGCTTTGAGGATTTGGTCCACTTTCATGCGGGAGCGTTCCTGCTGGGCCTCACGGCGCGGGGAAAGGGGATTCGAGCTCACTGGCGGCACCTTTTAGATGTGGCAATGGTCTGACGTCATTTCGGGATGATATGCGGCGCGCCAGAGTGAGGGTCGGTCAGCACGCTGCATTCTAATCCGTAAATGGCCTGCATAGCCTCATAAGTGATAACCTCATTCGGCGCACCGTCATAGAGCAGTGCGCCGTCTTTCAGCGCAATGATCCTGTCGGAGTAGCGTGCAGCCAAGTTGATGTCATGTAAAACCATCACAATTGTCAGCCCACGTTGCTTTTGAAGATCATGGACAAGCTGCAACACGTCGCGCTGATGCGGCAGGTCAAGATAGGTTGTCGGTTCATCAAGCAGTAAGATATCAGTGTCCTGAGCCAGCACCATGGCGATCCAGGCGCGTTGCCTTTGCCCCCCTGAGAGCGTGTCCAACATTGTTTCGGCACGATGGGCGATGCCGACGGCGTCCATCGCGCGTGTGACAATCTCTGCGTCTTCCGCGCTCCATTGCTGCAACGGGGCTTGGTGCGGGGTGCGCCCTCTTGCCACCAGTTCCATCACGCGCATACCGGGCGGGGCAGTGACCGTTTGAGGCAGCATCGCGACCTGCCGCGCCACCTCGCGCGTGTTCATTTTGTGGATGTCCTGCCCTTTAAGCATGACACGCCCGGCGCTCATCCGTTGCAGCCGGCTGAGGCAGCGCAGCAGGGTGGTTTTGCCTGAGGCGTTCGGCCCCACGATGCTCGTGATCTGGCCCTCAGGCAGGTCGAGCGTCACGTCGTTGAGGATATCTGTGCCATTGATATTGAGCCGCAGATTCTCGCAGGACAGTGGAAAGGTCATAGGCGTCGCCTTTTGGAATACGCGATAAGAACGATGATCAGCACCGGTGCGCCGATCAATGTGGTGAACACGCCTGTAGGCAGAGCGTAGCCGCTGGGCAGCGATTGGCTTGCCATGTCGGCCAACAAGGTCACCGCAGCGCCGACCAGCGCAGCGGAAAAAAGCGTCGGCCGCGAGGCGCCATTCAATCCATGGGCAATGGGACCCGCAACAAAGGCCACGAAGGGTAGGGGGCCAGAGGTGGCAACCGCCAGCCCGACAAGCGCAACAGACAGGCCAAGGGTGACAATCCGCGTCTTCGTCGGACGCATGCCGAGGCTCAGGGCAAGCTCTTCGTCCAGTGCCACACGTCCGAGGAAAAACTGCTGCCACAGCGCTCCTGCGCCCAGTGCCCCCAAACCCAACCAAAGGAGGCCGATCAGGCTCCAATCGCGCGCATTCAGTGATCCGACAAGCCATTTCATCACGCCCGCGGCAGAGGTCGTATCGAGGCGGGTCATCATCAAATCGGTGATAACGCTGAGGGTCAGTGTCACGCCGATCCCGATCAGGATCAGCTGACCCGGGGAGATCCCGCGCTGCCAGCTCAGAAGGACGATCAGAAGAGCAGCAGCAAATCCACCGGCCAAGGCCCCCGGCACGACAAAAGCGCTGCTGCCCAGAAACGCGACCGTGAACACGGCACCTGCGGCGGACCCGGCTGAAAAGCCGATGATATCGGGGGAGGCCAGCGGGTTGCGCAGCATGGTTTGCACCATTTCTCCGGCCAATCCAAATGCGAGACCAACGCCCAAAGCAGCCGCGATGCGGGGCAGACGGGAGTCGATCAGGATCATTTTTGTGACAGGGTCAGCCGATCCGGTAAACGCTGCGATGAGATCGGACAGGCTGATCGGATAGGCACCGCGGAACAGATCGGTCAGGCAAAGCGCGGCAATTAAGACCAACAGCGCCATGTTGACCAGAACCAAGCGCCACGGCAGCCTGAGTGAGAGGGCCCTGCTGCGAAGAACAAGCGCGCTCATGATGCCACTCCGGCGCGGCGCAAGCGGACGATTGAAATCAGAGCTGGCCCGCCGATCAGCGCCATCATCGCGCCTGCTTCAATCTCCCGGCCCGGTACCAGGACGCGGCCCAATGTGTCGGCAAGCAACGCCAGCAATGCGCCGCCGAAAAAGCAGGCCAGTGACAACATCCGTACATCCGGCCCAATAAAAGGGCGCATCATGTGCGGCACGATGAGGCCCACGAAAGCAATGGGCCCCACCAGTGAGACGCTGGTTCCGCACAGCCCGACGATGGCCAGGACGGTGACTGCGCGCGCCAATCCGACACGTACGCCCAAGGCCCGGGCTGTGTCGTCGCCCAGTATCAGGGGATCAAGCAGAAACGCCGCAATGATGGCCAGAGGGAATGCCACTGCATAAGCAGGCCATATCGCGGCAAGATCTGCCATGTCCACGCGGTCGAATGAACCGAGCACCCAGAAGCGGTAGACGTCTAGACTTTCCCGGCTAAGCAGCAAAATCGACCAGGTGAATGCCAGAAACAACGCGCCGATCGCTGCGCCTGCAAGGATCAAACGCATGGGGTCCGGGCCATGCGCGCGCCCAGCGCTCCCCAGAAGGAAAACGAGGAATGCAGCACTCCCGGCGCCCGCAAGGGCAGGCAGGACGAGTGATGATTGTGAGGTGATCCCAAGCCCCCAGATCGCGATCACAACACCCATTGCGGCACCGCCATTGACGCCCAGCAAGCCCGGATCGGCAAGCGGGTTACGGGTCAGGACCTGCATCAATGCACCGGCCAAACCAAGGGCGCCACCGGCGAGGATTGCGGCAATGGCGCGCGGGACTCGCAATTCCCGCACGATGATGTGGTCTGCCGCAGTCAGATCGAAAGCAGTGAGGGCCGAAAGGACACCCTGCGTTGAAATGCCTCTTATGCCAAACCGCAGTGACACCAACCCCATCAGGACAGTGCCAAGCATCAGCACACCCAGAATGATCGCGCGTTTTGATGTGAAACCGCTCATGGGGCGGCCCCTTCCTCGACCATGCTTGGCACGGATGTTTGTGGATCACCATCCATGGCGGCCGCAATCAAGGGTTCGAGCTTGTCCAAGGCATAATCAAGCGACAGCGGGCTGGAATGGGCCAAAGCGGCTGTCAGATCGTAATCCGCATAGGCTTCGCGGCCCTCCTGGTAGGCGCGCATGTGTTTTCTCAGCAAGATGCGATCAAGGTCGCCGGATAAGTCGCCTGTATGCACCCACACCAAGAGGTCTGCATCAATCGGGTCGATATCTTCCTGCGGCAGGGTGACAAAGAACGCATTTCCACTGGCGAGCTCGTCAATTTCGGGCGGAGCAACAAAGCCCAGATCCTGCAGGAAACGGCTACGTAGATCGAGGCTTGTGAAGGCGCCGATCTGTGGTGGCCAAGCAATGACCCCAGTTTGCCCAGCCCAATCAGGGTGGCGCTGTCTGATATCAGCGAAACGCTTTTCCAGCCTTGAGATCACCGTGCGCGCGACATCTTCCTTGTTCAAGGCCGCACCAAGCTGGCGCGTCATCACCTGCCAGGAGGAGCTGTAATCCGCTTCACCCTTCGCGGGTGGCAGGGTTGGGGCGATCTGTGACAGAAGCCGGTATTCTGTCTCTGTCATACCGGACCACTGCCCCACGATCAGATCGGGGTTCAGCAACGCAATCTGTTCCACATCAATGTTGCCGTAGATCAGCACCGGCTCCGCGTCGCCCAAAGCCGCTTCCGCCCAAGGCCAGACGCCGCGCGGATTGTCCCCGAACCAGAACCGCAAAGCGATGGGCACTTCATCCAAGGCCAAAAGGAAATCATGGCCGATAAATGAGAGAGAGACGACGCGCTCAGGTGTGCCTTCGATTTGTGTCACGCCGTAACGATGTTCAATCTGGCGCGGCTCTGCGCAGACCGGTCCGGCGGCACATAAAAGCACCGCCAAACCCAGTTTATGCAAGAGCCCCGGCATCGCGTCAGAAATTCCGCTGCACGCTGAGCGAGATCTCACGACCTGCGCCGTAGACACAAGAGCCTGCAACGCTATCAAGTGCTGCCGATCCCAAAGGCAGAAAAGCACCGCCGCAATAGCCGATATACTCTTTATCCGCGAGGTTGCGGCCCGACAGCTGGATGTTCCAGTCATTGACCTCATAGGTGAGCGAGGCGTCAAGCAGTGTCACCGATGACATTTCGAGCGTGTTCCCGATGTCGGAGAACCGCGATCCTGTATGCCTGACGCCGACCCCAAGGGCCAGACCGTCAACTTGCGGAACCTCATATTGCGCAAAGATCGCAGCAGAGACTTTCGGCGCGCGGGCGGGCCGGTTGCCGCCAAAGACTGCGTCTCTGGTCACCTCTGCATCGACATATGTCAGACCGCCGAACACGCTAAGCCCGTTCTGAAAGTCATGCGTGACCTCAAACTCGACGCCGCGCGAGCGTACCTGACCAATCTGCGTGAAGAAAAGCGGATTGCCGGATGCCGGATCGTCAAAGGCCACATTGGTCTTTGTGATATCAAACACCGATGCGTTGAAGCCCGTATGCCCGTCTGCGGAGGTAAATTTCAGCCCCAATTCAAACGAGCGTGCAGCTTCCAGATCAAGCCGTGCGCCGGTTGACGTGGTTCCGCTGGGCGGCAGGTTGAACGAACGTGCGACGGAGCCGTAGACAAGCAGCTCTGGTGTGATGCGGTAACCAAGACCGATATTGGCGGAGGTGAAATTCTCATCGACCGTATTGTTGAACGCGACGACACCGGCAAGGCCGGTCGTGAACCCTCGTTGATTGTAATCAATGCTGTCATGACGCAAGCCGCCATTCAGAATGAACCGGTCGTCGATCTCGACATTTCCGTTCACATAAATACCGGTCTGCTTCAGATCAGAGACACGGCGCGCTGGAAAGTTTGCAGGCACAGTAGCGGCCAGAAAGCCGGTGACCGCGCCAGTGATCAGGTTGCGCTCTCCTGCGTAGCCATAGCCAAAATCTGTCGTGCTTCTGACATCAAAATGGTCAATCCCGAAGGCCAGTGACCCTTTTGCACGGGCCGTATTGATCTCGTAAATCAGCGCGTTGTCGAAGCTGTTTTGCTTCAGGGTCTGGTCCACGTCAAACTTGGTCATGACGGCCGCGTTGATATCTGTGGGAAGCCCCGCAGGCGCGCCCAGAAGGTAGCTGAGATTAACAAAGGCGGCCGGAAAATCGGTCCGGTTGCGCCAGTCATTGTCCGAGACCCGTGCGCGCGACACAAAGCTGAGAGAGGGCGCAACCCGCTGCTCGAACTCATAGCCAATGTAATTCTGCGTCGTCTCGATCGTGTTCTTGTTGGGATTGCCGGTATAGGTTCCGGGGCCGTAGCGGGCCACAGAATTGGGCCGCAGCGATCCATATTGAGGGACCAGCACGTAGCTGTCGCCCACATCATCCTTTTGATATTGGCCATAGACGGTCAGGGTCGTGTCATCTGACGGCGAGAAGGTCAGCGAAGGCGCAAAATAGATCCGGCCTGTATCAACCGCATCGTAGACTGAACCGCTTTTGTTCAAGAGGCCGACGAACCTGTACGCCACGCTGTCTGATAGCGGCCCGGTGAAATCCACACCAAGCTCTGTGCCACCGTCAGAGGTCGCCACCCCGCGCACCGTGCCTGCATAGGTAAAGCGAGGGCGTTTCGTGACGCCATTGATCAGCCCGCCGGGTTGGTTGGTGCCATAGAGATCAGATGTGGGCCCGCGCAGAATATTGACGCTTTCAAGGCCAAACGGCTCCGTCCGCCATGAGGCCCAATCCAATGTGCGAAGCGGCATGCCATCTCGGTACGTGCCGCCGATCTGCGCCTCAAAGCCACGTAGAACATATTCATCGTAGCGGTTGTCTTGCCCATAGGTCTCCGTGACGATGCCCGGTGAATAGGCCACGGCCTCTTCCATCGTGCGCGCGCCTTGCGCTTCGAACAGCTCACGCGGCAGAACCGTCACAGCGCGTGGCAGTGTGCTGGGGTCAGCAGGGACGCGCGATCCGGCCGAATTCGCCGCTTCCGCATTCGTGACGCCCAAACCGCCATCGTTAATCGTGTCGAGCACCAAAGTGCCGAGGAAGACGTCCTCGACTGGTGCGTCTTGTGCCAGTGCGGGGAATGCGGCTGTGCAAGCCATTAAGAATGCAAAGCGGGTCGATGCAATGTGAAGTCCCAATTCAACCTCCTGATGGTCGTGACAAAGGGATCACGCCCATGTGGATATGAGCGCGAGAATTTCATACATTGCTGGGATTTCGGGTCGTCGAACCAACCTGGCAGAGAGCGTTAAGCTCCTGCGCGGCGTAATATGAATAATTACTCATGTCAAGCGCACACCCACCCAATTCGAAGCAACTGGGCGGGTGTCAATTTATCAGCCATTTACCACTGTGATGTCACGCTCAGGCTAACCTCACGGCCGCCGCCGTAAGAGCAGACGAATGCCGTTTGGCACCCTGTCACGTGACGCTTGTCCGTCAGATTCGTGACTGACAAATTGGCCTTTAACCCGTCGCGGATTTCATAGCTGGCAAAGGCATCCACAAGGGTGGAGCTGGGAACGCTCAGCGTATTGGCTGCATTCGCATAGCTTTTTCCCCGATGACGCAGCCCGGCACCAAGGCTCAAGCCTTCGAGGCTGTGACCATTCGCGAATTCATATTGCGCAAACAGGGCAACCTGACGCTTGGGGATCAGCGTCGGCGTTGTGCCGATCAGCGCAGGGTTGCTGTCAGCTGTGACCTCCGCATCGAGGAAAGTCGCAGCGCCTTGTACGCTGAACCCATTGCCAAAATCATAGGTTCCCTCAATCTCCAGCCCGCGGGAGCGGACTTCACCCAGTTGATTGAACGGGGCGAAGGCGCCCACTACGACATTCGTGCGGTCAATCTGGAACAGGGCGGCAGCAAGGCTGAACGGTGCATCCTCAGGCGCCCATTTGAAGCCAAGCTCGACTTGTCTTGCTGTTTCGGGCTCTGTGACACCGGCAGAAGGTGCGAGGATTTTGGCATCAAACGAACTGCCAAGGCTCAGATAGGGTGTGAAGCCGGACGCAAACTCATATGCCAGAGCGGCACGCCATGAAGTCGCGTTATCCTTGCGTTCAAACGGCGCACCGAAACCGGACCTGACAGTCTGTTCACTGCGGACCCTGTCGTGGCGTAGGTTGACGGTGCCGATCCAGCCGTTGCCCCACCGCAACTGATCCTGAAAGTATATGCCGATCTGGCTCTGACGCGTTTTGCCGTCGCGGTAGGGCGCGTTCAAAACCGGCGTTCCGGGCGCAGTCGGGTTTACGACAGTATTTGTAAGTCCTGCGAATGCGGAAGCTTGCGTCTCATCAAGGTCGTAAAATCTGGCATCCAAGCCGAAAAGCAGGTCATGCGTGACGCCGCCAGTTGTGACCTGCCCGTAATAGCGCAAGTCGGTTTGGGCCGTGCGCACAAGAGTATCATGCTCGAATGCGATCAGGGACAGTGTCCCGGCCGCGTCCACCGGCGTAAGGGAGAAGCCGCTATATCCGAATGGGTAGTAATAGCGTTCTTCGACACTCGCGACGCCGAGCCGACCGACACCGGTGAAGGTAAATCCGTTGTCAAAGCCACGCTCTACAATCACTGAGACGGACGCCTGATCGCGTTTATAGCTGTCCCAATTGGGATCAGAGAAATTGGCGTCGGGGTCAATAAAACCGAACTGCGCCGTCGATGTGACCGTTCCGTTATAGGGCAGGAAGGTCGAGCCTGTGTGCTGTTCGTCTGCGCTGTGAATATTCGCCAGCAGCGTGATTTCGGTGCCGCCATCCGTTTCGAATTTGAAGGACGGCGCGAATGTGCCTCGGAAACCGCTATTGAACGCATCATATTTGTCACCGCCCTCAATGCGGCCGGTCAAGCGGTAGCTGCGCCCATTTCCAAGGTCATCGCCGTAATCAAACTCAACCCAGCCAGCAACTGCATCATTCAGCCCGAATGTCAGTTCGCGCACTCGACCGCCCGGCCGTTTGGACACATAATTGACGATCCCCCCGGGGTTGGAGCCGCCATACAGCGCAGAAGACGGACCGCGCAGCACCTCAATCCGCTCAAGCGTGTAGGGGTCGATATAGAAAGATCCAAAGGCGAAGGACAGGTTTTGAGCGTTGTCGAGGTAAACACCCGTCTGATCTGCTTGGAAGCCCCGAATGCGCAGCCAATCGTAATCGCTGTCGTCGCCAAAGACATCCGTTGTCACCCCGGCGGAGTAGCGCAGCGCTTCGCTCGTACGGCGGGCATTGAAACGCTCGATCTGTTCGCGCCCGAGCACAGAGATGGATTGTGGAATTTCATTGATCTGCAGCGGGATCTTTGACCCGGTTACGGTTGGTGGATTCTTGTCATCACCAACCGGCCCGGTTGCATCTTCCTGCGTACCCAGGACGAGGATGCCAAGGTCCACCTCTTCGTCCTGAGCAACTGCGGTTATAGCCGTGCCAAGCAAAAGCGCAGCAGCAAGCCCAATGCGCATGCTCCAGAAGTTATGTGCTGACGTCATGTCCCGGTCCCCTCATCAATCGGTGAATGGGGCCTCTGATAAAAATTATCGGGAATTCTGTCTTGAACATTCGGATCGTGCCCAGGCCGTGGGCGTCACACCATTGATCCGTTTAAAGCAACGCGAAAAATGGGCTTGATCTGCGAAGCCTGCAAGGCTGGCAATATCCGCCAGACCCAGATTGTCGCGGATCAGCCGTTCAGCATAGCGCACGCGGCACTTCAGGACATATTGATATGCAGAAATCCCCATGTCTCTGCGAAATTGCCGATTGAATTGCGCGCGAGACACGCCGGCGACACTGGCGAGCTGATCAATGGAAATGGCCGTGTTCAGGTTTGCAGCGATATAGGCCTCAACGGGGGAGCGCCAACTTTCACCGAACAACTCTTTACAGAACACTGCGCGCACAAGGTCTTCCACATCGCGCGGATTACATGTGTGATGCTTTGCCCGACATATCTCTGCCAATCGCATTGCTTGCCCGCTCACCGGTTCCGCGCTGGAATGCAGAATGGGTTTGCGAAGGTCGGCCCCCTTTGGGAGCACTGCAGCCAGTTTGCTGCGATGCAGGTGAATATCGAGATGGCGCAGACGGTCCGCGCGGTTTAAACTCGCCCAATACCGGACGCCGGCAGGGATGTAGAACGCTGCACAATTCTGCCAGTCGCCATCCTTGGTGGCCCTCAATGCGAGGCTACGCCCATCCAACAGAACCACAATGCGTGGGTGCGGCGACACATAGTCACCGCTGGCCCCGTTCTGTGCCTGGACAATCCACAGGTCCATTGCCATTTCTGGAAATGTGATGGATTTCAATTCTGCGATTGGCTCTATGCCACGCACGTCTGCATACATTCTGGGATGAAAGGACATTGCAACCTCCTGTTGAACACGGATGGCTGCGACGTTTGGCTGGCTACAGATTTGTTTATTCGGATCACGGGACTTGGTCAAATGCTTGACCTGCATGCACTTAGACGTAGCGTGACCCAAACTTTGAGTAGCCGCTGCCACAAAGGGATACGCGATGACGCAGATCGAGACCATTGAAGAGCTGGAAGCGCTCTACGATCCGGTGATCCCAGCCGCTTTGACGAAGGTAACAGGCAGGCTGACGCCTGCCTATCGCAAGTGGCTTGAGGTCTGCCGCTTTGCTGTTTTGGCAACGGCAGGGCCGGAGGGGCTCGATGCCAGCCCCCGCGGTGACAGGGGGCCGCTGGTTCGCATCATGGATGACAAAACCCTCCACATGCCCGACTGGCAGGGCAACAACCGGCTCGACAGCCTGCGCAATCTTATCAGAGACCCCCGTGTCAGCCTTATGTTCATGGCGCCCGGATCCTTAAATGTCGTCCGATTGAACGGCCGTGCGGTTGTCAGCGCTTCGGCTGACTTCACAGCCGGTTTTGAAAGGCGAGGCATAACCCCGCGGACGGTTCTGGTGATTTCAATCGAAGAGCTGTATTTTCAATGCGCGCAGTCCCTTCAGCGCTCAGAGCTGTGGAACGCAGGAGGCCAGATACCCTCCTTGCCCAGCGGCGCTGAATTCCTCGCCGAGACGGCAAGCGCTGGATCACAACCGGCCAAGGTCGGCTCTTGCAAGTCACGAGCCCGTTAATGTTGTGCACGTGATTCAGATGAGGGTGATTTGCAGCGCAGTTGAAGATCGGAAGTGTCGGCGCGATGTCGACGAATTGCCCAGCCGGCCGATGTTGTCCTGCTGACTGCAGCGCAGCGAAGGCTACAGTAAGCCTGCGGTGCGTGCCGGGGGCGAAGCGACCTCGGGTGATGCCCGACATGTCGGGCAGTTCGCTGCATTGGTCAGAGGATGGGAATCGTCAGCCCGTCGCGGCCGATAACAACCCGGCCGTTCCAGGTCTTTGAAATCTCTGCGGTCCAGTCGCTCTCGTTAAAATCGGGATCATCAGCGGGGACGAGATGGTTCAGCACCAGTTGGCCCACCATCGCGGCGGAGCCGATGCGCCCGACGTCATCAGCGGGTGTATGGGAGGCCATCAAATGCGCGCGCAAGCGATCCGCACCGGGGGTCCGCGCAACGAGTTTGTCGACCCCGGCTGTTAGCATTGCCTCATGCACCAGAATGTCAGCGCCCTTGGCAAAATCAGCGAGGGGCGGGAAATAGCACGTGTCGGCAGAGAAGGCGACGCTTTTACCACCGGCATCAAACCGCAGTGCAAAACAGTCTGTAACAGGAGGATGATCGACCCGGAGCGCGCTGACCGAAACACCGTCAAGCTCACCAACTGGTCCGGGCCCATATGTCACGATCTCAACGAGATCACGCAGCGGCGGTCGGCCCTCATCTTCCAGCCTGATGGCGTAGTCAAACGCCATTGCCTGCAAGAAGTTCTCCCAGTATGCGTCTATGCCTTCGGGGCCATAAACCCTGATCGTACGGCTCAAACCGGTGGTCCAGACGGTATAGAGCAGCGGTCCAAGCTCAAGCACATGATCGGAATGCAGATGCGTGATGAAGACTGCATCAATGTCGAGCAATGACACACCGCAATGCACGATTGACCGCGCCACGCCGATGCCGCAATCAATGACGATGGTCTGCCCTTTAAGTTGCAGCAGGGTTGATGTTGGCATCGCGTCGCTTTGGCGGATCGCAGGCCCTCCCTTGACGCCAAGAAGCGTAACTTGATCGGTGGTCGCAGGCATCAGTTTTCCATTTGGACGGGTCTTAAGCCAACGTAATCATCGAACAAACCAGTATGGTCTGCAATGGGAAGTGTGTTGCCGCGCACAAGTTTGTGGGAATTCATATTCGGACCCAAAGGACGCTTCAGTATGAAGCGTCCTTGAAGGATAAGGCCAGCCCGCGCCCGTCGGGGTCAGTTTGCCGGGACAAGCCAGCCGAAATTATTGTCCACGAGAAGGCCGGCCCCTATTCCAATCGCCAATGCCAGAAGCAGTTTGACATTGCGGCTCATGAGGACGTTGCGGGCTGCGCCGCTGGTTTGGGTTTGCGGCGGAGGCGCTGTTTGATGTTCTCCCACAGTTTGGCCATGCCGAGCGGCTCATAGATCATGAAGAGGATGATCAGGACACCGAACACCACCTGCTCGATGGATGAGATGATCGTGGCATCGACTGCTCCATGGAATAGGTTGTTGCCGACGCTGTTCAGAACCACCGGAAACAGAAGGATGAATGCCGCACCGATGAAAGCGCCGTTGATCGTGCCGAGCCCGCCGAGGATCACCATGAAGAGGATACGGAAAGACAGTTTGATGTCAAAAGCCACAGGCTCCAGTGATTTGAGATAGGTGAAAGCGAAGAGCGCGCCAGCGACACCGCAGAAGAAGGCGGAAATCGCGAAGGCTTGTAGCTTGGTTTTCAACAAAGAGATGCCCATGGACTCCGCCGCGATGTCCATGTCGCGCACGGCCATCCAGTTCCGCCCTGTGCTGCCGCGCGCCATGTTGACGGCCAGCACGGTCAGAACGGTGACGGTGACGACGACGACCAGATACATCTCTAGAGGTGAGGTGAAGGGTTTGCCGAAGATCACGATATCCTGCGCGGTGATGATGCCGGAGGTGTCGTAGTTTTTGAACCACCCGAACTTGTCGATCATCCAGATGATAAAGAATTGAGAGGCAAGGGTTGCGACCATCAGGTAGATACCGCGCACCCTGAGCGATGGCAGACCGAAAAGAATGCCGAACGCCGCCGCAATCAGGCCAGAAATCATCAGGTTGACCGGGAAGGGCAGGAAGGGCAGGCGCAATTCAAGGTTGAACAGGGCGAAGGCCCCGGCGGCCATAAAGCCCGCCGCCCCGAGCGCAAGCTGGCCTGCGTAACCCATGACGATCTGTTGGCCGATGGCGGCCAGTGACAGACACAGCCACGGGATCAGGATCGAGGTGTACCAATACTCCGTCTGGATCGTCATCGGGATGATGACGAGCGCCACGATCATGGCGATCACCAGATTGCTCAGGTCGCCTTTGGTGTAATTCATGAAAATCGGTTTCGAGGTCATTTCAGGCCCTCCCTAAACGCGTCTGATAATTTTTTCGCCGAACAGCCCTTCGGGCCGCCACAGCAGGAAGAAAATGGCAAGAACGTAAGGCGCCCAGCCCTCGATCGCGCCGCCGAAGAACGGTCCGATATAGACCTCCAGCACCTTCTCCGTCGCGCCGATGATTAACCCGCCGACAATCGCGCCGGGGATGGACGAGAAGCCGCCGATGATCAGGACGGGCAGCGCCTTGAGCGCCAGATCAACCAGCGCAAACTGAACACCTGCGCGCGCGCCCCACATCATGCCCGCAACCAGCGCCACGATGCCTGCGGCAGTCCAGACCATCAACATGATGTTGCTGAGCGGAATACCGATAGAGCTGGCAGCCCCCGGATCATCCGCAACCGCGCGCAGGCCCAAACCCATCTTGGTGTATTTGAACACAAGCGCAAGGCCGATGATCAGGAAGGCCGCGACGAACCCAGCCGTCAGGTCGAGCGCAGAGATAAAGAGCCCTGTGCTGTCGATGATCCACTGGATAGGGAAATCGCCAATACCGAGATCAAGCCTGCGCACCTCGACGCCCCATGCGGCTTGCGCCAGCCCTTCCAGGACAAAGCCCAGCCCGATGGTGGCCATGAGAAGCGTATCCTCGCTTTCGTTCATGAGCGGCTGCAGCACCAGACGTTCTGTGCAGAAACCAACGACGCCCATCAGCAGGATGGTGACAAAGAAGGCGACGACAAAAGGCAAACCCAGCTCCATAAAGCCCACAAAGGCCAGCACGGCGAAGAAGACCATTGCGCCCTGCGCAAAGTTGAAGGTGGATGACGCTTTGTAGATCAGCACAAAGCCCAAGGCGACGAGCGAGTACATCGTCCCGGCCAGAAGCCCTGCGACAACAACCTCGATGAAGAACAGAAACTCAATCATGAGCAACCCCCAGATATGCGTCGATAACGTCTTGATTGGCGCGCACCTCGTCGGGCGGGCCGTCACCTATGATCTTGCCGTAATCCAGCACAACGACGTTGTCTGAGATGTCCATCACCACGCCCATGTCATGCTCGATCAGAACCATCGTTGTGCCGAGCTCGTCATTGACCTTGAGGATGAAGCGGCACATCTCGCGCTTTTCTTCGACATTCATGCCAGCCATCGGCTCGTCCAGCAGCAGCACATCCGCCTCTGTGGCGAGCGCGCGGCCCAGCTCGACCTTCTTTTGCAAGCCGTAGGGCAGCTTGCCAACGGGTGTGTCCTTGATGTCGTTGATTTCAAGAAAATCGACGATCTCTTCGCATTTCTCGCGGTTTTTGCGTTCTTCCTCCATCGCACTGGGCAGTTGCAGCGCCACGCTCAGGAAGCTCGACGACATGTGCAGCCTGCGCCCGACAAGGATGTTGTCGAGCACGGACATGCGTTTGAACAGCGCGAGGTTCTGGAAGGTTCGCGATATGCCGATCCGCGCCACAATGTTGGGGTTGATCTTTTCCATCACGCTGCCTTTGAACGCGATGGAGCCTTCTTGCGGTTTGTAGATGCCGTTGATGCAATTCAAAAGCGAGCTTTTGCCCGCGCCGTTCGGGCCGATAATGGCGCGGATTTCATGCTGCAGCACTTTGAAAGAAGTATCGGTGATCGCTTTGACGCCGCCGAAACTCAGCGAGATGTTGTTCACCTCAAGGATCGGATCGCCAATGGGGAAATTTCGGGCTTGTGTCATGTCTTGCTAACTCTGCTCGGGTACACGGTCTTAGGAATGGTGAAGGTCGTGGTGGCCTGCGCTTTCTTCGCGCAGCACATCGCGGAAATTCTTGCGGCCTTCCTTGGAGATGCCGAGGTAAAGTTCCTTGACCTTGTCATCGTTCAGGAGACTTTCGGCGGTGCCATGCAGCATCACGTGGCCGGTCTCGATGATGTAGCCGTAATCGGCATTGCGCAGGGCGACGTTGGTGTTCTGCTCAGCCAGAAGAATGCTGACGCCTTCCTTCTGGTTCAGCTCATTCACGATGTTGAAAATCTCAGCGACCAGTTGCGGGGCGAGGCCCATGGAGGGCTCGTCCAGAAGCAACATCTTTGGTTTGGCCATCATGGCGCGGGCCACGGCGACCATCTGTTGCTCACCGCCTGAGGTAAACCCCGCCTGACTTTTGCGTCGGTCTTTCAGGCGGTTGAAGTAGCTATAGATTTTCTCCAGCTCATTGCGGATATCGGCTTTGGACAGCTTGCGGGAATAGGCGCCCGCGATGATGTTTTCCTCAACCGTCAAGTGCCCGAAACAGCGCCGCCCTTCGAGGACCTGAACCATGCCAAGGCGCACCATGTCGACAGGTTTTTGTGCCTTTACCTCATTGCCGTCATAGGTGATCGAGCCTTTGGTGACCTTGCCGCGCTCAGCTGCGAGCATTGTCGATATGGCCTTGAGCGTTGTGCTCTTGCCCGCACCATTGCCGCCCAGAAGGGCCACAACCTTGCCGCGCGGCACGCTGAGGGACACGTCATGAAGCGCAGAGATGACGCTGTCATACACGACCTCGATTGTGTCGATTTCCAGGATATTGTCTGTACTTCCGGTCATAGACGTTCCGCTAAATTAGGTATGAGTGGGAGCGGCAGGACCATAGCGCGTGCGCGCTGGTCCTGCCCGGTTTCAGATCGCTCTGATCAGCCGCATTCACGTGGCGTGATGCCGTTCTCGCCTGCGAATTTGGCCGCCGAAGTTTCGACAAGGTTCCGGATGTAGTCCGGATCAAGCGGAGCTTCCCAGTCGGTCACTTGGGCAAACTTCTCGCCGTCCCATTGCATCATGGCAAACTTGCCCGCGCCCTCGTGGTTCTCACATGAGATCGAGAAAGGTGCGATCATGCCTTTGATGCCAAGCTCTTCCAGGCGTGCGTCGTCCATGACGAGGTTTTCATACCCGTCGCGGAACTCCGCTCCTGTCACGGCCTTGCCGACCTTATCGTGCATTTCCTGCGCGATGCGCAGCGCTTCGATATAGGTCACCGCGGCGCCTAGGCCTCGGTTCCAGTAGACGGTCCCGACACGGGATTCCTCAGCCAGATTGCCTTTGCCGCCACCGTAGACCTGCTCCTTGATCGCTTGAACAAGCGGGAACTGGTCGCCGGGCAGAGCATTTGCCATGGCGTAGGTGCCTGTGGCCGCATCACCGGCTGGGAACATGTCTTCCTCAGCAGCGCCGAAGGTCACGTAGATCATGCGATCCCGAGGGAAGCCCACACGTGCGGCGTTTGTCATCGCAGTGGAGTTCATACCAGAGCCCGCGCCCCAGAAGGTCACCCAATCCGGGCGTTCCTTGCGGATCTGCAGCCACTGGGATTGCTGCTCAAGACCTGGGGGCGGGATGGAGATTTCGACCAGCTCGACGCCCCAATCCTTGGCAATGGAACGCATCGCAGGCAGCGGCTCGCGTCCGTAGGCGCTGTCGATGTGCAGATGCACGATCTTCTTGCCCTCCATGTTCGGAATGCCGCCTTCCTGTTCGGCCATGAACTTCATCTTCACGGCAATTTGTGACCAGTAGTGGCTGGCAGCATTGAAGACCCACGGCCATACGCGCCCATCGGCTGCGTCCGTGCGGCCATAGCCGTATTGCGCGAGCACGACATTGTCGTCGGCCATCCGGTTGATCACAGCATAAGCGCCGGGCGTGCCCAGCGTATCAAATACCACGATCTTCTGGCCGTCTTTTTCCAGCAGGCGTTGGTAGCATTCGACGGTTTTCACCGCGTTGTACTCGGTCTCGCATTCCTGCCAGGTCAACATCACACCATTTACGCCGCCATTCATATTGACGTAGTTCATGTAGTCGATCTGGGCCCCGTAATAGCCCGTACCCATCGCGGAATACGGCCCGACGCGGCTAGAGGCGACCGGGAAATATTGCTTTTCCTCCGCCACGGCCATCTCCGGCAGCACAAGGGTCGATAGTGCTGCCACGGCCGTGAATGCCGCAGTTAAGTGTCGTTTAAGTCCTATTGGCTTCATCAAAGTCTCCTCCCTATGAGAGTTCGTCTTTTGGCTCGGAATAATGGATCGAAAATCAACGCCGTTTGAGTCGGCTAAAATGGAAATGGTCACTGGCTGGCAGATGCAGTTTTTCCTGCGGATCGATAATTTCCTGATCCGAGGCTTCATTTGTGGTCGTGCTTTGAAAGAACTGCTGGTTCCCAGTACAACCTGTTTGAAAGGTCGCGTCCGCCACCGGCAAAAATATCCGATCTATCCCCCCGTCACTTGGCAAGGTTACCAGCGATGTAGCCAAACTGGCTCATAGACGCCGTCCCCATTGCATTCGTGACATTGAGCTAGAAACAGTGTTAACACTCTGTCAATAAGAATCTTATTATATATCAGAAGGTTAGGTGGTTGTCGCCGCGACGCAGCAAGGTCGTTCTGTCCCGGAATGACCCAAGTCGCAGGCTCACCAATGGACAAAATGTCCACTTATTCTGCTGAAATCGCAAGCGACTTGGACGAAATGTCCGGCAGCGGAAACCAAACATTAAATGTGGCGCCTTCGCCCGGAGGGCTCTTGACTGAGATCAAACCGCCGACTCGCGTGACCAAGGCTTGACTGATTGACAGTCCCAATCCCGTACCGGAGCCGGGTTTCGTGGTCATGAACGGGTCAAAGACGTTGTCGATCTTATCGGCGGGAATGCCTGGGCCGGTGTCACTCACGTTGATCTCTGTGCCCGGAACGCCATCACGATTTGCCGGCCGCGTTCGTATCGTCAGGGTGCCGCCAGTCTCCATCGCATGTGCCGCGTTGATCACGAGGTTTACGATGACCTGCTGCAGTTCAGTTTCCACCACTCGGAACGCTGGGCTGGGTTGATGGAGCACATTGCATTTGATCGCATGTTTTCGCAGATCAGCGGCAACCAAAATCAAAGCATCATCGACGGCTTTGTCGGCCTCAACCAGCGTCGTGACGTCTGACATTTCGTCAGGACGGGTGAAATTCAACAGCTTGCCTACCATGATGTTGATCCGGTGGGTTTGCGCATCAATCAGGTCCAGTTCGGTCTTCATCGCCGCGCGCTGTTCGGGCGCCAGATTCATCTGGATCACTTCCAGATTGCCTTGAATAACGGCCACCGGGTTGTTGATCTCATGCGCGACGCCGGCCGTGATTTCACCGACTGAGGCCAGCTTCTCTGACATCACCAGCTTTGCGAAAGTGGCTTCAAGTTTTCTATTAGCCTCTTGTAGCTCCTTGGTGCGTTGTTCGACGAGTTCGTTTAGGTTGTCAGCGTTGTCGCGCAGGGTGGCGTCGCGCTCTTTCACCTGATCAAGCAGGCGGTCCAGATGGCGCGCCACGGCACCGATCTCTGACTTCTCAGCGACCGGGCCGATGCGCGCATTCAGATCACCGCCCTCAACCTGGGCCATGGTCGCTGTCATCCGCTCAAGCGGCGCAAAGATTCCGCGGGCAAGCCATAAGAACAGCGGGACAGACAGCGCGATTACCGCAATGAACGCTAGAATCAGTGTCAGGATCGTAGCGTTTCGTTGCGCTGTGAACGGTGCCTCCAGAAATCCGGTGTAGAGCATGCCGACCCGGTTGCCAGCAACATCAGTCAGGGGCACGTAGCCCGAGATGTACCAATCGTTGACAACAAAGGCGCGGTCCAGCCATGTGTCGCCCGTTTCCATCACCTTGCGCCAAACGACCTCTGACACCCGTGTGCCCAGTGCACGCGCGCCTTCAAACAAGCGGACATTGGTCGAAATGCGCACATCATCGAGGAACAGAGTGGTCGTTCCCGTGCGCGAAATCTCCCCGGTTTCATCGCGATAGATCAACGCGTTCATTGTGTCGATCACGTCAAGGTTGCGGTTGAGAAGGCGCCCGCCAATCAAAACATCATCGCTGCCCGCAGACCGATGAGCCGCCAGAATGAACATGCCGCGGCTTTCCACATCCCGGGCAATCGGGCGTGCCGCCTCCGTTGGCACCAACGGGATTGCTGCGCGTTCGGCAAGGGTAGGGGAGATGTCAGCAAGCGCGTCTGCCTGCAGCAAGACCAAGCTCGCGCTTGGCGCGTCCGGGGTCGCAGCCATGGCCACCTCCCGCGCGGCCTCGGAAAGACGGTTATCTGAGAGTGATCGCCAGACAAGTAGGTCCAGTTCCAGCGCCTGGCGCTCGCGTTCAAGATAGTCACGCAGCGCCTGATCGCCTGCGGCCTGCGCTTCGGCAAAGCCGACGGATTGCGCCAGAGCTGCCACCTCTGCCGCTTGGGTCGCCTCGATCCGCCCGAAATATTGCTCCGCCACACGAAGGTCACTTGCGACTTTAGAGATCAGAAGATCATCGTAGCGATTGATCCAACGCTGCATCGTGACCCCGAAAAGCACCGGCAAAAGAACGATGAGCGGCAAAAGCGCAATAACCAGCAATCGCCAGCGGACCGAGCGTAACACCTCAAAGCCCCCAAGACTGGCACTTGCGGTCAATGGTTTTGCGGGCGAGGCCCAAGTGCCGCGCGGCTTCGGCCCGGTTGCCGCCACATGCGTCAAGCACGGCGAGGATATGACGCTGTTCCACAGCGGCAAGGCTTTCGAGGTCATCCTGCGCTGCAGGTCCGCTCAAGGCACCATCAAAATCGCCATGGATCAATGCACGTTCAATCGTGTTGCGAAGCTCCATGACATTTCCCGGCCACGTATGGGACATAAAACGCCGCCGGGCTGCGGCCGAAAACTCGGGCACGGCGATCCCCATCCGCTGCGCCAATGTCTGTGAAAAGAAAGTGGTCAGTTCCAGAACGTCTTCAGCGCGTTCGCGCAGGGGAGGCAGAACGATTTCGACCACAGTCAGAAGATAAAACAGATCTGTGCGGAAGGCTTGCTCCTCCGCGATGTCTTTCAGCGGGCGTTCCGTCGAACTGATGATACGAACATCCAGATCAAGGCTCCGGCTTGCGCCAAGTGGACTGAAACGCCCAACGGATAGAAGCTCCGCGAGGATGTTTTGACACCCGGGCGACAGCATTTCTACGTCTTCAAGGTAGAGCGTCCCGCCTGCTGCACTTTGCAACATGCCTTCCTGATCGCCCTTTGCATGCGCTTCAAGCTCGCCGAACAAACGTTTCTGAAAGATATCTTCTGTCATGCCGTAGCATTGCAGCCAGACAAAAGGTTTATAGGCCCGAGGCGAGGCCGCGTGCAGCATCCGTGCGGCGACTTGTTTTCCCGATCCGACCTCGCCGCGAATGACCACATGTGCGTGGGAGGAAGCTGCCCGGTCGATGGCTTGTCGAACGAACTGGATTTCATCCGACGTCCCCAGCAGCGCGTCTCGGTGCTTGAGAAGGTCGTTCCCAAGCTCCAGCTCATGACGCAAGACAGAGTTTTGGCGGCGGAGGTCCGCGCGTTCCAAACTATGCGCAATTGCGTTCAGAACTTGGTTTGACCGGAATGGTTTCAACAGAAAGTCACTGGCGCCCGCGCGGATTGCCTGGATCGCAGTATCCAGATCGGCATGGGCCGTTATCAGGATCGCATCGCTGAACAGCCCGATTTCGCGCTGTTCGACCAGCCATTCGAGCCCGGTCTGGTTTGGCATGATATTGTCCAGAACGATGACATCGTAGCTGTTCTGGTCCAGATATTTCGATGCATCGCGTGTGCCTTCGGCGATATCAACCCGGCTGCACGTGTTTGAAAGGACCTTGTAGAGAAAGTTTCGCATGCCCGGCTCATCATCGATCACCAGAACCGATGCGCGCGCCAGATCTTCACCAAACCCCAGATCAGGTTTCGCCAAATTGGTCGCTACAACATCTTCGGCCACAGGTCTCGCGGATGGGCACATGAATACGAATTCCCCCGGGTCGTTCAAAAATTTCGGGGCCGGACCGTTTAATTGCGCCATCCCCAACCGGCACTCTCACATCGATCACCGTGGCAGCAGCCACGTTTCTCTGGATACAGAATTGCGCAGCGCTCCGACCGAAATTTCGTCGAGTTTAGGCAGGATGACGAGATAACGCAAACCTGCGCCAATTTTCCAAACTACGGTTTGGTCAGCGGTGATTGGACTCTAGCCGCTAACGGACATGTCGCAATGCGCGAACCTTGTCAGTCTATCGTGATGATCCGATACAGGTCGGCGGAATGGGGGGAGTATGATTTCGGGCAGCGGATCTTGGGCAGGATCTCTACATCGTAGAGTTCTGCGGTCTGGCCATCGATGCGGAACCATTCCACGCAGGAGCCTGTGTTCAAATCAATGACCTGTAATCCACACCATGGTTCTGAGTCTGCAGCACTCAGTTTCCCGTCCAACGCCAGCCCTTCGAACCGCTCATAGCGTGGCTTCGACAAGCCCACGAATGCGTAATGATCATGAAACGCCAAACCACGCAGAAAACCGGGGCAAAAGCATAGGGGATGAAACTGACCCGGCGTGCCTTCTTGCGCCGGGGTGATCCAGCCGAACTCGCCAGTGCCGGAGTTCAAAACCCACAGTTTGCCCTCATACACGCGCGGGGAATGCGGCATAGAGAGCCCCTCGCAAATGATCTGATCTGAACGCGCGTCAATCACCACACCCCCTGATGCCCGCCGATCCCTCCAGCCGTCAATTGTGTCAGATTTGCTGATTGCTGTTACGTATGTGGGTTTCCCGTCGTGAAGAGCCATACCGTTCAGATGACAGCGGTCCTCAGCAATCACAGCCGACACAAAAGGCGGGGTCCAGTAAGGTGTGAAGCTATGCACTTCCGATAAGGTTGCGATGCAATTGTAAGCGGTGTTCACAAAAACGATTTCTTCGTCAGCGGTGACGCCAACGTCATGCGTGTCCAGAGCTCCGGTGAGGTGCGTTCTGCGCGGCACAAAGCAATCGCTAAACAGCTCATCCATCACCTGATCTGGCCGCAGGATGTTCTTCATCTCATAGATGCAAGCAAGCGATGACATGTAGAGCGTATCGTCTGCGTAATGAAGCCCCATGGCTTTCTGAAAATGCTCCTGGTTGACCATCAGGCCACCTTTGGGATTGCGGCCCAGAAGATAGAGCATGCCAGATTGATAGGAGGTCAGCGCAACCGAGATATCCAGAGCTTGCAATAGCGCGACAAACCCGGCGGAGATGGAATAAGTATCGCGCGCCTCTGTGGAAGCCGCGTCAGAGGGCGCGTCAAGGGGTGCAGTGGCTTGGGGCTGGGGTGGGTCCTGCGTCATTGCTTCGTTGTCAAGTCTTGTACCTTTCGGCCCGCGTTACCACGTCATCTGCCCGCCGAGGGTTACGCTAAAGCTATAGTTGTCGGACCCATTGCCGAGTGCAACAGCCGCGCTGCCCCTCGCAAAGAGGGAGGCGCGATTGTCGTCGAAATTGCGGGTCACCCCAAACCCCACTTCGACGGATCTGGGTTCTGCTTTGTTTGTGATACGCGTGCCGGATACGTCAATGACGCTTTCGCCTTTGAATTCATTGTAGACATTGGCAAATGTAGACAGGCTCAGCTGCTGGGCATTGCCGCGGGCATCAGTCCAAGATTGCTCATTGTCCAAGGTAACTCCCAGGCGCAAACGCAGACTATCGGCCTTGTTTACTGATGTGCGTAGCCCGGCACCCGAATTGAAATCATCATAATCAACAGTTGAGTAGGTCAATTGTGCCTGTGGTGTCACTGACCAGTTTGATTGATCAAGCGGGAAGCGCTGCCCGACTTCCGCCGACAGTAAAATGCCGTCCCCTTTGACCGTGCTGGCGGTGCCGCCGGACGCAATCGTGCTGTCAAAAACGGAGTATTGGAATTGCGCGTCCGTGTAGAGGCCCTGCATCCCCCACCATGTCGCCGAAAGGCCAAAACCATAGGCCTTTGTATCTACTGAGCCGTTGCCCGAGGCAGAGACGATATCAGCTTGTGACGTGCCATAAAATGCGCTGGCTCCGATGACCATCTGACCGTTGCCAAAATCGAAAGCCGCAACATCTATCCCGCCGCGGACTCTGAATTCCGACAGGGTCGCTGTGAAACTGGCGGCGGAGGTTCTAGGTGCGAACTTACTCTTGCCGCCTTCGATTTGTAGCCATGTCGGAAGGGACGCTGATGACCCCCCCAAGTCAGAGCCGAATGACAGGCTGTTGCGTGTAACGCCTGGCGAGCCGGTGTTTTGACGGGCTTGGGTTCTTTGGCTGAGCGTCGGCACCGCGTTGACCTGCAACAGGGTTTGCCCGAACGCTTCAATAGATGCGATTTCTTCTCTCAGCGCGACATCGGCTGACAGAACGAAATCGGAGCCGAACTGCGCTAGCTCGTAGGTGAAGGCGCCAGAAACGACAGGCGTGTCTAACGTAAACGCATCCGCAGCCGCGTCTCCGGTCACTTGTGCGAGTACGACAGCGCGCCCAATTGCCTCTCCGGAGGAGACATCGACAACGGCAAGCCGCGTGCTTTCCCCAACGACGTCACCATCAATCAGGAGCCTGTCGCTGGTCCCAGTTGCAAAATCGACATCGACCTCCACTATGCCGCCGCCGGCAAAGTCGCCTGTCAGTGCAAAGCGGTCTGAGGCAGTGCCGTTGCGAAAGCTCAGGCGGCTGCCCGCATCGAGCAAAAGCCGACCGGCGCTTAGCGCGCTATCGGTGAAGGAAATAACAGAGCCGTTGACTAAGTCGATCTCTTCCCATCCCGTCAGGTTTGCGCCTGTCAGCGCACCCGTGACACCGTTCAACGTCAACTTGTCAATGAAGCCATCATCCCGGCTGTTATCATCGCCGCCATCTATGAGGCCCGTCGCGCCAAAATTACCCCCGTTGAAGGTCAAGCTGTCACTGCCGCCGTTCAGCTGTACGCCCCCGATGAGGGAAGCAGTGCCAGCGACAGTGATCTGGCTATTAAATTCGCCGTTGAGAATTGCAGCAGTTTTGCCACTGATGCGCACATCATCACCGACAGTCAGGACAGACCTGCTCAAATCATCGGAGGGGCCGATAATGATCACCCCTTCGGCTTCGGTCCCGATGACCTGCGCACCCTCTTCAAGGGTGACCTCGACAGTTCCTAATGCAGAACCCGCAAAGAGTCCCGTCAAACCAGATATCGAACTGCCAGTGACCGTTACTTCGGTCGCCTCCCGCCGACCGAATGCAAATATTCCTGTTCCTTGCTCGGCATTTACATCTGCGGTGGTTTTAACGACCGTACCCGTCCCGGAAATATCTGCAAAAATACCGCTGCTGCCCTGACCGGTGGTGGTTATGGGGCCGTTGTTGGTAATAGAGATCGAGCCCGCACCGGTCGCGTAAATGCCATGGCTGCGATCCCCGGTGGTCGATATGCCACCATGCGTTGTAATTTTTCCATCCGATCCATCTCGAAGACGCACGATCACGCCGTCACTGAAAAGTCCTGATGTCGAAATAGTGCCGTTTGTCGTGATAGAGCCGTCTTCGCCATGCATGCCGCCAAAAACGCCGCTGCTCCGATCACCAGAGGTCGTTATCGGCGCTTCGGTTCTGATTGAGAGACTATCGTAAGCAAGGCCAGCTATGCCGTTGCTGAAATCCCCGCTCGTCTTGATCAGGTCGTTGGATATCACACTAATCTCGTCACCGTCAGCAACGAGTCCTGGGCTGAACTCACCATTAGTCGTGATCCCACCAGCAGAGACCGCTATGCTTCCGCCAAGTGTCGAAATGCCATTGCTACTGTCGCCCTGCGTTGTGATCTGACCATCAGAGGTGACGCTCACATCCCCTGATGCCCCTGCCCTTATCGCTGGGCTCCCGCGTCCAGTTGTGTCAAGATTACCATAGGAAGTTACAGTTATGTCAGCAGTTCTATCGGCATCTGCGTGAATTGCAGAACTTTGGTCGCCGGCAGTCATAATGTTTGAGTGAGACACAATATCAATCGTTCCCGTATCAACATAGGCACTGATACCTCGGCTTGCCTCCCCCGAGGTCGTGATGACGCTAGAGGAGTTTACGGTCACATCTGCATTTTGGCGCGCTTCTATCTCAATACCGAGGCTCTCCTTGCCTGAGGTCGTGATCGTACCGCTTGTCGCGACGTTTAACTTACCACCTTGTGAATTGCGGGCCCAAACGCCACTTGCGTATCTCCCCTGAGTCTGGATCGCTCCATTTGCGACCACGTGCATATCACCGGTTGTCGTAATGGAGACGGCCCTTCCATATCCGCCGGTGGTGGAAATGTCGCCGTCATGCGTCAAGGAGATGTCACCGCCGCCTTGATTCGCGAAGAAAACACCTGTTGCGTATTGGCCGGTGGCGGCGATCCCAAATGGCTCGACATCGCTGACAACCGTGATCGTTTCGGGGCTATTGGCCTTAATCCTGATACCATCAACCCCTTCAAGACCTTCACCTCCTGTCGGGCTGATCGTAGACGTTAATCCGTTGATGTTGACGGTATTCGTGACCGCGATATCGATATCGGCCCCACCACCTTCAGTGGTGATCCCGTCAGATTGATCGCCCGAACAGGTGACCATGTTTCCTGAGACTGTGCACGGCTCCGGCCCTGCATGCAGGGCGGATGTCGTCGATAACAAGACCGCAAGCACACCACCGATTGCACCCGCCAAACCCGGTGCGCAGCTGGCCGCGTTGCCCTTCCATTTGATCATGCGCCCGCCGCGCAAGACTTTGGAGGAATTTGAAAAAGAATGGAGAGATGAAGTCATTGCGCCTGTAATCAAAACCATTAACGTCCCACGTGACGCTTTCCATTCCTCAATTCAAAATCATGAGTGGGTCACCTTGACCCATAGCACCGCAGATTTAGCCTGCGTTTTCCGAGCAACTGGATCAAGCAAATTTCACATTTTAGTAAGATTTGACTTAAAGCTCGGCGAGCTTGCAACAAACAGCACCGATAGAAAACTGCCGCATCCTGTTTGCTATCAAGCATGACGAAACGTTTTTTCGATGTCTTCTCGTCCAAAACTGTCGCTAAAATGAACGCATAAGTCTGCTGCCTCGGGCGCGTATTGAAATGCGCTCGTTTCGGTGGCGACAGTAGGAGCAGGGGTCAGCTGGCTTTGTCGATTGGCATCAGCGTTGCCAGCAGTGATTGGACCTTCGATACATCGATAGGTTTTGAGCTGTATGGGACGCCGCCAAATCGCTGCACGATTGGAATGTCCGAGCTGTAGCCGGTGATGAAGGCGAATGGCACACCCAATGTTTGCAATTTTTCAGCAACAGGCTCGCTCGTTGATCCTTGACCGAGGTTTATGTCCAGCAATGCTGCTTTCGGGACAATCTCCTCCAAGGCCTGCATCGCTGCTTGGACATTGCGGTATGGCCCAATTACGGAGCAGCCAATTTGCTCCACTTTGCTGGCCAAATCCATTGCGAGCAGGAACTGGTCCTCCAATATGAGGACGGAAAAGTCGTCAGGCGCCATTTTGCACCGTCGGCTTGAAGTTCAGGGTGTAGCTGACTTCACCGCCTTCAGCCATGTAACTCGCTGTGCCCTCAAGTTCGCTGGGCAGCACATCAAGAAGCAAAACGCTGCCAAAGCCGGTTCGCGGCAGCGGACCTGTCGCCACGTTGGGACCACCAAGCTCTTTCCAGACAAAGACATTTTGGCCATCTATCTGCTTGCATGAAATGTCGACGACGCCGTCTGCTTCTTTCAACGCGCCGTGTTTCAAAGAGTTGCTGGCCAATTCATAAAGCGCCAGAGACATGCTCATCACGTATTGTTCGGGAATGAGGTAAGTGTCGTCCCATGTTGTGCGGAGCCGTTGTTCATCAAGCGAAAACGCGTCCGCAGCATCCTGAAGAATGTAAGACAGCTCGACGTCTTCCCAGGAATTCTTCTGCAAGACATCTTGGGCACCCGCAAGGGCGCGCAACCTCAATGTGAGTGAGGCTGCCAATTCGTCAACGGAGTCGGTGGTGCGCCGAGACTGGTTCACAATTGTAGAAACCACGGCCATGGTATTCTTCAGGCGGTGCTGAAGTTCACGGAGCAACAGCTCATTTCGTAACTCCGCCAGTTTCCGCACAGTGATGTCTTCCACTGTGCCCACCAGCATAATGGGTCGACCGTTCTCAAACTTGCATTTCGCCTTTGCGCGGACCCAGGTTTCGGGCCGGTCCGGACCGGCAATCAGGCGATACTCAAAGTCCATTTCGCCGTTGCCATCAGGATCAAGGGCGCTGGCTGTCGCGTCATCATGCAACTGGCGGTCTCTTGGGTCGACCTTCGAAACCACATAGTCATAATCGATCTCGTCATGAGGTTCTGCGCCCCAAAGCTGGCGAATGCGATCATCCCAAAATGCGCGTCGCGACTGTGGTTCAAATTCAAAAACGCCAATATTTCCTGCAGCTAGTGCAGCTGCATTGCGCCGGTTCTGTGCGTCTTCAATGTCTAAATAATTGTCTTGTTCAAGCGTCATACAGCTTAGGTCCCGTGCTTTCGGACAGTCTGCTTTTGCCAGACACAGCTTAAACGCATCTCCACGCTAAAGCAAAATCTAGCTGATCTTTTTTCGATGCGATGTTGAGCTTTGAAGGTTTGAAGGCGCGTGACTGGCCGGAACTGGTCTTCGGCAAGGTAGCTGCTTCATTCTGCCATACGCGCCTTTGACGGCGAGCTATGTGGTTCGCTGCGCTGATTTGAGGCAATAAGCTTTGGATTTCCATTCAATGCTGGCTTTGTCCGAACGGCCATCGGATGGAAAAAAACTTGGAACCTCGCACTTCATGCCGACGAGCGCCATTTAGGTCCCCGGTGCCTTTACAGCCGCCTGAGTTTTGTTGCTTGCCTGCTTCCCTCTGAGAGCACGCTGCAGGAAGCAGCCCGTCTTCAGTGGGCGCACAAAAAGCGGGCGCAGCGCAAAAGGCCGGAAAAACGACCTGTGTTTGAGGGCGGCTGCGGCCATGTTTCACGGAGTTCTAAGGCACAACGCCACCATCGCAAGGGGAGAGCCGCGCGGTCAAGACGTAGATTTGCGCACAAAGTGATCGAAATTCAACTTGGAGACGTCGCGGCAGTGCCTTTGTTTAAAAAACCAAGCCAGCTTCGAGATACAGAGACCAAAATCCGCTTTCTTCAGCTGGAACGGACACAGTTTCGACCGTCTGATTTGGCTTGATACAGTGCGAGGTCTGCTGCTTTGATCAGGTCTTGCGGCAGCTTCCCTGCATGCGGAAACACAGCAATTCCTGACGAAATGGTCACATTTGGAAGTGGACGCCCGGAATACTTGATCTCAACCGCTTCAATCGTTGTGCGGAGCTGTTCGGCAATTTCCAAAACACTAGTCTTACCGGTTTTGGGCAACAGAACGATGAATTCCTCCCCTCCAAACCGGCAGGGGACGGCGCCATCCGGCAGCACATCGAACATCCTCGCTCCAATCTCCCGCAGAACCATGTCGCCAGCGTCATGGCCATGGTTGTCGTTGAACAATTTGAAGTGATCCGCGTCAAAGGAAATCAACGCGACTTCCTCGCCGCAGCGTTCTGCCGCGTTTACCGCATTGCGTAAGGCATCGAGAAGATATCTCCGGTTGAAAAGACCTGTGAGCGGGTCGCGGGTGGATTGATGGTGCAATTCATCGCGAAGCCTCACATTTGCAATGGCCATTGATACGCGCTCCCCGCAACGCATCACAAACCGAATGGGGTCTTTGATCTTGGAAGATGATTGATTTGAAGTGGCAAACCGGATGTGGAGCAGACCGACTGTATCACCATGCGCGATGATCGGGATACATACATAGCGTTCTGGTTGCACCTTTGCAGCTTGATCTTTGACATGCTCACAGGTGAAGGAAATTTTGTCGGGTGAATGCGCGTATGACCTGCCTCGGCGCAGCGCCCAACAGGCGTCAGGATGGATATAGTCTTGAAGAACATCATGCCCCCAACAGCACGCGCCATCGAGCACGTCGCGCGAATTGGAATAGACGTAGAGTTCACCTTCGGAATCTGGCAGCGAGTCTCGCATGAACTGGCGCAGGACGTCGAACAACTCGTCAAGCGATTTACACGCTTGAAGCCATTCATCGAGGTCAGACAGCACCGTCATTTCTGCCCTTTGCGCCTCTTGCTCTTTCAAGGCGTCCTCGATGCTGCGACGGTGCTGTTCGGCGGTTTCGCGCGCCTCCTCCAGTTCAACTTGTGTTTTTCTGGCCTCGGTGACATCGGTGAACGTCACGACCATACTATGGTCTGCCAAGGGGCGTGCATTCGTTGTAATCACCCGGCCCGATGGCAGTAAGCGGTCAAATGAGAAGGGCAACCGAGATGCAAAGCGGCGTTCCGTTGCTTCGACGGCTTCTGCGGTGAGTTCATTTCGGGCAATCGCGTTTTTTAGGAAATCCGCGCGCGACAGCCCGACATATAAATCAGTTGGGCTCAGTTCCAGCACTTCGAAGATACGTGTGTTATGCATCAGGCAGATGCCGTCATCCGACCAGACCAGCACGCCTTGTTCCATGGCAGTGACGACTTCAGCGTTCCAATCCAGCGCCATGTCCCCACCGTTTTCAGCGAACGATGTCGCTTCAACGACTTTCTGATTTCGATTGACCATTCCACTCTTCACCTGACAGCGCCAATCCAAATCGCACCTGTGGCTTAAAGATTAGTGAAATGAAAAATTGTCTGTATCCGGCAATATCCCCGGCCGATCGAAATTCGGTCGCGCAATGGATTTCTGACAAGGTGCGGTTACTTTTTGGGCTGTCCCAGTTGGAGCAGTTCAAGGCTGCGCTGGATCTCGGATCTGTTAAGATTGCGCCCGATCAGGACAATCCGTGTCCGGCGATCTGTCCCGGACCAGTTTTTCAGTGGGACAGGCGGCTCGAAGATGTGCTGGACGCCATGGAAGGCAAAAGGCGTGTCGATTCCGTCCAAAAACAATATGCCTTTGACCCTCAATATGTCCGGCCCCTTATGGGCGATGAGCGTATCAAACCACCTGTCAAAAACACTGTCGTCGAGCGGGGCCTCCAAGATGATCGAAATAGACGTGATGTCAGTGTCATGTCTGCTAAAGGCAGCCGTTGTGACAGGCGCCTGAGGTGTCGTTTGCATCAGGCCAGATAGGTTGATGAGCGGGTCCTTCACCTCTACCGGAGTGGTCCAGTCAATGGCGTCCCGCCCTGCAATGTCGGCACGCGTGCCAGTCAAACCCCAAAGTCCTGTCGGCCCGAACGCCTCATCTGTCGGGCGCAAAATCTCAGCCGTCGGGTTCATGTCGCGGAGGCGTTTTGTAACAGTCGCGCAATCCGCTTCACTCACAAGATCTGTTTTGCTCAGCACGATCAGGTCGGCCATAGCCACTTGGGAGACCGCCTCAAACTGCGCATCAAGCGTGGCCGGGCCATTTACGACGTCAACGACTGTGACAACCCCATCCATGCGGGTGTCACGCGCCAGATCACGATCTACCATGAGTGTTTGAATGATCGGTCCCGGATCGGCCAGACCTGTCGTCTCGATCACGATCCGATCAAACGCCAACTTGCCAGTTTCGCGTCGCAACAGCAGCCGCGCGACTGTGTCAGCCAGATCGCCCCTGATCGAACAACACAAGCAGCCTGATTGCATCAGCATGACATCTGTTTCATCATCCAGCGTTTCAATCAATTCGTGATCGAGGCCCGCTTGCCCAAATTCATTCACGATCACAGCTACAGGTCCTGATGCGGCATCTTTCAGGATCATGTTGAGCAGTGTTGTTTTTCCAGCGCCAAGAAATCCGGTGAGCAGCGTGACCGGAACTCTCGGGTCTTCTGGCTTTTTTGATGTGGCGCTAGGCGGCTTTGGCACGCATCCCCCGCTTTCATTTTTTCCCTGTGGTGCATTGGATCAGGGCGATTTCTGCAAAACTCACATGTAGGTTCTCGCAAGCGCGACACTGAGGAGGGCGATCAGCGAACCTCCGATGATGTGTACAACCGCCGAAAACCTTTGGATCGCGTGATTGTCAAAAGGGAGCGCGGCCATGCGTCGTGCAGTAACGCCTGTGGCTGCGATGATCAGGTTGAAAGACGCGGTACCGAGGCTCATTGCCAAGACAGCAAGGCAGCCCACAGGAAAGATGTTCATGCGCATGGCGATGATCAGCAAGAACAATGCACCCGTGCACGGCCGCAAGGCGATGCTGGCTATGACTGCAACCATATCTTTCGTTGAATTCATACTTTCGACTTGCGACACGGTTGGCCCGTGGGCATGGCCACAAGCGCAAACCTCAAATTCTGAGCGATCATCGCTGCCTCTTTTGTCAGGCCAGGCCCGCAATCCGCGCAGGACCAGCAAGGCTCCGATACCGGCCATAGCGATGGAACTCGCCTGTGCCAGATCGGTCTCGGCCCACCCAACTAAGTCTCTCGTCGCCCAATGAAATACGCCCGCGGCGATCAGCACCAGCGCGATTGCAGATATGGCTTGGGCGAGGCTGGATACGAGTGCCAGGATTGCCATTCGTCGCATTGTTGCGCCGCTGACGAGGGCTGCTCCCCCTAGTAGGATTTTGCCATGCCCCGGCCCGAGCGCATGGACGAAACCATAGGCTGCTGTGACACTACACAAAGTCAGCACAGCAGTGCTGTCGCCCGCGCGAATAGCACGCAATGCGGTCGCCATGGAGTTCTGAAAGGCGCGCTGCTCCTGCGCGCCCCATGACAAAACGCTGGACCACGGAACGAAAGCAAGACCGATCAGTAAGATAAGAGCGAGCGCGGCAAATGGCGCCAAACTGGCCCATGTGTTGCGGGAAGGTTTGGGTTGTTGCGCTTCATAAATGGCCGCCGCACGTGCGGCGACCGAAGGGCGTGCGGATTGAGCTACAGGCATTCAGCCAGCGTATTCGCCATGTTCCGGATCAGTTGAGGGTACAGGTCCGCGCCTGGTTCCAGATCGACGCCAAGCGGGTCGATAACGGCTGTGTTCGCGTCCGTGCCTTCTAGGACCGTCGCAACAAGCCCCGGATTGAATTGAGGTTCAGCCAAGACACAATTGACCCCTTCATTGCGGATGCGATCCTGAATTTCGGCAATCCGCGCCGGGCTTGGATCGGACGCGTCACCAATTGAGATGGCACCTGACGCAGGGAAGTCGAAATCAGTTTCAAAATACTGATAGGCATCATGGAAAACGATGAAGCTGCCACCGCGCAGAGGGTCAAGGGTCGCATTGATCTCTGCGGTGAGCGTGACCAACTCTTCGCGGGCGGCTGCGGCATTGGCGAAATAGGCCCCGGCATTATCCGGGTCTGCCGCCGAAAGCTGGGCTGCAATCACATTGAGCCAGACGCTGGCGTTTTGAGGTGAAAGCCACGCATGCGGATCATGCGCACCGTGGTCATGGCCCTCGTGGTCTGCATGCTCTTCATGACCGTGTTCATCATGCCCATGATCATCATGGTCGTGGGCTTCTGCTTTTTCTTCTTTGTGATCGTCGTGCCCGTGCTCATCGTGCCCGTGCTCATCGTGTCCGTGCTCATCGTGCCCGTGGTCATCTTTTTCTGCGTGCTTGTCATGATCATGGTCGTGATCATGATCTTCCGCCTTGGCCTCTTCATGCCCATGATCATCATGATCATCATGATCGCCATGGTCATGTGCCTCGAATAATGCACTTTCGCGGAACTCAAGGAGGTTGATCCCGTCGGCTTCAAGCAACTCCGTCACCGAGGCATCATCCGCCAGAGTTTCGATAGCATCTTCGAGCTGCGGCGTCAGATCGTGACCCATCCAGAACACAAGGCCTGCTTCTTGTAGCGCTTCAGCGGAGGAGGGGCGCATGCTGAACGCGTGTGGTGACTCTCCTGGCGGAACAATAAGGTCGGGCATGCCCACGCCATCCATCACACGCGCGACAAGGGAATGCACAGGTGCAATATCAACCGCTACGCGCGGTGCATCCGCCAATGCAGTGCCTCCCAGCATCGTGGCGAGGGCAGAGAGTGTGAGAAGCTTCCTAGACATTGGAACAATCCTGTGATTTTATAACATTACGTTTTCTGTACATGACGCTCTATTCGATGACAAGCAATCAACCAACCGACAAGAAGCATCCTTTCGGCTTCCATGATCACGATCATGATGAATGCGTTGCTTCGGCGCTGGCCTCTGCAGAAGCGCAATGTGCCGAAATCGGCTTACGGTTCACACCCGTGCGCAAGAAAGTTCTGGAGCTGCTGCTCCGCGAACATCGGGCCTTGGGGGCCTATGCGCTTCTGGACCTTTTGCGCGATGCTGGATTTGGCTCCCAACCCCCTGTTGCCTATCGCGCGCTTGAATTTTTGACCGAGCATGGCTTTGCGCATAAAATCGAACGGCTGAACGCGTTTGTGGCGTGCAGCCATCCGGGGGAGGCTCACTCACCCGCTTTCATGATTTGTCGACTGTGTGATGCCGTCGCAGAGGCGCACTCCGCTCCGGGCAAGGCAGGATTAGGCGATGCGGCAGAAGCTGCGGGCTTTCAGATCGAGAAGACTGTGGTAGAAGCCGAAGGTATCTGCCCTGAATGTGCGGGTAACGCATACACATGACCTTGATTACAGTTTCTAACCTGAGCGTCGCCTATGGCGCCAAAACGGTTCTGCGCGGTGTTGACCTTACAGTTTCACCCGCAGAGATCGTAACGATCGTTGGTCCAAACGGTTCTGGCAAGACAAGTTTGCTGCGCGCGATTATCGGGGCGGTCATGCCCACAAGTGGCGACGTTCGATTGAGCCCCGGCTTGAAGATTGGCTACGTTCCGCAGCGGCTTCACATCGATCAGACATTGCCGATAACGGTCGAACGCTTTTTGCGATTGAGTGACCGGGTTGAGAAACAAAGGTGCATTGATGTGCTGGAGGCGGCCGGAGCACCAGACCTGTTGAAACAACAGATGACACAGCTTTCAGGGGGGCAGTTTCAGCGGGTTTTGTTGGCGCGCGCCTTGATTGATGCGCCTGATGTTTTGCTCCTTGACGAAGCGACGCAAGGGTTGGATCAACCGGGCTCGGCCTCGTTTTACAGACAGATTGAGGCTGTGCGCGAACGTACCGGATGCGCCATTCTCATGATCAGTCATGATTTGCATGTCGTAATGAGCGCCTCTGATCGCGTTATTTGTTTGAACGGCCATGTCTGCTGCCAAGGCACCCCTGCAGTTGTGGCGTCTGCGCCTGAATATCGCGCAATGTTTGGTGCCGGTACCGGGGGTGCGCTTGCGCTTTACCGGCATGAGCATGATCATCATCACGACCCAAAACATGAGGCCGCCGAATAATGCTGGACGACTTTATGACCCGTGCAACCCTCGCGGGCGTCGGGGTTGCGTGCGCGGCAGCGCCATTGGGCTGTTTCGTTGTTTGGCGACGGATGGCCTATTTCGGAGATGCAACCGCGCATGCGGCGATTTTGGGGGTCGCCCTGTCTCTTGCTCTTGAGCTGTCGATTTTTCCCGGCACGCTGGCTGTTGCGTTGATCATGGCGCTTGTCGTCACCCAGCTTGCAGGCCGTGGCTATGCGATGGACACGCTTTTGGGCGTGATGGCGCATTCCGCTTTGGCATTTGGGCTTGTGGCTGTGTCCTTTCTGTCGGGCATCCGGATCGACCTGATGGCGTATCTGTTTGGCGATATCCTGGCGGTTTCCCGAAGTGATTTGTTGGTCATCTGGGGAGGGGCTGCATGCGTTGTTGGACTGATCGTCGGGCGTTGGTCCGGGCTGCTGACCTCAACACTGAACGAAGACCTTGCACATGCAAGCGGCTTTGATCCCAAGAAAGAGCAACTCATTCTCACCGTGTGTTTGGCCATTACCGTTGCCGTCGCGATTAAAGTCGTGGGCGTCTTGCTGATTGCGGCTTTGCTGATCATTCCCGCTGCGGCTGCCCGTGTTGCTGCACGAACGCCCGAAGCGATGGCCGGTATCGCTGCTTTGATCGGAACTCTGTCCGCCATAATAGGGCTTCGCGGTGCCTATGCGCTGGATACGCCTGCCGGTCCCTCGATCGTCTGCGTTGCTACTATTTTCTTTGTTGTGCTCAATCTCGCCAGGTGGCGGTTGCGACCGGATTAGCACCTTGTACCGATCTTCCATGATCGAAAGGTCGAGAGCTTGTATCTCTATTAGAACGTAACCAGGAGCGTCAGCGCATGTTCGGGACGCAAACACGACCTGCAAGACAAGCAGCAATCTGATTGGGCGCTCTATTCTCCATTCAGCAAGCTATAACAGTCAAGCCGAGCGCCTAAGGAATTGCAGAGTTTTTCGTAATTGCGTGCGAGTTTAAATTTCGTCTGAACTTTGAAAAGGAAGACCACCAGCCATGGCCGCGCGAACAACAGATGCAGCATTCTGGAGCAAGATTTCCCGCAAATACGCGGCTGATCCCATTCGCGACATGGAAGGGTATCTGAGGACGCTGAACCGCACGAAGTCCTATTTGAAGCCTGAAGATCATGTGCTTGAACTGGGCTGCGGTACGGGATCGACGGCACTTCAGCTTGCTTCCGGCGTCGCCCAGTTCACAGCGACGGACCTCTCGCCGGGCATGATCGAGATCGCGAGAGAGAAATGTGCGACAGAAGGCGTGGGCAACATTGATTTCTCGGTGGCGAGCGTCATGGATCACCCCTTCGACGGTGAAACATATGATGCTGTGTTGGCCCATAACCTTTTGCATCTTGTGCCGGAGGTCGACCAAGCTTTGGCGCGGATCGCGTGCTTGACGAAGTCAGGCGGGGTGTTCATCTCCAAGACTGTCTGTGCGCCAACCGTAGGCAGCCTGAAATACGTTTTGATCCGACGGCTGATGATCCCGCTCATGCAGGCACTTGGAAAAGCGCCCTTTGTGAGTTTTCAAACCGCCGAAACGCTCGACAACTCGATTGAGCAGGCAGGTTTCGAAATCATAGAGACAATGGATCAGGCCGCTGTGCTGCCTAGTCGCTATGTGGTCGCGCGCAAGATCGCGAACGGATCTGCCTGATGTCCTGCCCGAGACCCTCAACCTGTGTCTGTGAGGGGATCGGGAAAGCTTTCGAAAGGGAGCTGCTTAGGACCGCAACAGTACCTTGTTGGAATCTACGGCACTTGCGATCTGGGTGTAATAGGCTGCCCGCTTGTCGGAGTTTTCCGCCGAACGCAGCAGAACCGTGCTCAGTTCATCCACCACGGCGCGAGCTTCGCGATTTGCTTGCGGAATGCTTTCTTTCTTCACCGGCGTCAATGGCCGACTAGCCTTGCGGTTGACCTGCCTGCTTTTCACTTCTGCTGTGACCCGGTTTGCTGTCGTGTCTCGGTTTTCACGTACAATGCTGCGCAGTTTCGAAGCAGCGTCGTTGAGGCTTTTCTTGACGGTGGCTTCGTCACCTGTGTTGGCAAGCGTTTCGGCAGTTCGTTCGTAACTTTCAGCTAGGCAGTCAATCCTCAGTGCAGCGTCCAACAGGCGGCAGAAATTCTCGCCCTCCTCTACAAGAAGAATGACCGGTTGGGCTGCGGCACTCTTCGCATTTGCGTTCGCAGCTAGTTCACGAAACCTGTCGTCAGACTCCGAGTCGCCTCTTTCGAACTCGTCGTCACCTTCGCCAAGTTCCCCCCCATACTCTCCGCCAATTTGATCCTGTATCAAGTGAACATCGGGCCTGACTATGTGCATTTCAAAATCGGCCGTGGGTTTGATCAGCGGAGCGCGCTGCGGCGTGTAACCGATAGCTGCAAACACAGGCACGACCGACAGCCCAACTATCGTCGAAGACAAAATGATTTTTTTGAAATGCATGTTCATGAATGACCTCTTTATCTGGAGTATCGATTATGTGGATTCTTTGAAAACTATTCGTTCAAACCATAGGCTTTGCGAATGCCGCGCTGCGTCCCCGGGCCAAAATCACCGTCAATTGTTCCGGCATAGAAATCATATTGCTGCAGTCGCTTTTGCAACGCCTTCCGGGTTTGATCTTTGAACATGTTTGGACGCTCGGTCAGGATGTTCAGGACGTCTGTGCTGCCCGATCTGAGTGCCTGATACAGATAGTTCGCTGCATCTTCTGGACCTTTTGTTGCGATCAGCCCGTCATCGATCAGGGCTGCAAAATTGAACATAGCCTGAGGGTGACGCAGATCAGCGGCCCGTTCAAACAACGCCAGCGCCATTTTCTGATTTCGCGCGAGACCTAAGCCTCCCTGATAGTGCATGAACCCCAGATCGTTGATCGCGTCTGCAAAATTCTGATCCGCAGACGCGCGGTACAGCTCCAGGGCGCGGGCTTCATCTCGGTCCACGCCAATCCCTTTTTCATAGAGTTTCCCGAGTTCGAACTGCGCTTCGGGGGAGCCGGCTTTTGCAGCCCTTTCGAGAAACGCCACGGCCTGAGTTGGATCAAATCGTTGCTCCTCCGGGTTCAGGCGCATGTAGGCGAGCCCCAGCATGGACCGCGTGTCGCCACCTTCCGCGAGCCGTGCGAGCTGAGCTTCTTGTTCAGGGCGGATGTTTGCCCAGGCTTGCCGCGGGTCGCTTTGTTGCGCGAGGGCTTCGGTTCCATCACCTGTCAGGTAAAACGGAATACCGGAGAGCGATCCATATGTATGAGGTTCCTGACGGTTGAAAGTGTTCTTCAGAACCAAATCGCGGACCTGACGAAACATCAGTGAAATCTCTAGGTTCGGTTGGCGCAGTTTCTCGGCAAGAGCCAATGCAAAGGGACTGTTTTGGCCTTCGCCATCTAGCGCGATATTGCCGTCTTTCGCGGCGAAAGATACCAATGTGCCCCGGTCCGGCGAAGGCAGCGCCAATCCTCCGCCGCCGCGTGTCCCGTTTGAACTACCCGTTGGTTGTGCGGCTTGGGTCAAATCAATGGCGTCTCCAAATGGATTGTCCCGACAGCTATCTAAAATCACGATCCGCATTTTGCGCGCTTTGTCGACAGCTTCCAACAGATCGTCCAAAGAGACAGATTGCCGCTGAACGTCCAAGTTTGATTGCACCTGAGCATCCGCTGGGATCAAAAAGTTCTCGCCCTGAACTTCAACGCCATGCCCCGCAAAATAAATCAGTGCGAGATCGGCTGTTTCTGCACGAAAGGCGAATTCATCTACGGCTGTCCGCATGTCTTGGGTCGACGCGTCAAGCACTTTGGTGACTTCGAACCCAATGTCGTCGAGCGTTTCGGCGATTTTGTTGGCGTCATTTACGGTGTTATCGAGCGCGCCGATATATTGATATGATGCAATCCCCATAACCAACGCCACACGATCTGACGACCAAGCAACACTCGGTAACACCAGCATCAAACACGCAATCAATACTCTCATATCACCTCGTCGCAGAAGGCTTATTCGTAATTAAGTGATTGTGAGAGTACATATTTTTGACGCCCTGGGAAGGGCGTTGTTGGCGCAAAATGCCGCGTGTCCGACGCGAAAGCACTGAGCGTCCTTATCGATTGAGCGGCGCTGTCTCGTGTTTCCTTGACGGGGACTTGGCAAATCTCACTTGCCTAGCAGCGTTTTATTGATCTTCGAGAGCAGCAATTGCTGAAAGCGATGTGTCATAAGCTTCAAAGAAACTCTGTCCGTCGATGCCATGGGCAAGCGGGTCAAATATGATATTCTGCAAGCCGAGCTCTTCTGCGAACTCGAAAGCGCCCGAGGGCGGTGTTGCTTCCCAGATCAGCAGCGTTGCTTTTGTTTTTGCGACGAGCGCGCGCAGGTCCGAAATCTCTGCTTCATTCGGAACTGCGCCCGCTTCCCATGCCAGCGAAGACAGGGAGAGATCGTGGCGACGCGCAAAATACTCATAACGCGGGTGTGTCGCGATGATATGCTGACCGGCAAGCACGCCGACGGCCTGAGAGGCTCGAAGGTCCAACGCGTCCAGGTCGCGCCGCAATGCTTCAAGCCGCTGGTTGACTGCGTCTTCGGGCGCGAGCCCACGGGCGATCACCGCATTTGCAATCGCTTGAGCTTGTGCGCTAGCGAGAGAAGGATCAAGCCAGGTGTAGGAGGCCAGCCCTTCATGAGAATGTTCGCCGCCATCTCCATGGCTATGCGTGATGCTTTCGGTGATGATGAACTGATCTTCGATAGAAGCAGACGTGTTGATCACCTTCGAGCGTGGCAGCGAGACACGATCAACCCAAGTGGCAAAGCCGGCACCATTGAGAAGGATCAGGTCAGACGACTGGATCATGGAAATGTCAGCAATGCTCGGGCGCCAAAACGACGGATCGACACCCTCCGGCACTGGAAAAACCACTTCCGCAGTATCGCCCAACAAGCGCTGCGCAAAATATTGTAATGGGTAATTCACTGCGATGACGCGCGTTTGATCCTGCGCGAATGTCGCGCTGGCGAAGCATGCGAACAACCATCCACTCAAAAGGAATCTGAGGACGCGCATCACAGTCAACTCTGGCAATTTTTCGCAATGTCGTCCGGTGTCACGATCCAGTAATTGTCGTGACTGCCCGTTCCGACTTCGATGACCAGCCCACTGGAATGATCGACACTGTCAAGCGGAACGATGAGCGTCCCATCTTGTTCGATGGGACGCGTCATCAGTAACGTATTCTCGCCGTCAAGAACGCGCACATCCCCTTGTTGGACGGCATTGCCGTTGGAAAACTTGGCTTCCACTTTCACGGCTTTGCAATCCACTGTTGCGAATACAATCAACTGATGTGCCGCCACTGAAAACGGGCTGGCCGCAAGAAGGCAGGCAAGGGCTGCTCCCCGGATCACTTCCCTGTCCATTCTTCGAAATGCACCCAGATCACCGCGCCGAGCTCCACCGCTTTGTCCTCGCCATCTTGCGTCAGCGTATAGTCGGCAGTGTTGAGCGCTGCAAATCCCCACCAGCCATCTGCAGGGGGTGCATAGGTGAAGACGCCGTTGGCGTCGGTCTTGACGGTTTGCGTGATCATCAGCTCGTCCGGCGCCGTGGCCCCAGCCGCTTCATTGAAAAACTCCACCTCTACTTCGGCGTAGGGCACAGCCTCCCCATCCATTTTTACGATGCCTTGGAACACATTGTGCTCCCACAGGCCGAAGGGTTTTGACAGCGGCACGATCTCCGTCTTCAGGCCCAACTCGGTGTCCCAGCCTGCGTCATCTCCATAAGCGGTGACATAGGTTTTCGTGTAATGGATGATGAACGCGTCTTCAGTGGGCTCCCAGTAGGGTTGTGGTTCCATCGCGAAAACATAGGTGCCGGGACGGTCGAGCGGATACTCAAGCGCGTATCCCTCCTTTTTCATCACTGTCGTTTCCTGAAGCGTACTCAACAGGTTGGTTTCTACCCCTTCATGGGTCACAGAAAACGCAACAGGTTTGTCGAGGATCATCCCATCCATCTCAAATGGATGCGAGAATGACATTGTTAATTCGACGCTCCGCCCGTCTTGCTGACTGATCATTGAATCGTTCGGGATGATCATTCCGTAATGCGACAATGCAGGCGTCGCAACGACCAAACCAGCGAGTGATGCGGCGATAAATTGACCTTTCATGAGACCTCCTGTTGATTAGGTGCCTAAGGCGAGCAGCCAGCCTACCCAAGCTTCGGCATTGCGCGACACAATGGTCGCGCTCAGCCCTGCGATGATTCCTGACAAAGATAGTAGAGTAACGGTTTCTGCCGACAACAGCCTTAAGATCATTCCGCGCCGCGCGCCAAGTTTAACGGCAGTCGCAATCTCCCGAGCCCGGAGCCGGTAGCTCAAAAAGATGGCCAGGCCGATTGCTGCGAGCGCCGCAACAGCGATGATCGCTGTGACGACATCCAGCAATGACTTGATCCTGAAAATCCGGTCAACGAGGCCTTGGATAACAGATGCAGGTTCGATCAGTTGCGTCGGGCTTTCGCCATCCAGATACCGGCCCTTTAAAATTGTTGCCGACCGCGTATCGTTGGGCACGACGATCACCGCTGATGTCGGGAAATCGTCCTGACTGCCATGGAAATGGAAGCTCTCAATATTGTCTTCGGTGATCCGTTGGTATTGCACGATCGCCGCATTGGCGACGGCCTCGCTGCCTGCCGCGACCTCTGCGGCAGTCACCACATCCTCGTGACCATGGCCAATCCCCTGAATGACCCATGCTGTCTTGATGTCGACGAAGACCGCTTGATCATCTGCGGAATTGGTCGGAGCAAGGATGCCCACGATGGGCATCTCCAACGGGTAGACACCGTCGAGGTCAAAGAGGTTTTCTGGCGATGACACGAGCGTATCACCGACGCTTTTGCCAAGTGCCGCAGCGACATTGGCACCTATGACGGCCTCGCCCAAAACCGAGAGGCCGCGGCCCTTTGAGATACTCAGATCGCGAAAGTCAAAATAGTCGAGCGTTGTTCCGACAATGCGGAAACCGCCAGATGAAAACGCTGTGTGCACCGGGATCGGCACAGCGAGGCCACTGTCCCAAAGAGTTTCGACTTCGCGCATCGGGATTGGTTCGGGCCGCTCATCAGAAAAATACAGGGCTGCCATCGTCAGGTCGAGTTGCGACCCCCGGCTGCCGAGCAAAAGAGGTGTCGCGTCACCGCGTGCGACCAACGCACGCTCGCTGGTAGACAGCAGTATCTGCGTGGCGACCGGCACGAAAAGGATCAGCGCAGTTACGAGCGTCAAGACGAGACTGCGCGCCCAATGATAGCGCAGATAAGCAAAGGCGAGATAGAGCGCGTTCATGCCGTGGCAGTTTCGCGGAACTGGGCGAAATCCAGCACGCGCTTGAAGCGCGGCAGCAATTCGTGATCATGGGTGACGGCCAATACAGCAGCGCCCGCCTCGGTGGCCTGCTCAAAAAGCAGATCCAGAATGCGCGCTTTACTGTCGGGGTCAAGGTTGCCCGTTGCCTCGTCTGAGAGGATCAGTTTGGGTTGAGCTACCAGCGCACGGCAAATTGCGACACGTTGCTGTTCCCCTTGGCTGAGCTCCGCTGGATGTCGGTCCAGCTTATCTGCAATTCCACAGGAAGCAGCCAGGGCTTCGGCCCGGTCGCGCGCCTCTTGGGTCAGTGTAAGAGCGGGCGTAATGCGATAGGGGTAAAGGATGTTTTGCCGGGCTGAAAGATAGTCAAGCAGGGCGAAATCCTGAAAGACGAAGCCAATTGTACTGGCGCGAAACCTGCGTCTGGCCGCATTTGACAGCTTGGCCACGTCTAAGCCTGCAACGTCAATCTGTCCCGCCTCCGGCGTGAGAATGCCTGCAATCAGGTTTAGCAAAGTCGTTTTTCCGCTACCGCTCGGGCCAACGATGGCAACCCGTTCGTCTTGCTGCAGCGAGAACTCAGGCACTCGCAGCTGAAAACTCGTTCCGCTGTAGCGGAAGGTCAGATTTGAAACCTTGATCATCCGCTGGTTGGTGGGGCAGGGAACGTTTCCCCGGCCGCGTCCCGGCTGACTTCACGCAATTCAAAATCGGTAATCCTCCAAGCCCCCTCAATGGGTGAGATTGAGAGATCCGCACTGTAAGAGTTTCCTCTCACATGAAGGTGCTCTGCATGGCCGACTGTTCCGATAACCTGCCAAGACGCGTCTATGCTGAGATTGCTGCCGTCACGTCTTACATCGGTCTTGAGCAGTTTGATTTCGTGAATTGTCTGATCGGCCTCTTCAAGTCCGCCCCCCGCCATCGCCCCAACGCGCTCAAGATAGAGGTATTCGAGCGCGTCCCCATAAGTCACGTTTTCGAGCGTGTCATATATCGCATTCTCTTCGGTCTGGCTGAAGGCTTCATAGACAACAAGCAACAGTGCAGGCGTGAGTTTCCAGAAGTCTGTATGCGCTTCTTCAATGGTCATTGGTTCAAGGCCAGGGGCCGCGAATTTTTCGGAGTCCGGGTTGTCGATCCGCGCCTGAAACACATAGAAAGCGCCAACGGCTGCGATGCCGATCAGGGCAAGGCTGGCAATGATGCGGGTCAGGGTCATCTGTCAGGCATTCCAACTGCGTAAACCTAAGGGGCAACCTGATACACGCGCGCGCGGGTTTCAAGGGCACGGTTTTGTCATCTTTCGTTATAAGGGATCAGCCTGTGCTAAATGTCGGTGAATTGGTCATTTTTGGGAGTCCGTGCGACGATCAGGTTTTACTTTCGACGGTCGTTCTAGGGAGTGCTGAATGCAGGTCAAAACGAGCTGAACGCGCCGCGTTTATTCGTTCTGCCTGCGGCGCAGCTGCGATTGGTTTTACCCTGTTGGACAGTCTCACAATTGATCTTGCCGCGCTGCGTCAAAATAGACGTGGAAAATAATCACACAATTCGTATGGTGTGATATGGCGGAATCAAACACAGATCAGTTTTTTGGGGTCTTGAAAGGGCTGATGCGCCCATTGGTGCGCATTCTGATCAGTCGTGGTGTGACAGCGCCCGCGTTTTATCGTTTGTTGAAGTCCGTTTATGTCGAAACTGCCTATGAAGAGTTTCGGATCACGGCGGATAAACCACCCACTGACAGTCGGATCAGCATGTTGACCGGGGTGCACCGCCGCGATGTGCGCGCGGTCTTGTCAGAGGTTGACGGAACCTGGGAAGCATCGCGAGCCAAAACCGCGTCATTCGCCACTGTACTTGGGCAATGGATGGCCCGACCATCCCTGCAAACTAAGGACGGGCAGCACGTCGCGTTGCCGCGCACGGCACCCACAGGGCCGAGCTTTGAGGCACTGGTTGCCAGTATCAGCCGCGACATTCGGCCCCGAACGATTCTGGACGAGCTTTTGCGGCAAGGTTTGGTCATTGAGGGTGAAGACGGTTTGCTTCGAATTGTTCCTGATGCTGTCGTGGGCCCAGCGTCAGACGACCACAAGGTCGTTTTCTTCGCGTCAAATATTGGGGATCACCTCGCTGCGGCTGCTGACAACCTGTTATCGGAAGACCCGAAATTTCTGGAGCGCGCAGTATTCTATAACCGGTTGACGTCAGCAGATGTCGATGCGCTTGAACTGCAGGCTCGAAATCTGTCGCAAGATGTGCTCGAAAAGCTGAACACCACCAGCAGCGAAATGCAGCAGGCCAGCAAAGACGCAAAAGACAATAATGAACGCTACCGGTTCGGCGTGTACTTTTTCCGTGAAAGTGCCGTCTCAAGTGGTCAGGCGGGCAATGAGGATGATGACAGTGAAACGACTTGACCGGCGCGACGCGCTTGCTTTGATGGGAGCCACTGCTGTCAGCGCTTGCGCATCTCCGGCTCTCGTGACGCGTGACGTGCCAAACGATCCTTTCGAAGGCGGCATTGGTGGCACGGGCATCGTTGGAACCTTGACCGATTTCGGAAGCCTCAGGGTCAATGGTCTGCGGGTGGAACTGGTCAATTCAACCCGCTTTGTATCTGCCTTTGGGCCGACCTCGGTTGAGGCTCTGGCACCCGGCATGTCACTGACGATCTTCGCAACCCAATACAAAGACCGGCTCCTGGCGCATCGCGTGAGTGCAGATTATGCGCTCATCGGCAAAGCCGTGAAAGGCCCGCAGGGGCGTGTCACCGTGAATGGTGTGCCCGTTCTGCCAGAGCAAGGCGCGATAGGCCATTTGACTGTGGGGCAGAGGGTCGCCATCAGCGGCGCATGGTCAGCACAGGGGCAAGTTGCCAGCAGGATAGACCCCGCCGCAGCGTCGCATGATCTGATCGCCGGTGATGTCACGATCGGTGCGCAAGGAGAGGTGCGTGTCTCAGGTATCCCGGTGCATGGGGCGGGCACACAACCGCGCGCCGGGGAATATGCGGTTGCAACGGGGCAGTTCCTTGAAGGTCGGTTCGAAGCTGATCGGTTCACGCGCGGACGCTTCAGTGCAAGCGCTGCGCTGCGTCAATTGTCGGTCGAGGGCTTTCTTGAGCCCGCGCCCAATGCTCCGGGGTTCCGTGTGTCGGGGTTGGGGCATAGCTTTGCGCCGGATACGCGCTTGCAATCATTGGCGCGACGCCGTGCGATCTATTTCGGACCGTATACAGGTTTGTTCAAAGCGAAGGCAGGCTATGTGATGCCCGAAAACCTTGCTGCGCGGCGGCGGTTGCTACGACCTGGTTTTGGCGAGGGCTTCGACGGAGACGTAATCGCTACGGGTTGACAAAAGGGTTGATCAATTGCGCCTCTGGAAACACGGTTTGGACATCCGCTGCGTCGCCCTCCAAAAACAGCAGCTTCACATTGGCGCCCGCATCCATGGTGGCGTAGGCCCTCAGGCCGTCTGCCCGCGCTGCCCACAACGTCTCTAGAACGTGCCAGCTGCCGCGTTTCAGATAGGTGAGCGAGGGGCGTGCAGCCATCATCGTGGCGTGCATTGCCAGTGCATTCGCCTCTGCCAAGGCGCCCACCTCGTCAAAGTTCTGCGCCCGCAGAGCTGCCTCAATTGCAGCGCAATCGGCCTCTGCCTGTGTTGGCCATTGACCGAAAAGCGGGCTGGTCGCAACCGTGTGCAACATACCGTCTGTCGAGGGCTGTAACTTTGGCCCGGTGTCCACAGGAATGATTGCGATACGAAAATCCGGATAATCAATGTCGAGCGTGCGGCCATGGCTGTCGCTGCCATCTGCGGCGCTCCCTTTGTCCCAGCGTGCGAACCCATGCCAATGGGACCGCGTGGCGCTGCCGCTGCCAAACCGGCTCAGCATGCTGAGTGTTTCTACTGGCAGGTTCAGGTTGAATGCGCGGTCCAGTGCTTTGGTCAACGCCGCAAAGCCACTGGCCGAAGAGGCAAGCCCAGCGGCGGTCGGGATGCTATTGGTCGTTGTGATCTTCAACGCAGGCCGACCGGCGCCGCAAAACAGGTCCACGAAGCCCCATAGCTTTCGCGCAAACGGGGCATCATCGGACAGGACGTCTCCATTGAAGGTCAGGCTATCTGTCTCCGCCGGACTTACTTCGGTATCCGTGCCCCACTCTCCCAGTGAGATGGAAAGGGAGGAGTTCAGCGGCAGGTTCAACGCAACATCCCGTTTGCCCCAGTATTTCGACAGTGCGATGTTGGAAGGCGCGTAGGCTTTTGCCTGCTGCGGGTCTTTCAGCGGGGCAGGGATTTTGCGCGCGAAAATCTCGGATGGATCAGTCATGAAACACTACGCCTCGGGATGAAAGCTGGACGGGTAGAAATCTCTCGGGCACGGCGCCGATAGCGAGGACGCAATCCCCCAGGCCCGAGCCTGAGATCTTCGCAGTGAGCGTGCCACGCGTCCCATTCGCGGTGTCGATGATCGCGTTGAGCGTGTGGTCAGACACGCCAAGCTCCGCCATCAGCGATTGGTAGGTGGTCATCAGCTCGGCAGCATCGGCCCAGTTTTCTATCTTTACCGCATCGATCGTTCGGGCGGCAGTCGCGCCCATCTGGGCATAGAGAGCATCAACCTCGGCCTCCTTGCCGCGATAGTTATCTGCCACGCGTTGCAACACGTCCCCGGTCGGCGTTTTGTAGCCAGAATAGCACAGGCTCATGGGTGGTGGGGCAGGGAGTTGCGCGGTTTTTGCAGGCCCATCCTCCGCGATCTGATAGGAAATCATCCCGCCATAAAGGCTTGCGGCTAGATCAGCCCCGCTGCCGCGGCCCTGTTGGGTGCGGACGATGCCCAGCGCTTGCATGTGCAGCGTCTCCGTCTTGCCCACGGTCAGACGCGCGAGGCCTGCCAGCATCGCGACCGTAACCGCAGCAGAAGACCCAAGCCCCAGAGTCGGGTCAATCTCCGACGTGATGTCAATGTCCAAACCTTTAGGGAGCCGATCCGCATAAAGCTCCAGCGCAGCCAGCACAAATCGGTAAGGGCCTTCGACTGTGATGCTGTCGAGAGGGGTGACCTGTGGCTCCGCGATATGCGATTTTAAGGTGATCTGCCGGTCGGCCCGCGCCGCGAAGCTTATGGTGATACGCTGCTCAATCGCCGCCACGATGGCGGGGTGCCCGTAAACGACCGCATGTTCGCCCGTAACCATGATTGAACCGGGTGCGGACACTGTCAGCCGGTGTTCCATTATTGCGCAGCAGTGCGTTCTGCGTAGTTGCTTTGATCGGTGCAGAGCGCAGCGCCCTCGCGCGCCATTGACAGTTTCTCCCACCGGCGTTCGGGATAGGCAGACATAAGTTCTGCCATCGCCTCTTCATCTGGCAGGTAGACCAGCATCACGCCCCCATGATCGCCGCGTACCGCACCTGCACCGGAAATTTTGGCGGCCCCACCAAGGTCTTCAACTGCGGTCGCAAACCGTGCAGCCGGGTTCGGGACAACGCCAATATGGCTGAGCAATCTGTGGTTTTCCCGGATCACGTCACGCGGGTCGCTGTCATTGCGGATTACGTCTTCGAAGGCCTCTGTGCAGGCGGTGAATTCCTGCCACAACGCAGCATTCTGGCCATGCTGCGCGCGGACTTGCGACACACATTCGCCGGTTTTTGAAATCGGCGTGCCTTGTTGCACCCAATACCAACCATCGGAGCGGGCAATGGAATGATCCTGATCAATCTGGATCGGCCGGATGTCTTCGCCCTGCACCCGGTTCATGCCGCCAAATACGACTGCGGAGGCATCAATGGAGCTACCTCGCCCGTGCTGCAGGCGTTCACAAAACCGTACCTTCTGGAAGCGCTCTTCAACTGACTGCGGCCGACCTAACAAGTGTTCATAAAGCACGACCGTTGCTGCAACCACAGAAGCCGACGACCCCATACCAGCCCCCAGCGGCATTTCGCTGCGGCTGGTCAATTGTCCGGGGACTGGCAATGGAAGCGGCAGGTTTGAGCTGCCGCCTGGCATCGGCAGATTCGGAAGCAGAGAGGTCAGCGTGTAGATCGCCAGATCATCGGGCTTTTGCAGGATTTCCTGGACGGGCAGTTCCCCGCGCATGAAATCATCGAAACGTCGGTCAAGGCTTTCTTTGAAGTCTTTCAGCAAGTCGAATGGATAAAACGCGCTTGTGGCGAGGTTTTCGAAAACTGTCTTCAGCCCGCGCGTCTTGTGCAGCGGCGTGAACCAAATCTCGATGTGATGCGCCAAGGCGACGACAAGCGCAGGCGCGCCGTAGACCACGGAATGCTCACCGGAAAGGATCAGTTTGCCCGGGGCGCGCGCGCCCTGGATGTCAGGCCGCTTCGTAATGACGTTTGTGCTCATCAATCCGTGTCAATCTGTACCGGCCGCGGGCGGTGTTTGGCATTATATGGGCTGTCCCGTCTTGTGGGTCAGGAACATGCCACATCTCGCGGTAATCCTCATAAGACAGTGCGACACGGTCTTCCAGCAAAGTTTTGTGGTAGTCTTTCAGAAGGTGATCACGATACCCCGGCTGAACACGCGCAGAGAAGAATTCAGCGACCGCGCCAGAGCCGTAGCTGAACAGGCCAATTGACCGGTCGGACAGATCAGCGTCCACGTTTTCGAGCATCGAGACGAGGCTCACATAGAGCGAGGCCGCATAGCAATTGCCGACTTCGCGATTGTAGATCATGCCGGGTTCAATCAGGCCCTGATCATTTTGTGCCTGATTGAGTTTTGACAGATGCCGATGCGCCTTTGTGCCCATACGCGTGAAGGGCAGATGGTAGCAGAACTGAGCCATCTCATTGAAGGCGCGGCCTTCATTGACCAGATAGTCTTCCCATGCGCCGGAGAGCGCGTGGAGGTATTTGATTGTGGAATATTTGCCGTCCACCAAGGGGGTCTTGCGGTAGTTGGGACGCCAGAAATCCATGATGTCTTCGCTGTGGCAGCCGGAGGCTGGCTCAATTTCCAGCACGCGGGGGTTTGCGGAAACCAGCATTGCAACTGCGCCGCAGCCTTGCGTGGCTTCAGCAGGTGTGTCGAGGTCGTAGCGAGAGACATCTGAGGCGATCACAAGCACTTTGCGATGCGGTTTGCGCGTCACATGCCCACAGGCCAGTTGCAACGCCGCTGTTCCGGAATAGCAAGCGTGTTTCAACTCGACGACGCGGCAACGGCTGGGAAGCTTCAGCAATTCATGAACATAAACACCTGCAGCTTTGGATTGGTCGATGCCGGTTTCCGTTGCAAAGAGGATTGTATCAATGGCGTCAACATCCTCAGCGTCGATAACCTTGGCAGCCGCTTCAGCTGCAAGCGTCACCACGTCTTCGTCATGGCCGGGCATCGCGATCTTGTTCTGCCCGATCCCTTTGGAGAACTTCTCCGGATCAATGCCATGATGTTCGGCCAAGGTGCTGAGCGGGACATATTGCTTCGGTACGTAGAAGCCGATCTTGTCTATACCAACTTTTGTCATGGCGAATTCCGTTGCCTTTGGTGAGTTACGAATCTGCAATGGTCTTGCAGCTTAACCGCGCTCCATCTTGAAATGTGTGCGCATCAGCTCGCCCGGGTTTGTTTGCGCTGCGAGTAGGGATATTTCGCCACATAGGACAGTCGCCGCGCATAACACGGCAAGGCGGCGCGCATTATCGCCCGGTTCACGATCCTCTTTGCAGCCGAGACGGACAAGGTTTTGTTCGACAACCTCGTTGCCTTTGCCGCTGCCAACCGAGCCAACGATCAGATTTGGCATGGTGCAGGAGAAATACAGGCTGTCAGGGCGGGCTTCCGCGTGAACGATCCCTTGGCTGCCTTCGATGATGTTTGCCGCGTCCTGACCTGTTGCGAGGTAGAATGCGAGCAGCATGTTGGCGAAATGCGCATTCGCACTGCGCAACGAGCCTGCGGCGATACCGCCAATCAGGTTTTTCTCTACGTTCAGTTGCGCCATTTTCTCTGGTGTCGTCCGCAATTGCTTGGTGCAAAGCTCACGTGAGATTTCCATTTCAGCGACGACGTATTTGCCGCGACCCAACAGGCCGTTGACGGCGCTCGGCTTCTTGTCGGTGCAGAAATTTCCTGAAATTGTTGCGTATTCCAGTTGCGGATACTCGTTCAAAACCCAGCCGAGCAACGCATCGGCAGCACCAGTGACCATGTTATGGCCGGAGGCATCGCCGGTTGAGCACTCGAACCGGATGAATAGCAGATTGCCGACAATCTGGCGGTTCATCTTGAGCAGGCGCGCGAAGCGGCTCGTCGTTTGCACGACAGCGTCAACCTCATCAAATCGCGCCTCGATAGAACGCCATGCCTCATAGGCCTCTGCGCCATTTGCGGCGCGGACGGCGACGGAGCGGGTCATCCGTTCGTCAACCAAAGTGCAACGCACGCCGCCTGCTTGGCGGGAGACGCGTGCACCGCGTCCGGTAGATGGCCACAAAGGGGTCTCATATGTCGCCATTGGCACGGAGACTTGCTCGTTGACGACGTTTCCTGTGATGCTGATCGGGCCGACCCATTCCGTTGGGATTGGTGTGATTTCTTGGTTGCGTTGTTTCATGTCAGCATAGCTTCCGACTGTCCCTTAGAATTGGTGGCGCTGCACCAATGTAAATCCTAACTTACGCAAGCTGTCTAGTAAAGTTGACACTTTTTTCGTCGACTGAACAGCAGCGCGGCGCCCTGTTTAACCAAGGATTTTGGATTAGCAAAGGGCGGATGGTCGCGGATCGCAGTTTTGGAGATACATCCCTGATTCAATTTGCCTTTAGGCCACTGTGCGTGCCACGAACTGGCTGAGTCAGATTTGATAGGGCTGGCCTCGCGCAGGGGTTAGATCAGCTTTGATTTCACGATGTCCAGCGCGTTTGCATTGCGCAAGGTATCGACCGGGTAGCTGTCATCCGCCATCAGGTCCAATGTGAAGTCCGGTTCCAACTCTCGCAGCTTCGTCAAGCAGCTGACGGCACCGGCTTCATCGCCTTGGCGAAAGCACAAGGCAGCCATCACGCGCAGGGCCGGACGGAACTCAGGCGCTGTGCCATGCGCCATCTTTGCGTAGCTCAGCGCGTCTTTTTCGTTTCCCACGCCCAGCGCCGTATAGGCGCAGCGGAGGAAATAGATCGCGGGGCTTATGACGATCATCCTGCTTTCGCGCGCAGACAGCGCTGCTTCATTGGCTTCGCGCTGATATCCGGAAAATGACAAAGCAACGGATAGGGCTTGCCGCGCAAACGCGTTGCGCCGGTCTGCATGAACGGCGCGCTGCGCATATTCGACAGCGAGTTCTTCGTGATCTTTCAACCCGCTGATCAGGGAGCGTACAGAAAGGGTGAAAGGGTCATGAGGTGCCTTTTCCATGGCGCGTGTCACCATCTCATCGGCTTCGTCAAGTGCGTGATCCCTGTGCTCCGTCACGCGTTCCATAATCATGGTGTGCCGGATATAGGCCCGCAGGGACAAATAGGCGGGAACATCGCGCTCGGCATCTGCCTGGGCAAGCACATCATCCGCACCGTAAAGCCCTTCACGCGAATACCCAAAAATCGCACCCAAGGGCAGATCTTCCAGCAAGCCCTCGGTTTGAAGGACGGACCCGCCGGACCTGAGGATGGCAAGTGTCAGGGCGTCGGAAATCTCGTCAGTGACTTCGATGATCTGTGAAAGATCACATTGAAAAGTCTGGCTCCAGATCGTGCGGAACGAGTTTGCGACCATCAAGAGCGGTTGCAGTACAATTCTGTCACCGTAGCGAGAGATCAGGCAACTGATCTTCATAGCGCTGCTGGATGGCTGAAGTCCTGCAGTTTCATCGACAATTGCAAAATCGCCAAATGAGCTAGCCCGCTTGGCTGCATCACGCAAGGTCAGCTCTGTCAAGGTTTTCAAGTCATGGTCTGCGGATGGCAGGGACGCGATGATCAAAAGCGTTGGTTCTTTGCGTTGCGCAGGGTCCGCGCCACCGCCCGCACTGATGACGGCGCTCTGCGGTGGCGTTTCGGCGTTTTGCCATTGCCTTTCGTAGTAGCTGCGCTGTTCGCGGATCCAATCCTCAAATTCCGGATCGTTGATATGAAGACCTTCTGCAAACTCCGGCAACATATGTGCAGGATAGTCTTGCTGCGGCGACAGGTTGACCTGAACCTGCTCAGGGTCGAAGCCGACCCAATCATCATTGGTGATCAGCAAGTCACGATACGGGCCAAGCTGGCGCCTGATCGATGTCAGTGCTTGCCTGAGGCTGTTGGAGCCCTGTTCATACGCCCGGTCGCTCCACAGCTTGTCCTGCAATTTACTACGCGAACAGCGCATATCGGAAGAGGCGCCAAGTATCGCGATGACCCCTTTGTCTTTCTTACCGAGCGGCGTCAGGTCGGCGCCGTCTTTATCGCTGACCTTCAGGATGCCAACGAGATCAATGCTGATGCTTTTCGTTGACAAGTGAGGGCCCCTAAGTTTTCTCTTCACAAATTTTGCGAACGTCGTAGTGTGCGGTATTTAATGGATTTAAGGTTCATAACGTCAATACAAATGTGTTCTTTTAGGGAGTATCACCATGCCAATTGAAAGCGGACGGAGCGGAAGAAGTGGGCGCAGCGGTCGGAGCGGGCGCAGCGGAAGAAGCGGTCGCAGTGGCAGAGAAGCCTATGATGGCGATGCAGATCACGCGGGCGGTGGCGCCTCTCTGACAATGAGCTCGGCGTTGATTTCGGCACGCGAAGGGACCGTTGATACAGAGACAATCATCGGAAAAGGCGGGCGTGAGAATGCGCTGCCGGAAAGTGAGCGCTTTCTTCGGCTGAGCGGTTTGGAACGGTCTGTGGTTACGCAGTCTGAATTGTGCGAAGGTCTGATGGTCGCTGTCGATGAGACCCATGCGGACACAGTGCATGTGACGACGCGGGCGCGCGATGCCAAAGGCAAGGAGCATGTCGCGACTGTCTTTACCTTGCAGCGCCCCTCTTTGGATGATTTCCGTCGTGACGTCAGCCTCGTGGCGAATTACGCCGATCTGCGCAATGACCGGGTTGAAGAAATCCACCTGCAGATTGAGGACATTCTGACCTTCTTCGGTGTGGCGACACCTTTGCATCCGGGCACGTATCGTTGGACGCTAGAGATGATTGAGGCGGCGGTCGAGTTTGCAACTATGGTCGCTCAGCGTGTCAAACTCACACTTGGCGCACCCCGGCCTGAGCTGTTCTCACCCCTTCTGCAGCCAATGATTCAGACGCCAAGTCACGGATCTTTCCCCAGCGGGCATTCAACGCAAGCCTTTGTTGTGGCTACGCTTCTGTCGATCCTGCGTAATGGGGCTGCAGCCAAGTCTGCACCCGATGCGACCAGCCAGCTTTATCAGATTGCAGCGCGCATCGCAGTCAACCGGACAGTTGCCGGAGTGCATTACCCATCAGACAGTGCGGCAGGGGCAATGCTGGGTGTCAGCATGGCGCGCCTCATCGTGAATCGTCTGACGGGGACCAAAGATGCAACACATGGCTTCCGGTTTGACGGGCCGAAATACAGCACCCCAGCGGGGTCGGGCGCCTCTTTATCACGCGACTTTTACGCTGCAGAATTTGGCGCCTTGTTCGAAGCCGACGATCCCGCCACGACGCCAGAAGCGGACTTTCTGGCCTACCCGGCCCCCAACTTCTCCGAGCTTTGGGAGAAGGCCAGGGGGGAGTGGGACGGTGTCTGGGGATGAGCGCCGCACAGTCTGAAGAGGTAGATCAGGGCAGTCCGTTTTCTGGCTCGCCCTATCTGAACGAATTGGCGCTGCGCATGGAAAAGTCCGCGTCGCCTACGCATTTGAGCATGGAAGAACTGCGGGCATTCCTGTCTGACGCATTGGGCGATGCCAAAAATGGCACCGCCGGACGCGCCATGTCTGATGCATTGGAATATTATAGTCAGCTGGCTGACTTCTATGGCTATGTCTTCAATGATCGGACCATAACGCCTGCGGCAGGCAAAGCAGTCGCTCTGCCAAAACTCGACCCCAGAGATGTTGAGGTTTTGCCAGATCAACCGGTTGTCCTGAGTGTTTTGGATGAAGGCGTGCCGTTCTTGCATGAGCGCACGATCACACATACCGGGCGCTCGCGCTTCGTGTCGACTTGGCTGCAGGACGCGGCGGGTACGAAGGGACAGCTGGTTCAGCTCCCATTCGGCAAAGCGGTCGATCATGAGGAGATCCAGCGTTTGATCCGAAGCGGTGTCGGCAAGGATGTCGCCTATCGCTCATGCGGCGCAATTGATCGCAGCATGGGTGGGTCGCAGAGATACAGCGAGCGCTCAACACATGGCGCGGCCATTCTTGGGCTTGCCGCAGGACAAAAGACCGACAACCACCTGTTGATGGGCGTCAGTTTTCCGCCCAATGCAGTGCGCGATACATCCGGCAGCCTGTTGCCGTTTTTCGTGCTTTTGGGCATCTGTTTTTGTCTGAAGCGCGTCCAGCTTTTGGCCGAGCAGCTAGGAAAAGCCGATGCGAAGCGGTTCAAAGACATCAATGTCCCGTTGGTGTTCAACCTGAGCTATGGCGTGCTGGCCGGACCAAAAGATGGCTCTGGCATGTTGGAGCGCGTCATGGACGCACTGAGCTCTCTCGCGCCAGGAGATATCAAAGGTGTGGGACAGATCCGGTTTGTGCTTCCAATGGGCAACGGTCGCCTATCTCAAACCTCTGCAACTTTGGGCGGCACGAAAGATCGCAGAGTAGCCCTGCGCTTGGCGCCAGATGATCGCACGCCCAGCTATGTGGAGATTTGGAGCAGCAAGAGCCGTAAATCCAAACCGTCAAAGCCTGGGCTATTCGTAGAGTTGTCTCCCCCTCAGTCGGAAGACGTGAAGCTGGTTCCGGTGCCTGCATTCGGACATTACACCGACATGACATTTGCCTGTGGTGCACATTTGCGGGTCTATTCGGTGCTGCGCAAAAGTGCGGCTGGGTTCCGAGAAATGCTTCTCCTTGCCTTTCCATCCACGACAGGTGACGACAGGTCAGATGTGATCCGGCCCGGAGATTGGACTGTAGAACTGACGGCCGCAACCAAGGACGCCGTTCAGGTCTATGTACAGCGAGACGATGGGCTGCACGGGCTGTCTTCGGGTGGCCAGCAATCGCGCATGCATCACCCCGATTATGAACTGCGCACCGCGCAGGGGCGTTTGGTGCGCACGGATACACCTGGGTCCAGCTGCCCGGTTACGCGGGATGGAACAGTCAACGCCTTTGCAAATGCCGCGTCTATTTTGCGCATCGGTGGCACGATGGGGCAGAGCGAAACAACCGCGTCCTACTCGGCGCTCGGTGTGACGGACGATGTGAGGGACAGCGAGGGCGACGTTCTTGCGCCATCTGACCTCAGCCGCCTGACGCCCGGGATCCTGACAGCGGGTCTGAGCAGTTGCTCCTATTTCCGCGTTTCGGGAACGAGCATTGCTGTGCCGCAGGTGGCTTTGGCGGAAGTGCGCAAACTCTCCAGCTAGGGGGCATGCCTGTCAGTTGATGGGCCATGCGCGGATTACTGGCGTCTGACAATTCCCAGACCGATGGGCTTGCGTTTATTGCCCGGAAGGTCTGGGTCAGGACCCCAAATTGCTTGATAGGTATCAATGGCCATGCCGCGTCGTTGAAAGATGACGGCAGCGATAATGAGAAGGCACCACCACAGGCAAATGGCAAGCCACATCCAATTGGGTGCATTGGCTTGCCATAACCCGGACAGGATCGCACAGCTGGCGAATAGAAGCGCGAGATACCCGCCAAGCTTGTGCGCGTATTCAAAGGCGAGGCGTCGTGGTGTCATGTCGAAATGATCGCCGCGCAGTGTGCCATCTCGGTCGAGATCAGTTGGCCCTCCTTTGGAGCCGCGCAAGATGCCTCCGATGATTTGCATGGCAGCGATGCAGAGGGACGCCCAGCCGAGATACCAATGCGGACCTGCGCTGATTGTGAGGGTCGGCGCGTTCAGGATGAACCACAAGCCAATCACCATGAAAATGCAGGCGCTGTATTGGCAGATGCGGTGCGAATTCCACCAGATATGACTGTCAAGCCGTTCCGGCCATTTCTGCCACGGCACGATCTTGAAGTACCGAGCAATCAGAATGCCAAGTGGGACAAGAATACCCCAAGCCAATACCATGAAGCGGGCGTGCCAACTCAGATGCCAGCCGACGTCATGCGCGCGGCTTGCATCCATAGGGGCCAACAGCCACTCCAGCATCAACCTTTAACCGCACCTGCGGTCATCCCAGTGATAATCTGGCGCGAAGCGACGAATGTGAAAATGATCGGCGGGATCGCGAGCAGCATGCCTGTTGCCATGATCACGCCCCAGTCGATGTCAAACTCCGTCATCGAGTTGACGATTGTGACAGGCACGGTGCGCGAGTTTCGGTCGGCCAAAGCGTTGGCCAATAGGAACTCGTTCCATGCAACGCGGAACGTAAAGATTGCAGCCGCCGCGAGGCCGGGTTTGATCAAGGGCAGCACCACGAGGAAAAAGACACCGAATGGCCCAGCCCCATCCATCCGGGCGGCTTCCTCCAACTGGATTGGAACCTGCACGATGAAGCTCTGCAAAATCCAGATTACGAATGGCAGATTCATCGCGACATAGACAAGGATGATCCCTGCGCGGGTCCCGTCGATCTGAAACTGGAATGTCCAAATGCCGAAAACAGGGACCAGTAGAACGGCGGGCGGCACCATGCGCATGGCGAGCGTAGAGAGTGACACGGCATCGCGCCCCATGAAGCGGAAGCGGACCAGAGCATAGGCAGCCATACAGCCAATCACGAGGGTCAGCACAGTCGAAACAAGCGAGATGATCAGGGAGTTGACCAATGCGCGCCCAAAAGTCTTGTCGCAGTAATCGATATGCGCGGCCTCGTACCAAAGAAAGTCACACAGGGCGGTCTCGTAATTGCGCAAGGTCGGCATGAAGATCAGCGAGGACGCATCTGACATGATGTCGACATTCAGCTTTAACGACGTGACCAGCATCATGAAGATCGGACCGACTGCCATGACAACCAATGCGACGATCAAAGCGTAGAAAGCGGGGTTCTGTTTGTCGTAGGTCTGCGCGCTCATTCGTCCGTCTCCGCGGCTGCGCGCAACTTCGCGGCGCGGGCCTCGACGGCCTTGTTGTACAGGAACATGGTGAAGGTCAGCACCATCAGCAGGATAAGCAAGTAATTCGACATGGCCGCTGCCTCGCCCAATTCGCGGAACTCAGACGCTGTGCGCGATATGCGCAGCGACAGGATTTCGGTCGACAGCCCCGGTCCGCCATTGGTCAGCACCAGGATCACTTCGAGCACTTTGAACGCGTCGATCAGGCGCAACAGCAAGGTCACGATAAGAACGGGCATCATCAGCGGCAGCTTGATGTAGACGATCTGTTGCCAGCCTGTTGCGCCATCAATACGGGAGGCCTCCATCGCGGATTGCGGCAGGGATTGTAGCGCCGCGAGAGACAGAATGAAAATGAACGGTGTCCACTGCCAGACATCGGCGATCACGACGGAAGCAAAAGCCCAGGAACCATCAGATAGCCACGGGATTGGCTCCATGCCCAGCGATTCAAGCGTACGATTAAAGATGCCAACAGTCGGGTGATACATGTAGCGCCACATCAAACCGACGACGATGGGCGCGATCATCATGGGCAGAATAAACAAGGTGCGCAAAACGCTCATGCCGCGAATATTGCGGTCCAGAAGCAACGCAAGGCCGACGCCGATCACCATCTCCAGCGTGACAACGACAGCGGCAAATTTCAAGGTGACCCAGAAGCTTTCGCGGAAGCTCGCATCACCCAGCAGGTTGATGTAGTTGCGCAGGCCCACAAACTCAGCTTCGCCGATACGCTGGCTCGGGTTCCAGTCCAGAAAGCTGGCATAAACCATGTAGCCAATCGGGTACAGCAGCGCGATTGCCATGATCACCGCCGCCGGGGCGAGGAACAGATATGGCGTGAGCCGATTTACGTTCGCGGTTTGCATGACATATCCATCACTGGAGAGGGAAGGGGGGTACCGGGCCGCCTGACGGCCCGATAGATTTTGTAAGCTGACTTACTTCCAGGTGTAGTAGCCGGCCTCTTCCATGATGGCCTGCGCGCGCTCTGCGACGCCGTCCAGTGCGGCCTGCGGATCAAGACCCTCAGTCAGAACCTGGCTCATCGTGGTGCCGATATCAGCATTGATCTTGCCCCAGGTTGGGATGATCGGACGCCAGTCTGGGTCAGCGTATTTCAGAGCTTCGCCAAAGGTGGCCGAGTAGGGGTATTTCTCGTTCAACGCCGCATCCTGATAGGTGGAGAAGCGCGAGGGATTGCCGCCAGCCATGGCAGTCATCAGGTCGCCCTTCTTGGAGGTCAGCCATTGCATCAGCAGGAAGGCTGCTTCCTTGTTCTGAGCGTTTTTCGGGATGGCGATGCCGAAGCCTCCGGTTTGCGAGCCACGACGCACACCTTCGGGATGCAGCGCATAACCGACTTTGCCAGCGACTTTCGACTTGCTTGGGTCTTCAAAACCGGCAGCAAATGCGATGGAGTCCATGAACATCGCCGCGTTGCCTTGGCTGAACGACGCCGCTGCTTCAGCAGGGCCGAAGGTTTGCGAGCCTTCAGGGCCGCAATCAACAATGGTTTTCAGAGCGTTCGCCGCAGCGACGCCCGCTTCATTGTTGATGATCGGGTTCCATTCGTCGTCAAAGACGCGGCCACCCAACGGGGCTAGGTGCAGCAGAAACGCATGCGACGCCTGGTGACCGGAGGCCGCGCGAGACGCCATGCCGCCCATGCCGTCCTCAACTTCGGGGATTTTGCAGGCTGCGTCGAGCAACTGGTCGTAGTTTTCTGGCGTCGCAATGCCATGCTTCTCGAAGATGTCCTTGCGATAAGCCAACACGGAAGTCTCGGAGCCGTATGGAATACCATAGAGCGAGCCGGTTGGTCCGGGCAGATAACCTTTCTTACCGCCAGCGATACCGATATTGGCGACATAGCCGTCGATCAGATCCTCTGCATCGTAACGTGGATCTGCCAGCTTTGGGTTCATGAAATACTTTGCGAGGTTTTCGAGCTGATCAGCAAACACGTAATCCGCCTTGGAAAAGACCACATAGGCGATCATGTCATAATCGCCTTCGTCTTTTGTCAGCTCAAGCGTCTGACGCTCGCGCATTTTGAGGTATTGCAGTTGGTCAACTTCTACCTCGATGCCGGTTTCCTTAGTGAATTCCGGCAGCACCTTCATCATTGCGTTATAGTGCGGATGTGCTGGCACGTTGATGACCAGCGTTGTACCTGCATATTCCGCATATGGCCCGCCATGCCCGTCCGCCATGACAGTGCCTGCCATGGAGAGCGAGACCGCGGTCCCGGTCAGTAAGGTTCTTAGTGATAGCATTTTTCAGTCCTCCCTGATGCTATGAGCTCTTATAGTCTGAGGCCCGAGGCCTTATCGAAAATCATGATTTCATTGGTCAATACGCCGAAGGTTTGCTTGTTACCCGCCTTCACGGGAGCGGCGCTTTGTGTCTCCACGAGGATCTCCGTCTCTCCGCAGCGCGTCACAAGAATGGATTGGGCGCCGAGATATTCAGACACGACCACATCAAGCTCCATTGGCGCGCCTGCCGTCAGGTCCATGGTAAAGCTGGACGGGCGCAGACCCATTGCCACACCCGGATTTGCAGCCGATTTTAGGCGCGTGCCCGTCTCTTCATCCAAAGGCAGCATGAAGCCTTCGCCGCGGACCCACATCACGTCTTTTTCCTGAACCAGTTCGCCGTCGATGAAGTTCATCGTTGGGGAGCCTATGAAGCCAGCCACAAACTTGTTGACGGGCGATTTGAACAGCTCTTCCGGCGTTCCTTGTTGCTGGATCAGGCCATCGCTCATCACGACAATGCGGTCGCCAAGCGTCATGGCTTCGACCTGATCATGGGTCACATAGACCATGTTCTTGTCAATCGTGTCCCGCATCTCTGCCAGCTCTGATCGCATTTTGCCACGCAGCTTGGCGTCAAGATTGGACAGCGGTTCGTCGAATAGAAACGTCCCCGCGTCACGGACAAGCGCGCGCCCCATTGCGACCCGCTGACGTTGCCCGCCGGATAGTTCAGCCGGTTTGCGGTCGAGCAGTTGTCCGATGTTGAGCATATTGGCGACGCGCTTCACTTTCTCATCAATCTCAGATTTCGACACGCGCGCCAGACGCAGGGCGAAAGACATGTTCTTTGCAATGCTCATGTGCGGGTAAAGGGCGTAGTCCTGAAACACCATCGCGAGATCGCGATCCTTCGGTTCAAGATGAGAGATCGGTTTGCCGTCGAAGTAGATCTCCCCGCCGGATAGGGTTTCGAGCCCTGCCAGCATCCGCAGCGTCGTTGATTTGCCGCACCCGGATGGTCCGACGAGCACTGTGAACTCACCGTCGTTCAGCTTCAGATCGAACGGGGGCAGAACCTCTACCGAGCCGTAGCTCTTGGCAACTTTTTCGAAAACGATCTCTGGCACAGGTCCCCCCAAATCCCGAGCTGGATTGACGCATGTGTGCGTCAAAGCTGTTCTCTATCGTTGCCCAACTGGGCGCTTTCGAGAACCCATGCTGTGTTAAAAGAACGTTAGCGTTAACGTAAATTACCTGTTATCTAACTGAAAAGGATATAAAATTCATATGAGACACTATCGCTATGCGTCGGAAGAAATCTGCCAAAATTGAAGATGTCGCGGAAAAGGCGAGCGTCAGCATAATGACCGTGTCCCGCGCATTGCGGGGCGTTGAGGGTGTTTCCGAGAAAAAACGCACAGAGATTCTCAAGATTGCGCGGCAGCTAAAATACGTCCCCAATAGCAATGCGCGCTCATTGGCCGTCGCAAACTCCAACCTGATCGGGATCTCGCTTCCGACTTTTTCCGGTGAGGTCTTCGCCGAGATACTGGATTCTATGCGGCAGACCTTTTCCAACGCAGGCTATTCGACGGTGATTGATACGACCGAATACTCTCGCGATGCAGAGTTGAAATGGGTGCAGCGGCTTTTGTCCTGGCAGCCTGCGGCGATAATTCTGACCGGGATTGACCACCTTCCGGAGACGCGAGCGCTGCTGAAGGCGTCACCCATCCCCGTTTTGGAAATCTGGGATTACACCCGTGAGCCCATCGACATCTGTGTGGGAATTGACCATTTTGAAGCCGGCCGGGTGATTGGATGTCATGCGCTTGAAATGGGTTATGAGCGCCCTGCATTCGTCAGTACGCCAAGAGGCCACGACATTCGCGCTGATGCCCGGTTGGAAGGTATACGTGCTGCGTATCGCGGAAGACCCGGCGCTGATGTGCCCGCAGCACGGCCGTCCGTGCAAAACGCCTTTACCACGGGCTTTGATGGCACGGTTGAACTGCTTAGGGCGCGCGCACCCGACATGATCGGATATCTGAATGACCATATGGCCTTCGGTGGGATGATGGCATGCAGACAGCACGGATTGTCGATTCCGAATGATATCGGAATTGTCGGCTTTAATGCGCTCAACCTTGTGTCTGTTTTGCCAACCAAGCTGACGACTGTCGCGACACCACGGCGGGTTATGGGCCTGATGGCTGCGCGAAACCTGCTGGCGAGGATCAACGGCGCGCGGGTCAAGTCGAGCGAAGTTCTACCTGTCGAACTGATCGCGGGCGAAACGACGCGCCGTTCCTGATTTTTGCTGACAGATGCCGCAGCTTCTGCCGGTCAGGATGCCTGCAATGCCATCACCCCGACATCGCCATCGACACGGGCTTGCATCGCTTTCGCGGCTGCCTGTGAACCTGCCGCAGTGGTGTAGTAGGGGATTTTATCATAGAGCGCGATGGAACGGATATCGCGGCTGTCTTCAACGGCCTGTGCCCCTTCGGTCGTATTGAACACAAGGCTGATCAGCCCGTCTTTCAACTGGTCGGTAACATCTGGGCGTCCTTCATAGACCTTGTTCACCGTCTCGACGTCCAGTCCTTCACCACCCAGCCATTTTGCTGTGCCGCGGGTGGCAAGCAGCTTGTGACCGAGCGCCGCGACTGTTTTCACGGCCTCAAGCATGGCGGGAGTCTTGTCTTCGTTGCGGATGGAAATGAAGACCTTGCCTTGTCCGTCACGCGGCAATTCAGTTCCAGCGCCCATCTGCGCTTTGAGGAAAGCGCCAGCGAAAGTTGGATCAGAGCCCATAACCTCGCCAGTGGACCGCATTTCGGGGCCGAGGATTGTGTCCACACCCGGAAAACGGGCGAAAGGCAAAACGGCTTCTTTGACGGCGAAATGGTCAATCATCGGGTCGACGAGGTCGAAATCTGCCAGTTTGGCCCCGGCCATAACCTGCGCTGCAATTGCGGCAATCGGAGAGCCGATCGCTTTGGCGACAAAGGGCACGGTGCGGGAGGCACGCGGGTTGACCTCGATCAGGAAGATGTCGTCGCCTTTGATGGCGTATTGCACATTCATCAGCCCCACGACGTTCAGTGCCTTTGCAAGCGCATCTGTCTGGCGCCGTATCTCCGTGATGGTAGCGTCAGAGAGGGAATAGGGTGGCAGGGAACAAGCACTGTCACCGGAATGCACGCCTGCTTCTTCGATATGCTGCATGATGCCGGAAACATGCACATCCGTGCCGTCTGACAATGCGTCGACATCCAGTTCCACCGCGCCGGAGAGGTAGCTGTCCAGCAGAACCGGGCTGTCGCCGGACACGACGACAGCTTCGGAAATATAGCGCTCCAGCTGCGCCTGATCGCGCACGATTTCCATCGCGCGGCCGCCCAGAACATAAGAGGGGCGGATCACCAGAGGAAATCCAATTTCCTTAGCTTTATCAAAGGCTTCTGCGTCGGAATGAGCCAATGCGTTATGCGGTTGTTTCAGACCTAGCGATTGCACGAGTTGTTGGAACCGTTCGCGATCTTCAGCGAGGTCGATAGCATCTGGCGTCGTCCCTAAGATCGGGATCCCTTCATCATTCAGGGCTTGCGCGATCTTCAGTGGCGTCTGGCCGCCAAACTGGACGATCACGCCGTGTAGCGATCCCTTTTCCTGCTCCACGCGCAGAATTTCCATGACATGTTCAAAGGTCAGCGGCTCAAAATACAATCGGTCGGACGTGTCGTAATCGGTCGACACCGTCTCTGGATTGCAGTTGATCATGATGGTTTCGTAACCCGCTTTCGTCAACGCGTAGCAAGCATGCACGCAGCAATAGTCGAACTCAATCCCTTGCCCGATGCGGTTCGGGCCACCGCCCAGAATGACGACTTTTTTCTTATCCGTTGGGCGCGCCTCACATTCCATGTCGCCCATCATCGGCGCCTCATAGGTGGAATACATGTAAGGGGTCTGCGCCTCGAATTCCGCCGCGCATGTGTCGATGCGCTTGAAACAGGCGACCACACCGAGGTTCTGACGGGCCTTGCGCACGTCTTTCTCCTCACGCCCCGTCAGCTTGGCCAGACGTGCATCGGTGAAGCCCAGCATTTTCAGTTCGCGCAACCCTTCTTCGGTCATGGGCAGGCCGTCTTTCGCAACCTGCGCCTCCGCGGCAATGATTTCCCGAATGCGGGCGAGGAACCACGGATCGAACTGGTTGATCTCGTTGATCTCATCATTTGAGAAGCCGAAGCGCATGGCATGGGCGATGACCCGCAACCGGTCTGGAGTTTGCTGGGCCAATTCACGCGTCAGCGTTTTGTCAATGGCCTCCTGCGCCGTTGCGTCCTTGCCAATCACGATGCGCGGGATGATGTCGCCTTCGGCAGCAGGGCCCCAGGTGACGGCATCAACGCCGGGCATGCCTTCGATTTCAATCTCGTCGAAGCCGGTCAGATTGGTTTCCATGGAAGCCAAGGCCTTTTGCATCGACTCATGGATCGTCCGGCCAATTGACATGGCTTCGCCCACAGATTTCATGGCCGTAGTCAGATAGGGTTCGGAGCCGGGGAACTTTTCGAACGCGAAGCGCGGAATCTTAGTGACGACATAGTCTATCGTAGGTTCAAAACTGGCCGGTGTGACTTTGGTGATGTCGTTATCAAGCTCGTCCAGTGTATAGCCCACGGCCAGTTTCGCGGCGACTTTTGCAATGGGAAAGCCGGTGGCCTTTGACGCCAATGCGGAGGAACGCGACACCCTCGGGTTCATCTCGATCACCACCATGCGCCCATCTGCCGGGTTCACGGCCCATTGGACATTGGACCCGCCGGTTTCAACCCCGATTTCGCGCAGAACAGCAATCGAGTGATTGCGCATGATCTGGTACTCTTTGTCCGTCAGTGTCAGCGCAGGTGCCACGGTGATTGAGTCGCCCGTATGCACGCCCATTGGGTCCACATTCTCGATGGAGCAGACGATGATCGCATTGTCCGCATGATCGCGCACAACCTCCATTTCGTACTCCTTCCAACCGAGCAGGGACTGATCGACGAGGATCTGACCCACGGGGGAGGCGTCGAGTCCGGAGTGGCAAATCGCCATGTAATCATCGCGGTTATAGGCCACGCCGCCACCTGTGCCGCCCATGGTGAACGCTGGGCGGATGATGGCGGGCAGTCCGACCTCTTCCAAAGCGTCGAGTGCGATGTCAACGCCAGCCTTTACGTCGAACTTGCCGCTCGCGTCTTTCGGCGCGGTTACAATTGTGGCTTTAGGGTTTTCGATGCCGAGCCGGTCCATGGCCTCACGGAACAGTTTGCGATCCTCAGCCATTTCAATGGCCGCGCGGGTTGCGCCGATCATTTCCACACCGAACTTTTCGAGCACGCCCATTTCTTCCAAGGCGAGGGAGGTATTCAGGCCGGTTTGCCCACCCATTGTCGGCAGCAAGGCGTCAGGGCGCTCTTTCTCAATGATTTTGGCGACGATCTCAGGTGTGATCGGCTCGATATAGGTGGCATCGGCCATTTCCGGATCGGTCATGATTGTGGCCGGGTTGGAGTTGACCAAAATGACCCGGTAGCCCTCTTCGCGCAGCGCTTTGCAGGCTTGCGCACCGGAATAGTCAAACTCGCAGGCCTGTCCGATAATGATGGGGCCCGCGCCGATGATCATGATCGAGTTGATATCGGTTCTTTTTGGCATGATCCCATCCCCAAGTGAGCGCAAATTATCGTGGGTGTAAGGAGTCCAAAGATCGTGTGCAAGCCAATGTCACAAGGGAAGTTCAAAATCTTGCAGTCATTGCCACCGATTGGTTCTTAGGCGTCTGCCTACCGCCGCGGGACGAACCCTTCCGGAAAGCTGGAATGCGGCTTTTGCGCGTCTTCGCGATAGAGGTAATCTCGCGTGATCGGAACGGTCGTCTGGTGCTTTTGCAATTGCACATGGAACAGGACATGCGGCATGTCCGACAAAGACAGCTCTGATGCGATCAGGTAGTAGCGCCACATCCGAATGAAGCGTTCATCATAACCCATCTCGCGCACCTCATCGAGACGGTCCTCAAACCGGATCAACCATTCATAGAGCGTGCGATCATAATGGGTCCGCCACACTTCGATATCAGCTTGTTCCAATCGTGTCTTTTCGACGACTTTCAGCACTTCTGAAAGGGCAGGGGTGTAGCCGCCGGGAAAGATGTATTTTTGAAACCATGGGCTGAGGTTGCCAGGTGGGCTGGTCCGTCCGATGAAATGCACCAGCGCAATACCATCCTCTTTGAGGTTGCGCTCGATCTGCTTGAAGTACCGGGGGTATTGCGGCTCCCCAACATGCTCCAACATGCCCACCGAAACGATGCGGTCGAATTCCTCGGTCACGTCTCGGTAATCCTGCAGGCGAAATTCGACCAGATCAGATACTCCGGCATCTTTTGCTCTGATTGTGGCTGCCTTGCGCTGTTCCTCCGACAAGGTGACGCCCACCACCCGCGCCCCGTAATCCTTCGCCAGTGTAATCGCGAGGCCGCCCCAGCCGGACCCGATATCAAGCACTTTCATGCCCGGCTCGATCAGCAGTTTTCCCGCGATATGCGCTTTCTTCGCGTCCTGTGCCTGCTCCAGCGTAAAGTTGGACTCTTTGAAGTAAGCGCAGGTATATTGCTTATCGTCATCCAGAAACAGATAATAGAACGGCGTTGAAATGTCGTAGTGATGTTCCGCGTTCGCTTTGGCGGCGCGCAGGGGTATCCATTGATCCCATTTACGTTTTGCGATGCGCAAGCCGCGCGCCACGCGCTGTGTCACGGGCAGATTTCCGGCGCTAAAGTTACGCACGATGAGCGTCAAGAATCCACGGATGTCGTCATTCTCGATCGTCAGGCGCTCATCCATATAGGCTTCGCCCATCGCCATTTCAGGATTTAAGATGAGCTTACGTGGCAAAGTCGGGTCATGCAGATCAACCTTGACCGAGGGGGCATCGCCATTTCCTGCTTTGATGACGTCCCCATTCGGCAAACGCAGCGACAAATCGCCGGTCTTGAGTAATCGGCGGACCAATCCCGCCAATAGTCTGTCCCACATGTTTTTTCACTTCCCCAGAGCGGTCGCTTGGCAGCACGACCCGAACCGCAACAGTGTTAAAGGCCAAATTGCGGCGATTTTAAGGCTGATATCCATTCAAAACCATTCGGTCCGGGCGGTTTGTGGGGGAGTTTGTCCGAAAGGTCAAATAAACTAAACCGATGCGTCCAGTTTTTCTTTTGCAGCCCTTGCGTGCTTGACTTCCCGCGCCAGCCCATGTGTATCGAGCCGACAAGATTTTCCGACCAGTTGATGTCAAAGGGTAAAGACCATGCATGACTATCGCAGCCACACTTGCGCCGATCTGAACAAATCCAATGTCGGCGATACCGTGCGCCTGTCGGGCTGGGTTCATCGTGTGCGTGATCACGGCGGGTTGCTGTTCATTGATCTGCGCGACCATTACGGCATCACGCAAGTCATGGCTGATCCTGATAGCCCGGTTTTTGCCGAGATCGAAAAGGTGCGCAGCGAATGGTGTATTCGCATCGACGGCAATGTCATGGCGCGCGATGACAGCCTCGTGAACCCGAAAATCCCAACAGGTGAGATCGAGGTTTTTATCCGCGACATCGAGATTCTTGGCGGCGCGGAGGAACTGCCTTTGATGGTGTTCGGAGATCAGGAATATCCCGAAGAAACCCGTCTGAAGTACCGCTTCCTCGATCTGCGCCGCGAAAAACTGCAAAAGAACATGACACTGCGCTCCGATGTCGTGGCCTCGATGCGCAAACGCATGTGGGAGGCAAATTTTCGCGAGTATCAAACGCCGATTATCACGGCCTCTAGCCCCGAAGGCGCACGCGACTTCCTCGTGCCGTCCCGCTTGCATCCCGGTAAATTCTACGCCCTGCCGCAAGCACCGCAGCAATTTAAACAGCTGCTCATGGTCTCGGGTTTCGACAAGTATTTCCAGATCGCGCCGTGTTTCCGCGATGAAGACCCGCGTGCAGATCGCTCGCCAACTGATTTCTACCAGCTCGATCTTGAGATGAGCTTTGTCACCCAGCAGGACGTGTTCGATACGATCCAGCCCGTCCTGCAAGGCGTGTTCGAGGAATTCGGCGGCGGACGCAAGGTCGACACGGAATGGCAGCAGATCAGCTATCGTGACGCGGCCCTTTGGTATGGCACCGACAAGCCAGACTTGCGCAACCCGATCAAGATGCAGGTTGTCTCTGAGCATTTCGCGGGATCTGGTTTCGCGATATTTGCCAAAATCCTTGAGCAGGATGGCACCGAAATCCGTGCGATCCCCGCACCGGGCGGTGGCTCGCGCAAATTCTGCGATCGGATGAACGCTTTTGCGCAGAAAGAAGGCCTGCCCGGCATGGGCTATATCTTCTGGCGTGATCAGGGTGAGGGCATGGAAGCCGCAGGTCCTTTGGCCAAAAACATCGGGCCGGAACGCACAGAAGCCATTCGCCAGCAACTGGGCCTTGGCGTCGGCGACGCCGCCTTTTTCCTCGGTGGCAAGCCAAAGGCGTTTGAATCTGTCGCAGGGCGTGCCCGTGTCGAAATTGGCAATGAGCTTGGCTTGACCGATCAAGACCGCTTCGCTTTTGCCTGGATCGTTGATTTCCCGATATACGAGAAAGACGAAGAAACCGGCAATATCGACTTTGAACATAACCCGTTCTCCATGCCGCAGGGCGGAATGGAGGCACTGAATGGCGATCCGCTGGATGTGCTCGGTTATCAATATGACCTGGCTTGCAACGGCTATGAGCTGGTGTCAGGCGCGATCCGGAACCACCGGCCAGAGATCATGTTCAAAGCGTTCGAGATTGCAGGCTATGGCAAGGAAGAAGTCGAAAAGCGCTTCGGTGGCATGGTCAACGCATTCAAATACGGCGCACCGCCCCACGGCGGTTGCGCGGCCGGGATCGACCGGATTGTGATGCTTCTGGCAGATGAAGCTAACATCCGGGAGGTGATCCTCTTCCCGATGAATCAACGTGCTGAAGACCTGATGATGTCAGCCCCATCTGAGCCGATGAGCGATCAATTGATGGAATTGGGCTTGCGCGTGATCCCTCAGGACTGAGCGCACGTTTTTCGCTATCTTGCGACGGAAACCGAAGCGCCACGCGTGTGAATGGTATCGTCGGAGGAGGTGAAAATGGGCTTCAGCCCGACCAAAGCAGCGATCCGATTTGGCGAAGGGCTGTCACCCGACCTTCCGCCGCCGCAGTCGATTGAGGATATTCTGGGTCAACTCGCCTCCCGTGATACGGTGGCGGATTTGCATCCAGTGCCAGTTTTCTCTGCTTTGCTCCCAGATTTTGCGGCAGTGACCAATGCCCGTCGGGCAGCACGGCGCGGTCGTGATACGGACGACGCTGAGGCGCTGGATGATGCGTATCGCGACGCCCGCAGGACCTTGGTGCGTTCGCAAATCTCAGATGCCAAACAGATGTTTGCCCGCTCGATAATTACCGAAGCGCCGTTTCGCGAGCGACTGGTACGGTTCTGGGGGGATCATTTTACGGTCGTCGGCACCAATGCCATGATGCGCAACGCAGTCCCGCATTATCTGGAGGAAGCGATAAGACCTCATGTCGCGGGCAGATTTGCAGATATGCTCAAGGCGGTCGTGACCCACCCGATGATGCTGCTTTATCTCGATCAATCCAGCTCTTTCGGGCCGAATTCGCCTGCTGCACGGGGACGGCGCGGGCTCAATGAGAACTTTGCGCGGGAGCTGTTGGAGCTTCATATTCTGGGCGTTGGGCACTCTTATGCGCAAGCTGATGTCCACGAAATGGCCAAGTTATTGACAGGCCTCACGGCGAATGCTGCGCAAGGGTTCAGCTTCCGTCCCAACCGGGCAGAACCGGGGGCGGAGATCATTCTCGGGCGCAGCTATGGTGGCGAATCCGCAAATCTGGCCGATATTTTTGAGGCGCTGGAAAACCTCGCGTTACATCCGACAACGGCCAACCATCTGGCGCGGAAGCTCGCGGTCCATTTCACATCTGATACCCCCGATCCGGCGATGGTGGATGCCATGGCCGGTGCCTACAGAGACGCGGACGGCGCGTTGATGCCGATGTATAACGCCATGCTCAACCATCGGTTCTCCTGGGAGAGTTTTGGTCAAAAGGTCAAGCAGCCGATTGATTTTGTCACCTCGGCGTTCAGAGCCCTGTCGCTGCCAACGCGATCCGTCGAGCGGCTGAAACTGAACAAGCTGCGCAGCTATGTCGCTGGGCCGCTCAGCGCCATGGGGCAACCGCTTTTTCAACCGGACGGGCCGGATGGATGGCCGGAAGCAGCCGAGGATTGGATCACACCGCAAGGGCTTGCCGCGCGCTTGCAGTGGTCCATGGCAGCCCCATCTGCATTTTATCGCGGTTTGCCGGATCCGCGCGGTTTTGCGGAGAGCGCTTTGGCTGATCTGGCAGATGACCGCGTACGGTTCGTTGCAAGAAGCGCTGAAACACGACGCGAGGGGATCGGGCTTATCCTGTCATCCCCCGCTTTTCAGAGGAGATAGAGGATGAGCGAGCTGGATCGACGCGCTTTCCTGCTCCGTTCCGGGGCTTTGGGATGTTCCTTGTCAGCGAGCCCGTTCCTGACACCTGTCAGCTTTGCATCGACCCCGGGTGATAACCGTCTCGTCGTGATTATTCTGCGGGGCGCGATGGACGGGCTGGACGTGGTCCGCCCCTATGGAGCGCCAGAGCTCCAAGAATACCGCCCACGCCTGATGGCGGATTTGACGGATGACACTGATCTCGATGGATTTTATGCTCTGCATCCTGCGCTGATGGGCTTGATGCCGCTCTGGAGGTCGGGAGACCTGGCCTTCGCACAAGCCGTATCCACGCCCTATCGTGACAAACGCAGCCATTTTGATGGGCAGGACCTCTTGGAGGCTGGAACCGGTCAGGACGTTTTGAAACCGCGCGACGGTTGGCTCAACAGGCTCTTGCAGACGATGCCTCAGGTGACATCGGAGACGGCGTTTGCAGTAGGACGAGAGGATTTGAAACTGCTGTCCGGCGCTGCGCCAGTTTCAAGTTGGTCGCCTGATGGGCGGCTCGATCTTTCACCGCAAGCGCGTTTGTTGTTGGAGCAAGTCTATCACGAAGACCCTCTTTTCAGAGATGCCGGGTTGGAGGCCCTTCACCTCGCCGAAAGCCTTGGGGTTGCAAGTGATGACAGCTTTGGATTGTCGAAACGTGACATGCGCCTGCAAGTCAACATGACTGCTGAGGCTGGTCAGGCGGATACCCTGGCGCAATTCGCTGCAACACGACTGAATGAGTCAGCCAGAATCGCTGCTTTTTCCATTTCGGGTTGGGACACGCATCGCGCTCAGCAAAGAGGCCTTCAGCGGGTTTTGCAGAAACTGGGAAGCGCTATTTTGACACTGAAATCTGAGCTTGGATCAAACTGGGAGCACACAGCTATAGTCGCCATGACGGAATTTGGGCGCACGGCACGCGAAAATGGATCAATGGGAACCGATCATGGGACTGGTGGCGCGCTGATTCTCGCGGGTGGTGCGATAAGCGGCGGGAGGGTGTTTGGCGAGTGGCCGGGTCTGTCTGAACGGGACCTATACGCGCGACGGGACTTGATGCCGACGCAAGATGTCCGATCCTACCCTGCTTGGTTGATGCAGGGCATGTTTGGGCTGAAGCAAGCGGCACTGGAACTCAGCGTTTTTCCCGGCTTGAAACTTGGTCGTGACCCGGGCTTGCTGGCCTAGCGATTGGTTCAGCCAATCACCAAGCAGCGTCGGCGTCTTGCGCGATGAGTGTGTCTTTCATTTCGCCACTCAAATCGCTCATGCCACTGGAAACTTGCGCAGAAATGGCAAGTGCGAGGCCGACCAAAGCGGCCATCAGCATCGTCATGTCGACGACTGCGACGCCGCTCTCATCCGCGATAAAACTCTTGATCGTCTTTTTCATGTTCAGTCCTCTACTCAAAGCACGTAGCTTTTCGTCAATTCTCTTCCGTTGAAGATAATCTGTTTGGCAAAGAAGGCAGAATTGCGCCGAATTAGGGCTCGACTAGGGTTAATTTCGAGCCCATTTTGTCGACGAAAACTTGAATTATGTCTCACCTCGATTGGTGCCGGAGCAACGCAACATGAGCTTAAAGAAGAGTTTCGGCGCCCCTTTGCCGGGATGGACGGCACCACCGAGACCAGAGGCGCATCCTTTGATCGGGCGGTTTGTGACGCTCGAACCGCTTGATGCAGATAAACATGCGGCTGACCTGCATCGCGCCAATTCTGTTGATGATACGATCTGGGATTATTTACCCTACGGGCCTTTTACGTCTGCCGCGAGTTACCACCGTTGGATTCGTGAAAGTACCAAACATGTGGACCCGTATTTCTGGGCGATCAGAAACGCGCAGACCGGCCATTTTGGGGGTGTTGCAAGCTATTTGCGGATTATGCCTGAAAGCGGTTCGATCGAAGTCGGCCACATCAACTTTGCGGCAGAGCTTCAAAAAACACCCGCTGCAACGGAGGCTATCTTCTTGTTGATGCAATGGGCCTTCGAGAATGGATATCGCCGGTTTGAATGGAAATGTGATGCGCTCAACCTGGGCTCACGCCGTGCAGCGCAACGGTTTGGTTTCAGTTTCGAGGGCGTTTTTCGACAAGCCACAGTCTACAAAGGGCGCAATCGTGACACCGCGTGGTTTGCATGTATCGACAAAGAGTGGCCTGCGCTACGCGAGGCCTATCGCGCATGGTTCGACGCCGGTAATTTCGACAAGGACGGCCAACAGATTGAAAGCCTGTCTTCGCTTACGCGATTGGTACGTGTCGCTGATGATCCCGCGCTTTGACGGGTTCAGACAGGCTCCGAAACGGCCAATCGGTCGCGAATGAGGTCGCGCAGCTTGGCAATAGGTTTCTTGAGGTCCTGGCCTTTTGCGAAAGCGTCTGACAGCGCGTCTGAGGCGGATTTTAACGCCTGATCGCCGGCGAGACGTGCGAGACCTTGCAAAAATGGGGCAACATAGCCCAAGGACTCTGGTTCGGTCTTGAGCAGTTCATCTAGATGCGACAGGTCCTCCCGCAGGGAAAGTGTGTCAGGTTCAATGACTTCCTCGCTTACCAAGCGCGGACCGCTTGGCCGCATTTCCTTGGGCAGATGTTGCAGGATTGCATGTTGAAAAGTGCTCACGGTTTCAATCGGTTTGGGCAGGAATCCATCGGCCCCGTTCGACAGCGCGTTTTGTTCGAAGCCTTCGCCATCTGCGCCGCTGGTGGCGATCACAACAGGTCGGTCTTCGTCAGACAATTTTGCAAGGTCGGCAATGAGGTCCATGCCGGAACCATCTGGAAGACCGATATCAACAATGACAACAGATGGGCGATACAGCTGCAAATGCCGATGCGCCGCCGTCAGACTGTCTGCACGCCGGATCCTGGCTCCGGACCGAATACACAACAGGCGCACAGCCTCAGAGGCAAAGCGGCTGTCTTCGACGACGAGGACCGTCAATCCCAGCAAAGGCCGCATTGCGGTGGGGTGTACGGTCATGGACAAATAACCGAGATCTTCCGGCATGGCAGTATCTCCTTGAGACATAATCACGGGCGAGTCGTTTTTGACGGTTCAAATTTGCCGCAACTTGCCTAACAGTTTGTGAATCGTTCCTGATTTGCAAAATCTCGGGGGTCGGAGCCTGCGGCACCACATCCTATTTGCAATATCGCAGCCACATTAGATAAGAGCTTAACAACGCTAAAAAGGACCCTTCTCATGATCGGACGTCTCAATCATGTCGCCATTGCTGTTCCGGACTTGGAGGCGGCATCGTCAATGTATCGCAACACGCTCGGCGCCAATGTTGGCGACCCGCAGCCGGAGCCAGACCATGGGGTGACAGTTGTCTTCATAGAGTTGCCCAATACGAAGATCGAACTTCTGCATCCACTGGTTGATGAAAGCCCGATAAACGGGTTTCTTGAGAAGAATCCGTCCGGTGGCATCCATCATATCTGCTATGAGGTGGATGATATTCTTGCGGCGCGAGATCAGTTGAAAGCTGGGGGCGCCCGTGTCTTGGGCACAGGGGAGCCGAAGATCGGAGCGCATGGAAAGCCTGTCTTGTTCCTGCACCCGAAGGACTTTACCGGCACGCTGGTCGAGTTGGAGCAAGCCTGATGGCACTCACATCCATGGGTGTGGTTTTTGCCGTGATCTGGTTTATGACGCTTTTCGTGGTCTTGCCACTCGGCGCGAAATCTCAGGGCGATGCTGGCAAGGTCGCCGTGGGGACACCTGCGTCGGCTCCCTCAAATCCTCAGATGCGCCGGAAGTTTCGGATCACGACGTTTGTGGCTTTGATCATCACGGTCCCGGTGATTTTGATCATCAATTACCAACTGATCACCATCGATATGATTGACCTGTTCAAAAGATTTGGGCCGGACAGCTAACCGTTGAGCCGGTGAAACAGATGCGTAAATGCGGCGACACCGATGATGGGAATGATCAGGTTCATCACCGGGACCGTCAGCGGGATGGCCATAGCCACGCCTGACAGCCAGATTGCTGTTGCATTGCGTTTTCGAAAATTGCGGACCTCTTGCGGGGGAAGTCTGCGGCGGGCGACCATTGTTGCGTATTCCCGCCCTAAAAGCAGTCCGTTCACGGCCCAGAAAATAATCGGTGCGAAAGGCGCGAAAATCAGCGCGATGACCAATGCGATCAGATTGACCCCGAGCAGAAGACCTAGAAATTTGAGCGTCTCTGTGAGTGTTTCTGAGAAAGGTATCCGCGCCACCGGCGGCAGGTTGAGATAGTGCTTTGCCTCTACGGCATCTGCAACATCATCGAGAAACAGCCCGCTGAATGCGGAGGCAACGGGCACCATCAGAAAAACAGAGGCCACCAACATCACCGGAATTACGGCAAGTGAGGCGAGGTTGTCGATCCATGTGATGCTTCCAATCCACGGCAGGACAAAACTGTCAGGAACGAGAAAACCGACGACCCAGGCAAAGCCGACCGTAAAGGCAAAGAGCAGACCAATGGTGAGACCGAGCCCGAGCGCAAGGACACGGATGAAGCGTGGATCGGTGACTTGACCCAAGGCACGCAGGTAGTCTCCGATCATTCGGGGACCCATTCTGTGATCGCGCTCAAGTCAGGACGCGGGCGATCTGGCGGCTTGGATGTCTCTGTCCCGAGATGGATGAACCCTGCGACAACTTCCTCGGACGTCAGGTGCAGCGCGTCGGTCAAAAACGGTCTGTCAAATGCCGTCCAACCAGTCAGCCAGTTCGCCCCCCATCCGCTGGCCAAGGCTGCGTTCAGCAGGGCGAGACACACGGCGCCTGCAGACAGAGTCTGCTCGATCTGTGGGATCTTTTCGCTGGGTTTTGGTGAAGCAATGACCGCGACCGACAGAGGTGCGGTTTCGAACATTGCGCCAATCTTGTTGATCTTGTCTTGCTCCAGACCAAGGTCCGCCCCTCGGGTGCGCGCAGAGGTGCCAAGGCGCTGCAGGGCGGGCTGCTCAAGCACAATAAACCGCCACGGCTCAAGCTTGCCGTGGTCGGGTGTGCGCGCTGCAGCGGTAAGAATCGGGGTCAGGTCTGCCTTGCTGGGTGCTGGGGTCGTTAAAGTCTTGGCAGGGCGGGATCGTCTTGTGAGTAGGAATTCCACTGCGGCCGGATTTGGAGATGACATAAGACCCTCTGATTGTTTGATTATATGTCGGTCATCGACCCGCTGTCTTCAAGGGGCTTTCCCTGATTGAGGCGCGCGTGCCGCACGCCGCTTTATTATTTGGTCTGCCAACGGTGCAGCGCTGGTGTCAGGCAGCTTGCGGCGCGGCGGAGGCGGTGTTGGCTGCATTGATCCACGCCTCAGCGTAAATTGCCAAGACTGTTTGTGCAGTCGCCGGTGTCATTTTTGCCCAGAAAAGCAGGCCGACCAGAGCGAAGAAGAGGCCGAAGAAAATCAGGATGGCCTTGATCATTTCTTTGCGGTTGCCTTCTTTTTGGCTGCTGTTTTCTTTTTGGCGGGAGCCTTGCGTTTCTTGCCGCCCTTCGCCGCTTTCTCCTCGATCAGGATGACGGCCTGATCCATTGTTAGATCTTCGGGCGCGGTCTCTTTTGGAAGGGTTGCGTTGACCTTTTCCCATTTCACGTAAGGCCCGTATTTGCCTTCCATGATCGCCACAGGACCGCCCTGATCGGGATGTTCACCAAGCTCTCTGAGGGTTTTTGCTGCTGCACCTCTGCCACCGCGGGAAGCGACCTTGGCGGCCAGAAGTTCCACCGCGTGGTTCATACCGACGGTGAACACATCCTCCATCGTGGGCAGGTTGGCATTCGTGCCACCGCGTTCAGACGTCGAGGCTGCGTGTTTGAGGTAAGGTCCGTAGCGACCAATATTGGACCAGACCGGCACTTTGTCTTCCGGGTGTTCGCCGATCAGTCGGGGCAGGGAGAGCAGTTTCAGCGCGTGCTCCAACGTTATGTTTTCCAGCGCGAAGCCCTCTTCAGGCCAGTCTTTCGGCACAGATTGGCGTTTGGGTTTCTTGTTCTCCTCGGTCACATCACCGCGTTGCACATAAGGCCCAAACCGGCCTTTGTGGATCCAGATCTTGTCTTCACCGTCCAAGCCCAGCATTTTGCCTTCAGGCGGGATACCTGTGTCTTCATCCCCGCCGGGCGGGCCAAAGGCACGCGTGTAGCGGCATTCGGGGTAATTGGAGCAGCCGATAAATGCGCCGCCGGAGCGTGCCGTGCGCATGGAGAGGCGCCCTTCGCCACAATTGGGACAAAGGCGCGGATCACTGCCGTCTTCATTAGGCGGGAAGATATGGGGGGCCAGCGCCTCGTTGATCTTTTCCAGCACTTCGGTGATCGAAAGGTCCATAGCTTCCGAAATCGCCACAGCGAAATCGCGCCAGAACCGGTCAAGCACGTTTTTATAGTTCCGATCTCCAGCGGAGACGTCATCCAGCTCTTCCTCAAGATTTGCTGTGAATTCATAGCCCACATATTTGCGAAAGAAGTTTGTCAGGAAGACCGTGACCAAACGCCCCTTGTCCTCGGGGATCAGGCGGTTCTTTTCTTTGCGAACATAATCGCGATCCTGAATCGTCGTGACAATCGACGCATATGTAGACGGGCGACCGATGCCCAGTTCTTCCATGCGCTTGACCAGCGTCGCTTCTGTATAGCGGGGCGGAGGCTGCGTGAAATGCTGCTCTGGCGTCACAGTCTTCTTGGCTGTGGCCTCGCCTTGATTGATCTGCGGCAGGGATTTGTCGTCATCGTCCAGCACTGCATCGTCACGGCCTTCTTCATAAACCCGCAGGAACCCGTCAAACAGCATCACCTGACCCGATGCCCGCAATTCAACCTGGTGGTCATCAGAGCCGATGATTGCTGTGGTCCGTTCCATCTTGGCGGCGGCCATCTGGCTTGCAATGGTGCGCTTGTAGATCAGGTCGTATAGCTTGTGCTGGTCTTTATCCGTGATCTTCAGGCTATCTGCATCGGCCATCATATCGGTAGGCCGGATACATTCATGCGCCTCCTGCGCATTTTTGGCCTTGTTTTTATACATGCGCGGGCTGTCGGGCACATATTGGTTGCCGAACTTGGATTTGATCGCGTCACGGGCGCCATGCACTGCTTCGGGTGCCATATCAATGCCGTCAGTCCGCATGTAAGTGATGTGGCCCGCTTCATAGAGACGCTGCGCAGAACTCATTGTCTGGCGTGCACCCATGCCGAATTTACGGCTGGCCTCTTGCTGTAGCGTCGAGGTCATAAAGGGCGCGGATGGATTGCGGGACGCTGGCTTTGCCTCCACCGATTTGACGCTCAGATCGCGCGAGGAAATCGCCTGTACAGCCAATTCCGCGGCGGTTTCGTTGGCCAGATCGAACTTGTCCAGCTTATTGCCGCCGAGCACAGTCAAGCGTGCTTCGAAATCCTTGCCGCGCGGCGTTGTGAGCATGGCTTTGACGGACCAGTATTCCTGCGCGATGAATTTCTCGATATCCATTTCGCGCTCGACGATCAGGCGCAAACAGACCGATTGCACCCGACCGGCTGATTTCGCACCGGGCAGACGGCGCCACAAAACGGGGCTCAGTTTGAACCCCACCAGATAATCCAGTGCACGGCGGGCCAGATAGGCATGGACCAATGGTTCATCCACCTGACGCGGATTTTTCATTGCCTCAGTGACCGCCGCTTTAGTAATCGCGTTAAAGACCACCCGGCTGACAGGCGTGTCCTTCTTGATTGCTTTGCGCTTGCGCAGGGCTTCTTCAAGGTGCCAGCTGATCGCTTCCCCCTCGCGATCAGGGTCGGTCGCGAGGATCAGCGCATTGTCATCTTTCAGCGCATCGGCAATCGCTTTGACATGTTTTTTCGAGTCGCTTGCGACCTCCCATTTCATGTCAAATTCGTTCTCCGGATCGACGGAACCATCCTTCGGAGGCAGGTCACGGACATGTCCGTATGAGGCGAGGACTGTGTAGTCGGACCCCAAATACTTGTTGATTGTCTTGGCCTTAGCCGGGGATTCTACGACAACAACGGGCATCTAATACCTCTGATTCAACGGACTGCTCTGGCGGCGATACATGTGGGCTGGGCGTAGGGGATGTCAACAGGGCGAGACAATTCGCGCCACGAATGTCGTCTGAAAAGTGACGTAAGGTTGAACGGCGCCGGTGATGATTTCGTCATAAATCTCGCCTAAGTATCAAGCTATGAAGTATCTTGTAGCCCTCTTTCTCTGTTTCCCATCCGTCGCACTGGCTGAATGTGTGATCTTGCTGCATGGTTTGGCGCGCACGTCATTCTCCTTGTCGGTGATGGATGAGAGTTTGGAGGCAAACGGTTATCAAACGGTCAATCTTAATTACCCCTCCACCAGCGAAACCATAAGGGACCTGGCCGAGGATGTGATCCCCGCGGGGATCAACGAATGCGGTCGCAATACGCCGATCCATTTCGTCACGCATTCCATGGGCGGCATTTTGGTGCGGGCGTGGTTGGCTGAGAATGATCTGCCAAATCTTGGCCGTGTGGTGATGCTTGCGCCGCCCAATCAAGGGTCCGAGCTGGTCGATGAACTCGGTGATCTTGATCCATTTGAATGGGTAAACGGTCCTGCAGGGTTGCAACTTGGAACGGGGCCGGACTCGGTGCCGCGTAGGCTTGGGCCTGTCGATTTCCCACTTGGGGTCTTGGCCGGCAAGAAAACGCTGAACCTGCTTTATTCCGCGATCATACCCGGGCCTGATGATGGGAAAGTATCCGTTGAAAGCACCAAGGTCGATGGCATGGCCGATCACATGGTCTATCCCGTCACCCACACATTCATGATGAACGCGCCTCTGGTGGTAGGGCAAACCGTACGATTCTTACAGAACGGTCAGTTTCAGGACGACCTGAGCATGGCCGACATCGTTGGTGAAGTCACCGAGGCCGTGACAGACGGGACAGTGCTGGAGGGCGGGCTGATTGACGGCTCGTTATTGGATGGCACCCTTTTGGAAGGCACGATTATCGACAACGCTTTGTCCGATTGAAGCGCGCCCGCAGATCGCGCTGCAGCGAATTTAGCCAACCATGCCGACAATTTCGTATGTTTTTTCCAGAATTGGCGTTGCCAGCGCGCGGGCGCGCTCAGAACCGCGTGCGAGGATTTTGTCGATTTCGCCCTGATCATCCATCAATCGCGCCATCTCGGTCGAGATCGGCGATAGCTTTGAGACTGCAAGCTCCGCGAGCAAGGGTTTGAATTCCGAAAACTGTTTGCCGCCGACATCGCGCAGCACGTCTTCGACAGTGCTATCTGCAAGGGCTGCATAGATATTGACGAGGTTGCGCGCCTCAGCGCGATCCTTGAGCCCGTCAGCATCCGATGGCAAAGCGTCAGGATCAGTGCGCGCCTTGCGGATCTTTTGCGCTATCATATCCGCATCATCCGTCATGTTGATCCGGCTCATATCGGACGGGTCGGATTTCGACATCTTTTTGGAGCCGTCACGCAAGCTCATCACACGTGTCGCAGCACCTTCGATGACGGGCTCCGTGATCGGAAAAAACTCCACGCCGTAATCATGGTTGAATTTAGCGGCAATGTCGCGCGTCAGCTCGACATGCTGTTTCTGATCGTCGCCAACGGGCACATGTGTTGCGTGGTAAACAAGAATGTCCGCAGCCATCAAAGCAGGGTAGGCAAACAGCCCGACCGAAGAGTTCTCACGGTTTTTCCCAGCCTTGTCCTTGAATTGAGTCATCCGGTTCAACCAGCCCATGCGCGCCACGGTGTTGAAAATCCAAGCCAATTGCGTGTGTTCGGGCACCTGGCTCTGGTTGAACAGTACGGATTGCTCGGGGTCGATGCCCGAGGCGATGAAGCCTGCGCAAAGCTCCCGCGTGTTTTTCCGCAGATCAGCCGGATCTTGCCAGACAGTGATCGCATGCAGGTCCACCATGCAGTAAATCGTCTCGAACTCTGCGGCTTGCATATCCACGAAACGCTTGATCGCGCCAAGGTAGTTGCCCAGCGTCAGCCCGCCCGACGGCTGGATGCCGGAAAAGACGCGTGGTGTGAATTGATCGGCCATGACAGGCCTCCATCTGGATTTCATCGTCATAGTCGCTTACCTAGGCGCAAAACCGAGGTCAACCGGAGCAGTCAGATGTACAATCCCAACGCCGATGAAAGCCCGTTTAATGCTCTGCCGCCGGTTGTGGTGGGGATCGCTATGGTCATGGCCGCAGTTGAAATCGTGCTGCAGCTTGGCGAAAGCGGTATGGCCGGGGGCCCGGGTGCAATTGGCTGGCGATTGGCGGCGCTGGAAGACTACGCGTTCCTGCCGCCGGTTTGGGAATTCATGCTGGCCAATAACATCTTTCCATTAGAGCACATGATCCGCTTCATCACCTATCCGTTTATCCACGGGTCTTTCACCCATGCGATATTCGCCGTCGTGATCGTCCTCGCCATTGGCAAGGCCGTCGGGGAGGTGTTCTCTTCGCTGGCCTTTCTTGCTGTGTTTTTCTTTTCCTCGATTTTTGGCGCGCTTGTCTTTGCGACACTTGCCCCGCAAGAAACATGGCTCTTTGGCGGATATCCCGGCGCCTATGGGTTGATCGGCGCCTTTACTTTTCTGCTCTGGGTCAATCTCGCTTCCGTTGGCGCCAATTCGATGCGGGCATTTACGCTGATCGGCATCCTGCTTGCCGTGCAATTGGTCTTCGGTGTGCTTTTTGGTGCCGGACTGGACTGGATCGCTGATGTTGCGGGTTTCGTGGCCGGGTTCCTGTTGTCGTTCATCGTCAGCCCCGGCGGATGGGCGCGAGTGGTGGCCAAGCTTCGCAAGCGTTAGCGGCGCAGCGCTGCTTTTAACTCCGCCGGTTTGAATGCGCCGACCATGCGTCCCAGGATAGCGTAGGATATGCCCCCCAGGATCAGCAAAACCGCCAGGGCAGCGTAGCGCCAGCCTTCGGCACCCAGCAGCGGGTTCAAAAGCAGCATCAATCCGTAAAGTACAACACCCAACAAAAGCGATGCGAAAACGATGCGGGGCAGGCGTGTGCGAAAGCGCAGATCAAACTGCGCCGCCTCGCCGAAATCGCGGGAATAACGCCACAACAGCCACGCCATGGACCACGCGGCAAGGCTCGTGGCCAATGCGGCCGCGAGGTAGTCGAGATAGGCCCAAAGGCTCACTGCGACCACGGCGTTAACGACCATGGACACGAGCGCGAACTGGAAAGGCCGTTTGGTATCTTCACGTGCAAAGTAGAGCGGTTGAAAAATCTTTTGAAGTACGAAGGCAGGCAGGCCCAAGCCGTAGACGGCGACGGCCAAAGCTGTCGCGGCCGCATCATCCGCACTGAACTGACCGCGCTCAAAGAGGATGGATACCATCGGTCCGGGGATAACGATCAGGGCGATGGCACAAGGCAGGGTGAGCGCCAAAGCGACCTCTGCCGCGCGGCTCAGCGCGTCTTGTCCGCCTGCCGTGTCACCGGCTTGCAGGCGGCGTGACAGCTCTGGTAGCAAGACGACGCCGATTGCAATCGCCACAACGCCCAAAGGCAGTTGGTAAAGGCGGTCGGCGTAATTGACCCATGCAATCGCGCCTTCCGTCCAGCTGGCGACGTTGCGGCCGACCAGCAGATTGATCTGCACCACACCGCCCGCAAGCGCTGCGGGGGCTGCGATGATTGCCAGTCGTTTGAGCTCTGGCGTCATGCGTGGCAGCGTCGGGATCAACGTATAGCCCGCCCGAGATGCGGCCGCCCAGACCAATGCAAGCTGTGCAATCCCTGCGATAGGCACCGTCCAAGCGAGCGTCAGCCCGATTTCCCAGCCGCCGTAATAGGCGCTGGTGACGGCGGCAATAAAGAGGACATTCAACAAGACAGGAGCTGCTGCCGCCGCGACAAACCGCCCTGTCGCATTGAGCACACCTGACAGCAGCGCGGCCAATGAGATGAACAGGATATAAGGAAACGCGATCCGGCCAAAGAGCGTGGCGAGGTCCAGCCGTTCATCCGCAGCAAAGCCGGACGCCATCAGCAAAACCAAAGCGGGCATGAAAATCTGCGCGATTACAGTGAAGACGATCAGGATCGTTGCGAGCCCTGTGAACGCATCGCGGGCGAACTCATGTGGACCTTCACCGCTTTCCACCTTCTTGGAGAACATCGGAACGAAGGCCATGTTGAACGCGCCCTCTGCGAAGAAGCGCCGGAACATGTTCGGCAGCGAGAAAGCAATCAGAAACGCTTCGGCCACCGGCCCGGACCCCAAGAATCCAGCGATCAAGACATCGCGGACAAAGCCGAAGATACGCGACAGCAATGTCCACAAGCCAACAGTGGCAAAGCCACGCATCAGACGGTTCGGTTGGCTCATTTCGTGGCCCTTTCGGCGCCCTGCGCAATCGCGTTGCGCAGTTTGCGCTCGATACCCGCTTGCTTGTCTTTCGAGTGGAATTTCAGGCCGAACATGTCTTTGACATAGAACGTGTCCACAACCTGCGCGCCATAGGTCGCAATAACCGCCGACGCGATGTAGATATTGGCCTCTGATAAGGTGCGGCTGAGATCATAAAGCAGGCCCGGTCTGTCTCGGGTATCGACCTCGATAATGGTGTAAATCTCGGAGCCGTCATTGTCGAAGGTGATCGATGTCGGCACCTTGAATTGGGACTCGCGTTTCTTGACCTTGTCGCGCGGAGCCAGCGCTTTGCGCGCCAGTACTTCGCCCTTGAGGGTTTTTTCGATCATCGATTTCAGCCGGGGGAGCTTCTTTGCCTCATAGGGGCCTTCGTCACCGTCCTGAACCCAAAAAGCGGCTGTCACAAATCCGTCTTTGGTTGTGTAAGTGCGCGCGTCGACGACATTTGCGCCGACAAGTGCCAAGGCACCGCACATGCGTGAGAAAATGCCGGGATGATCGGCCATGGCAAAGCAAATCCGGGTCGCGTCGCGGTCTTCGTCAGGTGTCAGCTTTGTCTGCATCTCGTCGCCTGCCAACCCATGCAGGAGGTCTGCAAAATCGACATGGGCTGTAACGTGCAGACCCTGCCAATACGGCGGATAGTGACGACCGACTTCCTTGCGCAGCGCCTTTTGGTCCCAGTCCGGCAGGGCTGCACGCAGCTTCTTTTTGGCCTCAGAGCCACGTTCTTCACGGTTCAGCGCCTCCATCCCGTCCTCAAGGGCGCGTCTCGTCTGACGATAAAGTGCGCGGATGAGCGAGGCTTTCCAATTGTTCCAAGTGTCAGGGCCAACACCACGGATGTCACACACCGTCAGCACACAAAGCAGATCAAGGCGTTTGACCGTTTTGACGGCCTTTGCAAAGTCCCGCACAGTACGCGGATCGGCAATGTCACGCTTTTGCGCCATATCAGACATCAGCAAGTGATAGCGGACCAACCATTCGACGGTTTCAGACTCCTCCGCATTCAAACCCAATCGTGGCGCAATGGTGCGAGCAAGTTTTGCGCCGAGTATGGAATGATCTTCCTTTTGGCCTTTGCCCAAATCATGCACGAGCAGCGCAACATAAAGCACTTTGCGGTTTACACCCTGTTCGAGGATCGAAGACGCGACGGGCAATTCCTCGATCAACTCTTTACGCTCGATCTGTGCAAGCACAGAGATCGTCTGGATCGTATGCTCATCAACCGTGTAGCTGTGATACATATTGAACTGCATCATCGCGATGATCTTGCCGAATTCGGGTATGAAAGCACCAAGGACGCCCAATTCGTTCATGCGGCGCAGCGCGCGTTGGGGGTTGCCGTGTTTGAGCAGAGTGTCGAGGAAAATTCGGGAGGCGTCTTTGTCCCACCTTGTTTTCTCGTCCAGCAAGTCCAGGTTGGCGTCGATCAGGCGCATGAGGTTCGGGTGGATCAGATACCCGGTGCGCAGGGCCTCTTCGAACACGCGTAGAATGTTGAGCGGGTCGCGCAAGAAGGTCTTGGGGCCAGTGACATCCAGACGGTTCTTGCGCAGCTTGTAGCCCGGTTTCAACTTCTTGCGTCGCGCGTTGCGGAACAGTGTGAAGAACGCGGGTTCCTGTTTGACGTGCTGGGCCTCCAAATCGGTCAGGATGATGCGGGTGAGCTCTCCAACGCGTGTCGCGTGACGGAAGTAGTCCTGCATGAAATGCTCCACCGCGCGCCGCCCGCCGTGATCGCGGTAGTTCATGCGGTCGGCCACCTCGACCTGCATGTCAAAGCTCAGCACTTCATTGGCGCGGTTGGCAACCAGATGCAGATGCGAGCGCGCCGCCCAGAGGAAGTTCTCCGCAGCGGCAAAGTCATCGCGTTCCTGCTCCGTAAAGACTTTTTGGTCGACAAGGGCGGCGACGGTTTTGACGTGTCTCGTATATTTTGCAATCCAGAACAGCGATTGGAGGTCGCGCAGGCCGCCTTTGCCCTCTTTGACATTTGGTTCGACGAGATAGCGTTGCCCGCCGTGACGGCGCAGCCGTTCGCTGCGCTCTTGCAGCTTGGCTTCGACGAATTCGCGCTCTGTACCTGCAAACAGGTCCTTCCAAAGGCGCGTGTCTAACTCCGCCGCAAGCGGCGCATGGCCCGCAATAAACCTCTGTTCCAGCAGGGCGGTGCGAATGGTGTAGTCTTCGCGGCCCAGCCTCAGGCAGTCTTTCACGGTGCGGGAGGCGTGGCCGACTTTCAGCTTCAGATCCCAAAGGATGTAGAGCATCGTTTCTATGACGCTCTCCGCCCAAGGCGTGATCTTGTAGGGGGTTAGAAACAGTAGGTCGACGTCTGAAAAGGGCGCCATCTCGCCACGACCATATCCACCGACAGCCACGAGAGCGAGGCGTTCGGATTCCGTAGGATTTGGCAAGGGATGAAGGTGATCATTTGCAACGTAAAGCGCTGAACGCACGAGCCCATCTGTGAGATAAGTGTAGGAATGCGTGAGCGGATAGGCAGCGAATGGATCCGCGCGAAACGCTGCGGCGAGCGCGTCTCGGCCGCGCAGCTGAGTATCCTTCAGGATGTCGACCGTTGCTTTGCGTGCGGATTTTGCGTCCGGCAGGGATTTCAGTGCCGCGTCCAATGCTGCGCGCGTCTGCGCTTCGTCGAAAATGTCAGACGCCGGGCAGATCAGACCGCCCGGCGTCAATGGTTCCGTCACATCGGGTTTCAGATCAGAAGCCGCCTCGGCTGAAGGATTTTGGAGCTGGGTCAACGATCTGAACCTGAGAGTTAGTCACTTGGGCCACGGCCAAAGCACGCTCTATCGTGCCGTCGCCTTTGAGACGGAATACTCCGTTCACGCCCGCAAAACCAGAGCTTTGGGTCAGATTGCCCGCAGTTGCTTTCAGATTTTTGGCAGCAAGTGCGCCAACAGCCGCGACACCGTCATAGGCAAGCCCAGCCAGCGGATGTGGAGCTTGACCATAGGCACCTTGGTAACGCGCGTTAAAACGTGACGCGAGTGCGGGATCAGGCAGTGCGAACCAACCCCCCTGCAAGCCCGGCAAGGCCAAAGTCTGTGGTGGCACGTCCCAGCGCGTCAAACCCAAGGACTTTACAACAGAGGGGTTTACGCCGCTCTCAGGCAGCATTTGCGCCAGTAAGGGCAGGGCGCCTGCACTGTCATCTGTCAACATGATTGCATTCGCGCCAGATGAGCTGATGGTCTGTGCAATCGTCGGCACAGCCGCAGCGATACCCTCTTGGCTGAAGTCAAATGATCCGTCGCCAACGACTTGCACATTGGTTCCAGACGTGGCTTTGACCACCGCTGAGCGCGCAATTTGGCCAACCGGCGTGCGCGAATAGACGACCACGACGCGCGACCGACCCTGAGCGCCTGCATACCGGACCAGACGGTTCGCGATGTTTTCAAATGTGTTGCCCAAGACGAACAGATTGCCACCCGCGATCGAGGTGTTGTTTGAAAAGGCCAGCACGTTCACGCCGTCGTCACGCGCTGCGACAGCCGCAGCGTTGGCCGCATCAGAGCGAAGCGGTCCGACAATCACGCTCGCGCCTTCGGCAATCGCCTGATCAGCGACCGCTGCCGCCGTGCCAGCCTGTCCTGCCGTGCGGTAGACTTTGATATTGATGTCGCCACCAAGATCAGCAGCAGCAAGGCGTGCGGCGTTCTCCAAAGAGCGGGCAAGCCCTTCATCGCCCGGTGTGTTTGATCCGTAGGGAACCAGAAGCGCAACAGTCGTCCCGCCGCCGCCAAGCGTCTCGCCGCCACCGCCAACAGTTGGCAATGTCACATCACAGGCGGCAATTGCGCCAGTCAGACCGATGGCTGCAATCAAGCGTGCGCCCTTGCGCACGACTCCTAAAAGGTTGAACATATGCAGATACTCCTTGCTCCCCATCCGGACCTGATGCAGCTGGCCCAGCACATTCGGTGCCAAACTATGCGGAGTCCGCAGCCAAGTAAATGTGAAGGGCACGGCAATCGTCATGACAGCAGCAAATCGCGTAAAACTTCCCGTAAGTCTGTATTTCGTTGCTACGCCAATCGGGACAGCGCGCGATATCACCTTGCGGGCTCTTGATGTTTTGGCGTCCGCGGACGTGCTCGTTGCGGAGGACACGCGCTCTTTGCGACGATTGATGGAGATCCACGGCGTCGCATTAGAAGGGCGTCCGCTTGTGTCTTATCATGAGCACAGCGCGTCGAGCGCGCGTGAAAAGCTGCTGAAGGCATTGGCTGACGGAAAATCCGTGGCTTACGCCTCTGAAGCGGGTACACCGTTGATTGCAGATCCGGGCTTTCAATTGGGGCGTGCTGCTCGCGAGGCGGGTTTTGAGGTCACGGCTGCACCGGGCGCCACGGCAGCGATCACAGCGCTCACGATAAGTGGATTGCCCAGTGACAGTTTCTTCTTCGCCGGGTTTGCGCCCAACGCGTCTGGTCAAAGGCAAACCTTCTTCCGCTCGGTTTCTGATATTCCCGGAACGCTCATTTTCTACGAGTCGCCCAACCGCATCGCTAAATCCATCAAGGATATGGCAAGCGTTTTCGGCGGGGACCGCCACGCAGTGATCGCGCGGGAACTGACCAAGAAATTTGAAGAAGTGTTGAGTGGAACACTGGCTGATCTCGCGGCTCAGCTTGAAACGCGCAAGCTCAAAGGCGAAATTGTCGTGCTGGTCACGCGCCCTGAGAAAGCCGTCATCGATGAAGCCGCGCTGGAAGCTTTGCTTGGCACTGCGCTGGAGACGCAGAGCGTTAAGGATGCGGTAGCAGATGTCATGCAAGAAACGGGAATGCCGCGTCGGCAAATTTATCAACTCGCCTTGAAGCTGGAGAAAGAGAAATGAGCGGATCCACCAGTTTCCATGCGGGCGAGAGCGCTGAAACTTCGGTGGCCCGTTCTTATGAACAGCGCGGTTTCCGGATCAGCGCGACACGGTACAAAACCCGCTCGGGGGAAATCGATCTGATTGCAGAGCAGGACGGTCAGATCGTCTTCATTGAAGTCAAGAAAAGCAAATCCCATGCGCGTGCGGCGGAGCGGCTGTCTTCCCGGCAGATGTTGCGTATTTACGAGACGGCTTCGGAGTTTCTTGCCACTTGTCCTGATGGACAAGATACCTCTTCGCGTTTTGATGTCGCGCTCGTTGACGCGATGGGCAAGATCGAGATTTTGGAAAACGCGTTCGCCCCATAGCGCAATTTTGCGCATGTGATCTGCGCCGATGGTGCATTGCCAGAACGCGTGGTTCGCGGCATGTAGGCATCTCATATTTGCAGGAGAGACGCGCATGGCCCTCAAAGTCGCCATCCAAATGGACCCGATTGACGCGATTGATATTGACGCAGATAGCAGCTTCCGCATCGCAGAAGAGGCACAAGCGCGCGGTCATGAGCTGTTTTTCTACACGCCGGACATGCTTGCCTATCGCGAAGGTCGCGTTTTGGCGAAAGGTTGGCCGCTGACCGTGCGCCGCGAGAAGGGCAATCACTTCACCCTCGGCGACGAGGCGGAGATTGATCTGGCCGAATGGGATGTCGTCTGGCTGCGCCAAGATCCACCCTTTGATATGGGCTATATCACAACGACCCATTTGCTCGACCGCATTCATCCGGACACTTTGGTGGTCAATGACCCCAACTGGGTCAGAAACTGGCCCGAGAAATTGAAGGTGCTCGATTATCCGGACCTGACCCCGCCGACCGCTATCGCGCGTGATCTTGACGCGTTGAAAGCCTTCAAAGCCACGCATGGCGATGTTATCCTCAAGCCGCTTTACGGCAATGGCGGGGCTGGTGTGTTCCGGCTGACGCCCGAGGATCGCAATCTCAATTCCCTGCATGAGCTTTTCACCGGCATCAATCGCGAGCCTTTGATTATGCAGAAGTTCCTGCCGGACGTAGCGGCAGGGGACAAGCGGGTCATCTTGGTTGACGGAGAGCCTGTGGGCGGGATCAACCGCGTGCCCGCGAAAGGGGAAACCCGTTCCAACATGCATGTCGGTGGCAGACCGGAGAAGACAGAGCTGACCGCGCGCGACCTGGAGATCTGCGCGCGCATTGGTCAGGATTTGAAAGATCACGGTCAGGTCTTCGTCGGCATTGATGTGATCGGTGGCTGGTTGACGGAAATCAACGTGACTTCACCCACCGGAATTCAAGAGCTTGAGCGTTTTGATGGCGTCAACATCACAGCCAAAATCTGGGAGGCCATTGAGGCCAAGATCGCTTAGGCTGCGACGCGGTAACTGACCGCTTCCGCCACGTGATTGGAGCGCACTTGCTCTGACCCTGCCAAATCCGCGATCGTGCGCGCGACACGCAAGATCCGGTGATAGCTGCGGGCAGAGAGGTGATAATGCTCGGCGGCACGCGTCAGCATTTGCGCGCCTTGTGCATCTGGTGTCGCGACTTCCTTGAGCAATTCGCCTTCGATGTCTGCATTGACCCGCATTTCGGGAAACTTGGCTAGTCGTGCGCTTTGGCGGGCGCGGGCGGCGGCGACACGTTGCGAGATATCCTCAGATGTTTCGCCATTGGCGGGCAGGTCGAGATCTGTGAAAGCGACGGGCGGGACATCAATGCGCAGATCGAAACGGTCCATCAGCGGGCCGGAAATCTTGCCCATGTAGTCGTCGCCGCAATTCGGCGCCTTCGCGCAGGCGCGACCGGGGTCCGTCATGTAGCCGCAGCGGCACGGGTTTGCTGCCGCTACGAGCATGAATTTGCACGGGTATTTGACATGCGCATTCGCCCGCGCAACCACCACGTCGCCGGTTTCAATGGGTTGGCGCAGCGTTTCCAAAACCGCGCGAGGGTATTCCGGGAACTCATCCATGAATAGCACGCCATTATGCGCGAGGGAGATTTCACCGGGTTTCGCACCGCGCCCGCCACCCACGATAGCCGCCATGGAAGCCGTGTGATGCGGTGTGCGAAAGGGTCGCTCGCGAGAGATACCACCCTCATCCAAAAGCCCCGCCAGCGAATGGATCATGGAGGTCTCCAGCGCTTCTTCTGGCATCAAGGGTGGTAAAATCCCCGGTAGGCGAGCGGCGAGCATCGACTTTCCAGATCCCGGCGTGCCCACAAGTAGAAGGTGGTGGCGGCCCGCCGCAGCTATCTCAATCGCGCGTTTGGCCCGTTCCTGCCCTTTGACATCTCGCAGGCATTTGTTGCGTGGTGCCCGGTCAACTTCGCCCGGTTGCGCCGCCTGCAACGGGGCTTGCCCATTGAAATGCTGCACACAGGCATGCAGGGATGGGGCGCCCAGAACCCGTGTTGCATCGACCCATGCGGCCTCCGCTCCGCAAGCAGCCGGACAAAGCAGGGTGCAGTCCTCTTCCGCTGCAGCGAGGGCCGCTGGTAGCGCGCCGATCACAGGCACGAGCGTCCCGTCGAGCGACAATTCCCCTAAGGCGACGGTGTTTTGCACATCTTCCTGGGGCAACACGTCCAAAGCCGCCAACAATGACAGTGCAATGGGCAGATCGAAATGCGACCCTTCTTTCGGCATGTCGGCGGGCGACAGGTTAATCGTGATCCGTTTCGAAGGCATCGCGATGGAGAGAGCATTCAGGGCGCTGCGGACCCGGTCGCGTGCTTCGCTGACCGCTTTATCGGCGAGGCCGACGATGGAGAAGGACGGCAAACCGGGGCTAACGGCGCATTGCACTTCAACCAGCTTGGCATCTATCCCTTCGAACGCAACTGTATATGTCCGCGCAACCATGCCGCCCCCTGAACCATCTGATGTGGTTAACGGCTACGGAAGTAAGGTTTAGGAATCGTAAAGCGCCATGAAGGCAGGCCATGCAGCGGCATCCGCAACCGTTTTGTCACGACAGAATGCGTTGCAGAAGCCAAAGATGCGGCCGTCGAAATTCCCTAAATGGGTGGGCTCTTTTCCCGAATAGGGGCAGGCGCTGTTCTCGGCAGTGCCAGTATTTACAGGATGCGCAGGGATCGTTTCAGGGCCCGGCCAGGCTGTCTGTCCATGGTCGCGCTTGTACCAATCCAGCTCTGCGCCTTTCGCAAAGCTCATCGCCCGCCAGCGTCGAAAAGCGAGATCAGAAAGATGCGCTTCGACATAAGCGGCAGCAGACGCGCTCACATTCAGACCATAGCCCGCGATGCGTGTTGCGACCGGCGCATAGAAAACATCTGCAATTGAATATTCTCCGGCCAGCCATGGCCCATCGGGTCTGCATGCGTCCCGTGCCCGGTCCCAGATATCTTCCAACCGTCGCAAGTCAGCTTCGACGGCGTCGGAGACAGGAACGTTGTGATAGGCCACGCGGAGGTTCATCGGGCAGTCTTCACGCAAAGCGACGAAGCCCGCATGCATCTCGGACGCGAGATTGCGAGCGATGGCGCGGGCGCTCGGATCAGCAGGCCACAAACCTGATTCTGGATGACGCGATGCGACTTCCTCCGCTATCGCCAGCGATTCCGAGATCACCGTTCCATCTTCAAGACGCAACGTCGGAACCGTGCGGGCAGGCGCGACATCGGCCATTTGCGCGGCAATGCCTTTCGGGTCAGAAAAATCAACGAAATGAGACTTGCAAGGGATTCCGAACTTTTCGAACAAAAGCCAGCCTCGCAAGGACCAACTGGAATAGGCGCGATCGCCAAGATATAAATCATACGTCATGCAAATATCTTACGCCGCGAGCCTGCTTTAGATAAAATGCAGATTTTTGACGGGTCACATCATGGGATGTGATTGATCTGCCCGATATGCCATTGTCCATCGTCATGGATCATCTCTGTGACGGAGAGTGGCGCGATCTCATGCGCAAGTGCATCATAAGCGTTAGAGCCGGAAGCCCGCTGCACCTGCGTCAGGATCACGCCGAAATGTGCTACGGCGATTACATCGGCATGCCCTTGTGCATTCAGCTGATCCACCACTGTGTTGACACGACGCGCCACTTCGTTCCAGCTCTCCCCCTCCGGCGGTCGCACGTCGCCGGGTTGCTCCCAATATCTGCGCGACAGCTCGGGATGCTCTGCAGCGACCTCGCTGAAATGCAGGCCATCCCAAGTCCCGAAGTCAAACTCTCTCAGCGCTCTGTTGTGAGGCAGACGCGTCTGGCCAGACTGAAGGGCGTCTGCAGTCGCAACTGCCCGGATCAAATCCGATGAGACAATCCGCGCATCTTTCGGAAGATGCTCGCGTAACCGAGCGATCTGCGCGTGGTTGCTTAGATCGGCGGGAACATCACGCCAGCCCGTAAACGCTTTCTGATGTGTCGGGCCATGCCGGATCCACCACCAGCGCGTCATGCAAATCCCTCCGGCAGCCGGCCTTTCAGAACCTGCGGCAGGCCCACTGTGACTTGCACAACAAGACCCGCTTGTGCTGCAAGCCTGCGGTTCAGCAGGCCCTGTTCTTGTCTGAACCTGCGTGCAAGCTTGTTTTCCGGGACAATGCCTTGTCCGGTCTCGTTGCTGACAATGACGACCGGGTCTTTATGGATGCTCAGCGCATCGAGCAGCTCTGCCGTTTCATGTCCAACATCTGAATTAGCCATCAACAAGTTGCTCAACCAAAGCGTCGCGCAGTCCAGCAATATGACGGAGCCTGTTTCCGCGCGCGCAATCGCCCCGACAACGTCCTTAGGTTCTTCGAGTGTCACCCAACCCGCATCTGCCCGTGTTGCCCTGTGACGCGCAATTTTCGCCTGCATTTCAGAATCGAAGGCCTGTGCCGTTGCGATGTAGGTCCGCCTCTCGCCACAGGAGAGGACGAGGCTTTCCGCGAAATCGGATTTGCCGGATGCGGCCCCTCCGATTACCAGCGTCAATCCGGGCAGATTACACAAAGCAATTTTCCTTTGATCCGAATTCATAGTCGGCTCGTATCAATCATAACACGCGCACAAAGACGACGTTTATTTCCATCTGGGGGAAGAGAAAATGGCACTTGACGCTGCTTATGACCGCACACTCTCTCGCACTGCCATGAAGGCGGAGCTGCTGGATGCGGAAACGGAACTCAAACTTGCCTATGCATGGCGTGATGAGCGCGATGAAGAGGCCCTGCATCGCCTGATCACCGCGTATATGCGTCTTGCGATTTCAATGGCAGCTAAATTCAAGCGCTACGGTGCGCCGATGAACGACCTGATCCAGGAAGCAGGGCTGGGGCTGATGAAAGCGGCTGACAAGTTCGACCCAGACCGTGGCGTGCGCTTTTCGACATATGCGGTGTGGTGGATTAAGGCATCGATCCAGGACCACGTGATGCGCAATTGGTCTATGGTGCGCACGGGCTCCACCTCGTCTCAGAAGTCCCTTTTCTTCAACATGCGTCGCGTTCAGGCGCGGCTCGAGCGCGAAGCCGCGGCACGTGGGGAGGCGATGGACCGCCACCAGTTACATCAACTGATCGCAACCGAAGTCGGTGTGCCGTTGCATGATGTGGAAATGATGGACGGAAGGCTGGCAGGCTCCGATTTTTCACTCAATGCGACGCAGTCGACCGAGGATGAAGGCCGGGAGTGGATTGACGCGCTGGAAGATGAAGGCCCGCAAGCGGAAGAGACAGTCGCTCATCAGCATGACATTGACGCGCTGCGTGGTTGGCTCGTGAATGCGATGACCAAGCTGAACGAACGTGAGCAATTCATTATTCGTGAGCGTAAGCTGCGTGATCAACCGCGCACCTTGGAATGCTTGGGCAATGAGCTGGGGCTCAGCAAAGAACGGGTCCGCCAACTCGAAGCTGGTGCCTTTGCAAAGATGCGCAAGACATTGGAAAGCGAAGCGAAAGAAGTGCACGAGTTTCTTGCCCACTGACCAGCGCAGCCGCACGAAAAGATTGCCCCTGCGTCGCGAAGCCCCTACCTATCAGGAGTTGATCGGCGAAGGGGTCACTTATGCTTGCGGGAAAACGCATCCTACTCATCATCGGCGGCGGGATTGCAGCCTTCAAAGCGCTCGACCTGATCCGCAGGCTGCGTGAGCGCGGCGCATCCGTTACACCAGTTTTGACCCGTGCGTCCGAAGAGTTCGTAACACCTCTGAGCGCGTCTGCTCTCGCGGCCCAAAAAGTCTACCGCGATTTGTTCGATCTGACGGACGAAGCTGAAATGGGGCATATCGAGCTTTCAAGGGCCGCCGATCTGATCGTAGTGGCCCCCGCAACGGCAGATCTGATGGCGAAAATGGCTGGCGGGCATGCCAATGATCTGGCCTCGACCTTATTGATGGCGACCGACAAACGCGTGCTGATCGCACCTGCGATGAATGTGCGCATGTGGGATCACCCAGCCACCCAGCGCAACCTGTCGACGCTGGTCTCCGATGGGGTGCTGGTCGTAGGCCCGGACGAGGGGGATATGGCTTGCGGCGAATACGGACCGGGTCGCATGTCGGAACCTCTGGCGATTGTCGCAGCAGTCGAGGCAGCATTGAAAGATGGTCCTCTCAAAGGCAAGCACGTCCTTGTCACATCCGGACCCACCCATGAGCCAATTGATCCCGTGCGCTACATCGCCAATCGCTCCTCTGGCGCACAAGGCACTGCACTCGCGCGGGCCCTGTCCGCTTTGGGTGCGCAGGTTACCTTTGTGACCGGCCCTGCCGATGTGCCGCCGCCGGAAGGCGTCGCGGTTGTCAAAGTCCAGACAGCGATGCAAATGCTGGACGCGGTACAAAACGCCCTGCCTGCGGATGGGGCCGTGTTTGCCGCGGCCGTTGCAGATTGGCGTATGAAGTCGGCGTCAGATAAGAAGTTAAAGAAAGATAAAAACGGCACACCTACGTTAGAGTTTGCCGAAAACCCCGACATTCTGGCCACAGTATCACAATTGAAGAAAGGCCGTCCTGAACTGGTCATCGGCTTCGCTGCAGAGACGGATGATGTCATCGAAAACGCCACGACAAAACGCGAGCGGAAAGGATGCGATTGGATCATTGCCAATGATGTATCTCCGGAGACAGGTATCATGGGCGGCGCAGAGAATGCCGTGACCGTCATCAGCGCATCCGGCGCCGACTCGTGGCCGCGGATGAGCAAAGATCAGGTGTCCAATAAAATCGCTGCGGCCATTGCAAAGGCGCTCGCATGATGCCTGAGATCGCGATGGTCTGGACCGATGAGGCCGACCGCTCCCTTGCCCTGCCAACATATGAAACCGCAGGTGCGGCAGGCGCAGATCTGCGCGCAAATTTCCCCGACCGCAAACCTGTGACACTGGAACCCGGAGAGCGCATTTTGGTGCCAACCGGGCTGCGCATCGCTATCCCGCACGGGTTTGAGGCACAGATCCGCCCCCGCTCCGGCCTCGCGCTGAAGCACGGCATCAGCCTGCCCAACACGCCGGGCACAATCGACAGCGATTACCGCGGGCCTTTGGGCGTGATCGTCATCAACCATGGGCATCAGGGATTTGAAATCGCACATGGTGAGCGCATCGCGCAGCTTGTGATTGCACCTGTCTTGCAGGCACGATTTGTCTTGTGTGAAGAGTTGGATCAAACGGATCGCGGTGCAGGTGGTTTCGGCTCGACCGGGCGCGACTGATGGCGCTGGTCGTCATCTTGATGCTAGGGCTCTACCTGCTCGGCAAGGTTATGGGCGCGTCGCAGCAAGCGCGGCTCTTGCTGCCTGGCTTTGTGTTGCTGGCCGTCCTCGCAATTCAACTGACGCTACCTGCTGGCAACCCTTTGAAGGATGCAACGGGCGGTAACCTGCAGAATTGGTTGATTGTTTTGGGTTTGGCGATTGCGGCATTGAGCTATCGTGCCGGTTTGGCAAAACTGCGTGCGCGGCACGACGCCTCCCATGCGCCTGTCGTTGAGACGTCAGATACTTTTTCGGAGGCAGAGCTCAACCGTTACGCGCGCCACATCGTGCTTCGCGAGGTCGGCGGACCGGGCCAGAAGAAGCTCAAACAGTCCAAAGTTCTGGTCATCGGGGCGGGCGGGCTTGGATCGCCTGCATTACAATATCTCGCGGCGGCCGGGGTTGGCGCCATCGGGATTGTGGATGATGATGTGGTATCGGTCAGCAATCTGCAGCGGCAAGTCATTCATCGGGATGAGGATATTGACCGGCCCAAAGTGCACTCTGCAATGGACGCAATACTGACGCAAAACCCGCATGTCTCCGTTCGTCCCTATCAGCGGCGCTTGGATGCGCAGATCGCAGAGGACTTGTTTTCGGATTATGATCTGGTCCTTGACGGGACTGACAATTTTGAAACCAGGTATCTGGTCAATGCGGCCTGTGTTGCGACCCGGACACCTCTGGTCTCTGCCGCAATTACACAATGGGAAGGGCAGATCAGCTTGTATGATCCAGCCTCGGATGCGCCGTGCTATGCCTGTGTTTTTCCTCAAGCCCCAGCCGCCGAACTCGCGCCCAGTTGCGCAGAGGCCGGCGTGATAGGCGCGTTGCCCGGCGTCATCGGCGCCATGATGGCCGCAGAGGCGATCAAGCACATCACCGGGGCGGGCGAGACACTGCAAAACCGATTGATGATCTATGACGCGCTCTATGCAGAAACGCGTGTTATCGCGATCCAGAAACGTGCGGATTGTGCGGTCTGCGGCACCGGGGGATAACCGCCTCGCTTAGTGTGAGTTATCCCGTCAAACACATTCTATTGTGGGTAACACCAAATTAGAGCTTTACAGACTCCCCGTTCCGGCACACCATATGTTGTAAGGGCGCATCGATGATAAGCGACCCTTTGATTGGGACCCAGTGCTTAGCGGTGATCAACGCTGCAGGCACCAGAGCAGCAAGGGACCGGGCATGTCGCAACTGGAACACTACCTCGAAACCGAGGATCTTCACCCGATTGATCTGGTGGAAACTCTCGCCACGCATCACGATTGGGATTTCGACCGCATTGCGGAGGACCAGATCGCAATGGCCATCGAGGGGCAGTGGCGCACCTATTCGATCACGCTGGCCTGGTCTGACTATGACGAAACATTGCGCATGGTCTCCACCTTCGAAATGGAGCCCCCTGAAGAGCGATTGCCTGCGTTATATGATGTGCTGAACCGCGCCAATGACAGTTGCTGGACAGGAGCGTTCAGTTACTGGCGCGCGCAAAAACTCATGGTCTACCGCTATGGATTGCTACTCGCAGGCGGTGCCGGGGCTGGGGCGGATCAGATAGACCGGATGCTGAGCGCCGCTGTTTTGGCGTCCGAGCGGTTCTACCCCGCCTTTCAACTGGTGTGTTGGGGCGACCGCACACCTGCAGAAGCAATGCAAGTCGCCATTGCAGAGGCGTACGGCCGCGCATAACGTCAGCCCCGTTGTAAATACGGGGAAGGGCTATGGCTTTGGATGATCTGAATGCGCGCGGACTTGTGCTGCTGGGATGCGGCAAGATGGGCTCCGCGCTTTTGCAAGGTTGGCTTGCGCAGGGCGTGCAGCCGGATGCCGTTTATGTGATTGATCCACAGCCGTCAGATTGGGTGCGCGCCCAAGGTGTTACCATCAACGGCGCATTGCCGGATGATCCAGCGATCGTCTTGATAGCCGTGAAGCCGCAAATGATGGGGGACGCACTTGGCGCGCTGCAAAGCCTCAAGGGCGATACCGTATTTCTATCTGTTGCGGCAGGGACGCCAATTGCGACCTTCGAGGCTGCGTTCGGATCGCAAGCGGCCATTGTCAGATCCATGCCTAACACGCCAGCAGCGGTTGGGCGCGGCATCACCGCGATTGTCGGCAATGCCAACGCCAGCCCGGCACATCTGGATTTAGCAGAGGCCTTGCTCAGCGCAGTGGGGCAAGTGGTTCGATTGAGCGATGAAGACCAAATCGATGCGGTGACGGGCGTCTCAGGCTCCGGCCCGGCCTATGTGTTCCACCTCATCGAAACACTGGCGGCGGCGGGCGTTGCACAGGGATTGCCAGCTGACATGGCCATGCAATTGGCCAAGGCGACAGTTGCGGGTGCTGGCGAACTTGCAGCGCGGGCCGAAGAAACTCCGTCACAACTCAGGGTCAATGTCACCAGCCCCAACGGGACCACACAAGCCGCGCTGGAAGTGCTGATGGATGAGGAACGAGGGTTCCCGCCACTCTTGAAACGCGCTGTAAAAGCTGCGACGGATCGCGGCAGGGAATTACGGAGCTGAAGGTTCATGTCTCAAATTACGTTTGATGACTTCATGAAAGTTGATATCCGCGTGGGACAGATCACGCGCGCAGAACCGTTTCCCGAGGCCAGAAAACCCGCAATCAAGCTCTGGGTCAATTTCGGAACGGAGCTGGGAGAGAAGAAAAGCTCTGCGCAAATTACCACGCATTACACGCCGGAAGAGCTCCCCGGAAAACGCGTGCTCGCTGTTGTAAATTTTCCACCGCGGCAAATTGGCCCCGTGATGTCTGAGGTGCTTGTGCTAGGAGTGCCGGATGAAAATGACGAAGTGGTTCTGCTGACGCCCGATTTAGATGTGCCGATTGGCGGAAGGATGTATTGATGAAGACACTGCTGATCTCGAAGCAATTGCCAGCGTTGGTCCTTGACGCGGCCTATTCCCGCTATGATGTCACCTTGCGTGATACAGAAGCCTCCATGACAGAGGCTGAGGTCACGCAGGCTTTGGCAGAGTATGACTTGATCCTGCCGACACTTGGCGATGCGTTCACAGGCGATGCAATTCGGGCCTGCGACACGCCGCGCTGCAAGTTGATTGCGAATTTCGGCGTCGGGTATAACCACATTGACGTCACCGCAGCGACAGAGCGTGGCATCGTTGTGACCAACACGCCTGGCGCGGTGACGGATGCGACGGCCGATATCGCATTGACCCTGATCCTTATGACGGCACGGCGCGCAGGCGAGGGGGAGCGACTTGTACGTGCAGGCGCTTGGACAGGCTGGCAGCCGACACAGATGCTGGGCCTGCATATCAGCGGCAAGACAGTCGGTATCATCGGCATGGGCCGGATTGGACAGGCCATTGCGCATCGGTGCCGCGAAGGCTTCGGTTGCGAGATTGTTTTCGCCAACAGATCCCGAAAGGAAATCGCGGGCGCGACGCAGCTCAAAAGCCCAGGTGCCGTAGCGCGGGCTTCAGACATCATCGTAATTGCCACGCCGGGCGGGGCGGAAACACGCCACCTGATCAACGGGACGTTCTTCGATGCGATGCAGCCCCATGCGATCATCGTGAACATCTCCCGCGGGGATGTGATCGATGAGGAAGCTTTGATTGCTGCCCTGACGGACGGGAAAATCGCAGGTGCGGGGCTGGATGTTTACGAGAAAGAACCCATCGTTCCCAAAGCTCTCATAAGAATGGAAAACGTCACGCTGCTGCCGCATCTGGGCACAGCGTCCCTCGATGTCAGAGAGGAAATGGGCATGATGGCGTTGAACAATGTGGATGCATTTGCCGGCGGTAAAACGCCGCCAAATCAGGTCTAGTTGCCGGTCGCCTCGCGCCAGTGTTTGCGGCAAAGGGACAGGTAGGTCTCATTGCCACCGACCACCACCTGTGCGCCATCCGTGACCGCATTTCCATCGGCATCCTTGCGGATCACCATGGTGGCTTTTCGACCGCAATGACAAATTGTGCGCACTTCGCGCAAGTCATCAGCAAGCGCCAGCAGCGTTGCGGAGCCGGGAAACAGCTCTCCTTTGAAGTCCACGCGCAGCCCGTAGCACATGACCGGAACATTTAGATCGTCAGCGGCCCGCGCCAACTGCCACACTTGCGCGTTGCTGAGCCATTGCGCTTCATCCACCATCACGCAGGCGATAACGCTGCGTTTTCTGCGCTCCGCAATCAGGTCAAACAGATCGTCACTTGCGCCATATGTCGTTGCTTTCTTCGCAAACCCAATGCGACTGCCTATTTTGCCTTCCCCGGCTCGGTCATCGAAATCCGCGGTGAGCAGGAACGTCTCCATGCCCATTTCTTGATAGTTATGCGCGGCTTGCAGCAGGAGCGTCGATTTGCCAGCGTTCATGGTCGAGTAGTGAAAGTAGAGTTTTGCCATGTCGCAGCACTACCGTTCCAAGCTACGGCATTCAACACTCATCACATGGATGCTGGAACGGGTGAGGGGTTCCGTGAGTAGCTGTGACATGCAGCAAGTTGAGGGGGCGCTGCACGCCATGGCGATGGTCCCTCACCCGAGATGACAGCAATACGGTAAACTTTGTCATCGCAGCCCCGTAACCAGAGGACTGCAATTGGTTTAGCTCCATCTGCACGCCACGGCTTGGGGAATGCATAAATGCTTTTCCCCCCTTTGATTCATGGTATTGAATACGCAAAAAGGGGACCCGCATGTCAGAACACTACAGATACCTCAAAAAGCACACAGAAGCGCTTGTGAAAGACGTGGGTATTGAAGTGGCTTGTAAGCTGACTGGACGGTCAAAGGCGACTTTGGGCCGGTACTATTCTGACAATGCAGAACATGCAGACCGATATATGCCAATTGATGCGGTCGTGTCGCTTGAAGCCGTTGCGAGCTATCCCCATGTCACGACAGCATTGGCAGAAGTCAATGGTAACTCACTGAATGCAAACGAAAACCGACTTAGAAACTCTGATAATGTCAACGCAGACATCGTCGCCCTTGCGCAGCGTTTCGCGATGCTGATGGGAGAGTACAACATGTCGATCGAGGACGGGGTGATCACTGCCAATGAGGCAAAGCGCATGCTGACAGAGACCCTCGCCCTTCAGAAGGTGCTGGTGGAAATGAAGCTACATCTCGAAGAAGAAACCGCCCACCACTAGCGCAAGATGTGACCACTTGATTCTCCGCTAAAGCTCTGCGATTTCCAGACTTCTATCGAGCTGCTTCATTTAAGGTATTGATATACCTCATTAATTACATTTCCTCGCGAATTCCTTCTGATCAGATTGATAATTTTTGCGGCTTATCTCTCGCCCAAATCACCTCTTTCGCAGCTATGTAGTGGCTCCATATGAATGGGCTGAAATTCTCATGCTGCGTAGAAATCCGGTTCCCTATCCTTTGCGGCTCTTATCTGCTCTCGAATGTCAGCCAATCTGAAAATCCACGTGGATATGGTTCCCGTCGGGATCGAAAACATTGTATTGCGCAAGCTTGAGAGCGGTGATTTCTGATCGTTGAAACGTTTCCCCGCGAGAGGTCAATCTGGCTTCAAACGCCTCAGCGTCCTCTGCGGAAAAAGCGAAATGCTCCAGTTTCAACTCTGTCTCTGAACCACAAGCCTCATTGTCAACGCTGATCAGGTGAACGACTGCGTGTTCACCTGCATAAAGCCACGCACCGGCGAAGGGAAAGTTTGGACGCGGACCGTTGGCCAGGCCGAGTATGTCCACATACCACGCCACCATTTCGTCAAGCCGCGTCGTGCGCAGATTTACGTGATCCAGTCGCTTGATCGTCATGTCTCATCCCCAGCTGTTCTGCGTGCCCCTGCAGCTTAGTCTGTTCTGCTAAGAAAAGCCCTTCATTTTCTGGACCACATTGATAAGAGTGCAGGCATCGGCAGGCCTGTGATGGGATGATCCAAAAATGAAGCGCTCCAGAATTAACGAGATTATGGCAGAAGCGGATGAGATGATCCGTCACTATGGATTTGTGCTGCCCCACTTTGCCTATTGGACGCCTGATGAGTTCAAACAGAACGCGTCGCGCGCGGCGGCTGTGATAGAGGCGCGATGCGGTTGGGACATAACCGACTATGGTCAAGGGCGTTTTGAGAAGATGGGCCTGTTTCTGTTCACCTTGCGCAACGGGCGTCTCGCTGACCTGCAGCGCGGCGGTGGCATGTGTTATGCAGAGAAACTGCTAATCTCCAAGCAGGATCAACTGTCCCCCATGCATACGCATGTGATCAAAGCTGAAGATATCATCAACCGCGGCGGGGCGACGATGGTGATTGAGCTTTTCGGTTCTGATGATGACGGAAATTTCGCGGAAGATCGGGGCGGTGTGGTCATGTGCGACGGGATCGAGCGCGCGTTTGAACCCGGTGAGAAGCTGAAATTTAAGCCGGGTGAAAGTGTAACCCTGATGCCGGGCGACTGGCACGCCTTCTGGGGTGAGGGTGGGGACGTGCTGATCGGCGAAGTGTCCACCGTGAATGACGATGAAACAGATAATATCTTCCGCGAACCCATTGGCCGGTTTGCAGAGGTCGAAGAGGATGTTGCACCGACGCATCTTCTGGTCAGCGATTACGCTCGTATTTTAGCCAATTCTGCGTAGTAGAGCGCAGCGTGCGCCCTTTTTATGCCGGAATCTTATGTCATGCATCCAACCGGGGGCGTAACCTGAGGGGCGCGCATGTTATTTATCAGATCCGTTCTGCATCGGATCCACATTTTCTGCTTGGGCTTTGCGATCTCTGCCGGATGCTTGCTAACCGCGGGTATGATTGCGAATTACGATGAAAACCATGTCGCATCTGCGGACGCGATGGAACGTTGGCAGATCAAACCTTAGAAATTGACCTCGACGCCGGGCAGGTTCAAGGCTTTGACCAGATCGCGGACTTCCTGACGGGCTGCGACATTGGAGATATTGAGGTTCTTGATCCCGATATCCGCCAAGTCCAGCAGTGTCAGGCCGCGCGGGAACAACTCCCTGAAAATCACGCGCTCTGAGAAGCCAGGTGCCACGCGGAAACCCACGCGTTTGGCCAGCGCATCGACGGCGTCTGTGATCTTCTTTTTGTTGTGCATGCGTTGCGTACCGACCCGGTTGCGCACGACGACCCAGTCAATGGGTGATAGGCCAGCCTGAGCGCGCAACTGGCGGGCCTGCCATACCATCTCCGAATAGACAGAGGGGCCAAGGACCTTGTGCGTTTCCGGGTCAATATTGGCCAGAAGATCAAAGTCGATGAAGCTGTCATTCAGGGGCGTGACCAACGTATCTGCCAAGGAATGCGCCACTTGGCTCAGCCGGGTGTGAGAGCCGGGGCAATCAATGACGATAAAGTCGAAACGCCCTTCCATACCTGCGACCGCCTCGCTGAGGCGGCGATCATAGATGTTTTCGCCCGGGGCAAGGTCGGTCTGTGCGATATTGGGAAGCTCGACAACGTCAGCAGTTGGAAGGTCGAGCTTCATTTTCTGCGAATGACGGATACGGTTTTCGCAGTAGCGGCTGAAGCTGCGCTGTCTGAGATCAAGGTCGAGCGCACCGACGGTGAAGCCCATCCGAACCAACGCTGTGGTGACATGCATGCAATTGGTGGACTTGCCGGAGCCGCCCTTTTCATTGCCGAAAACGATGATATGCGCGGCCATGTAATCTGCCTTTACGTCTGCTCTGATTGCCCCATTCGGGATTGCGAGACTTATAAGCGGGGGATCGGCAGGGGTGAAGCGGAACTAAGCGTCGCCACGCAAGAAATTATCAACTGCGCCAGCCACGCCACAACGAAAAACGCCGCCTCGAATGAGGCGGCGTCTCGTCATGGATGAAGCGGCTCGGCTTAGAAGCCCAGACCTTCGTACTTGTTTTTGAACTTGGAGACGCGACCGCCAGTGTCCATCAGGCGCTGGTTGCCACCAGTCCACGCAGGGTGCGCGGAGGGGTCGATGTCCAGTGCGAGTTGGTCGCCTTCGGCGCCCCAGGTCGATTTCATCTGCACGATATCACCATTGGTCATTTTGACGTTGATGATGTGATATTCTGGATGGGTATCTTTTTTCATGACAACCGTTCCTTACGCGTCTGCGCCGCTTTTCAGCGGCTTGTAGTTGGTTTGCTCAGCGATACGTGCGGACTTACCGCGGCGCGAGCGGAGGTAGTACAGCTTGGCGCGGCGGACGCGACCGCGGCGCACGACGGTGATGCTGTCAATGTTGGTGGAGTGCAGCGGGAAGACACGCTCAACACCTTCACCGAAGGAAATCTTGCGCACGCAGAACGAACCGGCGATGCCGTTGCCGTTGTTGCGGGCGATGCAGACGCCTTCATAATTCTGAACACGGGTACGGGTCCCTTCGGTCACTTTGTAACCGACACGGATCGTGTCACCCGCTTTGAAGTCTGGGATCTCTTTGCCCAGTTCGGCGATTTGTTCCGCCTCGAGTTGTGCGATCAGGTCCATCCTAAAACGCTCCTATGTGATGCCGGTTTGCCCGGACATGTTTCGCGCGCCCCAAGAGCTGTTGGTCTTCTTCCGGGTCCACCGAGGTGCCCGCCACAGATCAGGTCGTCCTTGCTTTGATGTGCCGCATTCTTGTTTTCCGTTTGCCGCGTCGAAGAAAACGCATCGGAAGATCAATAAAATCACGGCTCTGGTCAGTATTCTGATTCCAGATTGGGGCGGTATAAGAGGGTTTGAGGCATGGATCAACCCTTATGCGAAGCCTCAACCGCCCCGCATGCGGGGAATCTGCTAAGCCATTGTTATTGCTCTATACTCGCCTCCTTTAGGAATTTCTTAACCCGCGGAGATGTGGCGTCCTGAATGAGAGGTCTGCCGTGCTGAAATGGCTGACGGTTCAGATGATGCAGAACGGACTCAGGCGCGCAGGTCTTGCCCCATGGGGGATTCACAAGCTTTTCACGATCCGTTAACCATTCATAAACAACCAATAACGGCGCAAAAGTCGGAGACACAGGCAGATGGTACAGGCAACCGCAAGACAGGTTAAGGGCGACAGCTATTACGGGAAAACCGCGCGCAATTACGAGGTGCGACGCACCCGCCAGCCGTGGTGGCATGTTGAAAACAGTGAAATGGAAGCGCTGCTGGATACGCTGCCACGCAATTTGCGGGTGGTTGATGTGCCCTTTGGCACCGGACGTTTTGTGCCGATGTATCTGGAGCGAGGGTATCAGATCCACGGGCTTGATGCCTCTGCAGCGATGATCCAGCAAGCAGGCGAAATTCTGGGCGACAAGATCAAGTCTTGCGCCACGAAAACCGGCACTGCCACAGCGCTGCCGTATGAGGATGGGGAATTCGACCTGCTCGTCTCTACCCGTTTTTTGCGCGATATCATCATCTTCAAAGATGCCAAAAAGGCGCTGGCTGAGTTTGCGCGCGTCACGTCAAAATACGCGATCATTCAGCTGGGCCAGACGACAGCCGCCAAAGGCACGACGCCGCGCGCAGGCCAAGCGATGGGCAGCAAGATGTCAGCCAAGCAGATCGAGAACCTGCTGGCCTCCACCGGGTTTGAGATCGTGGAGAAAAGACTGGTGAAAGCCGACGAGGCAGATCAGTCCGAGATTTACCACATCCTTTGCAAAAAAGCCTGATCCCGTGCTGGTCGAGGTTCTGGGCCTGCCGGGCTCTGGCAAGACGACGCTGATCAAGAAGGTGCTGCCGCAATTGCGCGCCTTGGGCCTGCCTGCGCGCCGGGCAGATAAGATCGTGGGCCTGCCCTGCGAAACACCGGATGCGCCGCGCTATCTGAGGCGCAGCCCGGACCGGACGGCATTGTACCGTGCGCAAGCGTTTCGAAATGCCTATCCCGCATTGATGAGCCATGTTGAAAAGCGGCTGGATCTGGACCTGACGGATGGGTTTTTGTTCTCGCTGACGGGCAGTCATTATCAGGGCTGTTTTGAATATGCCGACCGCTTCGATTTTATCTTTCTGGATGAGGGGTTTGGACATCGTGGCGTGTCCGCCCATCTGGGGCAGGATGATGCGATGTTTGCGCAGTATCTGGAATTGATCCCGGTGCCCGATCTGGTGATTCATCTTTGCCCGCCGCCGCGTGTGGCGTTTCGGCGGGCGATCAATCGGCATGCCTCCCCCGACCGTCCGAAGCGCGAGGTGACAGGCAGGCTGGGTGATGAGGCAGTGTTTCGCAAACGCCACCAGATGTTGCAGACCAGCGTGACCGCGTTGCAGGCGCGTGGCGCTGAGGTTCTGGCGATCAATAGTGCTGATGCCTTGGACGATTGCACCGCTGCTTTGATCCCTGACTTGCAAGAGGTCCTGGCGCATCACAAGGCGGCGCGGCCCGCATTGCACGCCGCAGAGTAACGCACTTGCCACGAAAAAAGCGGCCCTGTTGCAGAGCCGCTTTTCTTATCTGTCTGATTGGCGGTCGCGATCAGGCTTTGATCAGCCCCATGGATTCCAGCTTCAGAATGACCTGATGGGCGCAGTTGTCGACCTCCACATTTTCGGTCTCGACTGACAATTCAGGGTTTTCCGGCGCATCGTAAGGGTCTGAGATACCTGTGAATTCCTTGATCTTGCCTTCACGGGCCAGCTTGTAGAGGCCTTTGCGGTCGCGGCGTTCGCATTCCTCGATCGAGGTGGCGACATGGACTTCGATGAAGGCGCCGAAGGCCTCGATATCTTCGCGCACAGCGCGGCGTGTCGTCTCGTAAGGTGCAATCGGGGCGCAGATCGCGATGCCGCCATTCTTGGTGATCTCGGAGGCGACATACCCGATGCGGCGGATGTTGAGGTCGCGGTGTTCCTTGCTGAAGCCCAGCTCCGACGAGAGGTTTTTGCGCACGATGTCACCGTCCAGCAGTGTTACCGGACGGCCGCCCATTTCCATCAGTTTGACCATCAAAGCGTTGGCGATGGTGGATTTGCCGGATCCGGAAAAACCGGTGAAGAACACAGTGAACCCTTGGCTCGCGCGTGGTGGGCGGGATTTGCGCAGCTCTTCAACCACAGCGGGGACGGAGAACCATTCCGGGATGTCGAGCCCTTCGGCCAGACGGCGGCGCAATTCGGTGCCGGAGATGTTGAGGATCGTGACATCGTCCTTGTCCTTGATCTCATCGGCAGGTTCATATTGGGCGCGGTCTTGCACATAGACCATGTGTTTGAAGTCGACCATTTCGATGCCCATTTCTTCCTGATGCTCGCGGAAGAGGTCTTGCGCATCGTAAGGCCCGTAGAAATCGTCACCGGCGGAGTTCTGGCCGGGGCCTGCATGGTCGCGGCCGACGATAAAATGCGTGCAGCCGTGGTTCTTGCGGATCAGCCCGTGCCAGACCGCTTCGCGCGGGCCTGCCATCCGCATGGCGAGGTTCAGCAGCGACATAGAGGTGGTAGAGGCCGGGTATTGATCGAGCACAGCCTCGTAGCAGCGCACGCGGGTGAAGTGGTCGATATCGCCGGGTTTGGTCATGCCGACGACCGGGTGGATCAGCAGGTTGGCCTGCGCTTCCTTGGCCGCGCGGAAGGTCAGTTCCTGATGCGCGCGGTGCAGGGGATTGCGCGTTTGGAAGGCCACGACCTTGCGCCAGCCCAGCTTGCGGAAATAGGCGCGCAATTCGTTTGGTGTGTCGCGACGCGCGCGGAAATCGTAGTGAACAGGCTGCTGGATGCCGGTGATCGGCCCGCCGAGATAGATTTTGCCCGCTTGATTGTGCAGGTAGTTGACCGCCGGGTGAGCCCTGTCATCGGCGCCGAAGACCTGTTCGGCTTCATGTGCTTTGTTGGGCTCCCAGCGATCTGTCACCGTCATGGTGCCGAGGATCACGCCTTCCTGATCGCGGAGCGCGATGTCCTGGCCGATGTCCAGCGAGTTGGCGAAGTCTTCGGAGACGTCAAGTGTGATGGGCATGGGCCAAAGTTCGCCCGTGCTAAGCCGCATCGTGTCGACGACGGAGTTGTAATCCTCTTCCGACAGGAAACCCTTGAGCGGGTTGAAGCCGCCATTCATCAACAGCTCAAGATCGCAGATCTGGCGCGGTGTCAGGTCGTGGGAGACGAGTTCCGCCGCCTCCAGCTTCATTTTCTGCGCGCTGTCATAGGAGACATAGAGCTCAGGAATGGGGGCGAGGTTGTTTTGCATGGACTTAATCCTGTCGCTGAAATGTGTCAGGGCGGTGGAGGTGCCCGTGAGTTCGGAGTGCAACGCGTCGTATTCTGCAAATTTTCTTGCAAGGAATGCGTTGATGAGGCGGTTTTTCTCGGAGGTGCCGCGGGGGGTGAGCGCATAGGCGAAGCGTTGGCGATTGTCGGGCCCTTGCCGGTCGGAGATTTTTATCATCCCGACCTGTGCTGCGCGGTTGAGCGTGGCGTTGAGTTTGCCCAGAGACACGCCGATTGCTGCAGCCGTGGCGCGTTGCGACGCGTCTGGCTCCAGCTCCAGCTGTCGCAGGAGACGGAAGAGCAGATCGTCCTCCTCTTGCGATTGGTGTGTGGGTGTCATCGGGGCGATCCGGGTTTATGTGTTCACGCGTGAACGTATAAGGGTGGCGGGTGTGTTCACGCAAGAACAAACTCCAGTTTCTGATCTCTTAGTTAAAATAGCGTTGCATGGCGTAGCGTCTGGAACGGCTTGCGGCTTCAAGGCGGGAGATAATCTCGCCCTCCAGACTCCAGCCATCCGGCAGCCCGTCCTCATGGCCGATGGCGGCATAGGCCTGCGCCATGATTGCGGGGCCGTAGAGCGTGGTGGCGAGTTTCGGGTTGGAGGCCGCGCTGACCGTGAGCATGAGCCCGGTGATCGCAACGCCCGACAGCATGGCGGTGACGCTGAGGCTGTGTCGCAGTTTCAAGCCGAAGATGCCGTAGAGTAGGGGGATCAGGACGGTAAGAACGCAGGCGACGACCAGCAGTTTGTGGGTCTGAGGTGCGAGCGCTGCGGGGTCAAACAGCGCGGTAGAGACGCCGGGGACGAAACGGATGAAGATCAGCAGAAACGCCAGAATGACGAGGCTGCCCCAGGCGAAGGCACGCAGGATGTCGCGCAGCTCCACCCGAAAAGAGGGGGCTGGTGGTTCCGGGCGCATGTAATGCGCATCGGCCATGATGAACGGGTCGGAGAGGTCGATGACCTCCACCTTCTTCTGCGGGCGGCGGGCGAGATATTGCGCCACAAACATGGTCAGCGCGCCGTAGCTGATCTCGAACAGGTAGGAGTTACGTCCGATGAAGCGCGGCACCTCGATGCCGAGAATGCGGTGAATGCTGATCCCATAGGATTGCAGGCCCAGATCAAGCAGGCCAAAGGCAATGACCAGTAGCCCAACTGTCTTGAAGAAAGTCGTCATCCGCCGCGTTTGGCAGATCACTTTGTCCAAAGCAGGAAATGAATGTGGCAGCTCTGCCGAAAACTGCCTTAGCCTTCCTCGGCAAGGAACCTTTCGGCCTCTAGAGCGGCCATGCAGCCCATGCCTGCAGATGTCACCGCTTGGCGGTATTTGTGATCTGTCAGATCGCCTGCCGCATAGACACCGGGAATCGAGGTCTCTGTGCTGTCGGGCTTGGTGACGACATAGCCGCCCATATGTGTGTCGAGCACGTCCTTGACCAACTCATTGGCAGGCGCGTGACCAATCGCTACAAAGACGCCTTTGCACGGAATTTCCGTGATCTCATCGGTTTTGACATTGCGCACGCGCACGCCTTCGACAGAGTTCGGATTGTCGGTGCCAATGACCTCTTCGAGCTGGTGGAACCAGAGCGGCTCAATCTTGGGGTTCTTGAAGAGCCGGTCTTGCAGGATCGCTTCTGCGCGCAGCTCATCGCGGCGGTGGATCAGCGTGACCTTGGAGGCGAAGTTGGTCAGGAACAGTGCTTCTTCAACAGCCGTATTGCCGCCGCCGATCACGACGATCTCCTGACCGCGATAGAAAAAACCGTCACAGGTTGCGCAGGCAGAGACGCCGAAGCCTTTGAACTTTTCTTCCGAGGGGAGGCCCAACCATTTCGCCCGCGCGCCGGTTGCCAGAATAATCGCATCGGCCACATATTCCGTACCGCTGTCGGACTGGCAGACAAATGGCCGTTTGGAGAAATCAACGCTGCTGATGATGTCGCCGATGATCTCGCAGCCCATTGCCTTGGCATGGGCTTCCATGCGGACCATCAGATCGGGGCCTTGCACTTCGGTGTCACCGGGCCAGTTTTCGACCTCCGTCGTGGTGGTCAATTGACCGCCCGGCTCGATCCCTTGAACAAGGATCGGGTCAAGCATGGCGCGTGAGGCGTAGACGCCCGCCGTGTAGCCAGCAGGGCCTGAGCCGATGATCAGAACTTTGGTTTTGCGCGTCTCGGCCATGTGGATCCCCTTGCGTCTCAAAAAGCAGTCTGACCGATATATGTCGGGCCGCGTCAGGGTGCCAGAGGGCAATCACGCAAATTCGCGTGCGCATTTTTTGTTGCGCGGTTGTGAAATATTGTTGCGCATAGCGCGGGCTTTGCGTAAGTTATTGTCAGCTAAGGGGATATCATGGCCATTTCTAAACTTGACGACATTGATCGTAAAATTCTGGCTGAGTTGCAGTCCGATGGTCGGATGACGAATGTTGAGCTGGCGCGTCGCGTTGGGATTTCTGCGCCGCCTTGTTTGCGCCGGGTGCGCACGCTTGAGGAATCGGGCTTTATCCGCGGCTATCATGCCGAGGTCGAGGCGCGGGCGCTGGGGTTCGAGGTGCAGGTTTTCGCGATGGTCGGGCTGCAAAGCCAGGCGGAGGCGGATCTGTCCGCTTTTGAACAGCGCTGCCACGATTGGCCCTTCGTGCGGGAATGCCATATGCTCAATGGCGAGGTGGATTTCATCCTGAAATGCGTGGCGCCGGATCTGTCGAGTTTTCAAAGCTTTCTGACGGAAGAGCTGACTTCGGCGGAAAATGTGGCGAGTGTGAAGACCTCGCTGGTGATCCGCGGCTCAAAGGATGAACCCGGTGTGCCGTTTGATGTCGTGGAAGAGCGGCTGAGCCTGATCAGCTAGAGTATACTGTCACATGAGGGGGAAGCGATGAAGACGCGTCACTGGGACCGGCTTGGCAATGGGGGTTTGACTTTCACCGAACTGGGGATGGGAACGGCGCCGCTGGGCAATCTCTACCGCGCCATCAGCGACGATGATGCGCATGCCACGTTGCAGGCTGCGTGGGATGGCGGTGTGCGCTATTATGATACCGCGCCGCTTTACGGGTTGGGCCTTGCGGAGACGCGGTTGAACCGGTTTCTGCGCGACAAGCCACGTGATGACTACGTGTTATCGACCAAGGTTGGCCGGATTTTGCATCCTTGCGCGCCGGAGATGCGCGATGGGCAGGACAAATGGTTCGAGGTGCCTGCGCGCAATGAACAGTTTGATTTCACCTATGACGGGGTGATGCGGTCGCTTGAGTTCTCCTTCGAGCGGCTGGGGCAATATCGCAGTGATATTCTGTTCTGCCATGATCTTGATAACTTCAACATGGGGTCTCAGGAGCGGGTCGATTTTCATCTGGCGGAGCTGATGGATGAGGCCAGCGGCGGCTACAAGGCGCTGGTGAAGATGCGCGATGAAGGTGTGATCAAGGCGTTTGGCGCTGGTGTGAACGAGTGGCAGACCTGTCAATGGCTGACGGAGCGCGGTGATTTCGACATGTTCCTGCTGGCGGGGCGCTACACGCTGCTGGAGCAGACCGCGCTGGAAAGCTTCCTGCCGCTTTGCGAGGCGCGCGGCATCGGAATTGTGCTGGGCGGGCCCTATAATTCAGGGATTTTGGCGACGGGTCCGGTGGAAGGCGCTTTCTATAATTATGATCCGGCCAGTGCGGAGATTTTGGACCGCGTGTGCAAAATCGAGGCGCTGTGCGAGAGCCACGGCGTGCGCTTGATGGATGCGGCATTTCAGTTTCCGTTGCGCCATCCTCAGGTGGTTTCCGTCATTCCGGGTGGTCAGGGGCCTGGGGAGACGGCAACGAATATCGCCGCAGAGCAGGCAGAGGTCCCGCCCGCGCTATGGCAGGCGTTGAAGGCAGAGGGCGTGATGCGGGAAGATGCGCCGACGGGTTAGGCGCCGTTGCGCATGGCGCGCACTTCGAAAGAGGTCAGGCGCTGGGTGAGCTGCGGGCCGAAATCCTCCAGAGAGCGGACCTGAGGGAACAGTCTGAGCAGCGCGTAATGCAGCTCATCATCGAGCAGAGTTTCCGCATGCGGGCCGGGGTGGAAACATTCCAGTTCAACGCCATTGGCCGTGATCGTGACCTGCCGGTCAAAGGCGAGATTGAACAAAGACACGCTGGAGATTGGCGTGATTTCAAACACTTGGACTCCATCCTCAAAGGCGCGGACCGGCGCGAAGGCCAGGTCCACGCCGAACAGCGCCTGACAGGCAGCGTGGCGCGTGAGAAGATGAGACCGGGGCGCAAGCAGCAAGTCAGAGGCGGGTTTTGACAACCCGAACGTGTCGCTCGTGACCCGGAATAGTTTGCCGCGATCAGATGTTTGCGCATCGCGCGGCGTCATGTCGTAAGAGCCGACCCATTGGAGGGGCAGGGGGCCGTATTCACTGGTCAAGACGTCCATACCGGGCACAAGGTCTTCGACAGCGACGGCGCCTTGCGTGGTCGCGACCAGCGTGCCGCGCGCCATATTCGCGCAGGCCGCTTCGATCACGGGAATGCAGGGCGCATTGATTGTGTCGTATTGAGCATGGCCTGCGGAGCTTAGCCAGCTGATATGGTAGGGGCGTGACATCGCGTGCGGCCGGGGCAGAGGACCCCGCAGAGGTGCGCGCGAAAGGGAGGGATGAGAGGAGGCATACTCGGACAATATCTGCTTCTTGGCTTCAGCCGCAGTGGGGTAGGTCATGCGTCGTCCCTTTCAGGGCTAGGCTGGCCTGCACGTCCCCACCGGTGCGCAGATACTGTTACTCGTCTTACGCGTAGAATGGCCTTGCTTCGGTCAAAAAGTCAAAGATTTGGCGACAATGGTTGCGAGGGGTTGATCAATGCGGGTCTGTGGGATGGGACTGTTTCCTCAATCGGAGGCGGGCGTGCCACATTTGCCGAATCGTGGGTCTGGCGAGCGGGGCGCGCTCCGTGCTAGGAGGGGGCGCATTGCGGAAGGGGCTGAGGCGCTGTGCTGACCAATGAGAAGATCAAAACGCTCTATGCCAAGGCATTGAAGGCGCAAGAGGCGGGCAAGCTGGATGAGGCCGCGAAGATTTACGGCCGCATTCTGAAAGCCAATCCTAACGTTGCTGAAGTGCAGTTCAACATGGCACGGATTGCTTTGCGCAAAGGGGCCGTGCCGCAAGCGGCGCAGTATTTCGAGGCGGCGTTGAAGCTGAAACCCGGCCAGCCGGAGATATGGCTGGCATATCTTGAGATGGCGTCGCGTCATCCGAACCCGGACAATCTGGATATCCTGCTGGGTCGCGCGGGGCCTGCGATGGGGCGGTTTCCGGAAACGGGCTTCTATCGCGGCCTCGTTGCTGCGCGGCGGGGGCAACCTGAGGCGCGCGCACTCATCGAGAAGGCTGTTGCAGATGGTTTGCGCTCCGCTCGTGCACAGACGGAATTGGGCGTGCTTTTGGCAGGCGACGGGGAGACGGGCGCGGCCATTGCCGCTTATGAAACCGCGCTAGAGATCAAGCCGGGCTATGATTTCGCCCTGTCCCGCCTGTCAGAGCTGTACCGCAATACCGGCCAGACGGAGAAGGCGGTGGAGGCCGCGCGCGCAGCGATTGCGTCGGCGCCTCACGTGGCGCCGCATTACTACCTCTATGCGTCCTTGCGCAAAATGACCGCAGACGATCCTATGATCGACCAGATGAAAGCGGAGCTGTCGCGGGCCCGAAAGGGCGCGCCTGCGCTGAACCAACTGGCGCATGCATTGGGCAAGGCGATGGAGGACACGGGCCAGCGTGATAAGCTGTTTCACTATCTCGACATTGCCAACAAGATCACGGCCAAGGCCTTTCCCTATGATCACCAACAGGATGTCGCTGCCGCAAAGCTGAATGGCGAAACTTTCCAATCGCTTCCTGTCGTGCGGGCTGCGGCCTGTGATCCCGTGGGTCGCCCGACACCGATCTTTGTCACGGGACTGCCGCGATCCGGGACGACGTTGGTGGAGCAAATCATCTCTTCCCACAGCGATGTCGCGGGCGCGGGGGAGATCGGTCTGTTTGGCCCGCTGCTAGACGCGGCGCTGCGAGACTCCCGCGATCCGAGCCGCCTTGCCGACGCGCTGAGCCGCGCAGGGGCTGAGTATCGTGGCAGGTTGGCAGAGCGCTTTGAAGGCATTGATTTTGTGACCGACAAGTCGATCAGCAGCTATGCCTCCATCGGGTTTATTCGGCATGCTTTACCTGATGCCCGGATCATCGTTGTGCGCCGCGATCCGGGGGATAATGCGCTGTCGATCTACAAGAATATGTTTCGCGACGGCACCCATCGCTACGCCACGGATCTGCGCAATATCGCGCGGTTCATGACGCTGTTTGAGACGCAACTGGCCTTCTGGGGTCAACAGATGCCCGATGCGTTCACAGAGATACAATATGAAGAGCTGATTGCAGATCCGGACAGTCAGAGCCGCGCGCTGATCGCGCATGCCGGGTTGGACTGGCAGGATGCCTGCTTGTCTTTTTACGACAATACGCGCCGCGTTGACACGCTTTCAACGACGCAGGTGCGCCAGCCCATTTATGCCTCGTCAGTGGGCGCATGGAAACGCTACGAGGCAGAGATGGCGCCGTTCTTTGACGCCTATCGAGGCGCGTGATCGCCTGAGGCAAAAAAGAAGCGCCTGCACGGGGAGGACATGCAGGCGCTTTTTGGGCTGACCCGGTTATAGAGGCCGGGCGCAGCCAAAAGGTTTCACGGGGGCTCAGGCGGACTGCCTGTCGGCGCAGCCGAGCGTCATCGTTTTGGGCGCGATGTATTCCGTCGCCGGGTTTTTCCCGGCATTCCGTGTCCATGGCATATCTGTATCGGTCTTGGTGCTCTCATCCAGAACCCAGGTCATCCAGCGTGATGTTTTCGCCATGTCATCTCTCCCATGTTTCAAAGTGGCCCGGTGCCGCTGCCTTGGGGTGCAGCCTCATGGCTCCGGGCCGGTAACCATGAGTATGTATCGCCTAGCAATCTGGCGTCAGAATGACGTGGCTAAAATTTTCTTTGCGTAATTTGCGGCGAATTATGGCTGAGCGCCGGCGGTATCTCGCCCTTATTTTCTGGCGGTTTTTCGCGCGGACAGGTTCGGTTTGGTCGATTTTGGGGCGAGACTAAGATGCGGTCTGCCCAGATATTGTCGTAATTTGCGAAACAATCGCGCGGTCAGAGCCGGATTGTTGCGATAAGCCGCCCGTAATCGGGGTCTTTCTCATGTACGGACCGGCGGTAGGAGAAGAATCGCTCCGTGTCGGTATAAGTGCAATGCCGCGTCCATTCTGCGGTAACGCCTGCGGCGCGCAGGCGCGCGAGCCCGTATCCGGGCAGATCGAATTGCACGCGGTCGCCTTGGCCTTGTGCGAAGAAACGCGTGTTTTCGGGGTCTTCCTGCAAAAACCGATCCATGTAATCCGGCCCAACCTCATAGGCCGCCTGACTGATGCAGGGGCCGATCACGGCTGTGATCGCCTCGCGCGCGGCACCGAGCGCAATCATCGCGTCAATTGTGGCTTCGAGCACGCCGCCCAGCGCGCCGCCCCAGCCCGCATGGGCTGCCCCTATGACCTGTGCGTTTGGGTCAGCAAAGAGCACGGGCTGGCAATCCGCCGTCAAAATGCCCAGCGCAATGCCGGGGGTATTTGTGACCATGGCATCGGCTTTGGGACGGTCTTGCGTGGCGCTGTGCACGGTCAGAACTTCGGCCGAATGGTATTGATGGACAGAGATCAGATGATCGGGCGCCACGTCCATCGACGCCGCAACGCGGGCGCGGTTGGTGGCAACCACATTGGTTTGATCAGAGGAACCGAAGCCACAATTCAGGCCGGAAAAGATGCCAGAGGAGGCACCGCCGCGCCGGGTGAAAAACCCGTGGCGCAGGGAGCCCAAGCTGTCAGCCGTGATGATTTCCAGCGTCATGTCTCAAACCCGGGTGGTGGCGCAGTGCCTTTTGGGTGAAGCGCGATTGCTTTGAACAGAGTTCCCATCTGCGCGGGCTCCGTCAAGCGTTGATATGCAGCGAGATGCTGTTTGAGCCCGTCTTCATCTCCGGCAGCATCCAGCTTTTCGGCCAGAGCCTGCGCGCGCGGCCCGATGCCGAGGCGATAGAGCAGGGCCGCTTGTTCGATCATGGCGCTGGTGGCGCAGGTGCTGGCATGCGCAAGCGCGCGGAAATCGACGTGAGCGGTCAGGTCAGCCTGCCCCGGGGCCTCCAGCGGATCGCAGGGCGCATGGTCTTTGACAGCTTGGAATGTGTCGCCATGCGATCCCCAGTCGCCATAGTCGAGGATCACGCCCGCGCCCCCGTGCTGCGCGATCCGGTCTGACAGGTCGGCGATGATTGGCGCGGCAAAGGCGCAGTGTTCGACCATTTCGCCTTCTTGAGTGTCGCCCAATCGGTCGGCCAGCATGTCAAACGGGGCGGGCGGTGCGAAGCCATAGACGAGCTTTTCCTCGTCAGCGCCGATGCGCCGTTCGGCCCAGCCTGCGCCCCGGCGGACGAATTGTCGGATTGGCAGCGCGTCAAAGAATTCGTTTGCGATGAAGAATAGGCGTCCCTCCGGCAGGGTGGTGATATCGTCATGCCAGATAGGGCCCCTGCCTTTCAACGTGCTGGCCTGAATGTCGCGCAGCGCGGGGCTGGCCTCAATCAGATGCACCGCCGGAGTGAAGTCCGGCACAGAGCGGGTGGCGCGCAGCATGTCGGCCATCAGCGTGCCGCGGCCGGGGCCAAGTTCGGCAAGAATGCAAGGCCCGCCGCCCTGATCCATCCAGCTTTGCGCAAGGCAAAGCCCCATCAATTCACCAAACATCTGGCTGATCTCCGGCGCGGTGATAAAATCGCCCGTGGCCCCCAACGGATCGCGGGTCGTGTAATAGCCATGCGTGGGGTGCAGCAGGCAGGTTTGCATGTAGCTGGCGATGCTGAGCGGGCCATCCACCGCGATCTGACGCAGCAGGTGATCTTTCAGGCTCATGCCATCCGGCGGCGCGCGGCCCAGATGATAAGCAGCCCTGCGATGATCATCGGGCTCGACAGGAACTGGCCCATCGTCAGGCCAAACTCGCCGATCTGCCACGCATATCCCAGCGGGTTCGTAGCAGAGGTGAAATGCGCGTCGGGCTGGCGGAAGAATTCGACGAAGAACCGCGCGGTGCCATATCCCACGAGGAAGGCACCGATCAGCGCGCCCGGTGTCTTGAACCAGCCGCGTCCGAGACCCAGCCAGAACAGAACCGCGCAGAGCACGAGCCCTTCAAGGATCGCCTCGTAAAGCTGGGAGGGGTGGCGCGCGCAGAGCGTTTCAACCGTCGCGCAGGCCTGTGCAGCATCGCCGGGAAAAACCACGGCCCAAGGCAGCTCAGACGGGCGGCCCCAGAGCTCGGCATTGATAAAATTCGCGCAGCGGCCCAGAAACAGCGCGGGCGGCGTGGCAACCGCAATGGCGTCGCCGACCTGCAGGGGGCGCAGTTTGTTTTTCCAGCAGAAAGCGAGGCCCGCGATCAAAACGCCAAGCGCGCCACCGTGAAACGACATGCCGCCTTGCCAGACCTGAAGGATTTCCAGCGGATTGGCGAGGTAATAGGCGGGTTGATAGAAGAGCACAAAGCCCAGACGCCCGCCCAGAACCACGCCGAGAATGATCCAGGTGACAAGGTCGGAGACCTGCTCGCGGGTGATCGGCGCGTCATCGCCGGGCCAGAGGGTGACCCGTTTGATCAGGCGCAGGACGATGAACCAGCCGATGATGATGCCCACGATGTAGGCCATCGCGTACCATCGCAGCGCAATCTCGCGACCGAACAGCTCGAAGGCTACGATATTTGGTCCGATGTCGGGAAAAGGAAGGCGCAGGGTGATCATGGGTCATGGAGTGCGCCGCCCCTGCGGCGATGTCAACCTTGAGAAATGCCGCCAACCTCCCCATATACGAACCAAGGTATGAATGAGGTGCGCAAATGCAATCACGAAACAAATTCTTCGACGACATGTCACAGGTGATGACCAATGCGATGGGTGTGGCGCAGGGTGCCCGCTCGGAAGCGGAAAACGCGATGAAATCGCTGGTGGATCGCTGGCTGGCTGATCGGGATTTTGTGACCCGTGATGAGTTTGAAGCTGTGCGTGCCATGGCCCAGAAGGCCCGCGAAGAAAATGAAGCGCTTAAGGCGCGGCTGGATGCGATGGCGGCCAAACCAGCCAAGAAACCCTCTTCGAAAAGCTGATCGGTTCTGTGGGCGTCTGCCCGGTCGTGCCATGACGCCGCGATAACAGATGATGACATCTGCGTTGGGACCGTAGCCGTGGAGGTACGGATCGCTATGTTTGCGGCAGACCCACCCAAAACGGAGATCAGCATGACAGTTTCAAGACGCGCGATTTTGACCTATGCCGCTGCAGTGCCGGCGGCAGCTTTGCTTGCCCCCGCTGCCTTTGCTGGCGCGGCGCAGGTCTATGAGAATGGCGGTATCGCAATCGATGGCACCGACGCGGTTGCCTATTTCACGCAAGGGAAACCCGTTGCGGGCGACCCGGCCATCACGCATGAATGGAAAGGCGCGGTTTGGCGTTTCTCCACCGAAGAAAACCGTGCCGCGTTTGCCGCCGACCCTGAAAGCTACGCGCCGCAATATGGCGGTTTTTGCGCCTATGCTGTGAGCAAGGGATCGACTGCCTCGACCACGCCCGAAGCGTGGAAGATCGTCGACGGCAAGCTCTATCTGAACTATTCGAGGCGCATCCAGCGCCGCTGGGAACGAGATATCCCGGGCTATATCACGGCAGCAGACAAAAACTGGCCGGGCGTTTTGGGCTAATCCCGCCTCGCACAATTGCAGCCAAGCCGCCTGCCAGTCTGGTCGGCGGCTTTTTCTTTTACGCGATCCCAAAGCAGCGATTGCAATGTCTGGCGGCGCGTTCATACTCTGGGCGCAAATCATTCAGGGAGCCTGACCTATGAAGTATCTCGCAGCCATTGCCGCCTCATTTCTTGCCACTGCCGGTTTCGCAGATGGGCATTTGCCCGATCTCAATGGCAAGGAAGTCGTCGTTGTGACAGAGAATGCTTATCCGCCACTGCAATTTGTGGAGCCGGGCACAGGCAACGCGATCGGTTGGGAATATGATGCCGTGGCGGAGATTGCGCAGCGCATCAACATCACGGTGGTCTATGAGAACACAAGCTGGGACGCGATGATCCCGGCCGTGAGCGAGGGCCAATATGATGTCGGCATGACCGGCATCACGATCCGCGAAGATCGCAAGGAGAAGGTCGATTTCTCGGAGAAATACATGACGTCAGAGATGGTCATGCTGGTGCGCGGTGATGAAGAGCGGTTCAGCGATGCGGCATCTTTTGCCGCGGATGCCGACCTGCTGATGGCCGCGCAACCGGGCACGACGCCGTTCTATGTGGGTGTCTATGACGTGCTGGATGGTGACGAGGCCAACCCCCGCATCGTCAAATTCGAGACCTTTGGCGCAGGCGTCGCGGCGTTGCGCTCTGGCGATGTTGATCTGGTTCTGACCGATGGCACGGCGGGCAATGGCTATGTCGCGTCCTCTGGCGGAGCGTTGAAAATCGTGGGCGAAAAGCTCGGCACAGAAGATTTCGGCTTCATCTTCCCCAAAGGGTCAGAGCTGGTCGCGCCGATCAATGCAGCCATCGCTGATATGGCAAAAGACGGCACGTTGGATGCGCTGAATACCAAGTGGTTCCTTGACTACAAGCTGGGCGGCTAAGGCGCCGCGCGCGTGATCGGCCCATCCGGGCAGGACAAGGATTTCCCCTATTGGCTCGTCCTTTTGGGCGGGCTGATCGTGTGGATGTTCTATCAGGTCGCCGTCAACGATCTGTACACTCAAGTGATGGGGACGCTGTCGAAGGGCATCCGCATCACGGTCTTGGTGACGCTTATTGGCTTCGCCATGGCATCGTTGACGGGGCTATTGCTTGCGGTGATGTCCTTGTCCAAGTCATTGATATTGAGGCAAATCGCGCGGTTCTACATCGAGGTTGTACGCGGCATTCCGATCATCGTGTTGCTGCTTTATGTGGCGTTCGTCGTGGCGCCGGGCGTCATCTATGCGATCAATTGGGCGCTGGAGCCTTTGGGCGTTGAGCCTCTGCGCACGCGTGACTTTCCGCTGTTGTGGCGGGCGACACTGGCGCTTGCCATCGGCTACTCCGCCTTTATCGCGGAGGTGTTTCGCGCGGGGATACAGTCGGTTGATGGGGGGCAGATCGAGGCTGCGGAGGCGCTGGGCCTGAACCGCTGGCAGCGGTTTCGGCTGATCGTTCTGCCACAGGCGTTGCGGACCATCTTGCCGCCGCTTGGCAATGATTTTGTGGCAATGGTGAAGGATTCGTCGCTCGTCTCTGTCCTTGGGGTGTCAGACATCACGCAATTGGGCAAAGTGACGGCGGCTGGTAATTTTCGCTATTTCGAGACCTATAATATCGTCGCGCTGATCTATCTGACGCTGACCGTGACCTTGTCACTGGCGCTGAGGCGGCTGGAGCAAAAGATGCGCGACAAACCGCACTGAGTGGTTGCGCGTAATTGCCAAGAGACTACCTTTTTGCCCAAAGGAGATTGCCCGCATGACAAACCCCCTGCTTGCCCCATGGAATACACCGCATGAGTTGCCGCCTTTCGGCGCATTCACGGATGACGATGTCGCCCCCGCTTTTGAAGAGGCGCTGACATCAGCGCGGGCGGAACTGGCTGCGATCGCGCAAAACCCGGACGCGCCGACATTTGCCAACACGATCGACGCTTTGGAACTGATGGGCGAGGGTTTGGAGAAGGCCTTGGCGCCGTTCTACCTGCTGGCGAGTGTTGATTCGACCCCCAAACGGCAGGAGTTGCAGCGCGCATTCTCTCCGAAGTTGGCGGCGTGGGGATCAGAGGTGCTGATGAACCGCGATCTGTTCAAACGCATCGTGGCGCTTTGGGAGCAGAAGGATGATCTGGGTCTGACGGAGGAACAGCAGCGCGTTTTGTACCTGCAGCGACGCGGCTTCCTGCGGGCGGGCGCGCAATTGGAAGGCGCGGAATATGACCGTTTGAAAGCCATCAAGGAGCGGTTGGCCGTGATCGGAACGGAGTTCACGCAGAACCTGCTGGCCGATGAGCGGGACTGGTTCATGGAGGTGGATGAGGCCGATCTGGAAGGTCTTCCGGATTTTGTGATTTCTTCTGCCAAGGAGGCGGCGAAAGAAAAGGGCGTCGCGGGCCACGTCATCACGTTGTCACGTTCCCTGATCGTGCCGTTTCTGCAATATTGCCCACGCCGTGATCTGCGCGAGACAGCTTATGACGCGTGGACGTCGCGCGGCGCGAATGGGGGTGAGACGGATAATCGCGCGATTGCGCTGGAAACGCTGCAATTGCGCAAGGAGCGCGCGAACCTGCTGGGCTATGAGACATTTGCGGACTTCAAACTGGTTACGGAGATGGCAAAAACGCCGGAAAACGTCCGTGACCTGCTGATGCAGGTTTGGCAGCCCGCGAAGGCGCAGGCCGCGCTGGACGCGGAGAAACTGCAAGCGATGATGCATGAGGACGGTGTCAACGGCCAGCTGGAGCCGTGGGATTGGCGTTATTACTCGGAGAAACGGCGCGCGGTTGAGCATGATCTCGATGAGGCGGCTTTGAAGCCCTATCTGCAGCTGGACAACATGATTGAGGCCGCATTTGACTGTGCGCGACGGCTCTTTGGGTTGGAGTTTGCGCCTTTGGAGGTCACGTTGCACCACCCGGATGCAAAAGCCTGGGAGGTCACGCGGGACGGGCAGCATATCGCGGTCTTCATTGGCGATTACTTCGCGCGCAGTGGCAAACGTTCTGGTGCGTGGTGTTCGGCGTTGCGCAGTCAGCAAAAACTGAAAGGCGATATTCGGCCACATGTGATCAATGTGTGCAATTTCGCCAAAGGTGACCCGGCGCTTCTGTCATACGATGATGCGCGCACGCTGTTTCACGAGTTCGGGCATGCGCTGCATCAGATGCTGTCGGATGTGACCTATGAGATGATCTCTGGCACGTCAGTGCCGCGCGATTTTGTGGAGTTGCCGAGCCAGCTTTATGAGCATTGGCTGGAAGTGCCTGAAGTGCTGCAGAAACACGCGACGCATCACGAGACGGGCGCGGTGATGCCCGCTGATCTTCTGGACAAAATGCTGAATGCGGCCACCTATGATCAGGGCTTTGCGACGGTGGAATATGTCGCCTCTGCGCTTGTTGATCTGGAGTTCCACAATGGCGCAGTGCCGACAGACATCATGGCGCGCCAGAAGGAAATTCTGGACGGTCTGGGCATGCCCCATGCGATCCGGATGCGCCACGCCACGCCGCATTTCGCGCATGTCTTTGCTGGGGATGGGTATTCAAGCGCCTATTATTCCTACATGTGGTCGGAAGTGATGGATGCCGATGCGTTTGAGGCGTTTGAGGATGCCGGCGGGGCATTTGATGCGGAGATGGCGCGCAAATTGGAAGATCACATCCTGTCAGCGGGCGGCTCACAAGAAGCGGATGCGCTTTACATGGCGTTTCGTGGTAAGATGCCGGAGGTGGATGCCCTGCTCAAAGGGCGCGGCCTCGACAAGGTGGCGTGATCCAAAGGAGCGCCTGACGGCGCGCATGATGTTTGGCGCGTGTCCCACGCGCGCTGGGCACAGTGACGGAGGGTATTTCTCAAAGACGCAGGGTTTGTCTTGCGCGATAGCGATGAAGATGATTTGAGACCGGCGGTGCATGAGGGGACCTTGCCATGATCAGCGAAGATCAGATTTCAGAGTTGATAGAAACCGTTCGTCGGGTGGCCAAGGTGGAGATCATTCCGCATTTTCGCAACCTTGATGCGATGCAGATTGACCGTAAATCCGCCCCCGATGATCTGGTCACCATTGCAGATCGGGCAGCGGAATTGGCCATTTCCAAAATGGTGCATGATATCTTGCCAGATGCCGCGATTGTCGGTGAGGAAGCAGTCTCTGCCGACAAAACCGTGCTGGGGCGCGTGAAAGAGCCGGGACAGGTCGTGGTGATTGATCCGATTGACGGGACCTGGAATTATGCCAATGGGATTGCAACTTACGGTGTGATCCTTGCGGTGATCGAAGATGGCGAAACGGTCTTTGGCCTGCTGTATGACCCGAGCTTTGACGATTGGATCATGGCGGTGAAAGGTGCAGGCGCGTTTTTCTGTCGGCCTGACGGAACACGTACCGCTCTGACATTGCCTGCCGCCCCGGACAAGTTGGAAGACTGTTTCGGCTATGTGGGCCTTTATCTGTTCAAGAAAGAGAGGCAGGCGCAGCTTGCGGCGAGCTTGCCGAGTTTCCGGCGCACCACCACCTTGCGTTGTTCCTGCCACGAATACCGGATGCTGGCGCAGGGATCGGCGCAGTTCTGCCTCAACGGCATGTTGAATGTCTGGGATCACGCGGCCGGCGTGTTGATTTATCAGGAAGCGGGGGGCATCGCGCGGCTGTTGGATGGGCGGTCCTATGATCCTGCGATGCGCAAAGGGCACCTGCTGACAGCAGGCTCTGAGCGGCTTTGGGAAGAGCTGGCTGAGAAATTCGGCGACACCTGACGCGCAGCGGTTCACGCCGCGCGGTCCGAGGCGTTATTCGCGGGTTTCGCCGGGCATGAGGCCCCAGAAGGCCGATCTTTTGACCCATCCTTTCGATCCGTCCGCGGTGATGCGGCACCAGTCGCCCGAACACTTGCCCAGACGCGCGATGACCCCAGCCTCTGCATGGGCTTGAACGGGTGATGTGTCGTCTGCGATCTTGTGCAGGGAAACCATATCCTGCTCGATCAAGACAGTGCGGGCACCGGACAGAAGCGTGTAATGCATCCACCCGCCAGCACCGTCGCGGTCTTCGACCCGCCGCCAGTGGCCATGCTCTGCCACGATCTGAAGCGGCATGTTGCGTCGCTTGAAGACCCAGTCAATCCGGTGCGACAGGGACGGTCCGCGTCTGACATTGCCTTCTGCAGCCTTCAGCGAAACAAAGCGCGGCATCGGCAGATTGGTGACCGGCCCACGCTCTGCCGCGTGACCTGCCGAGGTTACCATGACAGCGCAGAGTGCCATCATTCCCAAACGCATTTTCATCTGCTGATCGCCCGTGATTTATTCTGCTGCCAGAGGCTTATTGAAGCTTGCCCCTTTGCCCGCGATCTTGTCACTATGGAGGTGGTTTTTCCAGCCCGAGGAGATGCGTCATGCCAAGACAGAAGTTGAGTGTTGTCGTGACGCGACGGTTGCCCGATGTGGTCGAGACGCGGATGACCGAGCTGTTTGACACCAAGTTGCGCGAGACCGATGAGCCGATGAGCCGCGCCGAATTGGCGGCTGCGATGCAGGAGGCGGATGTCATTGTGCCGACATTGACCGACAAAATCGACGCGAGGCTGTTGGGGCAGGCGGGCGATACGCTGAAGCTGATCGCCAATTACGGGGCCGGGGTCGACCACATTGATGTCGCAACAGCACGGCAGCGGGGCATTCTGGTTTCCAACACGCCTGGTGCAGTGACCGAAGACACCGCAGACATGACGCTGGCCCTGATCCTGTCGGTGACGCGCCGGATCCCCGAAGGTCTTGCAAAGATGCAAGCCGGAGACTGGCAAGGTTGGTCCCCAACGGCACTGATGGGCGGGCGCATTGCGGGGAGGCGTCTGGGCATTTTGGGGATGGGGCGCATCGGTCAGGCCGTGGCGCGCCGCGCCAAAGTGTTCGGGATGCAAATTCACTATCACAACCGGACGCCGGTTCATGCGGGCATCGCGCAAGAGCTGGAGGCAACCTATTGGGAAAGTCTCGATCAGATGTTGGCGCGGATGGACATCGTCTCTGTCAATTGTCCGCATACGCCTTCGACATACCATCTTCTGAATGCGCGCCGGTTGAAACTGATGAAACCCTCTGCGGTGATCGTGAATACGTCACGCGGCGAGGTGATTGACGAGAATGCGCTGACGCGGATGCTGCGCGCAGGGGAGTTGGCGGGCGCGGGGCTGGATGTGTTCGAGCGTGGTACGGATATCAACCCGCGTCTCAAGGGCTTGCCGAGTGTCGTGGCGCTGCCGCATATGGGGTCTGCCACCGAAGAAGGCCGGGTGGAGATGGGTGAGAAGGTGCTTCTCAACATCAAGACATTTGATGACGGGCACAGGCCGCCAGATCAGATTGTACCGGGGATGCTGTAAAGGAGACAGCTCCGCCTGACTGGCGAAGCTTGCATTTTGCCACGATGATCAGCGGTCGATGCGTGCTGCGGAAAGGGCGATGGCCTGCTGGTACACAGTTGCGGCGTTCCACTCGTTCAGGACCCGGAAATTTGACGTACCTTGCTGATAGGGCTGCCCCGGTTGCCAGCCTTTGGCGCGCAGGAAATTCGCCGTGGATGCGAGCGCATCGGCCTGATTGTAGAAATCAACGCGCCCGTCCCCTGTGGCATCGACGCCGTAGCGCAAGGCATTGCCGGGAAGAAACTGCGTGTGGCCCAACTCACCATGTGCGGCACCGCGCTGACCGGGCGACAGCACGCCGCGGTCAACCATCGACAGGGCTGCGAGCGCATGCGGAATGAAGAATGCGCTCCGCCGGCAATCATAGGCGACGGTCAGAATGGAATCGATCACCGGCGTGTTGCCCATATTGCGGCCAAACCCGGTCTCCATCCCGTGGATCGCCAGCAGGATCCCCGAGGGCACGCCGTATCTGCCTTCGAGTGACTGATAGAAGCCCGGGTTGCGCGCCTTGCGTTTGCGGGCTTGCGCCGCAAATCCATCGACCGAGCCGAGCCTGATCTTGATGAAGCGGTCGAGCGTGTATTTCACACCTTTCTGATTGCGGTCAGCGGCAATCGTGCTTTTGGAATAGCTGGCACTGGCAAGCGCCTTCAGCCCCGCATTCTTGATCCCTGCCTGCTTGGCTTCCTGAGCGAACGCGCTCTTCCAAGTTGCAAACCCGCCCGCATTATTGCCGCATTGCGCAGCGTATCCAGATACCGTTGTTGCGGTGATGAGGGCGGCGGTAAGAAAAACTCTTCTAAAAACAGGCATCTGTGACCTCTTGTGATCCTTGTTCATTCTCACGCCAACTTATGCGAAACGAAGACGCAGGGCAAAGGGCAAACTGGTCTGGCGCAGGCCGATACGCCAGATATGCTTGTTTCCAGCCCCGCACCAATCATGAAATTTCCGTCCGACCGTCGCATTGCTGCCCAAATGTTGCGCGATGTTGCCGCGTGATTAGGGGCTAAAAATGCTAAAAAAAGTTTTCTTGATGATCCTCATTCCGCTTCCGCTGATGGCGCTTCTCATCGGCGCGGTTGTGGTATTCGAGTTTCAGAAACTGCAGTCTTCCGGCGCTACGCAGCTTTCCGCCTTGTCCTTTGTTCAGCAAAAAGTGATGCGGCTCATTGATATGCAGGAGCTTGGCATTCCTTTGCCGTCATCAAACGATAGCATTCCGGCACCAAAACCGATCACAGAAGCGGCCGCGAAACCCATCGGTGCGACCGTCGCAGCACCGAAGCCAGCTGCGGCTGCCGAGGTGGCGCCGGAGTTGAAAAAGCAAGCTGAGCTGCAGCGCGACCAAGGCGTTGCCGATCCAGACAAGTCTTTTGGCGAGAGGCTTAGCGGTTTGTTTTCTTCAAACGAAGAAGAAGTAAAAAAGCCCCGCCGCATGGTTTGCAAGAAAACCCGTGGGTATAAACGCTGCCGGTTTCCGAAAGAGGACTAAAACGCATGCGCGCCAGTATGGCCGTCAGGTCGCAATTGTCGCAGGAATGTCGGGTGCCTCTTCGCAAGGCTGCGTGAAACGCGCGATCAATACGCGACTCCAGTTTAAGGGATTGCGTTCATGAAAACCCATGTCAAAGCACTTGTTGTCGGCGGCGGCGCTGTCGGGACATCCATCGCTTATCATCTGGCCAAGGCCGGCTGGGATACGATGCTTTTGGAGCGGGACGAGCTAACCTCCGGCTCAACATGGCATGCGGCGGGGCTCTTGCCCTATTTCAACATGAGCTTTGCTACGACGCATATCCACGATTACTCCATCAAATTCTACAAGACGCTGGAGGAAGAGACGGGCTTGAATGCAGGGTTTTCGATCTGCGGCAATCTGCGTATGGCGCAAACCAAAGCGCGGATGGACGAATATGCGCTTTATGGTGCGACGGCTGAGACGGTGGGCGTGCCCTATGAATGGATGACGCCCGCGCAGATCAAGGATCGCTGGCCGCTGATCCGCACCGAAGATCTGGAAGGCGCGATTTATCATCCAACTGATGGCTACATCAACCCCGCCGACGTGACGATGGCGATGGCCAAGGGCGCGCGCCAACATGGTGCTACGATTGAACGCAAATGGCAGGTCGATGGCTATGAGTGGACCGGTTCCGAATGGCGTGTGACGGTCACCAAAATGGTGGAGAAGGGTGGCAATCTGGTGCCCTCCGACGAGCAAACCGTCATCACTGCCGAGCATGTGGTGACCGCCACGGGCAACCACGCGCAGCGGACGGCGGAACTGCTGAAGATCAAGATCCCGGCCATCCCCGTAGAGCACCAGTTCATCGTGATGGAGCAGGATCCGGCGCTGGTCGAATGGCGCAAGGACAACCCCGAGCACCCGGTGATCCGCGACGCCGATGCGCAATCCTATGTGCGGGAGGAACGCGGTGGCTGGATCCTCGGCGTTTATGAGAAAAACGCGCCTGCGCGGTTCGAATATGGCGTGCCGGACAGTTTCCGTGCCGATCTGTTCCAGCTCGATCTGGAGCGGATCGAAGATCAATATATGGCGATGATCCACCGCATCCCGTCATGCGAGACCTGCGGTCTGAAAGACGATTTCAACGGCCCGATCTGCTATACGCCGGACGGCAACCCGTTGGTTGGCCCTGCGCCGGGGCTACGCAATATGTGGCTGGCGGAAGGGTTTAGCTTTGGCATTACAGCGGCGGGCGGCACTGGGCATTACCTCGCCCAGATGATGGTAGAAGGCGAGGCAGAGATCGACATGGCGTCCCTCGATCCGAAACGCTACGGTTCCTGGATGACGACCGAATATGCTGCGCGCAAGAACGAGGAATGCTACGACCACGTCTATATCCTGCATCACCCCGATGAAGAACGCCCGGCCTGTCGCCCCCTGCGCACCTCGCCCGCCTATGACCGCCAAGCCGCGCGTGGCGCGCAATTCGGTCAGGTCAATGGCTGGGAACGCCCAAATTATTACGCGCCCGAAGGTTTCAACGACCATGACAGCCGCTCTTTCCGGCGCGGCGGTTGGTGGCAATATGCAGTGGAGGAGGCCAAGGCCATCCGCGAAGGCGTCGGCCTGATTGACGCGACGGCCTTCACGAAACACATCGTCAAAGGACCCGGCGCTGCCGCTTTCCTCGACTGGTTCACCACCAACAAGCTGCCCCGTGTGGGCCGGATCAATCTGACTTACGCGCTGACCGAGGCGGGTACGACCCGCACGGAATATACGATTGTGCGGTTGGCCGAAGATGAGTTCTATCTCGTCTCTGCCGGGGCCTGGACGGCCTATGACGCCGATTACCTGCGCAAAAGCATCGAGGACAAAGAGGCGGAGTTCGGTCGGATAGAGTGTCAGGATGTGACGACACAATGGGGCGTTTTCGCGATTGCCGGGCCTAAATCGCGCGACGTGCTTAATGCGGTGATCAAGGATGCAGACCCGGCCACGGCGCTCAGCAACAAACGTTTCCCATGGCTCAGTGCCAAGCAGATCGAGCTGGGCATGTGCCCGGTGAATGCGATCCGCGTGGCCTATACGGGCGAGCTGGGTTGGGAGCTGCATCACCCGTTGGAAATGCAGAACTATCTGTTCGATCTGTTGGAGAAAGCGGGGGAGCCGCATGGCATGAAGCTGGTTGGTTCGCGGGCGCAGAACTGGCTGCGGCAGGAGAAATCCTACCGCGCCTTCGGCACCGAGCTTGGCCGCGACGCGACACCAATGGAGGCCGATCTGCCGCGCTTTGTTGATCTGGAAAAAGACTTCCGCGGCAAGGACTCGATGCAGGCTTTGGGTATCCGCTCCAAATGCGTGACGCTATTGATCGACGGGCCCGATGATGCCGACCCGTGGGGCCGGGAGGCGCTTTATGATGGCGATACGAAAATCGGGCGATTGACCTCCGGTGGCTATTCGGTCGCGTTTGGCAAGAGCATCGGCATGGGCTACGTGGCACCGGAATTTGCGGAGGTCGGCACGAAGCTGAAAGTGCGGATGCAGCGCCAGCTTTGGGATGCGGAGGTCGTTGAAGACAGTCCCTATGATCCCAAGAACGCAGTCATCCGGGTCGACGGATGACTTAACGGCGGGGCTTTTTACGGCCCCGCTTATGCTGCCAGACGGCGTAGCGTCTGCGCGCACGGATCATCGCGTTCGACAGCGGGCCGCGCAGAAGGGGCAGATCGACGGCGAGCAACATCAGCCCGACAGGTAGCATCCAGAGCCCCAGAAACGGCAGGATCGCCAGCAACCCGCCTGCAATGAACAAGAGCGCGATTGGCAACCTGACGATCCACCAACCGCGTGCGCGGATGGCTGTCAGCGGGCGACGCAGCAATGGAAATTGCTGCTCTATCGCTTCAAACTGGCGTTCAAACCGCGCGCGCATGCGGGCGCGGCGCAACTCAGTTGGGGTCATATGCGGGTCATGCATCATTGCCGTCTAAATAGGCGGCAAGTGCCCTCAAAACAATCCGCTAGTGAAAACGCGCGGGCGATAGCGCTGCAATTGTCGCATCATCAAGCTCGGAGTTTGTGCCTGCTATCAGGTTTAAAATCAGCTGGCTTGCAGCTGGTGAGGTCTGAAATCCATAACCGCCCTGACCCGCGCACCAGATGAAATCGGGGGCAACCGGGTCGCGGCCGAGCACGAGAGCGCGATCCGGTGCGAAGCTGCGCAATCCGGCCCATGTGATCTCGGGCCGCGTCACCGATTCTGTCATCATCTCTTCATAGCGGGCCAGCCCTTCGGCCAATACCATGTCATCGGCATAGGCGTCGAACGGGTCCATCGGGTCTTCCTCGGAAGGGGAGACCAGCATCTTGCCCGCGGAAGGTTTCGCGTACCATGCTTCCTCCACCGCATCGACGAATGGCCAGCCGGTCATATCCTGCCCACCGGGGGCGGCCAATTGCGCAAATGATCGACGGTAGGGCTGAATGCTGAGCGGTCTGACACCCGCCATTGCCGCGATCTGATCCGCCCAAGCGCCACCGGCATTGATGAGAGTAGTCGCCTTATGCGCTGTCTCACCCGCCTGCACAGTCCAGCCAGAGCGATCATGGGTGATCGCATCAACCCGCGCGCCGGTTATAAGCGTCGCGCCATGGGCACGGGCCGCTTTCGCGAAATTCTGCAGCATCAGGTCCGCATCGAGATCGAAGATATCCTCCCGATAGCCGACATAACCAACGGTTTTGGCGTTCAGGATCGGAAATTTGTTCTGCGCATCGGCGATGGAGATTTGCTCCATCTTGAAGCTCGGCAGTTCCGCCTCGAAAGCGGCGCGTTTGTCATGGCCAGCGATCAGCATCATGGAGCGCGGCGTCAGCAGGTCCTGATCTTCGAGATAAGCGATTGACGCGTAATTCAGGGCGCGCACAGTGTCGTTGCCGTAGTCGCGCAGGAATATTGCGGCCGACCTGCCGCTGGCGTGATACCCGAGCGACGGTTCTGCCTCGAGCAAGGTCACAGACCCCAGTGGCGCCAGGCGGGCGGCTGTCGACAGCCCCGCGATGCCGCCACCGATGATCAAGAAATCACTCATGCTTCTTCGAGCCGGTCGGTCGCAGGTGGGGGCGTTTGGGAAAGCGCCGTGATGTCCGCGTAGAGCGCATCTGTCATCTCGAATTGCAACGCGTCGAGCGAGGGTTGAAGCTGCGCGACGGAACGGGCCGAGATAATGGGCGCTGCGACGCGTGGATTATGCGCGACCCAGGACACGGCGAGCGTTGCGGCCTGCGCGTTGTGAGCAGCGGCGAGGGCGGGCAGGGCCGCGGCGGTTTCGTGCATCCAGGCCACGTTGTAGCGGTTCTTGTACATATCGACCTCATGGAGGCGCCCGCTTTCGCCGCCCGCATATTTCCCGGTTAGCAGGCCACCGCCCAGCGGAGAGTACGGTACGACGGCCACGTCCTGATCCGCGCAGGCGGGCAGGATTTCGACCTCCGCCTGACGTTTTACCAGATTGTACATCGGTTGCAGCACGTCGATCTTGAGATCAAACCTTGCCGCGATCTGACAGGCCTTTACGACCTGCCATGCCGCAAAATTCGATATCCCGACATAACGGAACTTGCCTGCGGATTTGAGCTCGGCGAGGGCTTCAAAGCTTTCTTCCAAGGGCGTGTCGCCGTCCCAGCGATGGAGATACATCAGGTCGACCTGATCGAGCTTCATGCGGTCCAGACTGGTCTTGGTACTGTCGATGATCGTTTGCCGGGTGGAGGGGTGATCGTAGTTGATCTTCGTGGCGAGGATCACCTCATCAAGCTCATCGGCGGCGAACTCCCCCAGATACTTCTCGGAGGTGCCGCCATTATAGACATAGGCTGTGTCGAAGAAATTCAGGCCGGCGGCGCGGCAGGAATTATACAAGTCCCGGGAGGCGGCATGATCGGCGTTGCCTCCGAATTGCATCGTGCCGAAACAAAGGGATGAGGCGGGGCTTCCTGAGCGGGTGAAAATCTGTGTCATGCGACCAGCTTGGCAGAAGCAGCTTGCCGCTGAAAGAGCGAAATCCCCGCATGCGGGGAAATTTGCAAGTCGCTGATAATAAGAGGTTTTACAAAAATCTTCATGCGGTCTTAACCATTCAAACCCGATGTGGCGGGCTTGCATCCACGCGGATGTGATCTTGGGTCAGCCTCGACAATCCAGCGCATGCACGCTAGCAGGGCGCCCATACTCATGGGGATAGCGAGCGGGTCTTTAGCATGATTTCTTTCAGGTATCTGATGGTCACAGGCCTTGTGGCGCTGCTTGCAGCCTGCGGCGCGCCAGATGCGCAGCGCGCAACTGTGGGTGCTTTGCCAAGTGATCCTGTCGCCGTGCCGGAGGATGTCGGCGCGCTGGCGGGTCTTGATCCGGAAACCAGTCGCAACATCGCGGATTTGACTGCGGGGATTTTGGCTTTGAGCGCAGGCATTGACCCGGAGGAAGCCGCGCGGGCGGCGAAGATCGCCTATGAATACACCGCCGTTCTGAAGGCGCAGTACCAGATCACCGATCCGCCGATCCTGCACAACATGAAGGTCAATCGCGGCACAAAACCGCGTGGCCTGTGCTGGCACTGGGCCGAGGACATGGAGAACCGTCTGAAAGCGGAGAATTTCCAGACGCTTGGACTGCACCGCGCGATTGCCAATTACGACAATTGGAAACTGGAGCACAGCACCGCGATCATCGGCCCAACAGGCGGGGATATCTATGCCGGTATGGTGCTGGATCCGTGGCGCTATGGCGGGCGGCTGTTCTGGGAGACAGTGCCAAAAGACACGCGTTATAACTGGACGCCGCGCGAAGAGGTCTTTGCGTGGAAACGGGAGCGCGGTCTGCTGACGGTGCGCTATGTCAACGCCGCTGGCGTGGAGATCCCGAACCCAGAAGGCTAGGGGTGCTTGCCCTGCGGGAAGGAGAGCAGACCGGATGGCCCGCATGACGCGGCCAGCCTGCATGTTTTGCGCAAGCGGTGATAAAGGCGGCTTCATTCAACGGTAAATGCGTCTTCGGCCGGGCCAGACTGGAACTATGGGCCGTGGCTGGGTCAGGCTTGGTGCTGTCTTTGCGCTTTGGAGAGTGACGGAATGCCCGCGTCAAAACCGGCCCCAGCTTGGTCGCGCGTTCTGCCTTCCGCGTGCTTACCTTTGACGGCGCAGATAGACGTAGAGTGCGCCGGAGCCGCCATGGCTTTGGCTGGCCTGGTTGGTTTGCAACACAATCTGTTTGAGCGGGGCTTGCTGTAGCCATTGCGGGACTGCGTGTTTGAGGATGCCAGTGCGCACGGGGATGGGGCCGCCATCATCGCGCATCTTGCCTTTGCCGGTGACGACCAGAACCAGACGTTTGCCTGCCGCATGCGCGTTGAGAAGCGTGTTGATCAGGGCGGGATGGGCTTCCTCCTGCGTCATGCCATGCAGGTCAATTTTGGCATCTGGGCTCATCTTGCCCCGCTTCATCCGCGCAAAAGCGCGCTTGTCCATCGCGATGGGCGCGGCTGGCGGCGGCAGGGCGGTCTGGGACGGGCGTGCTTTTTGGCCGATCTGGAAGGGGGCGATGGGCGCCGGGGTCGGGGTTTTGCTGGTCGGTTGCAGGATGGGTGCATCTGCAAAAAGCGTTTGCGGCGTGCGGTGCGGCTCAGCCGTCTCGACCACGCGCGACCAAAGTTCTTTTTCCTCCGGGCTGAGCCCGCGGGGTTTGCGGCGCGACACTGCTTAGCCTCCGGGGGCGAGGGCGTAGGCTTGCTGGATCGGCATCAGCACGACGAGGCGGCCTTTGTCCTTGATCGCGCCTGCTGCCTGACCGGCTGCTGATCCGGTCCCGTAATAGATATCCGCGCGCTGCGCGCCCTTGATGGCAGAGCCTGTGTCCTGCGCGATCATCAACCGGTTCAGCGGCGCTTTGCCCTGCTTTTCGATCCAGACCGGTGCGCCGAGCTTGGTGAAGGCGGGGTCGACCGCGATCGAGCGCATCGGCGTGATGGAACGGTTCATCGCCCCCAGCGGGCCTTTGTGGGCAGGCACTTTGGAGACCTCGCGAAAGAACACGTAAGACGGGTTGTGCTGCAAAAGCGCGCGGCCTTCGACGGGATTGTTGCGGACCCAGGATTTGATTCGCTGGGCAGAGACCTGATGACGGTTATAGACGCCACGTCGCACCAGCTCTTGCCCGATGGAGCGGTAGTCGCGCCCGTTCTTGCCGCCATAGCCCACGCGGATGGCCCCGCCTTCTTCCAGCGCCACGCGGCCAGACCCCTGCACCTGCAGGAAGAACACGTCGACCGGATCATTGACATAGACGATTTCCAGCCCTCGTCCGGCGAGGAGGTTGAGGTTTTCGATTTCGGCGCGGCTGTGCCAAGCGGTGCCGGGTGCGATTTCCGGTGGCTTGCGGTAGAGCGGGTATTGGTATTGGCCGCCGCGGTAGCGAGAGCCTTTGAGTTCCGGCTCATAATAGCCGGTCAAGAGCGCGGGGGTTTCGCCGTTGATGACGACGGGGCGGAAGAAGAGCTCGAAGAAATTCCGTGCATCCGGCTGGCTGGTGGCCAGTGCGCAGAGCGAGGCCCATTCACTGTCTTTGATGTCGGCGCAGGTCTCCAGAAACACGTCGAGCGCGGCTTGATGATCGTCATCCTCCCAGCCGGTCAGGTCTGAGAAACTGATGATGTCGTAGCTGGTCGCGGCGGGGGCCGGGTCAGACATGACTGCCCCCACTCCTGTCCAGAGTGCAAAGGCCGCTGCCCATTTCAGCCCCCTCATCTGGCCCTTATTCGCCTGTGGCCACGAGTTGCCAGTTCGGGTTGTCGGAGCCCATCACGCGCTCGAAAGTCCAGATGTCTTTCTGGCGTTTCACCTCGTTGAGGTGGCCGTCGACGATGTCGCCAGCGCTATCGCGGACGACAGAGGTCAATTCACCCACGAAGCGGATTTTCAACTCGCCCTCTTTGGTGTCTTCGTTGAAATCCGCGTCCAGCAGCGTCATTTCCCGCACGCCGATGAAGTTGGCCTCAACTGACAATCCCTGATCTTTGCGCATGTCGATCACTTCCTGGAAGGATTCGAACACGTCTTTCGACAGGAAGGGCGCGATATCGTCGATATCGCCTGCCTCAAAAGCCATCAGGATCATCTCATAGGCGCCACGCGCGCCGCCAAGGAATTCGCTGACGCTGAATGAGGCCTCCGCGCCTTTCATTTTGCCCAGCGCTTCGGCCGCACTTGAATCCTCGGGTACGTGATCGGTGATGTCGCGGTCGGGGCCGCCGTCAATGACTTCAAAGCCTTTGCGGGCTTCTTCGGCAGGGTCGCTGCGTCCGGGCATCGGCAGGGGCGGCTTTTCGAATCCCTCACGTGTGCCGAGCACGTTTTTGAGACGCAGGATCAGGAAAACGGCAATGCCGGCAAGGACCAGAAGTTGGATCATATCGCTGCTCATAAAACCCTCTGTGGCGGAGCGGAATGGAAATTCGTCAGTTGTGGTCTTATGTAGGTGGTGTGGGGGCACAAGTCCACTCACGCTCAACAAATCCTGAGGTCCGCCTTATGTGGCTTTTTCTGCTGTTTGTGACGATCCCGATCGTGGAGATTGCTTTGTTCATTGAAGTGGGTGGCTGGCTGGGGCTGTGGCCGACATTGGGCATCGTCATCCTGACTGCTCTTTTGGGGACGATGCTGGTGCGTGCGCAGGGTCTGCAGGCGATGGCCAATATCAAGAGCAATCTGGGAGAGCTGCGTGATCCGACCGAATCTCTGGCGCATGGCGCGATGATCCTCGCGTCGGGTCTGTTGTTGCTGACGCCCGGTTTCTTCACCGATGCGGTTGGGTTCGCGCTGCTGGTGCCGCCCGTGCGGCTGGCATTGTTCAACTACATTCGCAGCAAGGTGAAGGTGCAGAGCTTTGTAAATACGGGGCCTCAGCATCACCCAGCGCGCGACGATGTCATTGACGGCGAGTTTACGGAACTCGAAGAGGAGCTGCGCCAGAGCACGCATAAACCAAGCGGCCCGCCATCGGGTTGGACGCGGCATTAAGACCTGCTAATGGGTTCGGGACGAGTTTTGACCCTTCAGGAGTGACCAGCACATGGCCGAAGAAAACGGCGCCGCAGAACCACAAGCGGCACAGCAACCAATCCAACCGCAGATGCAGATCATCGCGCAATATATCAAGGACATGAGCTTTGAGAATATCGCCGCGCAGAAGGGTTTGGGTGATGGTGATCCGACGCCTGACATTCAGGTGCAGGTGAACCTCGATGCCAAAAAGCGCACGCAGGAAAACCAGTATGACGTGGCCGTCAAGCTGGAAGTGAACGCGAAAACCAAGGAGGGCGGCAAGCCGATCTTCTTGATGGAGCTGGATTACAGCGGTGTCTTCATGGTCGCAAATGTGCCCGAAGAGCAATTGCATCCTTTCCTGATGATCGAATGCCCGCGCATGCTGTTCCCCTTCATCCGCCGGATCGTATCCGACGTCACGCGCGATGGGGGCTTCCCGCCGCTCAACCTCGAAAACATCGACTTCGTGGCGCTCTATCGCAACGAGCTTGCGCGTCGCGCACAGGCTGAGGCCGCTGCTGCATCATCAGGAACAGCCTGATCATACGCACTTTTTGACGAATTCGAGACCGCCCCTCACCCGGGGCGGTCTTTTTCTTTGCGGGGCTGCCGGTTTGCTAAAATGGCGAATATTGTGCAACGCGAAAATTCACGTTGACATATCCTACTTAATTACTCAGGATTAGGGAAAGCTCTAGCCACCTCTCCAACACAAGAGGAAGCCCGACGTTCATTTGATGAAGGGACTTCTAAATGACAGATGCGTTGGACTACCCAAGACGTCACGACCGCACACGCTGTACGCCCAGACCCGACAGGTCTGAGCTGGCGGAGATTTGGCTTCAATCAGGCATGCCCGAAGGGCTGAGTATGGAGTGGATTCTAGACCGCTTCGAATATCGTCGCACATCTTTCGGAGGGCGCAGCTAATGTCATATCATTCTTCCAGCGAGACCGTGAAACCGGTCACTAATGTTCTACCGGCCTATTGCGCCGAAGCCATGACAAAGGGGGGAAGCCAAGCGCATATTATCCTTGGTGACCAGACCTACACGTTGCGGATCACACGCGCAGGCAAGCTGATTCTGACCAAGTGACGCGGCCCAAAGGGCGCCGTAGCACAGGCGCTGCTTCAGGCTGATCGTTTCGATCTTATGAAAAAGGCCCGCAGATTGGCGGGCCTTTCTCTTTTAGTTGCAGCGTCTGCTTAGTTCGGAATGTCGCCGGTCAGACCTTCGACATAGAAGCTCATGCCCAGCAATGTGCCGTCATCAGCCGTTTCACCTTCTGCGAGCCAAGCTGTGCCGTCTTGCTTGTTAATCGGTCCGGTGAAGGCATGGTAAGACCCATCTGCGAGCGAGGCCTTCATTGCCAGCGCTTCTTCTTTGACATCTGCGGGCACCGCGTCGGAAATTTCACCGATGCCGACCATGCCAGGGCCGATCCCGTCCCATGTGTCAGAGCTTTCCCATGTTCCATCAATGACCGCACCGACGCGTGCGATGTAATAGGGCGCCCAGTCGTCAATGATCGAAGACACGCGCGGCAGCGGTGCATATTCGCCCATATCTGACGCTTGACCGAAGGTGATCACGCCATCGGCTTTTTGCGCAGCGGCTTGAGGGGCAGTGGAATCGGTATGCTGCAAGATCACGTCTGCGCCTTGCTCGATCAGCGCGGTTGCGGCGTCGGCTTCTTTTGCGGGGTCGAACCACGTGTAGGCCCAGATGATGTTGAATTCGACATCCGGGTTGACGCGGCTTGCGTGAATATAGGCAGAGTTGATGCCGCGGATCACTTCAGGGATCGGGAAGGAGGCGATGTAGCCGATCTTGTTGGTCTTGGTCATCTTGCCCGCGATATGACCCTGGATCGCGCGGCCTTCATAGAAACGCGCGGAATATGTGGAGACATTCGGTGTCTCACGCTTGTAGCCGGTGGCATGCTCGAACTTCACATCCGGGAACTTGGCGGCGACCGCATTGGTCGGGTCCATGTAACCAAAGGAGGTGGTGAAGATGATGTCAGCCCCTTGCAGCGCCATTTGCGTGATTGCACGCTCGGCATCGGCCCCTTCAGGCACGCTTTCCTGATAGATGGTTTCGACCTTGTCGCCAAAATGCTCTTCCACGGCAAGGCGGCCTTTGTCATGTTCATAGGTCCAGCCGCCGTCACCGATGGGACCGACATAGATGAAGCCGACTTTCGTCTTCTCATGGCCATCGGCGAAGGCGCCTCCGGTGGCCAGTGCAAGCGCTGCGACGCTCGTTGCAAGTAGTGTTCTGCGTTTCATATTGGTTTCTCCCCAGTTGGTATTTAGCAGCAGATGGGCCTCTCAAGATGAGGCGTGAAACAGCCGTCCCAGACAGGCCGGCGCGGAGAGCGCGGCTTTGGCCTTGCCGGAAGACATGATGACAAGCACGGCGATGGTTATCAGATAAGGCGACATAGACAAGTATTCTACGGGTATCTTGATCCCGGCCGCCTGCAGGTTGAGCTGTAAAACAGTTACCCCGCCAAACAAATAAGCGCCTAGCAAAACCCGGAAGGGCCGCCATGCGCCAAACACGACAATCGCCAGTGCGATCCAACCCGCGCCTGCGGTCATCCCCTCGGTCCATTGCGGCACGCGCACGAGGCTGAGGTAAGCACCGCCAAGACCCGCGCAGGCGCCGCCAAAGGCAATCGCCATCAGGCGCACGCGCACGACCTTGTAGCCCAGCGCGTGGGCTGCGTCGTGATTTTCGCCCACCGCGCGCAGGATTAGGCCCGCGCGGGTAAATTTCAGCACGGCCCAAGTGGCCACGACCAAGGCCAGCGCGATGTAGACGATGAGGTCCTGATTGAACAGGATCGGCCCGAGAACGGGGATGTCGGACAAAAGCGGGATATCCAGTTTCTCTGTCGCGGGGGGGCGGATACCGACATAATCCTGCCCCAGCATTGAGCTGAGCCCGAGCCCAAAGAGCGTCAGCGCAAGGCCGGTTGCAACTTGGTTGGACAGCAAGACCTGCGTTAGAAACCCGAAGACGAGAGACAAGAGCGCGCCACCCACCGCCGCCGCGATAAAGCCCATCGCAGGGGAGCCGCTTTCGACGGCAATCGCAAAGCCGCAGATTGCGCCGGTGATCATCATGCCTTCGACGCCGAGGTTCAGGACACCGGACTTCTCTACGATCAATTCGCCAGTCGCCGCCAGAATGATCGGTGTCGCGGCCACCATGAGGGAGGCGAGCAGCAGGGTGGGGGAGATTGCGGATAGGTCCATCTTCTATCTCCTAAGCCGGCCAAAAGAAGAATTCATTGCGCCCTGAAATGCCAATCAGAAAGCCCAATGCAAATAAAATCCAGAACAGAACTCGGACAAGTCTAATTTGAAATGCAGTCGTCTCAATTTGGTAGTTTTTCTTGAGGCTGGCGTTGTTGCTGATCAATTTGATATGGCCATTGATGCAGAAATGTGCGGCGAAGCCCAACATAAATAGTAGGATCAGGACGATGGTCGTCGTGGGGTACTTTTGAAGCGCGGGCGTTAGGCCTACGATTTGTCCAAAGGTTTTAGAAACCAATCCAAAGATAAGGCCAGACAGAAACCCCATCACTGCCTGATGACTTAGAAAGAAGCCCTTTGTACCCATCACGCGGCCTCCCTCTTGCCGAAGCGGATACGGAAATTGGTGAGCACGTCGACCGCCAGAAGGAAGAACAAAAGCATGCCTTGGAAGGCCTGGATCGCGGCGGCGGGCAGGCCGAGGGAGCTCTGCGCGGCCTCTCCGCCAATATAGGTGAGCGCCAGCAGGAGGCCCGCGAGCAGGATGCCGATGGGATGGAGGCGGCCAAGGAAGGCCACGATGATCGCGGTGAACCCGTAGCCTACGTTGAAATCGATGCTGATCTGACCGGCGGGGCCTGCGACCTCGAACAGGCCCGCAAGGCCCGCCAATGCGCCGGACGTGCCGAGGCAGAACAGGATCAGCCGGTTCGGGTTCACGCCGCCGAACCGCGCGGCACGGGGGGCTTGACCGGCCAGTTTGATCTGGAAGCCCATCAGGTGCCGCGCGAGCAGCACATAGGCGAAGATCACCGCGATGAAGGCGGCAACGACGCCCCAATGCATCCCGGTGCCTGCTATGATTTCTTCATTGTAGGCAGCAGGATAAGTGCGGAAGTTGCGACTGCCCGGAAACCCGGCGCCGTCGGGGTTTTTCAATGCGCCGAGCGCCATGGAGGCCAGAATGAATTCCGCCACATAGACCAGAAGCAGCGAGACGAGGATCTCGTTCGTGTTGAATTTGACGCGCAAGATGCCGGGGATCATGGCCCAGAGAAGCCCGCCCATCGCGCCTGCGAGGATCATCAGCGGAAAGACGATGATGCTGTCCCATGGGTAGAACGCCAGCCCCACCGCTGCACCGCAAATCGCGCCGATAATGTACTGACCTTCGGCCCCAATGTTCCAGATGCCCGCCCGAAATCCCAAAGACAGGCCAATGGCGATCAGGATCAGCGGGCCCGCTTTGATCAGGAGCTGTCCGCGATAATAGAAGGCAAACTCCCCGAAAATCGGGTCCCAGAAGATGGTGCGGATCGCTTCCACCGGGTCTTTGCCAAGGGCTGCAAACATCAGCCCGCCTGCGATCATCGTCGCGATCACAGCGAGGATCGGGGTGGCCCAGGACCAGAGTTTTGACGGCTCAGGACGTTTTTCAAGCGCGATCATAGGCGCGCCTCGCGGATGACGCTTATGGATTTCAAACATTTACCCATTGGCTGGCTCCAGATCATGGGCACCGCCCATCATTAATCCGATCTGATCGACCGTCAGCCCGGCCGCGGGCACCGGTGGGCTCAGGCGCCCCTCATTGAGCGCCGCAAACCGGTCGGAGATCTCCATCAGCTCGTCCAAATCCTGGCTGATCACGAGGATTGCGGCACCGTCAGCCGCCAGATCCAGAAGTGCCTGACGTATCGCGGCGGCGGCGGCGGCATCCACGCCCCAAGTGGGTTGATTGACGACCATAACCTCCGGTTTTTGCAGGATTTCCCGGCCGATCACATATTTCTGCAGATTGCCACCGGAAAGCGCGCGCGCAGCGGTATGGGTGCCGGGAGTGCGCACGTCAAACCCGTCAATCACGTCCTGCGCGAAGTTTCGCGCCGCGCTCCAATTCACAAAACCGTTTTGAGACAGCGACTTGCGCACCATTCCTGTCAATACGGCATTCTCTGTCAGGCTCATGTCGGGGGCGGCGGCGTGGCCCAACCGCTCTTCCGGTGCGGCCAGCATGCCGATCTGCCTGCGCGCATTCGGGCCGAGCGCACCGATATCGCGCCCCTCAAACATCACCTGACCGGCAGGGGCGGGCAGCTCGCCTGACAGCGCGCCGGTCAGCTCGTCTTGCCCGTTGCCCGCCACGCCGCCAATGCCCAGTACTTCGCCGCGATGCACAGTGAGCGAAATGTCTTTCAGGGCGGTCCCAAAGGCGGAAGGGGCTGGGATCGACAGGCCGCGCAATTCCAGCGCCACATCTGTCTGCTTATGCGGCTTACGCTCGGGCACATGCAGGGTCTCGCCCACCATCATTTCGGCCATGGCGCGCGCGGTTTCCGTGCGCGGATTGCAAGTGCCGACATTCTTACCGAGCCGCAGGATCGTCGCCGTGTCACACAGCCTGCGGATTTCTTCCAGTTTGTGCGAGATATAGAGGATCGAGGTGCCTTCAGAGCGAAGTTTCTCCAGCGTTTTGAACAGGATATCGACCTCTTGCGGTGTCAGGACCGATGTCGGCTCATCCATGATCAAGAGCTTTGGATTTTGCAGCAGACAGCGGATGATCTCCACCCGTTGCCGCTCCCCGGCTGACAGATCGCCAATCAGACGGGACGGGTCCAGAGGCAGGCCATAGGCATTGGAGACGTCTGTGATTTTCGCCGCCAGATCGCGCATCTTTGGCGGGTTCTCCATGCCCAATGCGATATTTTCGGCCACGTCGAGTGCATCGAACAGGGAAAAATGTTGAAACACCATCGCGACACCGGCCGCCCGCGCGGCGCGCGGCTCGGCTGGCAAAAACGGCGCGCCTTGAAATTCCATCGTGCCGCTGTCCGGTTTGACCAACCCGTAGATCATCTTGACCAAGGTGGATTTGCCGGCGCCATTTTCACCCAAAAGCGCATGCACCTCGCCGGATTTGATCACCATTGAGACATCATCATTCGCGACAACGCCGGGATAGGCCTTTGTCAGACCGCTGAGATTCAACAAAACGCTCATGCCGTGGCCCGTTCCCCCCTGGTGGCGCCCTCAAGCGTGCTCAGCACTAGCCGAGACGCGACCCCGAGCGCAATAGCTTGCGGATCTTTGCCCATCGCCGGATCGCCGATGGGGCAGGTGATCCGGCTGATTTGCGCTGTGCTATGGCCCAGAGCGGTTAACCGTGTCTTAAAACGCGTCCATTTCGTGGCAGAGCCGATCAGCCCGGCGCTGGCAAAACGCTGCGACAAAATCTGATGGCAGAGCTCCAGATCGAGCGCGTGGGAATAGGTCAGGATCAGGTGATGCGCCTCGTCGGGCGCAAGGCGCATGGCTGCGGGCGGTGTCTCTGTTGGCAGGATTGTGACGGTGTCGGGCGCCTCAGCGGGGAAGCGGGCGAAGGACGTATCAACCCAGGTGATCGCAAATTGCGGAAGCGGCGCGATGACACGCACCAAGGCACGCCCGACATGGCCCGCGCCATAGATCCAAAGCGGTGCTTTGGACGTCTGAATGGTTTCTGCCAACCAGTTGTTTTCAAAGACAAGATCGATTTTTCCTTCGCCATTGCGGGCTTGTTTTGCAAAACGTGTGATCTGCAGGGGCGCTGTGCCGGGCGCACCGCAGTTGCGGATGAACGCCTCGGAAGCGGTGGGCAGCGCATGTGCGTCAAACACTTCAGAGACCAGCGTCACCGACCCGCCACAGCACTGACCAAGCGCAGGCCCGAGTGGCAGGCGGTCGATACGGGTGCCACCGTCACCCAGTCGCGCCCGCAGACGCGCGACGGCCTCAAATTCGAGCGCCCCGCCGCCAATTGTCCCGCTTTGTCCGTCCGCCCATACAAGCATCGCTGTGCCGGTTTCGCGCGGCACGGAGCCTGCATGAGACGCAATAACGATGCGCCCGACTGTGCCATGGGCCGCGACCGCCTGTTTCAGCGCTGCCAGATCGAAACTCACGCGCGCAACGCCTTGACTGCGCGCTGTACACGTTCTGCCGTGGCAGGCGCGTCGAGGGCGGGATAGCCCGTCCCGCAGGAGGCAATGGCATCCGACAGAGCCATGAGCGCAGAAATTCCCAGCATCAAAGGCGGTTCCCCAACGGCTTTCGAGCGGTAGATCGTTTGCGCTGCGTTCTCGCCCTGCCAGAGGCTGACATTGAAGATCTCCGGCCTATCGGAGGCGCAAGGGATTTTGTAAGTGGCGGGCGCATGGGTCTTGAGCGCGCCTTTGTCATCCCAGACCAGTTCCTCCATCGTCAGCCAGCCCGCGCCTTGCACGTAAGCGCCTTCGATCTGGCCGATATCGAGGTCGGGGTTCAGCGAGGCGCCGCAATCATGCAGGATATCGGCGCGCAAGATGCGGTTTTCGCCGGTGAGCGTGTCGATCACCACCTCTGTTACGGCCATCCCATAAGCAAAGTAAAAGAACGGGCGGCCTTGCCCCTTGATCCGGTCCCAGGCCACGTCAGGGGTCGCGTAAAACCCTGTTGCGCTCAAGGAAATGCGGTTCTCATAGGCGTCCTTGACGGCGTCGGCGAAGCTGAGCGTCCGGCTGGGCGTGATGACCTTGCCATCCGCAAATGTCACCTCACCGCCCAGATGCGCCGCGATCCGGTCGCAGATGGTTTCGCACGCGGCTTTCACCGCCATGCCGTTCAGATCAGAACCGGAGGAAGCCGCGGTGGCCGATGTGTTGGGCACTTTGCCGGTATCTGTCGCTGTGATCTGGACCTGCTCGACGGGCACGCCAAAGACGGAGGCCGCCACTTGCGCGACTTTGGTGAACAGGCCTTGCCCCATCTCCGTCCCGCCATGGTTGAGATGGATGGAGCCGTCCTGATAAACATGCACCAGCGCGCCCGCCTGATTGAGATGCGTGAGCGTGAAAGAGATGCCGAATTTCACCGGTGTCAGGGCAATACCTTTCTTCAAAATCGGATTGGCCGCATTCCAATCCGCCACAGCCGCGCGGCGGGCGTGATAGTCAGATGACAGCTCAAGCGCATCGGCCATCTCGGTCAGAATACTGTCCGTGACCTCCATCCCATAGGGCGTAGTGGGTTTCATCTTGGCAGAAATATGCATGGCCGACGGGTAGAAATTGGCGCGACGCACATTCAACGGATCAAGGCCCAGATGATGCGCGACATGATCCATCACCCGTTCAATCCCGACGATGCCTTGCGGGCCGCCAAAGCCCCGAAAAGCGGTGTTGCTTTGCGTGTTGGTCTTCAAGCGGTGCGATGTGATGCGGGCGTGATCGAGCAAATAGGCATTGTCTGCGTGCAACATCGCGCGGTCGGCCACGGGCAGCGACAAATCCTGCGCCCAGCCGCAGCGGGCATATTGCGTGAAATCCACGCCCACCAGCTTGCCACTGTCCTCAAAGCCCACATCATAAGCGATGCGGAACTCATGGCGTTTGCCCGTGATGGTCATGTCATCATCGCGGTCGTAGCGCATCTTGCAGGGCCAGCCGGTGAGCTTTGCAGCCACGGCGCATGCCACGCAAAGCGCATTGCCCTGGCTTTCCTTGCCGCCGAAGCCGCCGCCCATGCGGCGGACCTCGACACGCACTGCATTCATCGACGTCCCGATGGCGTCTGCCACTTTGTGCTGAATTTCGGTCGGGTGCTGGGAGGAAGCATGCACCACCATCTCGCCGCCATCTTGCGGCAGGGCCAGCGCTGCGTGGCCTTCGAGGTAGAAATGCTCCTGCCCACCGATCTCGATCGTGCCTTGCAACCGATGGGGCGCGGTCTTCAGGGCCGCGTCGATATCGCCCTTTGTGTAGACGCGCGGGCCGTCTTCGAAGCGGCTGTCGGCCGCCACCGCGTCGTCAATGGTCAGAAGCGGTGTCTCTTCTGCGTAGGATATCTCTCCCAGACTAGCGGCTTTGCGCGCGGCAAGATGGCTGGTTGCGACCACAATGAAAAGCGGCTGTCCCAGATAGTGCACTGCGCCGGGGCTCAGCAGTGGTTCATCATGCACCGAGGGGGAGACGTCATTGGCGAACGGCAGATCGCGCGCTGTCAGGACAGCGGCGACCCCGTCAGCGGCCTCAACCGCGCTGAGATCCATCGCGGTGATCTGCCCGCGGGCGATGGTTGAAAGACCAAAAGCCAGATGCAGCGTGTTTGCAGGGGTTGGGATATCGTCGGTATAGCGCGCCCGGCCGGTGACATGCAGCGTCGCGCTGTCATGCGGGCGGGAGGTGTGGACGCTCATGGCGTGACCTCCAGCACATTCGCCGCAGTCCCCGCGCTCTCGGCAAAGAGGCGCTGCAACATGCCTTGCGCCGCGTCCAGCCTGTAGGTGGCGGAGGCGCGCATGTCACTCATCGGTGCGTAATCGTTAGAAAATTCCGCAGCGGCCAGATCAACAGTGGTTTGTGTCCAGGCCTTGCCCGTCAGCGCGTTTTCGACATGCGTTGCGCGTTTTGGTGTGCCGGCCATGCCGCCGAAAGCGATGCGGGCAGAGATCACTTTGCCTCCCTCAATGACCAGATTGAAGCATCCACAGACAGCGGATATGTCCTGATCGAAGCGTTTCGACAATTTGTAACAGCGCAAGGTGTCGGCTTGGCGCGGGATCGTGACGGCCTCTACAAACTCCCCTTTGGCGCGATCTTGCTTGCCATAGGCGATGAAGAACTCCTCAAGCGGCAAAGCGCGCCGGGTCTCGCCATGACGTAGATGCAGCGTCGCGCCGAGCGCAATCAGCGCGGGCGGGCTGTCACCGATAGGCGAGCCATTGGCAATATTGCCGCCGATGGTCGCAGCATTGCGGACCTGAACGGAGCCGTAACGGCGCAGCATTTCCGCGAAAGACGGGTGCGTGTCTTGCATCGCCGCAAGCACGTCGGTGATCGTGCAGGCGGCCCCGATTTTGATCTCTGCTTCCGAGACCGCGATCTGTTGCATATCGGCGCAGCGGCCAAGAAACGCGATCTCGTCCAGCTCGCGCAACTGTTTGGTAACCCAGAGCCCCACATCTGTGGCGCCGCCGATCAGCGTCGCGTCGGGATGGGCCGCATACCATGTGGCAAGCTCATCCGCGCTTTCTGGCTGGGTGAACGCGCCTGGCACGCCGCTGAGCGCAGACAGATCATCGATCATCCAGGCGGGTACAGCTTCGCTTTCTGCCGCTTCTGCCGCGCGGATGATCGGCGCATAGCCGGTGCAGCGGCACAGGTTTCCTGCCAGTTGGTCTGCGTGATCTGTCGCGCGATTGGTATGGGCTGCAGCCATTGAGGCTATAAATCCCGGCGTGCAGAACCCGCATTGCGAGCCATGATGGCGCACCATTGCGTCCTGTACAGGATGCAGCGTGCCATCGGGGGCGGAGATCCCCTCGACCGTGCGCACAGCGCGACCGTGGAGTTGAGGCATAAACAGAATGCAGGCATTCATTGCGCGCGATTTACCGTCTGCGCCGGTGACGACGACGCTGCATGCCCCACAATCGCCTTCATTGCAGCCCTCTTTCGTACCCGTCAGCCCCATCCGCTCGCGCAGGAAATCGAGCAGCGTTTCAGTGCCGCTGACACGGGTTTGAACGATCTCTCCATTCAGAAGAAACGTTACCATATTGGAATTGTCCCGCCGCCTTACCAAGGGTCATGTTGTATCTGACGCACCGTCGATGCGGCGTAGACGGCGCTTAGCTGGCAGCATGCTAGGCCGCAACTGGCGGATTTGGCAAGATGTGATGACATTTCCCACATTTTTCACAGCCCGCGCACATTGCGGTCATGAAAAAGAACCATTGCCCAGACAATGAAGAAACAGTGAATTTGAACGGGTGTGTTTGGAATGCTGAAGAAGCTTCTGTCGCGTGATGGTAAAGGTAAGGTCGCCCAACGGGCGAAGGACGCATTGCAGGCAGAGGCCTCCGCGCCGAGCGCTGTCGAAGCGCCGTTGCCTGATCCGGTTACTCCGCGCGCAACACCCAAGCCGACACCGCAGGTCCGCCGTAAAACCAAGAGCATGCGCGATTCCGATATCAAGGATGAGTTGGGGCGCAGTGCGGAAGAACTCGCGGCTGAATCAGCAAAAGAATTTGACATTATGGGGCTTGCCGCCCGCGTCAAGGACATGCCGGACGCCCCTGACATCAAGCCCGTGCGCAAGGCATCATCCTCAACGGGAACCGGTGAATATGGCGTGATCGGACAAAAGCCGGTTGAGGCAGCGGAGCCCGCAACGCCTGCGCCAATGATCCAGCATATCGTGCCGGAGCCGGTTCCTGTTACCGCATTGCGCATTGAAGGAGGCCATATCTTGAGCCCCGGTCCTGCGGCGGGCAGTTCGGATGCGTCCTTGTTGGCGCGCGATGTTTACTGGGATCAGTTCGGCGTCAGCGATGACGCGTTTTTGACGCCCGAACACAGCCCGCAAGCGCCTGATTGGCCGTCCACCCGGCAAGCCTTTCGCATCGTGCGCACGCCCAATAGCCTGATTGTTGCAAGCGACGGGCTGAGCGATCCGTTTGATTGTTTCCGCGGCCCCGCCGATCAAAACGGCTACGGGCAGGAAGTGTTCATTGAAGTTCCGGGCCTGCAAGCAGCAACGCCTGATTTGGTCCAGAACTCCTGGGTGTTCCGGGCTGTCGCATATGTTGCGCAGCTGATCGCGCATAATGGCGGGATCGGTGACCTGCTGGATCAGCATGGTGTGATGTCGCTGGATGTGCCTGCCACATCCGCGCCACGCGACTGGATCGTGAGCGGTGTGGCGGAACCGGCGGGGGCTTTGCTGGACGTTCCTATGCCACGCGGGCGCAATCTGATTGCGGACACACCGTTGAGCCCGGTGCGTGCCGTCCCTGTGACATTGATCTTTCCCGAAGAGCTTGAAGACTGCGTTGTTGGTGGCCCGAAAGAGCGCAATGCGCTGGTCAATGATCTGCTGACGACGGGGCAGGGTCACAAGACAGATACCGCCCGCGCCAGTCTGCGCTAAACTGCGTCTTTCGCTTCCCGGGCCGCGTGGCTAGTCTGCGGCTCATGAGCCTAGGCCCCCGATTCATTCATCTGCGCGTCCATAGCGAGTATTCGCTTCTTGAGGGCGCCATGCGCGTCAAAAAACTGGCCGGACTGTGCCAAGATGCAGGCATGCCTGCGGTGGCGATCACCGACACCAACAACATGTTCGCCGCTTTGGAATTTTCCGAATATGCCTCTGGCGCCGGGGTGCAACCAATCATTGGCTGTCAGGTTGATCTGACCTATGAGGCCGCCGCACCGGGAGAGAAAGCCCGCCCGCCCGCGCCGATTGTGCTGCTGGCGCAAAACGAGCGTGGCTACGAGAACCTGATGAAGCTGAATTCCTGCTGCTATCTTGATGCAGAGGGGCAGTTGCCGCAGGTCTCTGTCGAGGAATTGGCTTTATATGCGGACGGGCTGATTTGCCTGTCTGGTGGTCCCGATGGGCCAGTTGGGCGGCATTTGCGCGGCGGGCAGAGGCCAAAGGCCGAGGCATTGATGGCGCGGCTGGCGGAGATTTATCCTGATCGGCTTTACGTGGAATTGCAGCGTCATCCGGGGGATGATGGCTTGCCCGAAGCGGAGCGTTTGTCAGAGCGCGGCCATGTCGAAATGGCCTATGCGATGGGTCTGCCGTTGGTGGCCACGAATGACGTGTATTTTCCAAAATCCAACATGTATGAGGCGCATGACGCGCTGATTTGCATCGCGGATGGCGCCTATGTCGACCAGCAGGGCGCGCGACGCAAATTGACGCCGCAGCACTATTTCAAGTCGCCGCAGGAGATGGCGACGCTATTTGCTGACCTGCCGGAAGCTTTGGAAAACACGGTGGAGATTGCGCGTCGATGCGCCTTTAAGGCCTGTAAGCGTGACCCGATCCTGCCGAAATTTGCCGATGATGAGGTGGAAGAGCTGCGCCGTCAGGCCAATGAAGGCCTGCAAGCGCGGCTTGCGATTATCCCGCACGCGGTCCCTGTTGAGGAATATCAGGCGCGGCTGGACTTTGAGCTGGGTATCATCGAGGGGATGGGGTTTCCCGGGTACTTCCTGATTGTGGCCGACTTCATCAAATACGCCAAGGACAATGACATTCCGGTTGGTCCCGGTCGGGGATCGGGTGCGGGGTCTTTGGTGGCTTATGCGCTGCTGATCACTGATTTGGATCCCTTGCGCTATTCGCTGCTGTTTGAGCGGTTTTTGAACCCTGAACGTGTCTCTATGCCGGATTTCGACATCGACTTCTGCATGGATCGGCGGGAAGAGGTGATCCGCTACGTTCAAGAGAAATACGGGCGCGACAAGGTGGGTCAGATCATCACCTTCGGTGCGCTCTTGTCGAAAGCGGCTGTGCGCGATATCGGGCGCGTGTTGCAAATGCCTTACGGGCAAGTGGACCGGCTGTCGAAGATGATCCCGGTCGAAGGTGTGAAGCCCGTTTCGATTGAGAAGGCTTTGGCAGATGAGCCGAAGCTGCGCGAAGAGGCCAAGAATGAAGAGGTCGTCGCCCGGCTTCTCGATTATGGGCAGCAAGTTGAAGGGCTATTGCGCAACGCCTCGACGCACGCAGCGGGGGTCGTGATTGGCGACAGGCCACTGGATGCGCTGGTGCCGCTTTATCAGGATCCGCGCTCCGACATGCCTGCGACCCAGTTCAATATGAAATGGGTCGAACAGGCGGGGCTGGTGAAGTTCGACTTTCTGGGTCTTAAGACGCTGACGGTCATTCAGAACGCAATTGATCTGCTCGACAGGCCTTTACATATCGCCGCAGACGGCTCGCAAATCTACGAGCCGCCAGCGGGCGCAGAGAATGACATCGGCGCAATCCCGTTGGATGACGAAAAGTCGTATAAGTTATATTCTTCGGCCAAAACAGTCGCCGTTTTCCAGGTGGAAAGTTCGGGAATGATGGATGCGCTCAGGCGTATGAAGCCCAACTGTATCGAGGATATCGTGGCTCTGGTGGCGTTGTATCGCCCCGGGCCGATGGAAAATATCCCGACCTATTGCGAAGTTAAGAATGGGTTAAAAGAGCTTGAATCCATTCACCCTTTGATCGACCACATCCTGGCTGAGACGCAAGGGATCATCGTCTACCAAGAGCAGGTGATGGAGATTGCGCAGGTCATGGCGGGCTACTCCCTCGGCGGCGCCGATCTGCTGCGCCGCGCGATGGGGAAGAAGATCAAAGAGGCGATGGATGCGGAACGACCAAAATTCGAGGAAGGTGCCAAGAAGAACGGTGTTGACGCAAAGAAAGCACGTGAAGTCTTTGACCTGCTTGAGAAATTTGCGAATTACGGATTCAACAAATCCCACGCTGCCGCCTATGCGGTGGTCAGCTATCAGACGGCTTGGCTGAAGGCGAACCACCCGGTGGAGTTCATGGCAGGCGTCATGAATTGCGACCTGCATCTCACTGATAAGCTTGGCGTTTACAAAGAAGAGATCGTCAAGACGCTGGATATCGAGATCGTGCCCCCTTGTGTAAACCGGTCCGGCGCGACCTTTACCGTAGCGGATGGGAAGGTTGTCTATGCGCTGGGCGGTTTGAAGAATGTAGGCGTCGAGGCGATGCGCCTCGTTACCGACGCGCGGGTCGTCGATGGGATCGAAAAACCCTTTGCGACGCTGTTTGATTTCGCGCGGCGGGTTGACTTGAAAAAGGTCGGCAAACGCCCGTTGGAGATGCTGGCGCGCTCCGGTGCGTTTGATCAGTTGGACCCGAACCGGCACCGTGTGTTCGCGTCGCTCGACGGGTTGGTCAGCTATTCCGCAGCGATCCATGAGCAGCGTCATTCAAATCAGGTGTCGCTGTTTGGAGAGGCGGGTGATGACTTGCCAGAGCCGCGCCTGTCGCCGGTCGATGATTGGTTGCCGTCAGAGCGCTTGGCGCAGGAATTCACGGCTATCGGCTTTTACCTTTCGGGTCATCCGCTCGACGATTACACGCTGTCACTGAAGCGCAAGGGTGTGCTGTCGCTGACGGAAATTGAAGAGAAAGTGCAAAGCGGGCCTGTTATTGCAAAGCTCGCGGCGACGATTTCGGGCCGTCAGGAACGCAAATCCGCGCGCGGCAACCGCTTTGCCTTCGTGCAAGGATCTGATCCGTCAGGCATGTTCGAGGTCACCGTTTTTTCCGACACGCTGGAAAGCTCAGGCGAGCATTTAATGACCGGCAATAATGTCGTGCTGACGGTCGAAGCGACTTACGAATCCGAGCAGCTCAAACTGCTGTGTCGTGCGGCGCAGCCGATTGACGGCGCGGTCGAGGCGGGCGCGATGGGGCTGAAAGTCTTCGTGGAAGATGATGCGGTCATTGGCTCCATCGCCTCAGTTCTGGAACGCTCTGCGCAAGATAAATCCATCCGGGCGCGCGGCCCGGTCGAGCTGTGCTTGATGGATCCGGATTTGCCAGGGGAGGTCGAGGTGGCGTTGGGCGATGGGTTCGCGATCAACCCGAAGGTCAAAGGCGCGATCAAATCGCTGGGCGGGGTCGTGATGGTAGAAGAGATCTAGGGCTGAGACCCTAGTAATGCGGCGGGCGCTCATCGCCCAGCACCACGTGGCCGCCCGCATCCTGTTGACGTTCTGCTTCACGCTCCATCAACAGGCGCACGCGGTTGGCCAGAAGCGCGATCTCTTTCTCCTGCCGCGCGACGATATCGGACATCTCTTCTACCGTGCGGCTGAGATGTGCGATCTGTTCTTCAAATGCAGTGGTGTCAGTCATGCCACCTCCTTTGGCAGGTTGCTTGTTTCTCGTCCAGCCCTTCGCTATTGCGGGACCCAAGTTTAGATGCAGGACACGCGCCCATGGCAAAAGTCAAAAAACAACCGCGGCCCAAGGCCGAAACGCCCAAGGGATTTCGCGACTATTTTGGCGCGGAGGTGGCCCAGCGCAAGGCGATGCTGGATCAGATCACGGCCGTCTATCAGCTTTACGGGTTCGATGCGCTGGAAAGCTCTGCGGTGGAAACGGTCGAAGCGTTGGGTAAGTTTCTGCCCGATGTGGACCGGCCCAATGAGGGCGTGTTTGCGTGGCAGGAGGATGAGGATTGGCTCGCCCTGCGCTACGATCTGACAGCGCCTTTGGCGCGCGTGTTTGCCCAGCACCGTAACGATCTGCCGACGCCATATCGCCGCTATGCGATGGGCCCGGTCTGGCGCAATGAGAAACCCGGCCCGGGGCGGTTTCGTCAGTTTTATCAATGCGATGCCGATACGGTCGGCGCACCTTCCGTGGCGGCGGATGCGGAGATCTGCGCGATGCTGGCCGATGTGTTGGAAGCAGTTGGCATTCCACGCGGCGACTACCTGATCCGTGTGAACAACCGCAAGGTGCTCAATGGTGTGTTGGAGGTTATGGGGCTGGCCGACGACCCGCGCCGCGACGATGTGCTCAGAACCATCGATAAGTTCGACAAGGTGGGCGAGGCGGGTGTGCGCCAGCTTCTGACCGTGGGGCGCACCGATGCGTCGGGGGCCGAGATTGACGGGGTGGGTCTAAGCGATGATCAGGCCGGGCCGGTTTTGGCCTTTTTGACGGCCAAGCAGGAGAGTGTCGAGGGCACGCTGGCCAAGCTGCGCGTGGCTGTCGGTGACAGTGCCATGGGCCAAGACGGGATCGAAGAGCTGGCGCAGATTTCCGCGCTTCTGGAGGCGCAAGGCTACGGCCCCGACCGGATCGAGATTGACCCGTCGGTCGTGCGCGGCTTGGGCTATTACACGGGCCCTGTCTATGAGGCGGAGTTGACGTTTGAGATCAAGGATGAGAAGGGCCGCCCGCGTCAATTCGGCTCTGTCGCCGGTGGCGGGCGCTACGATGATCTGGTCAAGCGCTTCACAGGACAGGCGGTGCCTGCGACGGGTGTGTCCATCGGGGTCGACCGTCTGTTGGCCGCGCTGCATGCCAAAGGGCGGCTCGACAAGGCGACGGTTGGGCCAGTCATCGTGACTGTGATGGACCGCGACCGCATGGCCGACTATCAAGCTATGGTGGGCGAGCTGCGCGCGGAAGGCATCCGGGCGGAGGTCTATCTGGGCAACCCGAAGAATTTCGGCAACCAGTTGAAATATGCCGATAAACGCAACGCACCCGTCGCGGTGATTGCAGGGTCTGAGGAGTTCGAGCGGGGCGTTGTGCAGCTCAAGGACCTGGTGCTGGGCGCGAAGATTGCGGAGACCGCGACCCATGAAGAATGGAAAGAGCAACCCGCGCAGTTTGAGATCAAGCGCGGTGATCTGGTCACCGAAATCCGCAAAATTCTGGACAGCTGATGCAAGGCGGGCCGGAGACACGCAAAGAGGCGGAGCGGCTGTTCGCGGCCTTTCAGAAGGCAGGTGCAGAGCCGGTAGAGACGGCGTTGCTGCAGCCTTCCGAAGTCCTGCTTGACCTTTACGGTGAGGATATTCGCGCGCGCGCCTATGTGACCTCCGATCCGGTTCTTGGGGAGCAGATGCTCCGGCCGGATTTTACAGTGCCCATCGTCCAAGCCCATATGACGAACGGCGCGGAGCCTGCGCGATATACCTATATGGGCGAAGTGTTTCGCCAGCAGGAGGCGGGCACCGGGCGGCCCAGCGAATACATGCAAGTGGGTTATGAGGTGTTCGACCGCTCTGATCCGGCGGCGGCGGATGCGGAGGTGTTCGCGCTGTTTGCCAAGGCATTGACCGGGCATGATCTGCAAGGGTCCATCGGCGATATCGGCGTTCTGGTCGCAGCCGTCCAAGGCCTGACCACGTCCGAGCGGCGGCGCGCGGCTTTGATGCGCCACATCTGGCGGCCCGCGCGGTTCAAGGCGCTGTTGGAACGGTTTGCCGGGCGGGCGCCCGCGCCTGAGGGCCGCGCAGAGCTGGTGTCCTCCCTGGAGGGGTTGGATGTGGCGCAGATCGTGCGCGCTGCTGGTCCTGAGATTGGATTGCGTCGCGCGCGCGAGGTGGTGGCGCGGCTGGAAACTCTGCGCGACGACAGGGATGTTGCGCCAATCCCGGAGGACGAGATTGAGGCGGTCAGCGCCATTTTGAACCTGAAACTGCCCGCTGATGACGCAGCGGGGGCCCTGGCGGAGATCGCTGCAGGTTTTCCGGTCATAAAAGAAGCCGCACAGGGGGTCGTGCGGCGATTGCATGCTTTGATCGAGCGGGGCGTCGATGTCGCAGCACTGACCTATGAGGGGGCCTATGGGCGCACGTCGATGGAGTATTACGACGGTTTTGTCTTTGGCTTTGCGCGGGGCGGGGCCGCGCCGGTTGCCTCCGGTGGGCGCTATGATGCTTTGACGCGGGTGCTGGGACAGGGGCGCGAAATTCCGGCTGTGGGTGGTGTGATCCGGCCTGCCTTGCTGTTGGAGGGGAAACCATGAGCCTGAAGCTGGGCGTGCCCTCCAAGGGACGGTTGATGGAAGACACATTCGCCTGGTTCGGCGCGCGCGGGATCACGCTGGCGCGCAGTGGCTCGGACCGCGAATATGCAGGCGAAGTCTCGGGCATTGACGGGATCGATCTGGTTTTGCTGAGTGCCGGCGAGATCCCGCGTGAGCTGGCCGCCGGGCGGATTGATCTGGGCGTCACGGGGACCGATTTGGTGCGGGAGAAGCTGCCGCTTTGGCGTGAACAGACAGAGAGCTTGGTGGAGCTGGGCTTCGGTTATGCCGATCTGATCCTTGCTGTGCCCGCCTTCTGGGCGGATGTGAACACGCTTGATGATCTTGATGCTGTGGCGGCGGCATTTCGGGCGGAGCATGGGTTTCGGCTGAGGATTGCCACGAAATATCACCGGCTGATCCGGGAGCATTTGAAGGCAGCAGGCGTTGCCGATTACCAGCTGGTCGACAGTCAGGGGGCGACCGAAGGCACGATCAAGAACGGCACGGCGGAGGCGGTGGCGGATATCACTTCCACAGGGGCCACGCTGGAGGCGAACCACCTCAAAATTCTGGGCGGCGCGCCGGTTTTGAAGTCTCAGGCGACCCTGTTTTTATCGAAGACCTCCGGTGCTGATCGTAAGGTATTGGCCGAGTTGACATCAAAGCTGGGGCTTTGATGCTGCATTCCCCGCATGCGAGGAAGTTCCTTACCTGCTGAAATCATTAAGTTTTTTAAAAAGTAGTACGGATTTCTCAACGCACACCGATATCGGCCAGCGCGGCGCTGAGTTGCGGCGGCAGTTGTTCTTCGCGGGCGCGGTGTTCGGGCAGGTCAGCGGGCGCGTCTTCGGGTTTGAGATAACGCCAGCCCTGGAAGGGGCGTTTGGTCATATTCTCGACTCGGATCAGCTTGGGTTCAAACACCAGAGCACAGCGGCGGATGCCGTCGCCACGGTCATATTCATCAAGGCGCAGGATTTTCTGACGGGCTTGCACGACGCCTTTGATCACCCAATAGATCGAGCCGCCGTTCAAAATCTCCGCCTCGCGCTTGGGCCACATGCGGGTGACATGGCGCGGGTTTCCATCCGTACCCTTTGGGCGCGGGCTGTCCTGCCATGCCTGCAAATCATCAACGGTTTCTGTGCCGACAGATAATTTGATCAAGTTGATGTGTTTCGCCACGAATCAAGCCCCCGCTCTGAGCCAATAAGCTATTGTGTTCGGTGTGGCATTCAAGTGCGTATGATTGCCGAACTTGATCCAAAAAACGCCTGTTATCCGTTGCCCATGTCTGGCCATTCAAGTCGATCGAAAGCTGAACTCAGTCAACGTCATCGAAGCGCTGAGCGACTTGTTTGTTTTCGCCACTTTCATTGAGCAAGGCACGAGGTATCGAAGCTCGCTTGGGAAAGAAAAAAGCCAATGGCAATACTATAAGACCAGAACGGCAATCCCTTGGGGCAAAGTGGCAAGGCTATGGTGCGTCCGCAGAAAAATACAACGCCGCTAGCCGCATTTCGAATGACCGCAGGACGCACAGGTCATGCACCCTTCGATCATCCGCATGTCAAACTGACCACAGCTTGGGCAGGCCTTGCCACGTCCTTCGCCCATGGCCACGACCTGCGCAGAAGGGTCCTCTTTCAGGCCCATGCCTTCGCCTGCAATGAACCCTGTCGCGATCATGTGCTGCTCGATCACGCCGCCAATCGCAGCCAATATGGACGGAATATACTTGCCCTGAACCCAGGCCCCGCCGCGCGGATCAAATACCGCCTTCAGCTCCTCGACCACAAACGATACATCCCCTCCGCGACGGAAAACGGCTGAAATCATCCGCGTCAACGCCACTGTCCAGGCGAAATGCTCCATGTTCTTGGAGTTGATGAATACCTCAAAAGGTCGCCTATGCCCGTTCAGCACGATATCATTCACCGTGATGTAGAGCGCATGCTCGCTATCGGGCCACTTCACTTTATATGTCTGCCCCTCCAGCTCGCTCGGCCGGTCCAACGGCTCGGACATGTAGACCACTTCACCACCCTCCGAGACGGGCACAGGTTTTGCCTCCTCTGCATTCTCAGACACAGACAAGACAGAGCCGGTCACATCATTGGGCCTGTAGGTCGTACAGCCCTTACAGCCCTGATCCCATGCGGCCATGTAGACCTCCTTGAAATCATCAAAGCTGATATCTTCGGGGCAGTTGATCGTCTTTGAGATCGAGCTGTCCACCCATGTTTGCGCCGCCGCCTGCATCCGGACATGGTCGAGAGGCGCTAAAGTCTGGGCATTCACGAAATGATCCGGCAGATCGATATCGCCATGTTTCTCGCGCCAGAGTTGCACCGCGTAATCCACGACCTCTTCCTCGGTGCGCGAGCCATCCTTTTGCAGAACCTTCCGCGTGTAGGCATAGGCGAATACCGGCTCGATCCCGGAAGACACATTGCCCGCATAGAGCGAAATCGTCCCCGTTGGCGCGATGGAGGTCAAAAGCGCATTGCGGATGCCATGTTCCCGGATAGCTGCGCGGACATCTGCGTCCATTCCCGCCATTGCCCCCGAGGATAAAAACGCCTCCGCATCGAAGAGCGGAAAAGCTCCTTTTTCGCGGGCCAAATCGACCGACGCCAGATATGCGGCGCGGGCGAGACGGTGCAACCATTGATCGGTCAGACGCGCTGCCTCCTCTGAGCCATAGCGCGCGCCAACCATCAGTAGCGCATCTGCCAGACCCGTCACGCCAAGCCCAATCCGACGTTTGGCCAAAGCTTCCTGTCGCTGCGCCTCCAGCGGGAACTTGGACGCATCGACCACATTGTCCATCATCCGCACGGCCACGCGGACCAGATCATCCAAAGCCTCGATATCCAGCTCCGCATGCGGCTCAAACGGCTCGGCCACCAGACGCGCCAGGTTGATCGAGCCCAGCAAACAGGCGCCATAGGGCGGCAAGGGCTGTTCGCCGCATGGGTTCGTCGCGGCAATCGTCTCGCAATAGCTCAGGTTGTTGGCTTTGTTGATCCGGTCGATGAAAATCACCCCCGGCTCCGCAAAATCATAGGTGGAGCGCATGATCAGGTTCCACAGATCAACCGCTTGCACCGTGCGCACGACCTCGTCGCCAAAGACCAAATCCCAAGAGGCTTCCGCCTTCACCGCCTCCATGAAATCATCCGTCACCAAGACGCTCAGATTGAACATGCGCAGCCGCGCCGAATCCTGTTTGGCCGTGATAAAGTCTTCAATATCGGGATGATCGCAGCGCATCGTGGCCATCATCGCGCCCCTGCGCGAGCCGGCGCTCATAATGGTGCGGCACATGGCGTCCCAGACATCCATGAACGACAATGGCCCCGACGCATCCGCTGCCACGCCTTTCACATCGGCCCCTTTGGGCCGGATGGTGGAGAAATCATAACCGATCCCGCCGCCCTGCTGCATGGTCAGCGCGGCCTCTTTCAGCATGTCGAAAATGCCGCCCATGGAATCCGGGACCGTGCCCATGACAAAGCAGTTGAACAGCGTCACCGACCGCTCAGTGCCTGCGCCTGCCGTGATCCGACCTGCGGGCAGATATTTAAAATCCTCTAAAGCCTCGTAAAATACGTCTTCCCATTTGCCCGGATCCGCCTCCGGAGCGGCCAAAGCCCGCGCAATCCGGCGCCAGCTGTCTTCGACAGTCACATCAATCGGCGCACCATCCGCGTGCTTGAAACGGTATTTCATGTCCCAAATCTGTTCGGCAATGGGGGCAGCAAAACGGCTCATGTGGAGGATCCTGAATGACAAGGGACGATATATAGAACCTAGTCCGCAAAACCCCAACCGTCAAAGTGAACCCGGTCAATTTGACACAAAAAGAGCATCGGCACGTAAAGTACGGCGAGCTTCGGGCCACTTGCGGCGCGAAGCGGGTGATGTGGGTGGCTCCAGCGCCACTGGGATGAAACCTGCCAAGATGCGGTTTTTTGTCGACGGCACGGAGAGGAGCCACCCAGGGCAGGTTACAACATTCGGCCTAGATCTGGCCAAGAACATCTTT
>JBCCVD010000005.1:0-164862 GCA_039195745.1 Pseudomonadota bacterium | reverse complement strand
TGACAGGCTGCATGATCTGGCCGTGCCCTCGCTAACCATCGCGGGCGAAGAGGACGCCATGTATCCGCTTGCCCAGCAACGCGCCGCAGCCGCCCGCGCGCCGGGAGGGCGGTTTGAGACGGTGCCCGGCAAACATATCTCCGTCATTGAACAGCCCGCGCAGGTGGCAGAGCTCATCACCCGCATTGCCAAGGACCTGCCCACCTGAACGCAAAGGCCCCGCCTAAGATCAGACGGGGCCCTTTGATGTCATCGTCGCAAAAGCGGCTTACTTGTCGTCGTCGCCTTTCAGCGCGGCACCCAGGATATCGCCCAGGGATGCGCCGGAGTCGGAGGAACCGTACTGTTCCACGGCCTCTTTCTCTTCCGCGATCTCGCGCGCCTTGATGGACACGCCCAAGCGGTGCGCCTTGCTGTCCACGTTGGTCACGCGCACGTCAACCTTGTCCCCAACGGAGAACCGCTCAGGCCGCTGTTCGGCACGGTCACGGCTAAGATCGGAGCGGCGGATGAAGGACTTCATGCCCTCGTACTCCACCTCGACGCCGCCATCCTCGATAGAGGTCACGTTCACGGTGATGATCGAGCCGCGCTTCACGCCGCCAACGGCTTCGGCGAACTTGTCGCCGCCGACACCCTTGATGGACAGCGAGATACGCTCTTTGTCGACGTCCACTTCGGAGACAACCGCCTGCACAACGTCGCCCTTGCGGTAGTCCTGGATCGCCTCTTCGCCGCGCTGGTCCCAGCTGAGGTCGGAAAGGTGCACCATGCCGTCGATGTCGCCTTCGAGACCCACGAACAGACCGAATTCGGTGATGTTCTTGACCTCGCCCTCGACCTCTGTGCCCTCGGGGAACTGCTCTGCAAAGACTTCCCAGGGGTTGCGCATGGTCTGCTTGAGACCCAGCGACACGCGGCGCTTGACACCGTCGATCTCGAGGACCATGACCTCAACCTCTTGCGAGGTGGACACGATCTTGCCTGGGTGAACGTTTTTCTTGGTCCAGGACATCTCGGAGACGTGAACCAGACCTTCAACACCCGGCTCAAGCTCAACAAACGCACCGTAATCGGTGATGTTCGTGACACGACCCGTATGGGTAGAATCCAGCGCGTATTTTGCGGCGACGGCTTCCCATGGATCGTCCTGCAGCTGCTTCATGCCAAGGCTGATGCGGTGCGTCTCTTTGTTGATCTTGATGACCTGCACCTTGATCGTCTCGCCGATTGTCAGGATCTCGCGTGGGTCGTTCACACGCCGCCAAGCCATATCCGTGACGTGCAGCAGCCCGTCTACGCCGCCAAGATCGACGAATGCGCCGTACTCGGTGATGTTTTTGACGACACCGTCAACGGCCTGGCCTTCAGACAGGTTGCCGATGACTTCTGCGCGTTGTTCGGCCCGGGACTCTTCAAGGATCGCGCGGCGAGAGACAACGATGTTGCCACGACGACGGTCCATTTTCAGGATTTGGAACGGCTGCTTCAGACCCATCAGAGGGCCCGCGTCACGCACAGGGCGCACGTCAACTTGAGAGCCGGGAAGGAACGCAACCGCGCCGCCCAGGTCCACAGTGAAGCCGCCTTTGACGCGACCGAAGATGGCGCCTTCAACGCGCTCTTCATCCGCATAAGCTTTCTCAAGACGATCCCAGGCTTCCTCGCGACGGGCTTTGTCGCGGCTGATGGAGGCTTCGCCGCGTGCGTTCTCGACACGGTCCAGAAATACTTCAACTTCGTCGCCGACCGACAGGTCAGGCGCTTCGCCGGGATTTGCAAATTCTTTCAGCTCGACACGGCCTTCCATTTTGTAGCCGATGTCGATGATGGCTTGGCCTGCTTCAATTGCGATGACTTTGCCTTTGACAACCGAACCCTCGTCCGGTGTGTCCATTTCGAAGCTTTCGTTCAGGAGGGCTTCGAATTCCTCCATAGATGCGTTTTTAGCCATGTGGCGTTGGTTTCCTAATCTATGTTTTATGCGGGCCGAGCGGTTGTCTCCGCCGGTCTTTGGGTTTCAGTTGGTCATCGGGATTTTTCAAAACAGAAAGGGCCGGAAAACCGACCCTGCCCGCCCTGAGACTGTTCTCGCCCCTTCGACAGCGCGCGTATAGCGCGGGCAGACACAAAGGGCAAGCCCAACACACACAGGAAGATTTGGTCTTTTGACCTGACCGTTGAGCGATGCGTCTCGCCGGATGTTATTCAACCACAATGCGCCTGCACACTGCTGTTCAGAACGGCGCACAAACAGTTCCGCAAGTCGAAGAGTGTTCGTTGCTCAAGCCTGCTTATCATCATTGGCCACAGCGTCGCGCAACGCGTCACCTGCCAAATTGATTGCCAGCACCGAAAGGACAACAGCCAATCCCGGCCAAATCATTTGCAGTGGCGTCGATCGCATATGGATACGGGCATCAAGCAACATACTGCCCCATTCCGGCATCGGCGGTTGTACGCCGAACCCCAGAAAACCAAGCGTCGAAATACCAAGAATGGCGCGCGCGAAAGCGCCGGTCCAGACCACCGTGAGCGAAGGCAGAAGCGACGGAAGATAATGCCAGCGGGCAATGTACCAGAAAGGCAGTCTTGCCAGTCGCGCCTGAACGACATAACCTCTGCTTTGTAACGACAGCCCCGTGCCACGCGCGACGCGGGCATAGCGCATCCAACCGGTTACACTGAGCGCGAAGATCAGGCTCCAGGTTCCGGCCCCCATGAGCCCCGCGATCACGACAGCAGCGACCAGTTCGGGAAAGGCGAGAAACGTATCGGTTGTCCGCATCACAACCCAATCAGCCAGTTTGCCCCCCAATGCCGCTGCAAGGCCGATGAACGTGCCGATGACCAGACCGATGAGCGAGATCAGGAAGGCCAGCCCAAGTGACCAGCGCGCACCGTGCAGAAGTCGGGAAAGGATATCGCGACCAAATGCATCAGTGCCCAAAACATGTGCACCGCTTGGGGGCGACAGGCGGTTCGGAATATCAATGGCGGACGGATCATATGGTGCGAGCGCAGGCCCGAGCATGATGAAAAACACGATCACTCCGCTCAGGATCAAAACGCTACGCATCGCGTTCTCCAATCCGCGGATCAATGAGTTGATAAATCACATCAATGAGCAGGTTCACGGTCACAAAGACCAGCGCTGTCACGACCACGACAGCCTGCACATGCGGAAAATCCCGCGCGACAATCGCGGAGGTCAAGAACGTTCCAAGCCCGGGCCGCCCGAAGATCACTTCGACAACCACCAACCCTTCAAGCAGAAAAGCCAACTCCAGACCAATCACCGTGACAACGGGGATCGCTGCATGAGGCGCAATGTGGTCGCGATCCATCGCCTTTGATGTGACCCCGCGCCGACGGATGGCGGGCAAGAAGGGCTGACCCCGCGCCTCTAAAATGCCGGAGCGAATGATCCGCGTCAGCGAGGCGGCGGTGCCAAGGCCAAGGGTCAGTGCCGGAAGAACAGCATGCGCGGGCGTCCGCGCGCCCATCGCAGGCAACCAAGCCAGTTGCACTGAAAAGAGCAGGATCAAAAGTAGCCCGAGCCAGAAAGCCGGGATCGCTGTGCCCAGAGAGGCAATTGCAACGGCGAAGCGGTCCAGCAGGCCGCCGGGCCGTTTGGTGGCCAGAATGGCCAAGGGAATTGAAACCGCAAGGCCGATGGCGAGGGAGACCAGAGCGAGGGGGAACGTATAGGTGATAGACGTCCAAAGGTCAGGCCAGACGGGGCGTCCCGTCACTGCTGAATGGCCGAAATCGAACACCAGAAGCGGCCCGATCCAGTCCCCGAACGCAGACCAGAAGCTGGCATCCAAACCAACCTCTCTGCGCACCTGATCAATGACGTCTTCGGTCAGCAAGGCGTCAAACCGCGCCATCGCAATCGCTTGCGCAGGGTCTCCGGGCGCATTCCACAAAAGCGCGAATGTGACAATGGCCGTGCCTGAAAGCACGACGATTGATCTGAACAAAAGGCCCAAAAGGTTAGAAATCACGAGACGGCCTCCAGCGCCCCGAGGGAGATAGCAGCATCCCGCAACCTTTCGCAGTAAGCGGTCCCCGGCGCCCTCACGAAGCCTTGCGGATCAGCGACCTGATCAATACGGCCGGAATTCAGCACTGCGATCTCATCCGCATGGGCCACAGCATAGCCAAGATCATGGGTGACAATCAGCGCCGCAAAGCCCTCTTCGCGCTGCAACTCGGTGATAAGGCGTGCGGTATGTTTTTGTGTGATCGCATCTAATGCAGAGAGAGGTTCGTCAAACAGGACCAAGGGCGGGGCGGCAATGAGCGCGCGCAGAATGCCAACGCGTTGCGCCTGCCCGATTGACACTTCCGCGGGGCGACGATCCAGAAGGTCGGGCGGCAATTCCAGATCATCGCAAAGCCGCTGCAACCGGCCCTCGGCCACCGTCCCCCCCTGCGCAATGATCGGCTCCATGACCGAGCGCCTCAATGGCAAAACCGGGTTAAAGGCCGCACGCGGTTCTTGCATCACCAGTGCGGGTCGACTGGCAGGCACCGGATCGCCGTTCCATGTGACAGTGCCTTTTGACGGGCGCAAAAGGCCAAGAATTGTTGAGATCAGCGTCGACTTGCCCGCACCGCTTTCGCCAACAACCGCCAGTGTTCTGCCTTGCGGCACAGACAAGGTGATATCCTCCAGCGTCGTCACAGCGCCGCGCTTGGCTGAGACCTGATCCACGCTCAGCACGGCAATGCCATCCAGTTTCTATGCGCCGACAGCGCCTTCGCCGCTTGCGTGCGCGGGCGCTCCAAAATGTCATCGGTGGACGCCTGTTCGACCAGATGTCCGGCATCCATGACCATCAACCGGTCGACACGCCGCGCCGCGAGACCCAGATCATGCGTGATCAGCATCATCGCCGTGTCACGCCCATCCAAATGCCGATCCAGCAGGTCCATCATCGCCGCCGCCACAACCGGATCGAGCGCGGATGTCGGCTCATCCAACACAATCAGATCCGGGGATCCGATCAGCGCCATGGCAATCACAAACCGCTGTTGCATCCCGCGGCTCCACCCCCAAGGGCGTTTGCGCATATCCCCGCCGTCAATCTTGAGCCCGGAGAACAAGGCGTGCTGATCGGCCGATCCGGGCGTCAGCCCCAACGCGTGCTCAGCCTCCCGCCAGTGAAACGCCATGCTGCGCAACGGATCAAGCGCTTCATCAGGGCTTTGCGGCACATGCGCAACGCTATGTCCCTGCGCCCGCAACGCATCGATCATGGCATGCCCCAAGGTGGATTTTCCCGACCCGGAACAGCCGACAAGCCCGATGCGGGCACCGGGCTCAATTGCAAGCGATGTCGGGTGAAGAATGGTCCGGCCCGAACGCACTGCGCTCAGGCCAGTCACGGATAATGTCATTCAGCGAACTTCGTCTCGTGCGTGATCCAGTAAGTCTCTGTCGGATGCACAGCGTATCCGGTCAAGCCAGCCTTTGCCACGTTGGTTTGCGCCACGTGGAAAACCGGTATCAAGGCGGTGTCTGCTGCGATGATTTCCTGCACCTCATCATAGATTGCCTCGCGCTTCTCCTGCTCAAAGGTCAGCCGCCCATCGTCAAGCAGCTTGTCGAGTGCAGGATTGGCGTATCCGCCCGCATTTGATCCGCCGTCAGATTTGAGCAACGTCTCCAGAACAGCGCCGGGGTCGCCTTGCGGAGTCGTCACCCAGGCTTGCAGGAACAGGTCGGCCTCGCCCGCAGCGATCAAGTCACTGCTCGCGCCCCATTCGCCGACCTGAATATTCGCCGTCACACCGATTGACGCAAGAAACGCTTGCGTCAGTTCCGCTGTGGGCGGCAAGGCAGCACGCGAGGAATAGGTCACGATGTCAATCTCGAGCGGTGCGCCGTCCAGCATCCAGCGACCTCCTTCCTTCACTGCACCCGCTTCTGCAAGCAAAGCTTCGGCTTTGGTGGGATCATGTGGAATGGACACGTCCGCGGCCCATCCCTTTCCTTCGGGGAAGATCGTCTCTGCCGGAACGCCGCCAACGCCAGACAGCACTGCATCGACGATACCCTGACGGTCAATCGCCAAGGACACGGCTTGACGGATCAAAGGGTTGGCCATCGGCCCGCTGGCCGCATTCACCGTATAGAAGTAAAGCCGCGCTGTCGGTGCTGCAAAACCAAGCGCGCCGGTGCTTTTGATGCGGTCAAAATCCGCTTCCGGGTAGTTGATCACCATGTCCACTTCGCCAGCCTCAAAGGCGAGTGCCGATGCAGCCGGGCTGGGGATGCCCACAACACGCACCTCCTCAAACCCGGGCGCACCCAGACGGTATTCTGTATTGGCTTCAACGCGGTAAAGCTGCTGCGGTATTGCTTCTTTGAACACGTAAGGGCCTGTGGCGTTGATCGGGAAGGCCTCCGACGCGGCCCCCAGAACAGCAATGCCGGGCTCTGAAAGGGTCCAGGGAAAAGCCGCATTCGGGCTGTTTGTCTCAAAAACCACAACACGCGCGCCATCCGCGGACAGGCCGGCAAGGTCCAGAAGTTTGGCGATCCGTGCATTATGCCCCGGATGCGCCTCATCCGAGATCGCGGTGATTGCGTCGACAACAGCCTGCGCTGTCACAGGGCTGCCATCGTGGAAGGTCAGCCCTTCGCGCAGAGTGACCCGCCAAGTGGTCGGCGCGGCTTGTTCAATACCTTCTGCCAATCGCGGATAGAGGTTCAGATCGTAATCAATCCCCATCAGCGTCTCGGTCACGCCGGTCTGGTTGGACATCCATCCGTTATACCCCGCGCGCGGGTCCGGCACCTCGAAATCGGAGATAAACCCGACGGAGATCGACAGCGTTCCGTCCTGGGCCATAACCGGTGTGGCGGTTCCGGCCGCCAGAAGGGCAGCACAGGCAAGCCGTGAAAGTAGTGACATAGGGAGTTCCTTCAGGTCTGTGATTTTATCTTGAATGCGATGGATTGCTGGTCGCGCGCGAGGGTGCGCGCTTCCGCTTGGTTCAACGAATAGAGCGTCTGTTCAGGGCTCAGGCCATTGGCTTGATGTCGTGACCAGATGCGACGCGCTGATTCCGGCGACCAGGGCAGCGCGGCTTGCGACAGCCACTGCCGCAAGGGCGCAGGCAGGCCGTCAAATGCCGCCATCGGATTGCGCGAGCGGCGTTTGTGGCGCAGGCTGGTTTGCCCAAGATTGCGGGTCATGTTTCATCCTCGGGATCATAAACCGGATCAAGAACCAGCAAGAGCCGCGTTTCGCCCGTCCCCTCAATTGGCGGTGAGCGGTGCAGAAGTCCTGACGCTGGTTGCGCAGGCCAAAGCGTGCCGCGCAAGAGGATTGGCGCGCCGGTCTGAACCGTAAAGACACGGCGTGGGTCGCTGCCATCGGTTGAGATCCCGTATTGCGTCCCAGTTCCGCGATAAGTGCAGACAAGCCGCGCCTTTATAACGTCGATGTGGAACTTCCGGCAGGCATTGCTGGTCACCGCCTCGAGCCGCAACCGTAAACATTGCGCTTGCATGAGATCAGAGAACATCTCCGCAAGATACGCGATATCATCGCAGAGCCACGACCGCTCCGTACCCTCCGGCAATCCCGATATGTCACACAGGTGCCGTACGGTCTGTGCGACGGCGTTGCGCGGCAGGATCACCCGCCCGTGGGGCAGACTGTCCGGGTCAATCGTATCGAGCCAGCCCTGAACTGGGCGCGGCGTCTGCCGCCGCCAGATCGCCGCTGCGCATCCCGGCGCCAGAAACGTTTTCAGGGCTGCTGGGTCGTCCGCAACAGCCACGCCAATGGCCGCGCCCTGCACGCGTTGCCGCAGGAAACTCACGCCGTGCCCTCCGCCTGACGCGACGTGCAAGCGGCAACGAGCGGCCTACGCTCGCTGCGTTTGTCATCGGCGCTGAGACGACGGTTAGCCCTGGGCACTGTGGCAGCCACGGGACATCCAGTGGGGAACAAAAAATATCGACGCTTGGCTGGCATTCCTCTGCTCCGTCACCTGACTTGAGAGTCACGCAACTTACGCAGTTACTAGACTAATGCAACCAGAATTGTTACGTAACATCCAAGATTGGAGAAAAACAGCATATGAAGCGCAACAGCCGCCTCTCTCTCGCCCTGCATACGATGAGCCACATGGCGAGCGATCCGGACCGTGTCCGCACCTCCGCAGATATTGCGGAGCACGCGGGCACCAATCCGGTGGTTGTGCGCCGGGTGCTCGGCAAACTTCGCAAAGCGGGCCTGCTGACCTCGGAAAAAGGCCATGCGGGCGGCTGGAAACTTGCAATGGAGCCGCAAAAAATCACGCTCGCAGACGTATATCTGGCGCTTGATGAGCGCTTCGTATCAGGCACCGAAGAAGACACCGCTCCTTCCCTGTGCAGCGTGGAAACCGGCCTTCAAAAGCGCGTCGCGGATGTCTTGGGGGAGATCGAGGAAAATCTCGTTCATCGACTGAGAAAGATGCCGATTACTGACGTCCATCCCAAATCCTGCACCTATTGCGACAGTTGATCGCCGCGGCCTAACAGCACGCAATTCGCGGGCAGTGAAAACAGATCAGGGGACGGCAATCGCCCACTGGAGACGGCCGCACCAACACTCACAAAACCGCAGCGTTCATCAGATTTCGCTTAGGCCTCGCTGAAATTCCGCCGACCGCGAAACGGAACAGAATTCGAAACCCCGCAAAGAGCGCCAATTCGGATTCCTTTCTGTGTTTCCAAACGCTTCGCAGCTCCAATGACTGGCAAAAAACTGCAAAGTCTCACACCGCGCCCCTTGATGTTCACGCATTGATCCCCATCTAGAACTCCAAGTAAACGGAACAGTTTACCGATTTAATTCGACAGACTCTGCAGCGATACGCGTTCAACATTCAGTATCCGCATATTCATTGCTCCGAGTGACCATTTCAGGTTCGAACGAGGACATGTCCGACATGGGAAGATTGGCTCAATTAGACGGCCCGACTCTGATTAACTCTGCGGCGCAAGGCGCCCTGACTCTCAGCTACTGCATTGGACCGCCAGGGCGCAGGCGCGCTGAAACGGATGCGCATCACTGCCTCGTCATCCCTGTCCAGAAAGACCCGTTGCGTGTGATCACGACACGTGACGGCATGCCACGACGCTTTACCCTGACACAGGGCGACATCGCATTGGCACCGCAAGGATCGCACACGATTTGGGAATGGCTGGACCCCGCCGAGATCGTTCTGATCCGCCTCGATCCCGACGCGCTGCGCCGGTTCATCGAGTTGGATATGCGTCTCATTCTCACCGGCAACACGCTTGAGAACGAAGTCACGATCCACGATCCGGATCTGGCGGGTGCAGCGATCCAGCTCCACAGAGCCTCACGCCAAGATGAGGTTGGATCAGAGATTCTGTTTGAAGCGCTTGCGCGGGTCTTTCTGGTCACTCTGGTACGTCGCTACGGGCAATATGATGCGAATGCGACAAGAGGATTTGATCTGGAAGACTACACCGCCATCCTCACCTATATTGAGAGCCGGTTGGAGCGCCGCATCACACCGAAGAAAATGGCAGAGATAATCGGCGTCAGCGAAGCCACTTTCTCGCGGAAGTTCAAAGAGCGGACCGGACAATCACCAATGGCCTTCGTCAAGGAAGCCCGCCTGAAAGCGGCATTGGTCCACCTTCATGAAAACGACCTCACATTGGGAGAGATCGCAATCAGATGCGGTTTTGCAGATCAGGCGCATTTCTCGCGCGTGTTCAAATCCGCTCAGGGCAAAACACCCAGCCAGTACCGCAAAGCCATCATCAAATGAAAAAGACCGGCGGATCGTCTCCGCCGGCCTCCTGCATGCTAATCGGGTCGCAGATCAGTCGTATTCACCGATATACATCTTTGCCAGTTCGGCGACAGAATAGTCGCTGGCATTCACACCCATTTCGATTGCAAGGCGCTGGTGACCGACAGAGATTGTACCATTCGAACGTGTCGCGATCTCGTTCTCACCGAAAGGCAGTTTCTCATCGACCATGTCTCCGCTCAGCTTTTCAGCCGCCATCGCCAGTGTCGCAGCGCTGGCATTCGAGCCATTGCGCTCCAGCATTTTTTCACCAAAAGCTTCCGCATCCGCGAAAGCCGGTGCAGCAAGTGCCAAAACAAATGCAGGGATCAAAAACGTTTTCATATCAATATCCTCTCCAGTAGGGGGAGCGGGGATCGGGAGGCATCCCCGCCTTCATGATACAAATCTAAGGGACTGACCTTGCGGAAACTTGTATCTCAGCCTCAGATTTTTGAACCGTTCGGTTTAGTTCTGTGTGCTGATGCAGCATCCCTGTGCGGCACCGCAGAACCTCCGGCAGAACCCCGCCTAATTGCGACAAACACCGCGCTGATATGTGCCGACCTGTCTGATCACCTTACCGGGACGTGCCTCAACCCGATGGCCTGATAGCTCTGACTTCAGGACACGCACCATCAGATCATTGAGCCGCGACACCTGATAACAGCTAATGGTGGGTTCCGCATGCCCATAGCCCACGCCGCTATCGTCGGTCAGAAACAGATAGCGCCCGTTGGAAACAACCGCCGCTTGGCGCATCAACAATTCCGATGCCGCACCAACGCCGCTCGCTCCCAAACCGAAGACTTGAACGTCCTTGGCGGCTGCCGCGCGCGCCGCGTCCAGATAGGCGCGTGCATCCCTGTGATGAGGCGGTGCATCCGCAATGTGAAACATCAGACGTTCGCCCTTTCCACGCCGCCAATTCAGATCAGTCGCCGCGCGCAAAGCCTGCGCTGCGGCCTCAGGGTAATCTCCGCCGCCCTGCGCTGATTGTGCGCGCAACCAGCTTTGCATTTCAGACTGGCGCTTCGTGAAGCCGTAATTGCGCAGGACATAGTCATCACCATGATCGCGATACACGATAAGGCCATACCGGATATCAACACCGGGTGCGGCGCGTTTGGCCTGACGAACAATCGATTTCAGCTCCTTTGTCAGCCAAGCCAACTCATCCCCCATGCTCCCGGTTGTATCAACGACGAAGGCGAGGTCGAGAAAGTCAGGAGTCCAGTCTGCTTTACCGGGGATTTCTACAACCTGGCGGCGACCGTTTCGCTCAAGCACTTGCGCGACAGGCGACAATTGCCCTTCCGGGAAGGCGCGCATCTCTACCTTGCCCTGACCGCCATGGCCAAAAGCGCCGGGAAACACAGTGACCAATCCGTCAACACCAGAATACCCCTGATAAAACGGTTCTGCCGCCCCTCTTTTTCGCAAGGTGACGCGAACGCCGGCGGCAGGTTTACCGTCAAATGTCGTGACCCGCGCCAAGACCGGCTTGGACAAGTTGAGGCCCGGCAACTTCTCTGCGCGCGCAGCGCGCGACTGATACCGGCCAAAGGCTGCAAGGTTAAGCACGTCATCTATGTCGCCCGCAGTGAGCACCCCGCGACGCGGAGTGCGGATGCCGGCAGGCGCGCTGCTTTTGCTCAAGGCAGCGGCCTCAGCGGGGCTTTCTGCAACGACAATCTCCTCGGAGATAACAGGCTCGACAATCACATCCTCCGCGCTCCTCGAAAAGTCGGAGCCGCTGCTGCAGGCCCCTATTACTGTTGCGGCCACAAGGGCAGAAAATCGCGGTTTCATCTTATTACTCCTAAATATGTGTAATTTGCACATATTCTGATTCACTTGCGCCCGTCAAGAAAAATGTGCATATTGCACATCATGCACTCAATGCTCGACACTCTGCTTGCTCCTTTTGCGCGTTTGATGGTGGCGCAAGGCGTCCTGTTTCCTGATCTGATGGAACGGCTTAAGGCGCATTATGTGACTGCCGCGACAGCGCAATCGGACGGTAAAGTCACCGACAGCCGTCTGTCTGTCATGACAGGTTTGCAACGGCGCGACATCGTGCGGCTGCGCGAGACCCCCGTCCAGCCAGAGCGTCCCAATCACCTCGCCACCCTTGTCGCGCTTTGGCAGACGAATCCGGACTACGCGGGCAAAGCCCTGCCCAAAAACGGACCGGCCCCCGCCTTTGAAACACTCGCGCGCGCCGTGCGGCGTGACGTCCACCCGCGCACCATGCTTGATGCATTGCTGGCTGCGGGCACCGTGACACACACAGACGATATCGTGACGCTGGTGCAAAGCTCTTACCAACCGCTTGCGGGCTCCGAAGATCAACTGGCCTATCTGACCCACAATCTTGGTGACCACATGTCAGCCGCCACGGACAACGTCCTTGGCCAGCAGCCACCGCATTTCGAGCGCGCTGTGCATTACACGGACCTCACCGTGGATCAGATTTCCGAACTCAGCGATGAGCATAAAGCGGGGCAAATGGAATTGTTCGAACGCCTGTCTCGAAAAGCCGGTGCTATGAAAGCGTTGCCCAATGCGAACGGCCAACATAGATTCAGAGCCGGCGCCTATTTTTACCCGCATAAAGACGAAAGCTGACCCCCATGCCCCGCTTCCACATAATTCTGACTGTCGTTCTTGCCGCCTTGGTTGCTGCGTGTGCGCCGGTCATCGAGGAAGAGATCATAATCGAAGAACCTGTCGTCGAAGGAGAAACATATGACGGACCAGTCGCCAAAGAGCCACTTGAGGAGGAATGCCACTCAGGTGATGGCATTGGCGGAACCGGCTGCCCCGCGACAGAGTAACACCGTTGCACCACAACCACTGATCCGCGTCACCGGATCTTGATCGAACTCAGGAGCGATGGTACCTCATGAGCCTGTTCTTCGGGGATAATGGGTTATGTCAGCATTTGAATATCGCGCGGTACCTGCGCCGCGCAAAGGAAAGTCCGGAAAAGGTGTTCGGGGTGGTCCCGCAAAATTTGCCAACGCCGTAAGCGCGGTGATGAATGAGATGGGCACAGAAGGCTGGGAGTATCTGCGCGCCGATACGCTGCCCTGCGAGGAACGTCAGGGCCTGACCGGCAAGGCGGTCAAATACCATTCCATGCTGGTCTTCCGCCGTCCTCTGGAAGAAGTCACGGCGGAAACGGAAGAGGCGGCAGAGACACTTGCCCTTCCTGTTCCAGAGTCCGAGCCTGTAGAAGAACCCGTTGAAATGGTGGAAGAAACGACCGAAACTGTGGGGCATGAAGTGGAAGCAGCAGCACCAGAAGCCGCCAATGATGCCCCGCCAAAACGCGAGACCGTTGCGGCGGAATAACACCCGCCCTATTCAGAGATATCCAATGCCAGTGCATGGATGCGCCCGATGATTTCGGGGCCAATCGCGGCATGCACGGCGCGGTGACGTTGCAGGCGTGACATCCCTGCAAAGGCCTCTGCGGCGATGCGGACGTTGAAATGGCTTTCGCCGCCCTCCTGAAAACCGGCATGGCCGCGATGCGCTTCGCTGTCATCCACGACCTCAAGCTCACGTGGCGAAAACGCATCCGCGAGATTCTGCTCAATTTGAGAAACTATTCCCATGATTTTTCCAATTGCCTCTTCACCTTGCTGCGAAAAACCCTAAACTCTCCCCTCCAGTTGCGAAAGGCTTGTTCATGGCGCGCGCCCCATTTGATCCGTTTGAGTTTGATATCTCCGTCTCCTCCGACAAAAAGAAGCGTGCCAAGGGTCGCCGTGGCATGTCTGGCGCGGTTGAGACATCCCAACGTCAATGCGAAGCACCCGGTTGTGAAGAACCGGGCCAATACCGCGCGCCCAAAAGCCCCGATGTTCTCGATGATTACTACTGGTTCTGCAAAGCACATGCGCGCGAATACAACCTGAAATGGAATTTCTTCGAGACGCATACCCAAGAAGAGATGGAGCGCCAGATGTCCTCGGACAAAGTCTGGGAACGCCCCACCAAGCCGATGAAAAAAGGCGAGGAACAGCGCGCATGGTCACGCCTTGGCGTGGATGATCCAATGGCCGTGCTGGGCGAAAATGCCACGCGCAACCCAGGTCGCACACCCGGCGGCGGTGGCCGCAAATTGCCACCGACGGAGCGGCAAGCGCTTGAGATCCTCGATGGCGACGCGAAGATGACCAAGAAAGACCTGCGCAAGCTCTACAAATCCCTGATCAAAGTGCTGCACCCCGATATGAACGGCGGCAACCGCTCTGACGAAGATCAGCTGCAGCAGGTTGTCTGGGCGTGGGACCAGATCAAGGACAGCCGGAATTTCGCTGACTGATCAGGCCCTGCATCACAGTGGCTGGAAGTGGGTTTGCAGGTCCTGCGGCAGGTCGCTGGCGGTTTTGGGGTCCGCAAACTCGGGTAACTTCTTCATCATCTGTTGCGCATCAGCGGGAAGCTTCTGCTCCGCCAGTGCGACATCTGGCGCCACCAGCGTTTTGTGTTCATACGGATCGGAGCGATGGTCATACAACTCGCCGGTGCCATCGTGATACTGGATCAACCGATGCGTGGCCGTCCGGACCGATGCAGAGAGGCGCGGCTCCTCAGCTTTGGGCGCATTAAAAGCCGAGATGGCATAGCCGCGCCCGGCCTCCCCGCTCAGCAAGGGCCATAGCGACTGCCCATCCAATGCGTGCAGCGGATCCGTATCCAGCACCTCAAGCAGTGTCGGATAAAGATCAAGCAGCGAAATCGGTTCAGCGCAGACCGCCGAAGGCACCCCGGGCCCGGCCATCATCACCGGCACCCGCAACGCCCGCTCCCAAAGGGAGAAATTGCGAAACGCCAGTTTCTCTCCCAATTGCCAGCCGTGATCAGACCACAGCACGATCAATGTCGTCTCGGACAACCCGGTCTCGTCCAGACGGTCAAGCAGCCGCCCGACGAGAAAATCCGCGAAGGCAATCGAGGCCAGATAGGCCCGCAGAAACGCGCTGTATTCTCCGGTTTGCGCCAAAATCCGGCCCGTTGCCCGCTGCGACATCACACGCGCATGGGCAGGCAATCCGGCGAGCACCGCATCATCATTCGGGTCGAACCCTTTATTTGCAAAGGAAGGCGGCATTCGCACGTCCTGCGGTATATTGGCGAAGAACCGGTTCGGCACGACCAGCGGCAAATGCGGACGATAAATGCCATGCGCCCAGAACTGCCCCTCCGCCCCGGGTCGCATCGTCCTTGTCATCTGATTGCAGAACCGAATATCCTGCACCTTCAGTTTCGGCTGATTGAGCATGCCAAAATCTTCGCGACGCTCCATCAAGCCTTGCTTCACAGCGTCCGACTTCATCTGATAGGTCTCGGGACGCTCGAAAGTCAGGCGATCCCAATCCGACATGTCCAGACCGGACGCGCCGTGATGAAACACCTTTCCAGCACCCACGGTATGCCACCCGCTGGCCTTTGCCCTGCCAACAATCGAAAGCTGCTGATGCGGCTCAAACGCCATGGCCCAGGACTGCGCATTGTCGTAAATCCCCGTGCGCCACGGCGCTTGGCCGAACAAGGCGGCTGTCCGTGCGGGCGAGCATGCGGGCGCAGGCGTATACGCGTTTTGAAACAGCGTGCCGCGTGCAGCCAAACGGGACAGGTTGGGGGTATAGGCATCAGGATGGCCGCCCAAAGGCTCGATCCAGTCATTGAGGTCTTCAATCGACAGCAACAGAATGTTTTTGATCTTCTCGTTCACCGTCCCGCCTTGCCCTCGCCTTCTCAAAATCAGATTAAGTGCGCAATCGCACGAGAATTGACAAGCCACGTGCCGCGCGCAAGACCAAAATGCGCATTTGGTAGGTCCAGTGGCGAATTGTCCGCTCCCTTCCCCTTGCCCTCACCCGTCATTTCAGGCATTTCCCGCAAGACATCAAAAGGACGTGGACATGGCTGACGGCAGTATTGATTTGAGCGCAAAACCGACCGAGGATATTTCGGTCCGTGAAGTATTCGGTATCGACAGCGACATGAAGGTCAAAGGCTTTACCGACCGCTCAGATCGCGTGCCAGAGCTTGACAGCACCTATAAATTTGACCGCGACACGACACTGGCGATCCTTGCAGGTTTCACCCATAATCGCCGCGTGATGATCCAGGGCTATCACGGCACCGGGAAATCCACCCATATCGAACAGGTCGCCAGCCGCCTGAACTGGCCCTGCGTGCGCGTGAACCTCGACAGCCACATCTCTCGCATCGACCTGATCGGCAAAGACGCCATCAAGCTGAAAGACGGCGTGCAAGTCACCGAGTTTCAGGAAGGCATCCTGCCTTGGGCCCTGCGCAACCCGACCGCCATCGTCTTTGATGAATATGATGCGGGTCGCGCTGACGTGATGTTCGTGATCCAGCGTGTGCTTGAGGTCGACGGCAAGCTGACACTTCTCGACCAGAACAAGGTGATCGAACCGCACCCGAATTTCCGCATCTTCGCGACCGCAAACACCGTGGGCCTCGGCGACACGACGGGCCTTTATCACGGCACCCAGCAGATCAACCAGGGTCAGATGGACCGCTGGTCGCTGGTGACCACGCTGAACTATCTCAGCCACGATGCAGAAGCTGCAATCATTCTGGCGAAGAACCCGTTCTACAATACAGAAGCCGGCCGCAAACAAGTGGGCCAGATGGTCACCGTCGCGGACCTGACACGCACCGCCTTCATGAATGGCGATCTGTCAACGCTGATGTCACCGCGCACCGTGATCGCATGGGCGCAAAACGCGTTGATTTTCAACGATATGGGCTATGCGTTCCGCCTGTCCTTCCTGAACAAATGTGACGAGCTGGAACGCGAAACTGTCGCCGAATTCTACCAACGCTGCTTTGACGAGGAACTGCCCGAAAGCGCAGCTTCGGTGAGCCTTGGCTAGTCAAAACGACAACCCGGCTGATCCTTTCAAAAAGGCGCTCGCTGAGGCCACGAAAACGCTGGCCAATGACCCCGATCTGGGCGTCAGCTTCTCGGTCGACCCGCCGGGCATGACCAATGAGCAGGTCCGCTTGCCACAGGTCACGCGCCGGATGACAAAGGATGAGGTGCTGCTCGCGCGTGGCACTGCAGACGCCTATGCGCTGCGTCGCCGGTTCCACAATGCGCAGACCGCAAATCGCTATGAGCCGCAAGGCAACATGGCGCGCGATCTTTACGATGCGATGGAAACTGCGCGTTGCGAGGCGATGGGCGCGCGCACCATGCCGGGCACCGCTGGCAATATCGACGCGAAAATCGGCTCCGAGGCGGAGCGCAAAGGCTACGGCTCTATCAACGATCCCGGTCAGGCCCCCTTGGCCGTCGCTGCAGGCTATCTGATCCGTCATCTCGCCACCGGCCGTCAGTTGCCGCAGGCCGCTGACAACATAATGCACCTTTGGAAAGACTTCATCGAAGGCGCCGCGGGCGGAACGCTTGAAAACCTGCAAGAGGTGCTCTCAGACCAAGCGCAATTTGCCAAATTCGCCCGCCAGATCATTGACGATCTGGGCTATGGCGACCAGCTGGGCGATGATCCGGACGACATCAACGAAGATCAGGATAACGAAGCCTCCAACGAAGAGGAACAGGCCGATCAGGACGACCAGTCCAACCCTGACAATGAAGATGAGACAGAGGATGCGGATGCCTCCCCGGAGCAGTCTCAGGAAGAACAGCAAGACGCCTCCCAAGCGACGGTACAGCTTGATGATATGGCCGATGCCGAAATGGGGGACGAGGCGGAAATGCCCGAAGGCGAGGCCCCGATGGACCCGCCACCACCACCGCCTCACTCTGAGGCAGACGCGAATTACATCGTCTATGCAACTGAATTTGATGAGGAAATCAAAGCCGAGGAGCTGGCCGAACCGGCTGAGCTGGAACGCTTGCGCGCTTATCTCGACCAGCAGCTTGAGCCGTTGAAAGGCGCTGTGTCCCGTCTGGCCAACAAGTTGCAACGCCGCCTGCAAGCGCAGCAAAACCGGTCTTGGGAATTCGATCTGGAGGAAGGCATTCTGGACGCCGGACGCCTCGCCCGCATCGTGGCAAACCCCACCACGCCGCTGTCATTCAAAATGGAAAAGGACATGGAGTTCCGCGACACCTGCGTGACGCTGCTTCTGGACAATTCCGGCTCCATGCGCGGCCGCCCGATCTCCATCGCAGCGATCTGCGCCGATGTTCTGGCCCGCACGCTTGAGCGCTGTCAGGTCAAGACCGAAATCCTCGGGTTCACGACCCGCGCGTGGAAGGGCGGGCAATGCCGGGAAAACTGGCTCAATGAAGGCCGCCCGCAAGCGCCGGGCCGTCTGAATGATCTGCGCCACATCATCTACAAATCCGCCGACGCGCCCTGGCGCCGGACCCGACCAAATCTCGGTCTGATGATGAAGGAGGGTTTGTTGAAAGAGAACATTGACGGCGAAGCGCTTGAATGGGCGCACCGCCGGATGCTGGGCCGCCCGGAAAGCCGCAAGATCCTCATGGTGATCTCTGACGGCGCGCCGGTGGACGATTCAACTTTGTCCGTTAACCCAGCGAATTACCTCGAAAAACACCTGCGCGACGTGATCGCGATGGTAGAGAAACGCAAAGCGGTCGAGCTGATCGCGGTGGGCATTGGCCATGACGTCACGCGCTACTATGACCGAGCTGTGACAATTACCGATGTCGAACAATTGGCCGGTGCGATGACCGAACAGCTGGCTGCACTCTTTGACAGCGACCCGCGGGCCCGCGCACGCATCATGGGTATGAAAAGGGCCGGCTGATGTTTCAGACCTTCGATGCCAGCAGTTCCCCCGAGCAAGGCCCGCCACGGCTGAAAAAGCTGCGGGAGCGGCTGGGTGACGAAGGCTATGACGGCTTCATCGTGCCGCGTGCTGATGCGTATCAAGGCGAATATGTCGCCGACTGCGATGCGCGGCTGGCATGGCTGACAGGGTTCACAGGTTCTGCTGGATTTTGCATTGTTCTGAAGGATATAGCGGGCGTTTTTGTCGATGGACGCTACCGCACGCAGGTGAAAGCGCAGGTCAACACCGGCCATTTCACCCCTGTCAACTGGCCCGAAACCAAACCCGCCGCTTGGATCAAAGAGCAAACACAATCCGCCAAGATCGCCTTTGATCCGTGGCTTTTCACGAAGTCGCAAATCGATGAGATCAAAAAAGGGCTCGACAGCACTGCGGTCACCCTGCATCCGACGCAGAACTTTGTGGACATGATCTGGCAAGATCGCCCTGCCAAACCCAACGCCAAGGTGGAGGCCTATCCGTTAGAGCTCAGCGGCAAAACCTCGTCAGACAAACGCGCAGATACGGCCGCGATCCTGAAGAAATCCGGTCATAAATGCGCCGTCCTGACGCTGCCTGACAGCATTTGCTGGCTTTTGAACATTCGCGGCCAAGACATTCCGCGCAACCCGATTGTGCAGTGTTTCGCACTGATCCATGATGACGCGCGGGTTGATCTGTTCATTGACGAGGCCCGCCTGGCGCATCTGAGCCCCGATCCTGCCACAACAATCTGCCCGCCTGAAAGCTTCCCGCAGACCCTCAAAACCCTGCAAGGCCCTGTGCGCGTGGACGCTGGCACCGCGCCGCTGCAAGTGAGCGAAATGCTCAAACACACCGATATCGCTTATGCAGACGATCCTTGCATCCTGCCCAAAGCGATCAAGAACCCGACCGAGATCGAGGGCACGCGGGCGGCGCATATGCGCGACGCGCACGCGATGGTTGAATTTCTGGCGTGGCTTGATGCCCAGCCCCCCGGCACGACAACGGAAATTGACGTGGCCACAGCGCTGGAAGGATTTCGCGCCAAGACCAATATGCTGCGCGACATCAGTTTCGAGACCATCGCGGGCTCCGGACCCAATGGCGCGATCATGCATTACCGCGTCACGGATGAGACCAACCGCAGCTTGCAGGATGGCGAGCTGATCGTCGTGGACTCGGGCGGGCAATATCTGGACGGCACAACCGACATCACCCGCACCGTGGCCATCGGCCAGCCAACAGAGGAACAGCGCATCTGCTTCACCCTCGTGCTGCAGGGCATGATTGCGATCAGCCAGACGCGCTTTCCGCGCGGATATGCAGGGCGCGACCTCGACGCGTTGGCCCGCGCGCCACTTTGGCGCCACGGGTTCGATTTCAATCATGGCACAGGTCACGGCGTCGGCGTCTATCTGAGCGTACATGAAGGCCCGCAACGCCTCAGCCGCGTCTCGGAAGTGGCTTTGAAACCGGGGATGATCCTGTCCAATGAGCCGGGCTATTACCGCGAAGATGCCTTTGGCATTCGCATTGAAAACCTGATCGTTGTCGAAGCGGCACCCGCGCTCGGCGATAACCGCGATCAGTTGCAATTCGAAACGCTCACATGGGTGCCAATTGATCGCCGCCTGATCGTGACCGACATGCTCAGCCCGGCGGAGCGTACGTGGATCGACAGCTACCATGCAGAGGTCGCCCGCCGTCTCGACGTGGAAGGGCGCGCGCAAAGCTGGCTGACCGCCGTGACCGCGCCGCTGTAAACTTTCTCAGACAGCCCCTCTTGTCTTCCCGGTTACAATCCTGTCATGTTCCGGCCTTATGACGCACAGCAGGTGAGAGGGGGACTGTTTCATGACCGATTACATCAGACTGACAAAAGCCGATGGGACTTATTCCGTGCGCGCAGCAGGCGCCGTCCTTGGCGAAAGCGCGAACGTGATCGAACTGCATGAAGGCACCCTTGGCCCTGTCCTCTATGTCCCGCGCGAAGACCTCGCCATGGCATTCTTTGACGAGACGGATTTCCATTCCAGCTGCCCGCATAAGGGCGATGCGACCTATTACACGATCCAGGCCAAAAGCGGCCCGATCCAAAACGCTGCCTGGTCTTATGAAGATCCGCAAGACGGATTGGAACGCATCAAGGGCCACCTTGCCTTTTACACGGATAAGGTCACGCTCGAAGCGGTCTAGGAATGCTCCTCTGCCGCCGTGGCCGCCAGTGCGCGGTTGTATTGGCGCAAGGCATCGACTTGAAACAATGAGCCCAGAATTGTTGGCGGCTGACCCTCTTCCCCCAAAGCAACCACAGGGATAAAGACGCGGTTGGTCTCTTCAAACATCGGCATGGCATCTTCCAGCGTCGCGTTTGGGTCGATATAGACACCCTGCTCGATCACTTCCCAGATCAGGTCTTCAGAGGCCGCGCGCGGATGATCCGGTGCGCGCATGACATTGGCCACGCGGAACATCGCCAGCAGATAAGCTTGCGGCCCAGCCGCAAGGTGTACGCCGCGCCGTTCCAACTGGGTCAAAAAGAAGGAGCGATCCACCAACTGTGACGAAATGGCAGAAGACAACGAGACCGCAACCATCACCGCGAGCCCGGTCTGCCAGTCTCCCGTCAACTCGAACACGATCAATGTGGTGGAAATCGGCGCGCCCAGCACGGCCGCAGCAACGGCCCCCATACCCGCGAGCGCGTAAAGCGTCTCAGAACCGGACACTTCCGGGAAGACCCCTGTCGCAATCAGGCCAAAGGACAGGCCCGTCATCGCCCCCACCATCAAGGAGGGGGAGAAGACACCGCCTCCCATGCGGCCCGCCATGGTGATGGCAACAGCGATCACCTTAATGATTGTGAAGATGACGGCCTCATGCAGCAGCAGCGATCCGGTCAGCGCAGCTGAGGTGGTGCCATATCCAACCCCGATAATATGCGGAAAGGCGATCGCAATCGCGCCAAGCAGCAGACCGGCAATGGCAGGGCGCAGCCAACGCGGAATGCCGGTTTTTTCCTGAAAAGCCGTACCGACATTATCCGCCCAGAAAATCCCGCGCATCATGACCACAGCGACAAGCCCGCAAAGGAGCCCCAGCATCAGGAAGGCTGGCAATTCCACGTAGAAATCCAACACGTTATCGGCAGGCAGCGTGAACTCCGTCACATTTCCAAATTCCAGACGGCTGATCACAGTGCCTGCAGCGCTCGCAATAACAATCGGAGCGAAAGCATGGACCGCGAAGTGGCGCAGCACCACTTCCAGCGCAAACAAGGCACCGGCAATTGGCGCGTTGAAGCTGGCGGACACAGCCGCGGCAACCGCGCATCCCAAGAGGTCGCGGCCAGTGATCCCGTCGGCTTTGATCAGGCCAGAGACCCAGCTGGAGATCACACCTGCAAGGTGGACAACCGGCCCTTCCCGCCCGGTTGATCCGCCGGAGGACAGCGTGATCATCGACGCAAAGGCAGAGGCCAGCCCCGCGCGCTTCTCCACCCGACCGTTGTTCATCGCAGCGCCCTCGATCACCTCCGCGACAGAGCGCGCGCGCCCGTCCGGCGTGAACAAATGCAACACGGTCCCGGTGATCAGCCCGCCAGCGACGGGGATCAACACAATCCAATACCATTCCAGATCGGTCACGAACTCCTGCAGATACCGCACATCTTTGGCGTCATACAGAACGCCCTGCAGCCATGCGATGGCTTGGCGAAACCCGACCGCGGCCAATCCTGCGGCAATTCCGATCAACAGCGCGATGAACCAAAACTGCAACTGCGAGGGGCCACGATGACGCATCACCTGCCAGCCCTTGCGACAGGACTGCACGACGTCGTTGATTTGCCCATGCAGGAAGCTGGGCTGAGAAGGCAACTTTTTTGGCTCGGCCATACCCGCCTGGCACTTTCCCTTCAGGCCGCACTGGCCTAACGTATTGCGACTGTATCAAAAGGCCCGTTTCATGACCATTAACGCAGCCATATCCGAACTGGCTTCCCTCTTAGGCGAAAGGCTCACGACCTCCAAGTCTGATCGTGACATTCACGGCCGTTCTGAGGTGTATTACCAACCCATGCCCCCCGATGCCGTGGCCTATCCCGAAACCACCGAGGAGGTCAGCGCCTTGGTCGAAATCTGTGCCCGCCATGATTGCCCGGTTGTTCCTTGGGGCACCGGCACATCGCTTGAAGGGCACGCGCTTGCGGCAAAAGGCGGCGTGACAGTGGATTTCCAACGCATGAACGCCGTCCTCCAGATCAATGACGAGGATATGGATGTCCGGGTGCAACCCGGCATCACGCGGATCGCGCTGAATGAGGAATTGCGCGCGACCGGATTATTCTTCTCTGTCGATCCGGGCGCCAACGCCTCTATCGGCGGGATGGCCTCCACCCGCGCGTCGGGCACCACCACCGTCAGATATGGCACGATGGCGCAGAATGTCATGGGCCTCGAAGTCGTTCTGGCCGATGGGCGTATCATCCGCACCGGCTCACGCGCGCGCAAAACCTCTGCTGGCTATGACCTCACGCAGCTCTTCGTGGGGTCCGAAGGCACGCTCGGCCTGATCACGGAACTGACCCTGAAATTGCAAGGCCAGCCCGAAGCGGTCTCTGCCGGCATCTGCGCTTTTCCCGACATGCACAGCGCCGTAAACTGCGTGATGACGACCATTCAGATGGGCCTGCCCATGGCACGGATTGAATTTGTCGACGCCGCGACCGCGCAGGCCTTCAACACCTATTCCGGCACCGATACCTTCCCCGCCTTGCCGCATCTGCTGGTCGAGTTTCACGGATCAGAGGCTGCTGTCGCAGAACAGGCAGAGCGGTTTGGCGAGTTGGTGGAGGATTATGGCGGCTCCGGCTTCAAATCCGCAACCAGGGCGGAAGAGCGCAACGCCCTTTGGAAACTCCGCCATGACGGCTATTACGCGATCCTGCAGGCCTTCAAAGGCTATACGGCCATGTCCACCGACATTTGCGTGCCGATCTCCCAGCTTGCCGACGCTGTGACACAGGCACAAAAGGACATCGCAGACAGCCCGCTGGACGGCCCGATCCTAGGCCATGTGGGCGACGGCAATTTCCACGCAATCCTGATGATCGACCCGGACAAACCAGAGGATCTGAGAGAGGCGAAACGCCTCGCTGACCGTATGGTCGAACGCGCCCTTGACGCGGGCGGCACAGTCACCGGAGAGCACGGCGTGGGCATGGGCAAGATGAAATACATGACCCGCGAGCACGGCGATGCGTGGTCCGTCATGGCCGACATCAAGCGCAGCTTTGACCCGCAAAACATTCTCAATCCCGGTAAGATGGTGCAGATCAACTGAGGCCTCCGCCTCACCTCTCCAGTAGCGCGCGTGCGGCCTCGCGTGCCGCATCCGTCACCGTGTCGCCTGAAACCATGCGTGCGATTTCATCGACGCGCGCAGGCGCATCCAGTGGCACCACTGTCGACAGGGTCACCTCGTCCTTCACCGATTTCTCCACCCGCCAGTGATAGCCACCCAAAGCCGCCACTTGCGGGGAATGGGTCACGACCAGAATTTGCGAGCCTTCGGCCAGTGACGCCAAACGCCGCCCGACCGCATCCGCAGTCGCGCCGCCGACCCCGCGATCAATCTCGTCAAAGATCATCGTCACCCCGCCCGTGGTGCTGCTCAGGCAGACTTTCAGCGCCAGCAAGAAGCGCGACAATTCCCCGCCCGATGCGATCTTGTTCAGCGGCCCTGCAGGCGTGCCGGGATTGGTCGCCACGGTAAACGCGACGCTATCGCGCCCCTCCGCTCCAAACCCGTCTTCGGTAATTTCTGTCTTGAAAACAGCGCGTTCCATCTTCAGCGGCGCCAGCTCGGTCATCATCGCCGCATCAAGCTGACCTGCCGCAGCAAGCCGCGCCTCATGCAGCTTATCGGCCTCAGCCCCGTAGGCCACTTCGGCATCAGACAGCGCCTGCTCCAGCCCCGCGATCTCCCGCGCGCCACCATCCAGCGCATCCAGACGGGCGCGGAAACGCTCCCCCAGCGCAGTCAGTTCATCAGGCAGCACATCATGCTTGCGCGCCAAACCACGGATCGCAAACAGCCGTTCCTCGCAACGCTCCAACTCATAGGGATCGAAAGAGACCGCATTCAACGCTTCTTCGACGCCCTGATGCGCCTCCCCCAACTCCGTCAGCGCACGCTCCAGCGTGCCCAGCGCATCGTCCAACTGCCCGTCTGCCTTATCCGCCACGCCGTCCAACCAGCGCACCGCGTCGCCCATCATGCCTTCCGCGCCAGAGGGTCCGAGCACCTGCAGCGCTTTGGCAATATCTTCGCGGATCCGCTCGCCCGCCTGCATCTGCCTCCGCTGCGCGTCCAGTTCCGCCTCCTGACCCTGTTGCGGGTCCAGGTTTTCCAGCTCATCCACGGCATGGCGCAGGAAATCCTCCTCTGCCTTCACCTCTGCGATTGCCTTCTCTGCCGCCTTCAACGCCTTGCGCGCGCGCGTCATCTCCGACCATGCGGTCTGGACCGGTGCCAAATCGACGCCCGCGAACTGATCCAGTAGCGCCCGATGCTCTTTGGGGTTCAACAAGCCACGATCATCATGCTGCCCGTGCAATTCAACCAACGCATCAGAGAGCGCGCGCAGCACCTCGCCGGAGGCACGGCGGTCATTGACCCACGCCTGTTTGCGCCCGTCCGGATAATTCACGCGCCGCAGGATCAACTCATCCGCATCATCAAACCCCGCCTCTTGCAGCACCGCACGCGCAGCATGCCCGGCAGGCAGGTCGAAAGAGGCCTCCACCTCTCCCTTCTCTGCCCCCGCGCGCACCAGCTCTGCACGGCCCCGCCAACCCAGAACAAAACCCAATGAATCCAACAAGATAGACTTACCTGCGCCCGTCTCGCCGGTCAGGACATTCAGGCCCGGCTGGAACTCCAACAGCAGCCGGTCAATGATCAGCATGTCACGAATGTCTAGCGAACGAAGCATGTCACACCGCCCCCACGGCGCTGGCTTACAGCCACTTGCCGCGGATCACCTGCCGGTAAATATCCACCAGCCAGCCCGTGCCCTTCGGCGCGGGTTTCAGCCCACGCCCTGCGAGCAGATCGAAGCTGTCCTGATAGAATGGGTTCGACTGGTAGTTATAGCCCAATATGGCTGCGGCTGTCTGTGCTTCATCGGTCAGACCAAGCGACAGGTAGCTTTCCACCAACCGGTGCAACGCCTCCGCCGTATGGGTCGTCGTCTGAAACTCCTCCACCACGACGCGGAAGCGGTTGATCGCCGCCGGATAATGCCCGCGCTTGAGGTAGTAGCGCCCCACTTCCATCTCTTTGCCCGCAAGGTGATCGAAGGCCAGATCGAATTTGAGGATAGAGGAACGCGCATAATCCGTATCCGGATACCGCTCGATCACGGTGCGCAAAGCTTGCAATGCCTGAAAGGTGATGCCCTGATCCCGTCCAACCTGATCAATCTGATCATAGTAGCTGATTGCCAGCAGATACTGGGCATAGGCCACATCTTCATCTGCCGGGTAGAAATCAATGAACCGCTGCGCAGCAGCGCGCGAGCTTTCATATTCACGGTCTGAATGATAGGCGAATGCCGTCATGATCAACGCACGCTTGGCCCATTCCGAGTAGGGATAAAGCCGTTCCACCTCGCCAAACAGGCGCACGGCGTCATCCAGATCACCGTCTTCCAAGGCCGCTTCGCCTTGGCGGAAAATCGCTTCGGGTGCGACATTTTCCAACGGAACTTCACGCGGCGCGGAGAAGATGCCGCCCAGAAAGCCCCGCCGTTCCCCGTCGCGTGCACCACAGGCGGACAAGCTCGCCGCCACGGAGATCACAATGAGTGTTTTTACGAATGACCTGTTCGGCATATCAGCCCGCCAACCCTGCACTTTGGCCGCCCCCGTTGTGCGAGGATGCAGCACTTTCCACAAGGTCTAGCACATGTCTTTCCGAGGCAAAATCACTTTGGTGAGGTTTTTGCAAAGTAAAACCAGTCGAATGGCGTCTTATGCCACCAAAGCCAGATCGCGACGCTTCACGCCGACACCGGGCAAGCGGCCCAATTGCTCGACGGAGCAAGGCACCAAGCGGTACGCGCCCGGCGTTGAGAACAGCTTGCGCAGCACCTCATTGGTCATCGCATGACCGGCTTTGACGCCCGTATAGCGGCCGAGAATGGGCGCGCCTGCCAAGGCCAGATCGCCCAATGCGTCCAGCATCTTATGGCGCACAGCCTCATCCGCGTGACGCAGGCCACCGGGGCTCAGCACAGTATCGCCATCGACAACAACCGCATTTTCATATGTGCCGCCAAGGGCGAGACCATTGGAATGCATCATGTCGATATCGGATTTGCGGCAGAAGGTCCGGCTGTCGGACAGTTCCCGCACAAATGTGCCGTTCGCCATGTTCAGACGCTTCGATTGCTCGCCAATCGCGCTGTCCTGAAAAGCGATGCGGAAATCAATTTCAAGAGAGCTCGCAGGCGACAGCGTAGCGATCGCGCCATCCCCATGCTCGACCGTGACGATCTTGAGCACCTCAATCGCGTAAAGCGACGCATCCTGCGCTTCCACACCCGCCTCAACGATGGCGCGCACGAAATCAGCAGAGCATCCATCCATGATCGGCACTTCCGGCCCGTCGATCTCAACCAACGCGTTACGGACGCCGCAACCGGCCAGTGCTGCCATAATATGTTCGATTGTCGTGACTTCGACGCCTGCCCCGTTCACGATGCGGGTACACAAAGGTTTATGTTCTACCGCATGGTAAATGGCCGGAACCAAAGGATCCGCGTCGGTCACATCAACACGCTTAAACCAGATACCATGATCGACGCGCGCTGGGCGTACAGTCATCTTCACAGGGATGCCGGAATGTAATCCGACCCCTTCAAAGGTGACGTCTGAGACCAATGTTGCTTGCACGTTAGAGCCTCCATCAGAAGCGGCAGATTTCTAGTTTCACGCTTTACAGTAACGTACCAAGAACCCCCCAGTCCCTGATGGCCTGAAAATAGGGACTGCACCGGCCCGCCTCAACTCACTCTTTATGACCGATTGCAACAAAGGGCATAATTCTGTCATAATTTCTGACATAAATCTGCAAGCCATTGACAACAAAAGAAAAAGGCTGGGTCTCCCCAGCCTTCAACGTTGCGTCACTTTGGTTTGATCAGTTCGCCTGACGGCGCAAAAAGGCAGGAATCTCGATCTTTTCCTGCTCTGGATCAACCTCTGCAGAGGGTTCAATCGTATTGATCTGAGGTTGACGGCGGACCGCCTGCTGACCCTCATCCCCAGCGCCACCGGTCATGCGGCCGATCAGGGAGTTGATGCCAAACCGTGGCTTCTCTTCAGCGACGGGTTGCGGCTGTGCAGGCGGCTCCATGGTCGGTGTCCGCGACACGGCCGCGCGCAAACGCTCCATCGCTTCTGGTGTCGGCGTGCCCGGCTCGGCCTGACGCGGCGCGAAAGCAGGTGGCGCCTCTGCGGCAACGGGCGCAGGCTCAGGCGCGGGTTGGTAGACAGGTTCCGGCAAGCCATCTTCTGCCAATTTCTCTTCGGCAGGGGCGTCAGAGATGCCTTCAAACAGCGATGGTTCATCCATCGCCGCAGCGGCGGCAGGTGTTTCAACGGGCGTCATGGCAACTGCCACCGAAGCGGGGGCCGCCACAGGCGCAGGCTCCGCAGAGCGCTCCTGCGACAAGGGCGCCGCGAGGGACCGGCGCGGCACAGGCTGCGCCAGCAATTCTTCCGAAGCTTCGATGCCTGTCGCCACAACCGACACACGCATCGCGCCTTCCATCGTCGTATCCAGTGTGGAGCCCACGATGATATTGGCTTCCGGATCGACCTCCTCGCGAATGCGGTTCGCCGCTTCGTCCAGCTCGAACAATGTCAGGTCGTGTGCGCCGGTGATGTTGATCAGCACGCCTTTTGCACCGCGCAGCGAAATCTCGTCCAGCAGCGGGTTGGCAATCGCCTTCTCTGCCGCCTGGATCGCGCGATCTTCGCCCTCGGCCTCGCCGGTGCCCATCATCGCCTTGCCCATCTCGTCCATCACAGCGCGCACATCTGCAAAATCGAGGTTGATCAGGCCCGGGCGCACCATCAGATCGGTGACGCCTTTGACGCCTTGATACAGCACGTCATCCGCCATGGAGAAAGCCTCGGTAAAGGTCGTTTTCTCATTGGCCAGACGGAACAGGTTCTGGTTTGGAATGATGATCAGCGTGTCGACGACTTTCTGAAGCTCATCAATGCCATCATCGGCCTGCTTCATGCGCTTGCCGCCTTCAAACTGGAACGGCTTCGTGACGACACCCACGGTCAGAACACCCAGCTCACGCGCAGCCTGCGCGATAATTGGCGCAGCCCCTGTGCCTGTTCCGCCCCCCATGCCGGCGGTGATGAAGCACATATGCGCGCCGGCCAGATGGTCGACAATCTCTTCGATGGTTTCTTCAGCTGCAGACGCGCCGACGGAAGGACGGGCCCCCGCGCCCAAACCCTCAGTCACCTTCACGCCCATCTGAATTTTCGACGGCGCTTTGGAATGCTGCAGCGCCTGCGCGTCGGTATTGGCTGTCACGAACTCGACACCGTCGAGCTCTTTCTCGATCATGTTATTGACCGCGTTGCCACCTGCCCCGCCGACACCGAACACGGTGATGCGTGGCTTCAATTCAGGTTGTTCGGGGATCCGAAGGTTGAGTGTCATGGGTTGTGTCCGCCTGTTTGTACTGTGCACCAAGAATTTGGACCTTTTGGTCCTTATCGTTTTGCCTCTTTGCCAAAGACCCTACGCAGAGTCGTCCCCCACGTCACGCGAAAAAAGGCAAAATTGCCACAAAATCTGGGAAAACCCTTAACAGCTCGGCGGTATCTTGCCAAATCACCCAATTTATAGGGGTCTGAGGCGCTTTACCCCATATAGACAGACCGAGTCCAACCCCCTCCTGCACATCCAAGCAGGGCGAATCTCGCTATTTTTAGGGCCAACTGCTCGGCCTCAGAGCGCTTTTGCGCTTAACTTATCCACAGATGATAACAGCCCTGCCCCGCGATGACAATCACCCGCACAACCGCTGTCGACCAGTACGACATTAGATCAGATGGCAACAGTTCGTCCAAACAGCATGCTGCTGCGGGCCAAAAAAATGACCGCACTGCGTGGGAAATTGCATCACGATCCGGATTGAGGTTCTGGGATTGCATTTGAGAAACGCGATGTTGCACGGCTCTTTCATAACTCACGACACAGAGGGTCTCATGAGATTTTATTCGAACACATAGGATCACCAATACGACATGCAAAGTCAGGCAACGTTATTGGATAGTTACAAAATTTTTTATGAATCGTCAGTGGTTGTTGAAACTCAAACGGAGCTGATAAAATCATGCCTACATTCACATCAACCAGAGAAATCTTCCGACTGGAGGGCGTCACACTTGCCGAATTGGCTGGCGGTACGTTGCCCAGCGGGGCACAGCTAACGACTGTTAGTCTTGTCGCGATTGACCAACTGAATCCAAACTCAAGCCAAATCTTGCAAGAGTCCGACGCTGATCGTCTTTCAAGTGGACGTTTCACTAACTTCCAAGGCCAAGGCCCGCGCCAAAGTCCGGCAGAGGCTGCAACAATCATCATCGACGGTCAGGTTGTCGCCAATCAGGTGCCAACACTCTTCTCAGTGGATTTCTTTGAGAACGGAACAAACCTCAATGTGTCTACCAATGGCGGCACGCTCTTTTCCCCGCGTATTTTTGAAGTAGACGATGTTGTCTACATTGTTCCGCGCGAACCCGCGGAGCAGTTAGCGGGCATCATCGATGCTGTCGCAGGATGTTGTTGTTTCTTCAACGTCCAATAACAACTTTATCAACGTAAACACATTCAACTTCCAGGCAATCGATACACCTGATGTAGACCCGGCGCCTGACCCCGATCCGGCACCGGAGCCTGATCCAGTACCTGAACCAGACCCGGCACCAGACCCCGTAAATCTTATTGAAGGCAATGACGGCGCCAACCGACTGCGAGGCAGCAATGACGATGACGTCATTCTTGGAAACGGCGGTAATGACCGTATCGCAGGCCGTGGTGGTGACGATGAGATTGAGGGTGGCGCTGGCCGTGATCGCATTAATGGTGGCAGCGGCGACGATGAAATCGACGGCGGTTCTGGTCGTGACATTATCCGAGGTGGTAATGGCGACGACAGTATCGACGGCGGCACCGGAAATGACGTGCTGATCGGCGGTCGTGGAGCGGATACTTTCGTCTTCAACGCCAATAGTGGCAACGATGTTATCCGAGACTTCCGCAGTGACGATTTCATTGACTTCTCTGGCGTCGACTCTCTGAACTCCGTATCGGATGTCGCAAACGCTGCCACACAGCTGCGTTCCGGCGTCGCAATTGATCTCGGAGACGGCGATAGCCTGTTGCTGCAGGGTACATCTCTCAACAGTCTACAAGTAGACGACTTCCTTTTCTGACCTTTTGAGGCGGCACGCGGCTGGCAAGTGCTGGCCGCGTGTTTGAATAAAACGGCTACCTGCCAAGAACACCACGAGGGCGGCTTCATCCGCATAGGAGCCAACTAAAGCGGGACGTCCGATGCGATTGATGCCGAGGCAATTTGCAAGGCCGTGACCCGGCCGACTGTGTTTAACCAGACAGGCGATGCGTGCATCACCGAGAGGGCGATTTGTCGCGATCAAGACCGTTAAACAGCAGTCGCTGCTGTCACTGCATCCTGCGAGAGAACGTTTGGCCCGCCAAAGAACACAAGTGATCAATGGATTGCGCGGTCTGGTCGCCGAGTTTGGCACCTACTTCCTTAGAGGGCTGGCTCGCGTGATTGGGTTTGCTGAAAGGAACACGGCCCGCAAGAGGACGCGTGCATAAGCCTGCCGCCAACACCAAGACACTCCACCGAATGTCCCAAGCGTAAAAGCCCGCATTGCTGTAGGGAACTTGGTTGCGCAACCCGTCAGGGCCGGCGGTCAAAACCGCGCAAAAAGGCCCCTATCGGCAGATTTGCTTTGCAAATGGCCTGCCGGGCAATGGGAACTGGAGGACGGTGCCAGCAGCGGTCGAACGTCAGGTAAGTCAATGTAACGATCAATGCCGCGTCGCGGATGATCCTGAGATGCAAACTCTTCGATTGAAAACTCATCGCACAATGCCGCCTGCGCGTGTTGCTCCGGTCCCATCATCGCACGAGCCCTCACTCTTAGTTCGAGTGAATCAGGACCATGCCAACCAATCACCGGACTTTGAACAGCCCTATCTCCGCATAACATCTCTCGGATGGCTCGGATGACGCACAGTCTTAAAACACGCGTGAGTGTTGACGGAAACTGCATCGAAATGCAGTTGCCCACAGGGCGGTTAACGAATTTTCAAGGAAAGGTTTTCTCGATAAGATTCAGATGCTTGGCAGACTCCCCGCATGCGGGGCAGTTACCAATTGTCTTTGAACCACTTCACCGCGCGCTTCAAAGACCGCGCCGGATAGCTGTCGACTGGCACATCGAAATCCCACCATTCATCCTGAGGATGCGCTGCAAACAAGCAGGTGCCCACAGCCGCCGCAAAAGACGGACCGGTCACGGATTGAGGCAAGCCCTGCACGCGCAAAGGCCGACCCAGCCGGACCTGCTGTCCCAGAATTTTCGTAGCCAGCCCGTCCAGACCGGGCAGTTGAGACGCCCCGCCCGTCAGCACGATCCGCTGGCTGGGAAGGTGCTCGAACCCGGCTGCATCAAGGCGCGCGCGGACTTCCTCCAGAATTTCTTCCATCCGGGGCCGCATCACGCCGATCACCTCGGCCCGCGACACCGTCCGGCGATCATGCTCCCAATCACCGGTATCAGAGGACAGATCAATCATCTCCCGATCATCCATGCCCGTCGCCACGACCCCGCCGTAGAACGTCTTGATCCGCTCCGCCGTCGGCATCGGCACCTGCAAGCCTTGGCTGATGTCGGAGGTCACGTGATCGCCGCCCATCCGCACGGTATCGGCATAGATCATATGTTTCTTGATGAAGATCGACAGGCCGGTAGACCCGCCGCCCAGATCAATACAGGCCGCACCGAGTTCTTGCTCATCCTCAACCAGCGACGAGATGCCGGCCGCGTAGGAGGAGGACGCAATCCCCGCCACATCCAGATCACAGCGTTTGATGCAGTAGAGAAGGTTTTCAATCGGCGCGCGGTCGACCGTCAGCATATGCAGATCGGTCGACAACTCATTGCCCGCCTGCCCGCGCGGATCACCAAGGCCGGAGCGGTGATCAACCGCGAAGTTCACAGGCTGCGCGTGCAACACCTCGCGGTCTTGCCCGTATTCCGGCAGATCACAACTGCTCAGCACGCGCGCCACGCAGTTATCCGTCACCTGCCCATCATGCAGCTCCACATTTCCGGTCAGCCCGTAGGAACGGGGCTTGGCGCCTGCAAAACAAGCAATGACATGATCGACGCGCACATTCGCCATCTTTTGGGCCGCCTGCACCGCAGTTCTGATCGCACGCTCCGTCTCGTGCATCGTCTCAATCTCGCCAAAGCGCACGCCACGAGACCGCGTCGTCGCGGCCCCGATCACGCGAAAGGCAGATTGACCGGCCATTGTGCCGATCCCATCGCTGTCGCGGAACCGCTCAGGCCCATCGAAGCGCAGCACAAAACACGCGATCTTGGATGAGCCCACATCCAGCACCGCGATCACGCCGCGCTGCATCGCCGCCTGCCGCTTGTTCCGCATGGCCCGTTGGGTCTGGTAAAGATCGGTCATTCTGTGGTCCCTTTGATCTCAATGCCTTTGAGCGCGCGTAATTCCTCCAGCGCCCCCTCTGTCAGTCGCAATGTCGGGCGTTTCGCATTTCGGATATCCACCCGCGCCACATCGCGTGACAGCAATTCTTGCGCTTCATTCAGCGCGATCACCCGGTCGAGCGCAGGGCCCGCACCGTTTTGCGGCAGCATGATGCGCTGTCCGCGGTCCAGCACAACGTCCCAGCGTATCTCAGCCATCCGCACCATGCCGGTGACCCGCGCCTTGATTGGCTCGGCCGACTTAAACAAGGCCAGCGCTTCGGGCACAGCACTATCGGCCCCCTCGCCTGCGATGAGCGGTAAATCGCTGCGCTCCATCCGCGACCCGAGTGCCGCGACCCGATGACCGCCTGCGTCGAGCAGTTCCAAGCCGTCAGGTCCGCGCCAGATAATCGCGGGTACACGTTCTTCGACATTGACCTGTAACAGCCCACCCGCCTTGACGCGCAGATCCACACGTCTCACAGCGTCGAGGCTTTCGACCTGTTTGCGCATCGCCTCCAGATCCAGATCAAAGCTGGAGATTGGCAGATCGACTGGCATCACTTCGCGCACATGATTGGCAAGCGTGTCGGAGGCACCGTCAATCGCCATGCCTTTGACCATGAATTCCGGCCGTGTTTCGATGGACGACCGGATTTCGGCAATCTGATCCACAATCGCTTGCTGGCGCCGCTCGTCGCCAAAATACCAAACGCCAAGTGCCACGACACAACTCAGCGGCACGCCGAGGCGGACAAAGCGGCGAAAGCCCGGTCGTAGCCAGAGCCTCTCCCACCGGTAGGCCAGACGGCTGGGGGCCGGATCGCGTTTGATTTTGGGGCTGGCTTTGCGTCTCAGCGATCGCATGAGGCATCCTCCACGATCCAGGAGCATAAGGCGCCCATGCTGATCCCGACCTTGCCCGCCTGCTCAGGCGTCAGGGAGGTGCCGGTCATGCCGGGTTGCGTGTTGGTCTCAAGCAGGATCAGGCCATCCGCGCCTTTGCTTTCATCCCAGCGGAAATCAGTGCGCGATACGCCACGGCAACCCAGCGCCTTATGCGCGGTCACGGCATGGTCGAAACACAGCTGGCGCATGTCATCGGGCACATCAGCGGGAACGACATGGCGGGAGCCTCCCTCGGAGTACTTCGCCTCATAATCATACCAGCCATCGGAATAGATATCCGTGATCTCCAGCGCGCGCTCACCCATGACAGACACTGTCAGCTCCCGTCCCGGCGCAAAGGCTTCAACCATCACCGTCTCAGGCATGTCATCTGCGAGTTTCGGCGGACCGTTTGCACCTTCATGGACCAGATAGACGCCGACAGAAGAGCCCTCATTATAGGGCTTCACCACGTAAGGCACGGGCATCACGTGGCCCTTCATCACGTCCTGCTTGGAGGCGAGCACGCTGTCGCAGACCGGCAAACCATGCGCGCGGTAAATGTCTTTGGTACGTTCTTTGTCAATGGCCAAGGAAGACGCCAGCACGCCGGAATGCGTGTAGGGAATTCCCATCCATTCGAGCATGCCCTGCACACAGCCATCCTCGCCCCACCGACCGTGGAGCGCATTGAAGGCACAATCTGGCTTGATCTCTGCAAGGCGCATGGCAAGGTCCGGACCTGCATCCAGCTCCACCACATCATACCCTTCGTCCCGCAACGCAGCGGCGCATTCACGCCCAGTGGACAAAGACACCTCGCGCTCGGCCGAGGGTCCGCCCATCAATACCACTACTTTGCGGAATGCCCTGCTCGACATATCCGCCTCATTCTACCGCCGGCCCGTTAGAAGGGCCTTGTTTTTGTGTGTGCGATCTTTGTGACCACTACATGTTGTGTATGCCCGTCAGGATGAGTGTTTCCCGATGCGAAGCACCTCCCATTGTAACTCTATTCCGCTGTTCTGGAAAACCTTTTTCCGCACGAGCTCGCCCAATTCTTCCAGATCAGCCGCCGTCGCGTTGCCCGTGTTGATCAGGAAATTCGGGTGCTTCTCGCTCATTTGCGCGCCACCGAGCGTTGCCCCGCGCAGCCCTGCGTCGTCGATCACCTTCCAGGCTTTCAACTCATGCGTGTCGTCTTCCTTCCCGGTCGATGAATAACCGGCGGGATTGCGAAAAGTCGACCCGGCCGTACGGTCCTTTGTGGGCTGGGTCGCATCGCGTTTGGTCAGCTGCGCTTTCATGCGCGCATGCAGCTCAGCCGGATCACCGCTTGGCGCCTGCATCACAACGTCGACCAGAACAGCGCCGTCCGGCAGGTCGGATTGGCGATAGGCGAAATTCAGATCCTGCGCCGTGAGCGTCACCTGCGAACCATCACGCAGCACCGCCTTCGCCTCGACGAACACATCGGCCATGTAGCTGCCATAACACCCCGCATTCATCGCGACCGCCCCGCCAATTGCGCCGGGGATTGTGCGCAGAAAGGTCAGGTCGAGCCCAGCATCCGCCGCCTTGCGCGCTGCATGCGCATCTAGCAAGGCAGGCCCACAAGTGACACGGTTGCCGTCTACGCTAAACCCGTTGAATCCGCGCCCCAGCCGCAGCACCACCGCATCCAGCCCGCCATCGCGAATGATCAGGTTGGAGCCGACACCCATCGGGAAGACCGCACCGTCATAGGCTTTGAGGAAAGCGATGAGATCATCCAGATCCGCTGGTTGGAACAGCGCGCGCGCGGGCCCGCCGACACGCAGCCATGTCAGGCCTGCAAGCTCTTTGTCAGGGATCAGGGTGCCGCGCACTTGCGGCCACTGGGTCGTCATGGGGATACAAGCTCCTGCCAGTCGGGTCTGAAAGGATTACTCCGCTGGCGGGACCGATTTGGCAAGACCCAGTTTCTGGTTCATCCAACGCCCGAGATAGCGCACGGGCCAACGCAGGATGGATACCCCCGCAACCAGAGCCGCAAGACCGATCCAGGGACCGTTCTCCCACGTCAGCCAACCCAGAAGCGGAATACCAATTGCGATCAGCACGTAAGCGCGGCGCCAGTGATTGTCGCGAGAGGGGATCATGGCCAACATATTGGCCACAACAAACCAGATCAGTGCGCAGACCAGAGACCAGCTCATCGCGGCACCTCCGGCGTCTCACCTTTGAACTTCCGGTAGAAATACAAAAGCGGGTTGCGGAACATGGAAATGAATGCCGCCAGCCCAAGCAATGCGACCCAGACGCCGTGCTGAACCCCGATGAATCCAATCACAACCGGTGCGGCCAGAAGCAGCGCGAATCCCGGCACATATTGAAATCTCATGGGCAGCAGGGCCACACATGTCGCGGCCAAGGCCCAGACAGCTGCGATGATGAGCGATATACTCATGACAATACCCATTCCCCAGAATCGAACATCTCTATTCTGCATGGGGTCAAACTCGGAATAAAGTCAGGCTTTTCGCACCTTTGGCCGATTTTTTGAACATTTTTGTTCAACTTACAAAGATCACGGGCAAAGCTCATTTCGTCAGCCTTTCGGGCAACGCATTGGCCCAGGCGCTGATCGTGCCAGCCCCCAGACAGACAACCATATCACCTGACCGGGCCTGCTCCCGGATCAGGCGGACCAGATCATCCTCTCCCTCGACGATGCGCGCATGCCGGTGCCCGTGCCGGATCAGGCCGGAAACGAGATCATCGCGCCCCGCCCCTTCAATCGGGTCCTCGCCCGCTGCAAAAATGTCGGTGATACCCACGACGTCGGCGTCGTTAAAGCAAGTGCAGAAGTCTTCAAACAGATCGCTCAGCCGCGTGAACCGGTGCGGTTGGTGCACGGCAATGACGCGGCCATCTGTGGCCTGACGCGCAGCTTTTAACACGGCCGCAATCTCTACAGGGTGGTGACCGTAATCGTCGATGATCGTGACGCCATCGACCTCGCCCACTTTGGTAAACCGGCGATTGACGCCGCCGAAATTCGCCAAGGCCTCTTTGATCTCTTCCGCTTTCATACCCAGATGCCGCGCAACTGCGACAGCAGATAAAGCGTTGGAGACGTTGTGATCGCCCGGCATCGGCAAGGAACAGCCCTCGATCACCATCTCGTCATTCTGCAACGCAATGTCAAAATAGGCGACGCCTGCCTCATAGCGGAGGTTTACCGCCCTGACATCGGCTTGCGCGTTAAATCCGAACGTCACGACACGGCGGTCACTGATTTTGCCGACAAGCGCTTGGACTTCCGGGTGATCCGTGCAGCACACAGCCAGCCCATAGAACGGAATGTTGGACACAAAATCGAGGAACCCCTGACGCAGCGTGTCGAAATCGCCCCAATGCTCCATATGTTCAGGGTCGATATTCGTGACAATCGCGATGGTCGCGGGCAAGCGGTTGAACGTGCCATCGCTCTCATCGGCTTCGACCACCATCCATTCGCCCTGACCCACACGGGCGTTGGAGCCATAAGCATGGATGATCCCGCCATTGATCACAGTCGGGTCAATGCCACCGGCATCCAGCAAGGCCGCCACCATTGTCGTGGTCGTGGTTTTGCCATGCGTGCCACCCACCGCAATGTTCGATTTAAGCCGCATCAGCTCCGCCAGCATTTCCGCCCGGCGCACGACGGGCAAGCCCTGCTGGCGCGCTGCATCCAGCTCCGCATTGCCGCTCTTGATCGCGGAGGAGATCACGACGACATCTGCATGTTCGAGATTTTCGGCGCGTTGACCTTCGAAGATCGTGGCACCGAGGCTCTTCAACCGATCCGTGATCTTGGAGGCTTTCAGGTCAGAACCCTGTACCTTGTAGCCGTGGTTCAAAAGGACTTCGGCAATACCGGACATACCGATCCCGCCAATGCCGACAAAATGGATCGCGCCCAGTTCCAGGGGCAGTTTGGTTGCTGCAGCATTCATGTACTGTTCTTCTCGTTAAGGGTCTCGGTCAGCGCAACAAGCGCTTGGGTGGCATCAGGCCGCCCGACGCGTAATGCCGCAAGCGCCATCTGAAGGGCAGCTTGATCTTGCGTCAGGATGACGTGGATTTGCTCTGCCAGAGCTTCCGGCGTGAAAGTGCTTTCGGGCATCATCACGGCTGCCCCCGCTTCCACCAATCCGCGCGCATTGGCGGTCTGGTGATCTGCGGTCGCGGCAGCGAATGGCACCAGAACGGAGGGGCGACCGATGACGGACAGATCCGCCACGCTCGACGCGCCAGAGCGCGAAATCACCAGCTGCGCCTCGGAAAACCGTGCGGGGATGTCAGTGAAAAAGGCCGCAACCTCTGCATCCACCCCAGCCTCTGCATAGCTCTGCGTCGCACGGATTGCATCTTCATCGCGCGCCTGATGCGCGACGCGCAAATTGCTTTTGATCGCCTCAGGCAGAAGCGCGACGGCTTTCGGGACGACATCCGACAGGATGCGCGCGCCCTGACTGCCGCCGATCACAACAAAGCTCATCGGGTAATCACCCGGCGGGATATACATTGCGCCCGCACGCTCAAGCACAGCCGCGCGCACCGGATTGCCGGTATAGAACCCCTCGACGCCCTCAGGCAGCGCGGTGGGCCATGTCCCGCAAGCAATGGTGTCGACACGGGTCGCAAAGGCCTGATTGACCCGCCCCAGCACGCCGTTTTGTTCATGGATCATGCGCGGCAACTTCATCAGCCAAGCCGCTGCTATCGCAGGGAAAGACGGGTATCCACCGAAGCCCACGACAACGTTTGGCCGGTCTCGCCGGAACCCCATCACGGCAGACAGCACACCTGCGGCCAGCTTGAAGGGTGCCGTCACTTTGCCCGCCAGACCGCCACGCGCGAAGGTTGCGGATTTCAATTGTTCAATCGCGACTGCCTCAGGGAAAGCGCCCACATAGCGCGCGCCGCGTGCATCTGTGCTCAGCTTCACCCGCCAGCCTTTTGCCAGCATCGCCTCGGCCAAGGCCTGAGCCGGGAACATGTGCCCGCCCGTGCCGCCCGCTGCGATGACCAGCAAAGGTGCGCTCATCCCCGCCCCCGCTGGATCATGATGTCGCGCATATCGCCCTGCGGCCTGCTGCGCGTGAAGGCCAGAAGCATGCCCAACCCGATCGCGCCCGCAACCAGCGAGGAGCCGCCATTAGAGACGAAGGGCAGCGTCATGCCCTTCGCTGGTAGCAGCCGGACGGCGACGCCCATATTGATGATCGCCTGCATGGCAAACATCGCCGCGAGGCCCGTGCCCGCAAGCCGGATGAACGGATCACGTTCCTTCATCAAACGGTGCAATGACCGGACGGTGAAAATCGCGTAAAGTACGATGATCGCCACAACCATCACCAGCCCGTATTCCTCTGCCGCGACCGCAATAATGAAATCCGTATGCGCATCGGGCAAAGACCATTTCACTGATCCCTCGCCCACGCCGACCCCGAAAAACCCGCCCTCGCGGATTGCATTGGTCGCGTAGCCCAGCTGCGTAGTCGGGTCGACATCGGGCGACAGAAAACCGTCAATCCGGCGCGCGAAATGCTCTGACATATTGTAAGCGCTGACGCCCGCCACAACGACCGCCCCAGCCATCCCCATCAGCAAAACAAGGGGCGCGCCAGCGACGAAATAAACAACGCCCCAACCGAACAGGATCAAACAGGCTTGACCAAAATCGGGCTGTAACGCCAGAAATCCCACGACAATGCAGGTCAAAACGAAGGAGAAGGTCTTGCCCGGCGGGCCGTTAATCTCTGCGCTTGCGGCGATCAGCCAGGCTGACAGGACGATGAAGACGGGCTTCAGAAATTCCGAGGGTTGTACGGAGGCAAATCCAAGCGAGTACCAGCGCGTGGCCCCTTTGCCGAAATCTGTTCCCAAAACCGGCAACAGCGCCAAGGCGGCAAAGGTCACGAAAAAGACCAGCACGGCCAGCCGCCGCACCAGATTGGTCGACATCATGGAAATCACGACCATCACCGTCATCGCCATGCAGGCAAACACCGCCTGTTTGGAGACATAGTGAAACGGATCCAGCCCGTTCTTGGCTGCCAAAGGCGGGGATGCGGCCAGACCCAACAAAAGGCCGATGCCACATAGCGCAAAGACGCAGGCCATCGACCACCGGTCCACTGTCCGCCACCATTTGGGAAGAATCGGCTCGCCCACGCGCGCCGCAACGGTGCCATACACCATCTCAGTCATGAGAATACCGCCATTACTGCCTCAACGCCCGATTTTTCGGGTCTATAGGCCAAGGATAACGAAAAATATGCCCGCAATCCAGTGAAGTTTCGAAACGACACCTTATTTATTCGGATAAGCCTGACGCGCGCCGCTCAGAGAATGCAAGACACAGCAAAAGCCGGAGCCACCATGTCCAATGACATCCCCCTCTCTTGTCGCTGCGGCAGTTTCAAAGCCGTGATCCACGACGCCAATTCAAAGACTGGCAATCACGCAATCTGCTACTGCGTAGACTGCCAGGCCTTTGCCCGCCATCTTGGACAAGCGGGTCGCGTCATGGACGAAAAGGGCGGGACGGAGATCTATCAGACCCAGCCCTATCAGGTCGAAATCCTAGCAGGGGCAGAACATCTGGCGGTGCTCCAACTGGCTGAGAAAGGCCTGTACCGCTGGTATACAAATTGCTGCAACACGCCGATTTGCAACACTTTGGGAACCCCGAAATTCTCATTCGCGGGTTTCCTGACGGCTAACATGACCGACAATTTCGACGCCACCGGCCCTGTTCAGTTCCGCTACAAACGCGAGCAGGCTCTTGCCCCCGTGGCGGAGCCGTCCGGCAGCCTCGCTAGGTTTGCGTTTCGGACCATGCGCAGAGCGGCGATGTCGCGGATCACCGGCAAATGGAAGAAAACCCCGTTTTTCGATGCAGCAACAGGGCGCAGCTTAGCCAAGCCAACACGGCTTTCTGAGGCGGAACGCAGCGCGGCTTATTCCGCCTGACCAGTCAGTTTTGCGACTTCAGCCGCGAAATCCTCGCCACGTTTCTCGAAGCTGTCATATTGGTCGAAACTCGCAGCCGCAGGGGCCAGCAACACGGTATCGCCCGGCTCCGCTTCCGCTGCGGCTTTGGCCACAGCGATCTCCATCGTTGTGCAAATCTCATGCGGCGTGTCGCCAAGCTGCAAAGCGAAGGCGCCAGCCTCCCGCCCGATCACGTAAGCCTTGCGTACATCTGACAGGCTGTCGCGCAGCCCGTCCAACCCGCCCTCTTTCTCAAGCCCGCCGCAGATCCAGCGGATCTTCTTGAAAGCCTGCAAGGCTTTCGCCGCGCTGTCGACATTGGTGGCCTTGCTGTCATTCACAAAGCTCACACCACGTATTTCCGCAATCCGCTGCGAGCGATGCGGCAGGCCGCCAAAAATGTGAAACGCCTTCTCAATTATGCGCGGCGCGAGCCCGAGCGTGCGGCAGGCCGCGTAGGCCGCGCAGGCGTTTTGATGATTATGCGCCCCCGGCAGGCCTGGCACGGCGCGCAGATCAATATTGGCCACCTGCCGCCCTTTGCGCCATTCCGCCAGAAAACCCTTCTTGGCGAAGACATTCCATCCCGGCCCGCTGAGCTTGGCGCCAGAGGAGATGCGGATCACACGATCATCACCGTTTCCGCCCGACATCTGATTGGCCAGATACTGCCCCTCGACCTCATCGACACCGATCACAGCTCGGTCCGGCCCGCCCTCGGCAAAGAGCCGCCGTTTCGCCGCAAAATAGCCGCCAAACCCTCCGTGCCGGTCCAGATGATCGGGGCTGAGATTGGTGAATACAGCCACATCCGGCGTCAGGTTGCGCGCCAGTTCCGTCTGGTAGGAACTGAGCTCCAGCACGATGACCTCGCCATCTATCGCGGGCTCCAGATCCAGTGCCCCGCGACCGATATTACCGGCCAGTTGCGTGGGACGGCCAACCTCCTCAAGGATATGGTGGATCAATGCCGAGGTCGTGGATTTGCCGTTCGACCCCGTCACCGCGATGACTTTCGGCATCTGGTCAAAGCTTTCCCAGTCCCGCGTGGCAAAGGACTGGAAGAATAGCGAGATGTCATTATCCACCGCCACCCCCGCAGCCCATGCGGCCGCAATCACCTTGTTTGGCGCAGGGTAAAGATGCGGAATACCGGGAGAAACGATCAGTGTCGCGACGCCTTCAAACGCAGCTTGCTTGCTCAAATCAACGGGGACAAAACCTTCTGCCTCAGCCCGTGCACGCGCCTCCGCATTGTCATCCCACACGCGCAGCTCAGCCCCACCCTCGCGCAACGCACGCGCTGCAGACAGGCCAGAGCGGCCCAGCCCGAGGACGGCGACCGTTGCGCCTGCATAGCCCAGAACAGGGATCATCTGATTTTCAGCGTGGCCAGCCCGATCATCGCGAGGATCAGGGAGATGATCCAGAACCGGATCACAATCTGCGGCTCAGCCCAGCCCTTCTTTTCGAAATGGTGATGGATCGGTGCCATCAGGAAGACGCGTTTGCCTGTGCGCTTGAAATAGAGGACCTGAATGATCACGCTCATGGTCTCCACCACGAAAAGCCCGCCAATGATCCCCAGCACCAGTTCGTGCTTGGAAACAACGGCAATCGCGCCCAGCGCGCCACCCAGCGCCAGCGATCCGGTGTCGCCCATGAACACCGCCGCGGGCGGCGCGTTATACCACAAAAAGCCCAAGCCTCCGCCGATGATACCGGCCACAAAGATCAGCAACTCGCCCGTGCCGGGCACGTAATGCACACCCAGATATTCGGTGAAATCGACCCGTCCTACCGCATAAGCGATAACGCCAAGGGAGCCCGCCGCGATCATGACCGGCATGATCGCCAGCCCGTCCAGCCCGTCGGTCAGGTTCACCGAATTGGCCGCACCGACAATGACAAACATGGCGAAAGGGATGAACATGAAGCCCAGATTGATCAGCGTGTCCTTGAACACCGGCAAGGCCAGTTGATTTACCAAGGGATCAGGGTGCAACAGCGTCGTCGCATAGCCCGCGACCGCCGCCAGCGCAAAGCCCATGATCAGCCGCGATCTGGCCGAGATGCCGCCATGGCTGTTCGACGTGACCTTGGCATAATCATCCACGAAACCGATCAACCCGTAGCCGATTGTGACCAACAGCACGACCCAGACGAAGCCGTTGTCGAGCCGGGCCCAAAGGAGTGTCGACAGGATCAAGGCGCCCAAAATCAACACCCCGCCCATCGTTGGCGTGCCCTGTTTGGTCAGCAAATGGCTCTCCGGCCCGTCATCACGGATAGGCTGGCCGTTGCGTTGCTTGCGTTTGAGCAGATTGATCAGCGGCCGCCCGAACAGAAAGCCAAATATCAACGCGGTGAAAAACGCACCCCCCGCGCGGAAGGTGATATAGCGAAACAGGTTGAAAAAATCCCCGCCATCCGAGAAAGCGGTAAGCCAATACAACATTTAGCGGTGTCCCCTGTCTTTTGACTCTATGGCTTGACCCAAATTTGTGATCGCGTCAACGATCAGCGCCATTTTCATCGAAAGCGACCCCTTTGCCATCACAACGTCGCCCGCCTGTACCAGTTGACTTGGGGACGCTGCCAATTCGGCCGAGCGTTCGGCCCAGATGCCCCGTTTGTGCGGTGGCAACGCGTCAAACAAGTGGCGCATCAACGGCCCGACACAGTGAACCAGATCAATCCGCTCCATCGCGTCCAGTCGAGCCAATTCTGCATGCAGGGCGGCTTCGGTCTGGCCCAGTTCTTTCATATCCCCAAGAATTGCCACACGCCGTCCCCCGGCATTCGGGGGAGAGATGAAAGACACGACATCCAACGCCGCTCCGACGGAGGCGGGGTTCGCATTATACGCATCATCGAACAGATCAATCCCGATCTCCTGATGCACGGCATCAAGCTGCACAAAGTGGCGGCGACCGCGCCCCTGCGGCGGCTGCCAGCGTCCCAATGCAATAACAGATTGTCCCAGATCCGCACCCGCAGCGACACAGGCCGACAGCGCCGCCAAGCCATTCATCGCAAAATGTTTTCCGGGCGCAGCCAGTTTGAAAAGCACGGCCTCACCGGCATGGGCAGCCTTGCAGACGGTGCTTTCCGCCCCTTGCTCTGTGGACAGAAGCCGCCACGTGCAGTCATCCCCATGACCGAACCGCAACGCACCCTGCGGCGCGATCGAGGCGAGCAGGTCCGAGACCTCCAGGTCTCCGTTCAAAATCGCGACGCCATCTCTGCGCAAACCCTCAAAGATCGACGCTTTTTCCCGTGCGATCCCTTCAATATTGTCAAAAGCCTCAAGATGCGCAGGCGCGACAATCGTGATCAGCGCGACATCCAAATCGGCCAGCCTGGACAAGGGTGCAATCTCACCGGGATGGTTCATTCCGATCTCGATCACGGCATATTCGCTGTCAGCAGGCATCCGCGCCAATGTCAGCGGCACGCCCCAATGGTTGTTGTAACTCTTTTCCGCCGCGTGCACGCGGCCCTGAGCGCCGAGACAGGTCCGCAACATTTCCTTGGTGGAGGTCTTGCCGACGGAGCCGGTCACACCGATCACCTTGGCCTGTGTCCGTGCACGTGCCGCGCGGCCCAGATTCTCCAACCCTGGCAAAACGTCATCGACAATCAGCAAGGGCGCGTCCTCGCGGACACCCTCCGGCACGCGGGAGACCAATGCAGCCGCTGCACCAACCTCCAAGGCCTTAGCCACGAAATCATGCCCATCCCGCACATCTTTCAGAGCGACGAACAGATCACCCGCCTCAATTGTGCGCGTGTCGATAGAGACACCATGTGCCTGCCAGCCCGTCGTTGATCTTCCGCCGGTTGCCTGCACCGCCTCTTCAGAGGTCCAAAGCGTCATGTCAGAGCCTCCCATCCAGCGCAGCCACGGCAACGCTGGCCTGTTCCACGTCGTCAAAGGGCAGCACATCATCGCCAACGGTCTGGCCGGTTTCGTGCCCTTTGCCCGCAATCAACAACGTATCACCCGGCCCCAGCGCGTCGACACCGCGCAGGATCGCCTCTGCCCTGTCGCCGACATTTGTGGCCTCTGGCACGACCTCCATGATCGCTGCCCGGATCGTGGCCGGGTCTTCGGAACGCGGATTGTCATCGGTCACGAAGACCACATCCGCATGATCGCGCGCCGCAGCACCCATCAGGGGGCGTTTGCCCCTGTCGCGATCCCCGCCTGCACCAAAAACCACGATCAGCCGCCCCATCACATGCGGCCGCATGGCTTGCAGCGCAGTGCTGAGCGCATCGGGCGTGTGGGCATAATCCACAAATACCGCCGCGCCGTTTTCGCGTGTCGCGGCTTTCTCCATCCGGCCGCGCACGGTTTTGAGCATTGGCAATGTCTCGAACACCTCTGTCGGCTTCGCGCCGCAGCCAATGGCCAGACCGGCTGCGACCAGCACGTTGGAGGCCTGAAACCCGCCGATCAGATTGAGCCGAAGCTGATGCACATCGCCGCCATAGGCAAAGCGCAGCTCCTGCCCCGTCGCGTCAAAACGCTGGCCCAGCAACTGCAATTCGCAGCCCTCGCTTGAGCCCACACGCAGCAGATGGTGACCCCGCTTTTTCGCGGCAGAGGCCATGTCACGCCCGCGTGGATCGTCCATATTGATCACCGCCACCCCGTCTTGCGGCAACACGCGGCGAAACAAACCCGCCTTGGCGTCGAAATACTCCTGAAAGGTCGCGTGATAATCCAGATGATCTTGCGTGAAATTCGTGAAAGCAGCCGCCATCAATTGCACACCATCCAGACGGCGCTGCTCCAACCCGTGCGACGACGCCTCCATCGCCGCATGTGTGACGCCAGATGCCGCCATATCAGCCAGCAAGCGGTGCAGCGTGATCGGCTCCGGCGTCGTATGCGTCATCGGTGCGGAATATGCGCCCTCCACCCCTGTGGTGCCGAGATTGACCCCCTCCAAACCCAGCTCCATCCAGATTTGGCGCGTGAAATTAGCGACTGACGTTTTGCCATTCGTGCCTGTCACGGCGACCATACAGCCGGGCTGCGCCCCAAACCAGAGCGCACTTGCATAGGCCAGCGCCTGACGTGGATCCTCTGTCACGACCAGCGCGACATCTGCCTCCGCGATCTCCTCGGCAGCAATCTCTGCACCCGCAGGGTCAGTCAGCACGGCGGCAGCCTCCATCCGCAGGGCATATTTGACAAAATCCGCGCCATGCACAGCGGAACCGGGCAGCGCTGCGAAAAGATGACCGGGTTTGACATGGCGGCTGTCCACCGACAGGCCTGTGATTTCCACATCCCTGCCGCCAGAGGCCGTCAGCCCCAGATCATTCAAACGTGCCGATTGCCGTTCGACGCGATTTCCCATACTGCCCCACCTTTCGCGCTTGCGCGTTAGTATTTGACAGTAGTTACGCCTGTTTCGGGACCGGTTTCAATCGGTCTTAGCCCCAGAAGCGGTGCTGTGCGCTTCACGATCTCGGCGGCCACCGGCACTGCGGTCCAGCCTGCCGTACGGCGCGGCTTTTTGCCGGAATTCTCCGAAGGCTCATCGAGCGTGACGACGAGCACATATTCAGGATCATTCATCGGGAAGGCAGAGGCGAATGTCGCGATGACTTTGTCATCGTAATAACCACCGCCGCGCGTCTTCGGCTTATCTGCTGTTCCGGTCTTGCCACCGACTGCGTAGCCTGTGCCCTTCGCGAAGGAGGCCGTGCCGCGCTCCACCACCTGGTGCAGCATGGAACGGGCCATGGCGGATGTCCGCTCCGACATCACGCGCGGACCTTTGGTCACGCCACGCGCTTTGATCAGCGTCGGCTTGACCAACGTGCCGCCGCCCACAACCGTGGCGTAGGCCGAGGCCAGATGCAGCGGACTTGCGGCCATGCCGTGCCCGTAAGAGATCGTCATGGTCGAAATGTCCGACCATTTCGGGGGCAGCAACGGTTTGGCGCCGGGCGCTTCGACCAATTCGACAGGTGTCGGATCGAAGAACCCAAGCCCTTTTAGAAACTCTTTCTGCCGCTTCGCACCGATGTTCAGCGCCATCCGCGCGGTGCCGATATTGGACGACTTGACGATGACATCCGTCACGCTCAGCGTTTTGCCGTAATCATGAAAATCACGAATCTTGTAACGCCCCCACCGCATCGGACCTTTCGTGTCGATCATCGTATTGGGGTTGACCAACCCCAGTTCAAGCGCCTGTGCGGCTGCGAAAATCTTGAAGGTTGACCCAAGCTCATAGACCCCTTGCACCGCGCGGTTAAAGAGGGGGCTGTCAGAGGCATCGCCTTCGGTCAGCACGCGCGGGCGGGTGTTCGGGTCAAAGTCGGGCAGCGACACCAAGGATATCACCTCGCCCGTGTCGACCTTCATCAAGATCGCCGTGGCCCCCTTGGCGTTCATCAGCTTCATGCCGCCATCCAGCACCCGGCGCATCGCCGACTGGATCGTCATGTCGATGGACAATTGCAGCGGCGCGCCTTCGAGTGCGGGATCGCGCAGGTAGTCATCAAAGGCTTTTTCAACGCCTGCTGTGCCGATCACTTCGGCAGAATGCACGCCTTCGCGCCCGAAAGACGCGCCGCCCAGAATATGCGAAGCCAGCCGCCCATTGGGATAGAGCCGCATCTCCCGCGGGCCAAACAGCAGCCCAGGCTCGCCAATCTCATGCACCGCCTGCTGTTGCTCAGGGCTGATTTTTCGCTTCACCCACAGGAACTTACGCTCGCCAGTGAAATCCTTGAGCAGGCGTTTCTGATCGAGATCGGGGAAGATCTTGACCAGCTCCGTCACGGCGCGCTCCGGCTCGATCATCTGCTGGGGCTGGGCATAGAGCGAATTGGTGATCAGGTTCGTCGCCAACACGCGGCCGTTGCGATCCACGATATTTGCGCGTTGCGCCACAATGCTGGCCGAAGAGGCAGATGCCTGCGGCTCCACCGCCTCAGACGAGGCCAGAACTGTCATCCGCGCGCCAATGACGCTGAAACCCGCCAGAAACAGAACAGCCACGAAAAGGAGGCGCGATTCTGCACGCGCACGCGCCCGGTCGCGCATTTCTTCATGGCGCTGACGGATATTCTCCGCCTCGATCCGATCGGTATTCTCGCCGCGCAGTCGCGCGGGCAGGATGTGGGCGAGCGGGCGAAGAGGCGTGCGCATTAGGGGTAATCTCCGTCAGGGGAGGATTGATCCGCGACTTGCCCGCGCACTTCGATAGAGCCTGTCAGCTCTTCGATATCAAAGGTCGCAGGCGGGAAGGCAACTTGAGTGACTGTGCCGAATTGCGACGACGTGATCGGCAGCAATTGCAGGCGCTCAAAGTTCAGATCGGCCAGATCAGCCAGACGTTCCGGTCGGTTCAGATAGGCCCATTCGGCCTGCAACACTGCCAGCGTCTCGCGCGACGCACCGATCTCACGCTGCAAAGCCGTTGCCGTGCGCAAGCTGTCGCGGGTTTTGTAATTCTCGGAATAGGACCAATAGGCCATGCCCATCACGACCAGCGCGAACAGACCAAATAACAGACCACGCATTACAACACTTCCTTTCCGACCAGTTTCGGCAATCCCAATCCCGCACGATCCGCATCACGTGCGGGCGCGTCTGTGCGTGTCGCTACACGCAATTTCGCTGACCGCGCACGCGGGTTGCGCGCCAATTCCTCTTTATCCGCCGCAATCGCGCGGCGGGGCGTCAGCGCAAAGCTGGGCACGTCTTGCACCACTTCCGGCGCGTAGCGCGACCCACCTCCGGTTGCGCCTGAACGCGATGCCATGAACTTCTTGACGACCCGATCTTCGAGCGAGTGAAAGCTCACGACCGCCAGTTGCCCACCGGGTTTCAAGGCACGTTCCGCGGCCTCTAACCCTTTGATCAACTGTCCGAATTCATCGTTCACGGCAATTCTAATCGCCTGAAAGCTGCGCGTCGCGGGGTGGCTTTGGCCCGGTTTTGGCTTCGGCAAACAGCCTGCCACCACCTCCGCAAGTTCAGCCGTGGTTGTCAGCGGCCGCGCCGCAATGATCGCCTTGGCGATCCGGCGCGAGGCACGTTCTTCGCCATATTGAAACAGGATATCGGCCAACACTGCCTCGCGCGCTTCATTGACCAGATCCGCCGCAGAAACGCCGTCCTGCCCCATGCGCATATCCAGCGGCCCATCGCGCAGAAAAGAGAAGCCGCGCTCCGCCTGATCAAGCTGCATCGAAGACACGCCAAGATCGAGCACAACACCGTCCAAAGCGCGGCCCGCCAAAATGTCCAGTTCGGAGAATGTCCCCGCCACCAGTTCCAGCCGGTCGCCGTAGCTGCCCGCCCAAACCTTGGCCATCTCGAACACCATCGGATCGCGATCCACGCCGATCACAGTATCTGCGCCCGCGTCCAGAAACGCCCGTGTGTAGCCGCCAGCCCCAAAGGTCCCGTCCAGCCAGATGCCGGATGCCTCCACGTGATCCAAAATCGCGTCAATCAGGACCGGCAGGTGCGGTGCATCAGAAAGATCACGCACGGCTGCAGACATCCTCACTCCCCCATCGGGGCGTCAGTGCCCTCCAGAAGGGTCAGCGGATCGAAATCATCGCCAAAACTGTCGAGGAACTCTTCAACATCAGCATTCTTGTCTTCGAACCCGTCCGGCGCCCAGATTTGGAACGTATCGCCGGAACCAATGAAGTAAGCCTCATTCGAAATGCCGATCTTGTCGCGCAGCTTCTGGCTCAGCACCAATCGGCCCGTGTCATCAATCTGCACGCGCACGGATTGCCCGTTGAAGAAATGCTCCATCGCGCGCCGTTCTTTGGAGCCGCGCGTCATCCGCTCGATCCGCGCATCGACATCTGCAATCGCTTCTTCGGTGTAGGCTTCAAGGAAGTCGCGCTGCTTGCCGCCATAGACAATCGTCACAAATGGGGAAAGCCCGTCGGTCCATTCAGGGTCACCGGCCTCGATCACACGACGAAACTGGGCCGGGATAGACACCCTGCCCTTACCGTCCACCTTGTGGACGCTTTCGCCTCTGAACCGTTGTGCCACGTGATGTGACCCCTTTGTCCCGTTTTCCGTCTCCGGCCCCCAAGCTGGTCTCCGAAAATAAAAACGGCGGATTGATCTGCTGCCACTGATCAATCCGCCGCGTGTTCCCACTTGGGGATATGCCAAACCCGCGCCACCTGGGGGGATGTCTGCTCGCGCAGGGCTCGGCGTCGTCTGATGTGAATGGGTGCCTGTATGAAACCTTTTGGTCGCCTTTGGGGTTCTTAGATGCCCCTTGTTTGTTGGCCCGTCCTCATCGACTGACACAGTAGTGCCATGCCACTTTATGGGAAGCAATGGAAAAATATGGGCACACATGGTCGCCTGTGGCGCAAAAAGCTCAGATACCCTGTGCAGATGGGGCTCAACTGGCCGGGAGTGTGGTACGGCGCCGATCAACCACTAGATATAGTATCAAAATTTTTTGCAGTTTTTCCCATATTTTCCCGTGATTCAGGCAAAACGACGCGAAATCCCGGGCGTGTCCCATGTGATCCCATACGAATCCCACCGAAATGAGTCATTTCGCGCGGCGTTTCAAGCTTATCCACAGGCTGATGCGCCAACATCCGCCGGTCGATCACAACAGGTTACAGTAAGGTCAGTATTATTGACTTATATCTGCCCGTCCCCACTCTGTCAGGCGGGAGGAGCCGAAATGCAGCTCGAAGAGATACTCGCCAGCCGCGCAACGCGGATGAAGGCATCAGAAATCCGCGAGTTGCTGAAACTGCTCGACCAGCCGGACGTCATCTCTTTCGCGGGCGGCATTCCTGACCCTGCCCTTTTCCCGGCAGACGCGTTCCAGCAAGCCTATGCGGACATGCTGACGCCTCAGAATGCTGCGCGCGCGCTTCAGTATTCCACCTCTGCCGGATACCTGCCCTTGCGCGAATGGATCGTGGAGGAGATGGCCAGGATCGACATCCCTTGCAGCGTGGACAACATCCTGATCACCTCCGGCTCTCAGCAAGCGCTGGATTATCTGGGCAAACTGTTTCTGTCCGCAAATGACACGGCGCTCGTGACCTGGCCCACTTATCTGGGCGCATTGGGCGCTTTCAATGCCTATGAGCCCGTCTATGATCGGCTGGATCCGATGGCCAATCGCGACGACGCCTCTTACAAGGATGCCGCAGCTGCGATGGGCGGGCGGGTGAAATTCGCCTACGCATCCGTTGATTTTGCCAATCCGACCGGCCGCACGCTTGATCTGACGGAGCGGGACGCGCTGCTGGATCAGGCAGAGCGTCTGGACATCGCTGTGATCGAGGACGCCGCCTATCAGGCCCTGCGCTATGAGGGCGAAGCGATCCCGCCCATCCTCGCACGCGATATCCAGCGCAACGGTCACATTGACCAAACCCGTACGCTCTATTGCGGCAGTTTCTCAAAAACCCTGACACCCGGCCTGCGCGTCGGTTGGGTCTGTGCAGCGCGTCCCGCCATTGAACGTCTGGAGCTGATCAAACAGGGCTCCGATCTGCAATCGCCGACAATCAATCAGATGGTCATGCATCACGTGGCAAGCCGTATCTTTGACACTCATGGCGCCAAACTGCGCGAAGCCTATCGCGAAAAGCGCGACGCGATGCTGACAGCGCTTGAGCGCCACATGCCGGATGAGATCGCTTGGACACAGCCTCAGGGCGGCATGTTCATCTGGCTGACACTTCCCAAAACCATGGATGGCGCAGCGTGCCTTGCACATGCGATCAAAACGGAAAACGTGGCATTCGTGCCGGGTGGCGCGTTCTTTGCGGATGGCTCGGGTGCGAACAGTCTGAGGCTGAATTTCTCGCTGCCAGACCTAAGAACGATAGACGAGGGCATCAAACGCCTCGCCCGCGCATTGCAAAGCGCCGCCTAGCGCGAAGCGGGGGTCAGGCCATCCCGCCATCAATCAAACGTTTGGCCAGCACATTATATGCGTCAGCGATCTTGCTTTCGCCCGCTGCAATAGGTGTGCCGCCATCACCCGCCAGCCGGATATCCAGCTGCAAAGGGATTTCGCCCAGAAACGGCAATCCCAGCTTCGCGGCCTCGTCCCTCACACCGCCATGCCCGAACAGATGCGCCTCTGTCCCGCAGGTCGGACATATATAATGGGACATGTTTTCCACCAGACCCAGCACCGGCGTGTGCAAGGTCTTGAACATATCGAGCGCCTTGCGCGCATCCAGCAGCGCCACATCCTGCGGGGTAGAGACGACAATCGCCCCGGTCATCTGCGTCTTGGTGCACAGGGTCAGCTGCACATCCCCTGTACCGGGTGGCAGATCGACCAGCAGAATATCGAGCTCCCCCCACTCGACCTGCCCCATCATCTGTTGCAGCGCGCCCATCAACATCGGCCCGCGCCAGACAACGGCTTTGTCCGGGTCCATCATCAGCCCGATGCTCATCACAGTGACGCCATGCGCATGCAAAGGAATGATCGTCTTGCCATCGGGCGATTTCGGCCGGTCTGACACCCCCATCATCCGCGGCTGGGATGGACCGTATATATCGGCATCGAGCAAACCGACCTTGCGCCCCTGCCTGGCCAAAGCGACCGCCAAATTCGACGACAGTGTTGATTTACCAACGCCGCCCTTGCCGGACGCAATCGCCACGATACGGTCAACGCCTGACGGCTTTGTGGGCTCCGCCTGAGGCTTGGGATGGCCACCGACCTTCAACGACGGCGGCGCACTCGCGGCGGGCGCTTTGGGTGCGGGCCCATGCGCGGTCAAAACGACGGAGACGCTCTCCACCCCCTCAACCCCGGAAACCGCAGCCTGCGCCGCATCCCGCACACCGCCGAATTTCGGCGCCAGATCGGGGGCCACTTCGATGACGAATCGAACTGTGCCGCCCTCTACATGCAAGGCCCGGATCATGTCGCGAGAGACCAAATCACCGCCATCTGGCAGCCCCAAACTCTGGAGTGCGGCAAGAATCTGCTCTTTGGTCACGCTCATCGATACGCCCTTTGTTCTACCATTATGCTTAACTGTAGGGCAGCGACGCAAAGCACAACCCCAAAGCTCTGCGACAGTTTTCCCAAACAGCACATATTGATGGCGCTTTGGCACCAAACCGGGCAAAAATTGGGCAAATACCACCTCACATTAACGTGAGGTTAAGTAATAAAAACAGGCAGTTAAGCCATGCAAATGCTGCATAGCAGCATTGCACCCAAGGGGCTTGCGGCAGCGCAGCATATACCTAAATATGGGACACAACAAAACGATACTTGTTGGCGCCCGGGACCGCCCGCCACGCCGACGCAACCGCAAAGGAAAAGAAAATGGCATACGCATCAACTTCCAACGTCACCGTCGCAGATCGTCTGCGCGCAGTGTTTGCAGACCTCTCCGCACGTACCCGTCGTGCACGCGTTTACCGCACGACGCTCAACGAGCTGAATGATCTGTCCAGCCGCGAATTGGCTGATCTGGGCATTCATCGCTCTGAGATCAAGCGCATCGCCTATGAGGCCGCTTACACAGAATAATCGAGATTTGCGCTGGGTCCTGTTTCCTCCCGATTAAGGCCCCACCGCAAGACCTGCAACGCCTGCCCCCACCTCCTCCCGAGGGGCCGTGTTGCAACAACGGTCTAACCCAACCTCCTCCCTGAGGTTAGATCGTCTCAATAGAAACGGTGGTGCCACCTCCTCCCGGCACCACCGTTTTTTATTGGCTGAGGCCGCCCTACCGCCTGTCGCAGCGATCATATCGGCGGTCTTCACTCTCACCGCCATGTGTCAGCTTGCGGGTGGCAACACGAAACGCATTGATTTCAGAGACGGACATCCAATGCATCTCATCCGCATCAGCGGCATCCAATGTGAACCAGTAGAAGTCCGGATTAATACCAATCGCCCGGTAGTAATCGAGATAAAGCCTGTGTTCTCCTGAGTTATCGGGAAAATCTGCGCCCTGCCGGTTGCCTGCCGCCCAACTGTGCACTCCGACACAGGCACCCTTCTCGACGATGCGGCGTTTGCCTGCGAGGAACATATCCGTGCCACCTGACGCGATCAGCCCTTTTGCAGGCACCACTGTGGTCAACCCGGCGTTGCGCACCATCCGTGACGCTTGCAGATTGGCCTCGTCATCATCGGAGCCGGGAACGTAGGACAAGACAAGGACTTTGATGTTCTTGTGATCTGCCATCGCTTTTGCGAGCCTGCCGGGCGTGCGGCGATCAATCACGCCGCTGCCAATGAAGTATTTTCCCTGCACCCTGATTTTGAACGGCCCTTCCTGCGCGTATGCCGCTGACGCGGTCATCACGCAAGACAACGCAAAGATCAGGCACAGTGCAGCACCTGTTGTCATCAATTTCAGCTTCGTCATTTTCCTTCCCCCATCAAATTTCGAACGAACCTCAACGGCATTGTGCAACCACGCACAGTTTGCGGCAATATCTGAAATGGTCCCCTTCCAATGCGCCTCAAGCCCGCTCGTCTTTTGGTGAGCCCATGACAATGTAGCTGGTGATTGAATTCACCTGCGGCAGGACGCCCAGTATCTCCGTGTGGAAATGCTTGTAGCTTGGCAGGTCGGCGCATTCGATGCGCAGCAAATATTCAACTGTGCCAGTGATATTGTGACACTCCCTGACTTCAGACGCGCGTGCAATGGACGTCTCGAACGCTTCTTGCGAGGCCTTGGAATGGTCCGACAGCCCAACCGCGATATAGGCGACAAACCCCGCGCCCATCATGTCGCGATCCAGGACAGCGCGGTAGCCTTTGATCACGCCGCGCTTCTCCAAATCCTGCACGCGCCGCAAACAGGCCGAGGCGGAAAGCCCCACCCGATCCGCAAGCTCGATATTGCTGAGACGCCCGTCGCGCGACAATTCACGCAATATCTTTTCGTTAATCTGATCCATCACGCCGCCAAATTGTGAAAATACCCAGTATCACCGTAACAACGCAATCAAACTGCGCAAGTCCTCGCATAGCGTTGCGCTTATGAATAGTGAAATCCTCATCGGCCTTGCAGGCTTCGCGCTCGTCTCCTCCATCACGCCGGGGCCGAACAATCTGATGCTGATGGCCTCTGGCGCGAATTTCGGCTTCTGGCGCACCATCCCGCATATGCTGGGCATCGCACTTGGCTTCACGCTGATGGTGTTCCTCGTGGGTCTGGGCCTTGCGCAAATTTTTGAGGCCTACCCGGTTCTGCACACGGTCCTGAAAGTCCTGAGCGTGCTCTACATGGCGTGGCTCGCGTGGAAAATCGCCAATGCCGCGCCCCCGAAAGAGGGCGAAGCAGCGGGCACGCCGATGACCTTTCTACAGGCGGCTGCCTTCCAATGGGTCAACCCCAAAGCCTGGGCCATGGCCTTGACGGCTGTGACGGTCTATTCGCTCGGCACCTCCATCTGGGCTGTTGCCGCTGTGGCCTGCACCTTTGGCCTCGTCAATGGCCCCGCCGTCAGCACATGGACGTTGATCGGCCAGCAATTGCGCCGCGTCCTGACCAACCCCGCGCGATTGCGCATCTTCAACTGGACCATGGCCGGTTTGTTGATGGCCTCGCTCTACCCCGTCTTGAACACCTAGCAATCCGGCAGCCTTCCTCCTAGGTTTGGGATCAGGCTTCGGGGGACAATCCATATGACCGACTTCTTGCTGCTCGCCTTCATCTTTCTGATCGCTGGCGTGATCGCAGTACCCATCGCCTCCCGCTTCGGCCTTGGCTCTGTGCTTGGCTACCTGATCGCGGGCATCGTGATCAGTCCGATCCTCGCACTCCTCCATGTGGATGTGATCTCCATCCAGCATTTCGCGGAATTTGGCGTCGTGATGATGCTGTTCCTCGTGGGGTTGGAGCTCGAACCCAAACTGCTCTGGTCCATGCGCGCCAAGCTGTTGGGCCTCGGCGGCGGGCAGGTCGGGCTGACGACCCTCGGCGTGATGGGTGTGGCGATGCTGTTCGGCCAGCCCTGGACCATCGCGCTGGCCATAGGCCTTGTGCTCGCGTTGTCCTCAACCGCTATCGTACTGCAAACATTGCAAGAAAAGGGCCTGATGAAAAGCGATGGCGGGCAGTCGAGCTTCTCTGTCCTGCTCTTTCAGGACATTGCCGTTATCCCCATGCTGGCCCTGATCCCCCTGCTCGCCTTGCCTGAGCTGATGGATGTCGCGGGAGATGTCGCTGCACATGGCGACAGCCACGCAGATGACAGCCACGGCCCGCAAATGAGCCTCGTTGACGGGCTCTCCGGCTGGCAAACCACCCTCGTCACCATCGGCGCCATTGCCGCCGTGATCCTTGGCGGCAATTTCCTGACGGGCTCGATCTTCCGCTTCATCGCCGGTGCGGAGCTGCGCGAGCTCTTTACCGCCACCGCGCTGATGATGGTGATCGGCATCGCGCTGCTGATGTCGCTTGTCGGCCTCTCGCCTGCGCTCGGCACTTTCCTTGCAGGCGTTGTGCTGGCCAATAGCGAGTATCGCCACGAGCTTGAATCCGACATCGACCCGTTCAAAGGGCTTCTGCTGGGCCTGTTCTTCATGACCGTCGGTGCAGGCATTGATTTCGGGCTGCTCGGCGCAAACCTCTTCACCATCCTCGGCCTGACCATCGGTCTCATGGCGGTGAAAGCCGCGGTGCTTTTGATCCTCGGCTTCGCCTTCCGCCTGAAAGGCGCAGACAAATGGCTCTTCGCCCTCGGCCTCGCGCAGGCCGGTGAGTTCGGCTTCGTGCTTCTGTCTTTCACCGTCGCCAATGGCGTGATCCCGTCCGGAACAGCCGATCTTCTGCTGCTGGTTGTGGCGCTCTCAATGCTGCTGACCCCTGCGCTATTCATCCTCTATGACCGCGTCATCGCGCCGAAATACGACACAGACCAAGAGCGCGACATGGATGAAATCGACGAGCAAAGCCACATCATCATCGCAGGCCACGGCCGCGTGGGCGGCATCGTGAACCGGCTGCTGAAAGGCGCGGGCCATACGCCAACAGTGATCGATTACAGCTCCAAACAGCTCGATATGCTCGCGAAATTCGGCGTCAAAGCCTATTACGGCGACGCCACCCGCTCTGATCTTCTGCATTCGGCAGGCATTGCGGAGGCCAAGCTGCTGGTCGTGGCCATCGACAACAAGGAACAGATCACGCATCTCGTGAAATACGCGATCAACACCTATCCGGACCTCAAGGTCGTGGCCCGCGCGGTCGACCGCCAGCATGTCTACGACCTCTATCAGGCAGGCTGTCGCGAGATCATCCGCGACACTTATGACAGTTCCCTGCGCATCGGGCGCTCTGCGCTGGAGTCGCTGGGCGTGCCGCTCGAAACAGCGGAAGAGATGAAAGAGGCCTTCAATCAAATGGACCGCAAATCCATGCTCGCCCTCGCCCGGCATTACGACCCAAACATCCCCGCTTTTGAGAATGAAACCTACATGGCGGCCGTGCGCGAGATGGCAGACACTTGGGAGGTTGAGCTGCAGGATCAAATGGCCGCTATCCTGAAAGGCGACCGCAGCCCTTAGGGCACCCTGCATGCGCAGAACATTGTTCCGATATCTGCCGGAATGCGAAACAGTGTTTCAGATTTTTCTTGCAATGTAGAATAAACCGCCCTTCAATTGTCTTACATTTGAATGCCGCAATGCGAGGCCAACACGCATCGACGGCAAAACCGCAGTCTGGGCCGGGCCAATGCCATCCCCTACGCTGCTTTGCGACTGGGAGGACGCAGATATGAATTTGAGACCAGATCCAACATTCCACGCCACACCGCAGCTGGCCATGGCCGCGCCGACGGAGAATTACGCGTTTACCGTGATGCTCAGCCCGGATGGCACCCAATCCGACGGCATTGCGGTCGTCGATGTAAACCCCACATCCGACACATATGGTCAGATCGTCCATCAGGTGATCGTGCCCAACAAAGGCGACGAGTTTCACCATTTTGGCTGGAATGCCTGCTCCTCATCGCTTTCGCCGCTCACTGGTCACGCCTTCCTTGAGCGCCGCTACCTGATCGTGCCGGGCATCCGGTCGTCCCGCATTTACATCATCGACGTCAAAGACCCGCTGAAGGCCAAAATCCACAAAACAATCGAGCCCGAAGAAGTCTTTGCCAAAACCGGCTATTCCCGACCTCACACGATTCATTGCGGGCCGGAAGGCATCTATGTTTCTACCCTCGGTGGTGGCGGCGAAGATGGCACAGACGGCCCTCCCGGCATCTTCATCCTTGATTGCGAAACCTTCGAGATCATCGGCCAGTATGAGATCGACCGCGGCAAGCAGGACAAGCATTACGACTTCTGGTGGAACCTGCCGCAGGATTACATGGTGAGCTCCGAATGGGGTCTGCCACCGCAATTTGAGGATGGCGTCGTACCGGAGGACTTGCTCTCCAACAAATACGGGCACTCGATCCATTTCTGGGACCTGCGCAAACGCAAGAATATCCAAACCATTGATTTCGGCGAGAACTACCAGATGGCGCTCGAAATCCGTCCCGCCCATGACCCGGCCAAATCCTACGGCTTCTGCGGCGTGGTGGTCGACACGACCAACCTGCAAGGCGCGATTTTCACGTGGTGGCGCGACGATGATGGCACATGGCAGGCCAAGAAAACCATCACCATCGACCCGCGTCCCGAAGATGCCGACAACTTGCCCGAGCTGCTCAAAGGCTTCGGCGCCGTGCCACCACTGGTGACTGACATAGACCTCAGCCTCGATGACAAATACCTCTATGTCGCCTGCTGGGGCTTGGGCGAGATGCATCAATATGACGTCTCCGACCCGATGAACCCGGTTCTGGCGGGCAAGGTTGAGGTCGGCGGCATCGCACGCGGTGCAGCTCACCCCAATGGGAAACCCTTCGTCTACGGCCCGCAAATGGTCGAGATCAGCCGCGACGGCAAACGCGTCTACTGGACCAACTCGCTCTACTCAACATGGGACGACCAGTTCTACCCCGATGACGAAGGCGGCCAGATGGTCATGGCCACTAATGACGAGAACGGCTTCCACCTCGACAAGGACTTTTATGTCGACTTCCCCAAGGGCCTCAGATCACACCAGATCCGGCTCGAAGGCGGCGACTGTTCCACGGATAGCTTCTGCTACCCCAACGTCTAGGTGCTCACTGATCCGACATCCTTGGCGGCCCTCTGGGGGGCCGTCATTCTCTCTGGCCTCTACCACGGCGTAAACCCCGGCATGGGCTGGCCTTTGGCCGTCTCCGCTGCGCTGTTTGAGCAGAAACCAAGCGCGCTTCTTCGCGCGCTGGGGGCATTATCCCTCGGCCATTTTATCGCCATGACCGCGATCCTGTTGCCCTTCACCCTGATGATCACGCTGATCGAATGGGAAAGCCAAATCCGCATCGGCGCAGGGCTTCTGGTCATAGGCCTCGGCCTTTACTTGCTGTGGAACCGCCGCCACCCGCGCTTCCTCGCTCGCGTCAAACCTACACAGCTTGGCCTCTGGTCCTTCCTCGCAGCCATTGCGCATGGCGCAGGCCTGATGCTGGTCCCGATCTTTCTTGGCATCTGCGCCGTGGCAGAGCTCGACACCGGCCACCAGGCCGCCGCGTCCTTGATGAGTGACAATGTTAAAACGGCCTTCACCGTCGCCACCGCGCATACCGCCGCCATGATGCTCGCAGGCGGTGTGCTGGCGGGGGCCATGTATTTCTGGCTCGGTCTGAAATTCCTGTCAAAGACGTGGTTCAACCTCGACATCGCATGGGCGCTCAGCCTGATCGGGGTAGGCGTCCTTGGCGTCGCACATGCCAGCTGACCAGCTTCTTCGCCCGCATCCTGTGGGACAATTTGCACGCTGTACTTACCCGCGTCCCTAGGCACATTCTTCCCCATAATTAATCGGAGGCGCATATGCCACGAAGCTCACGCGCAAGCCGCGCGTTCATACATATCTGCGCCGCAACTGCTGCACTTCTTTACGCTTGGACAATCTCGCAATCTGCCTATGTCACGACCGGCCTTCAATTCGTCACGCCGGTCCTGGTGATCATGCTCACCCATCTGGTTTGGCTGACGCTCACCCGCCAGATGGCACCCGGCTTCTCCTCCGTTATCTATCGGCGCAGCGCGCAGACAGCCGCCGGAATGGCCGCTGTCATTTTCACCGCGAGCCTGATCGCGCCAAGCCCGGGCATAGCAAATTTCGACGCGCTCGAATTCGTCCAGATAGCCTTCATCGTGGTGTTCTGCGTTGCGGTTATCGCGATCATCTGCGGCCTGATCGCGCTTTGCATCTATATCCTGTTCCAAGCCATCAAATGGCTGACCAACCGAGCCGGGCCGAACGGGCCACGCAGCCGGCTTTTTGATTATGGGAGCCTTGTCGCTGCATCCCTTCTCTTGGCTGTCTTCAGCCTCGAAGGCCATCCGGTGGGCTTCAGCTTCGCACCGGACCAGCAATCGGGTTCAACCGTGCTCATAAACGCGCCCCCGCAACAGGTCTGGCAGGTGATGGAGACAGCCACCTCCCCCGATGTGCCACTGCCGGGCATCTTGATGTCATTCCCACAACCGACAGAGGTTGCGATCGACGAAGGCACGGCCCTCGGTGCAACCCGCAAAGTGGCCTTCGCAGGCCGGGAAGGACGCGGGTTTCTGACCCTGCACGTCGTAGAGCGCAGCGCCACGCATACCACATTCGAAACCCGATCAGACACGAGCCCCTTTGCCCAATGGGTCGGTTTCAAACGGCTCACCTATCAGGTCACACCCAAAGGCGCCGCGACTGAACTGACCGTATCCTTGCAATTTGACCGCCTCCTCGCCCCGGCGTGGTTCTTCACCCCAATCACCCGCGCCGCCGCCTCCCTGGCTATGGGTGTGCTGGCAGGTGACGTCAAAGCCCGCGCCGAAGCCCTGCCCAAAGACGCCTAGGCGCCGCAGCCAGACCGGCCTCTTAGTCTCGGGGTCATCCGCATTTCACGCTGCCTTCCAAGCTTCGGGATTGATCATATGGATCGGCTCACCCGCCGCATAGGCGTTGATCTGATCGAAAATATCCGCGAATTGCAGATCAAACTCATCCTCGGTGACATAACCGATATGCGGCGTCGCCAGCACATTGGGATGGGTCAAAAGCGGATGCGCAATGTCGCGCAAAGGCTCGCTGTCGAACACATCGACAGCCGCATGGATGCGGCCCCGCGCGACCTCCGCCTCCAACGCGCCCGCCGCCACCAGTCCGGAGCGCGACGTATTCACAAACAAGCTGCGCGCGCGCATCGCCGCCAAGTCCTGCGCGGTGATGATCCCCCGCGTCCCGGGCTTCAGGCGCACATGCACGCTGACGATATCGGAACCGCCAAAGAACGCCGCGCGCGACGGCGCGACCGTTTCGCCATCCTGCGCCGCACGCGCCCGCCCCTCCTCCGAGGACCACCAGTGCACTGCCATGCCCAAGGCTTTCGCATAACCCGCCACTGCGCGCGCAATGCGCCCATAGCCGTAAAGCCCCAAGACGCGCCCGCGCAGCGTCCGGCCCACACCGCTTTGCCAGGTCCCAGCTTTCAGCGATGCCGTCTGCGCAGGGATCTGGCGATAGCTGGCAAGGATCAGCGCCAGCGTATGCTCCGCCGCCGCATAGGATGGCGTATCGGAATGCATGTTTGAACATAACAGCACGCCATGCGCTGAGCAGGCCGCCACATCCACATGCGGATAGACGCTGCGCTGAGAGATCAGTTTCAAATGCGGCAGACGCGCCAGCAACTCCGCGCCAATCGCGGTGCGCTCGCGAAACAGCACCAATGCTTCTGCGTCCTGCACCCGCGCTGATAGCGCCACAGGAGCCGGCTGATGATCCGTCCAGACCGTGACCTCATGCGCGGCAAGCTTCTCAAAACATGGCAATGCGCGCAGCGTGTCAAACCAGTCATCCAGAATGTGAACTTTCACCGGCTTTCCACCCCGGATGTGGGCGTCGGGCGACGCGGTGTCGGTACGAAAACCGCATCATCAAGCGATTGAATCGCCGCCAAGACCTTTTGGCGCTCCGCGAGCAGATGATTGAACTGCGCGTCACAACCCGCAATCGGCGCTGGATAGCGGGTGATCTCCTCCTGTAGCAATTGGCGCGCCACGCCCAACTCAGCACGCGCAGCCAGAATGCAGTCTTGATATCCGTCTGTCATGGGTCACCTGCTCTTTAATGTATACTATAGTATACAATATGACCGAAAGATCAATCCCCCGCCCAGACATGCTTTGGCACGAACACCTCTCCGGCAGCCAGTTTCCTGGCCGTCCGCGTCAAACCGGCGGAGTTCAAAACGAAACCGCCCTGCCCGTTCTCGAAATCCACAATCACCTCGATCACACCTGATGCATGCTCCAGCACCAGTCGCGCCGGGCTTTCACTGGGCATTGCCACATCGGCCACCGTGCCCGGCGTCAAAACGCAGGAGGCCAGACATTGCGCCCCGGTCACGGCCATCGTGGGATGACAGTTCCACGGCATGAAATACCGCACGGCAACCGTGCCCCCTTGTGTTGGCGGGGCAACGATCCCGAATTTCGGCGTCACAGATGCGCTGACATCCCCCATCCCCATCAATGCACCGGCCTGCAGGCGAACCTCCTCCATGCGCGCCATGAAGGCAGCATTCTCATCAAGTGCCGCGGCCGTCTCATAGCCCGTCAACCCGAAGCTCTCCGCCTTTGCGATCACCATCGGCATGGCGACATCCATGCAGGTCACTTCAACCCCGTCCACCACGTCGATCAGCTTGCCTGTTGGCAGAAAAGCCCCTGTCGCACCGCCGACCGTGTCCATGAATTGCAGGCCAATCGGCGCTGCGGTCCCCGGCACACCGTCGATCCGCGCGGTCCCGTCATAGGTGACGGACAGGTCCGGCGTCTGCACCTTCGCCACGACCCGCGCGCCCGTGTTGACGGCATGGACATTCACCGTCGTCTCCCCGTCCTGCGCAGCGACCAGCCCCATCTCGATGGCGGCAGGACCGACACCCGACAGGATATTGCCACAAGTGGGTTTGAAATCGACCAGACGGTCCTCCACGCTGACTTGCGCGAAAAAGTAATCGACATCCGCCCAATTGTCCTGCGCGCGCGACAGCATCGCAACCTTGGTCGTCACTGCGGCCCCGCCGCCAATCCCATCGATATTGAGCGCATGCCCGGAGCCCACAATCGCCAGAAGCACCTCTGCCAATTGCTCCGGATCCTCCGGCAAATCCGCGCGGTTCAGATACGGCCCACGTGAAGTTCCGCCGCGCATGAACAGAAAGGGGATAGCCGTCTGTGTCACGTGAACGGCCACGGCAGATCAACATAGCTCTGCAGCAATCCGGGCGGGAAATCACGGTTCAACAAGGCGGCCATGCCGCACATGAACGCTATGCCCGCCGCGGCATAGATGGCAGCAAAGACCGTGCTGACCTGTGCCCGGACCCGCATGAAACTGAACAGGAAAATCGCCAGCGCAAGGATGAAGCCCAGCAAAGAGGTCAGGATCAAAAGCCCGGCAAACCATGCCAGCGTCGGCCAAAGCCCAAAGGTTGCCTCCGCATCCTCGCCGTTCAACTCGCGATCCGCGAAGATCTTATCCGTCTCCGGCTTCAGCATCATGCGAATGATCAGGACGAGGCATCCGACAAGGCAGACCCCCGCCACAAACATCGGGAAGGTCCGGTCACGGCTGAACGAGGGGATGGAGGCCGCATCGTAAAACGCGTAGCCGATATAGCCGGTGATGATCAGCAGGAACACGAAGGGCGCGCGTTTGGAGCCCGATTTCACATCGCCTTCCGCCAGAATATTCTTGGCTTGCCGCAACCCAATCACGACGGAAAGGATCGTGATGATCAACAACACAATGACAATCGGCGTGAAGATGTAGTCGATGCCCTCCGCAAAGCCCTTGCGGAACCGGGACTGCGCGATTTGCAGCGCTTGGTTTGCGTAGGTTTCGGCGGGATTGGACAGCACGAAACCGATCAGAAAGGCAGGCCGCGACCAATCAAAGCGCCGCATCATGATGCCCAGAAACCCGATCCCGATCAGGGCGACCAGATCCATTAGGTTCTGGCCCGACTGAAACGCCGCAAAGCTGATGATCATGAACAGGAACGGGGCCAAAAGCGCGAAACGGATGGTTGTCAGCTTTGCAATGCCGCCCGAAGAAGCGATGCAGATGATCGTGCCCACGACATTGGCCAGCGCGAGCAGCCAAACGATGGAATAGGTGATATCGAGGTTGTTTTTGAGCATCGCAGGACCGACCTCGATCTGGCCCGACCCCAACAGCGCAATGGCCCCGATGAAAATCGCCATAGAGCCTGAACCGGGGATGCCGAATAGAAGCGTCGGGACCAGCCCGCCGCCCTCCTTGGCATTGTTCGAGCTTTCCGGCCCGATCACGCCCCGCACCTCACCCTTGCCGAACTGGGACTTGTCTTTGGTGGTCTGGACCGAATGGCCATAGGCAATCCAGTCGACCACCGACCCGCCAAGGCCCGGAATGACGCCGACGACGACCCCAATGATGGAACAGCGCATCGACAGCCAGATATTGGCAAACCAGTCTTTAACACCGTCCAGCCAGCCGCCACCCAGCTGCGGCTCTTGGGAAATCGCCTTGTCCTGACGCAGCAGCGCGATGATCTCCGGGATCGCGAAGATGCCAAGGCCTACGATGACCAGTTTCAGCCCATCCGTCAGATAGGGAAAGTCATAGGACGACATGCGCAGATCACCGGAGGAAGCCCCCTCCCCAATCGTGCCGACCAGCATACCGAGCCCCGCCGCCACGATCCCCTTGATCGCCACGCGCCCCGCCAGAATGCCCACCATGGACAGGCCGAAAATGGTGATCATCAACAGCTCCGGCGTGCGGAATTCCAGCACAATGGGCCGCGCCACGAGGATGAAGATCGTCAGAAAGCTGGCCCCGACCAGCCCTCCAAACAGCGACGAGGCGAAGGCGGCCGACAAGGCGCGCGCCGCTTCCCCGCGCTTGGCCATCGGAAATCCGTCGAGCACAGTGGCTTGCGACGCCGATGAGCCTGGAATGCCCATCAGCACAGATGCAAACGTGTCAGAGGTCGGCACCACCGCGACCATCCCCACCATCAGGGCCAGCCCCAGGATCGGGTCCATCCCGAACATGAACGGCAGCAACAGCGACAGCCCCGCAATGCCGCCCAAGCCAGGAAACACCCCGATGCACAGCCCCATCACCACGCCCAGCACCAGATATCCCAGCACGACGGGCTGCAGGATCAATCCCCACGCATTGCCCAAAGCAGGCAGCGCTTCCATGATAACGTCCATGATCAAATCCCCCCACTGCGCTTGATAAAACGCCCCGCCTGCCACGCCGGCAGGGCGCTCGAAAAACGCAGCTTACTTGAGCGAAACGCCGTATTTCTCTTCCAGCCAGTTCACGACGAACGCCTTGGCCTCAGGGGCGACATTGGTGCCGCTATCAAGCGCAGCTTGGGCCGCATCGCCCGTCATTTGCGGGTATTTGCCCAGACGCGCGCCGGAAATCTCCGCGAAATCCGCACGCGCTTTCACAGCCTCAAAGGCGGCCGTGTAAGTGACAATCGCATCATTGGAAGCACCGTTTGGCAGAAACACCATCTTCTGCGCAGGGAAGCCTGCAATGAAAAACGCCTTCCACGCCTCCCATTTCTCGCCGGAGGTCTCACACCCATCCGTGGCCTCGCAAACCTCCTTGAAGGTCGGGATATCGGGGAACGTCGGGTCGCGCGTGATCGCGCCATCCGCATCCAGCGCACCCCATGTCATCATCGGCACCGCGCTGCCGGCCTCCACCAAGGGCGTCACACCTTTCAGGAAAGACGACGAGGTCTGATAATCAATATTCGCCTCGCCGCGCTCAAACATCAAACGCCCGTCGCCGCGCCCCTTGATGCCCATCACGCTTTCCACATTCAGACCCAGCATCTCCCAGGCCAAGGTCGGAACCAGATCAAGGCGCGTCGCGCCCTGATTGCCATAGATGAAATCCTCGCCCTGCAGGCCGGAAGCATCCATTCCGTCCATTTTTGCGGCCAGATCAGGCGGCAGATACGCCACGCCACCCGTGCCAGAGGCCAGAACCACGTTCCAATCCGCGTAGTTATACTTCACGCGCGGATCGCCCAGCAGGAACGGAAACTGCGTCGAGCCGGAGGAGCCGAAAATCAGCGTGCCGTCTTCATAGGATTGCTTTTGAAAGAAATTCGCGCCCTTGGTCGAGCCCGCGCCCGGCATGAATTTCACAACGACAGTCGGCTGACCGGGCAGCGCCTCAGACAAAAGCGGCGCGTAGAAATTCGCCCATTTCGCAGAGCCCCCGGTTTCCGAGAATGGAATGATCCACTCCACGGTTTTACCGGCCAGATCTATCCCATGACCGCCTGCATTGGCTTGAAAGGTGACACTCGCTGCGGCAGCGGCCAAAACACCAACGGCCACGCGACGCGTGGTTTTGTAAGTGGACATATGTTCCTCCCTTGAACACGGCACCTCCCCTCGAACGTGCCTAAAACATCAATTGCCCGGGGGTGTCCGCCCCCTGTTGATGTCTTCAGCATGACCTGCGAACCTTGCATGAAACTTTCGGACCTGAAGAAAATGCGGATCACCCTTGTTGAGGATAATGTCGGACTGGCCAAAGGCATCGCCTACAGGTTGCAGGATGCAGGCCATGCCGTCGACATGCTGCATGACGGCTCAGAGGCCGATGCGTTTCTCAAATCCGACGGGTCCGACCTGATCATCCTTGACATCAACCTGCCCGGCACAGATGGGCTGACCCTGCTCAAGCACTTGCGCGCAGCGGGCGATCAACGGCCCGTCATTCTCTTGACGGCCCGCGCAGAAACGGAAGATCGCGTGATCGGGTTGGATGCGGGCGCGGATGATTATTTGATCAAACCGTTTGAAATGGCCGAACTGGAGGCCCGCGTACGCGCGCTCAGCCGCAGGCGCAGCATTCCCAACAGGCAGACGCTTGAGATCGGCGGGCTCCATTTCGACACCGATGCGCGCCAAATCCGCGCGGGCGATCACCCGCTGGACCTGCCGCGGCGGGAACTCTCTGTGTTCGAATGCCTGCTCTCTGCCGATGGTCGGCTCGTCTCCAAGGAAGCGCTGCTTGATTACGTCTATGGCGTCGGCGCAGATGTCGAAGAGAAAGTGATCGAGGTCTATGTCTCCCGACTGCGCGCACGGCTGAAACCGCATGATGTGGTGATCAAATCGCAGCGCGGCCTCGGCTATCAATTGCTGGCAGAGCATGCGCCATGATGCCTAAATCGCTGCGCGCCCGCCTGATCGTCATCATCCTGACGCCGCTGCTCATCGTCTCCATTGCGGCCGCGGCATGGCAGGTGCGCAACGCCACCAACCGTGCGGAGGATATTTTCGACCGTGGATTGCTCTCTGCCGCGCTCGCAATCTCGCGCGACGTGGCCGTCTCGGGCGGGGATGCGCTCGGGCCCGAGACCCGAAATTTGCTCGGCGACACGTCAGGCGGGGAGGTGTTTTACCACGTTTTCGCACCTGACGGTGTTTTCGTCACGGGCTACGCCACCCCCCCTGTCGCGCCCGTCGAAGAAACGCAGGATCTGCAGCAGCCGCTCTATTACGAAGCCGTCTATCAGGGCAAAACCGTCCGCGTCCTGCGGTTTCAGGACGTCACAACCGTGGATGGCGTCTCGGGGATATTCACCATTACGGTCTGGCAGGACACCAAGGTCCGCAGCAGTTTCGTCAATGAGGTCGCTCTGCGCGCCAACACCGTGATCGGGCTGCTGGTCGCCTCCGTGGCGTTGATTGTCTGGTTCGGTGTCGGCCTCGGCCTGCGCCCCCTGCTCGAATTGCAGGGCGCGATTGCAAAGCGCAACCCGAATGAGTTGGAACCCATTCGCCGCGATGTCCCGGTTGAGGCGCAAGGCATTGTCTCGACCCTGAACACATTGCTCGACCGCGTGTCGCGCCGGATCAGCTCGAAAGACGAGTTTATCTCCAACGCGGCCCATCAACTGCGCAACCCCATTGCGAGCGTCCTCGCTCTCGCAGAAGCCGTGCAAAATGCTCCGTCACCTGCAGCGATGAAAACCCGCAGTGCAGAGCTGGTGACCGCCGCGCGCGACGCCACGCATTTGACCAACCAGCTTTTGTCATTTGAACGTGCAAAAGGCGCAGATATCGCTGTGAACGGGCAAGAACTGGACCTCTCGGAGATCGTGCACGTAACAATCGAGCGGTTCAAAAGCCAAAACGACCCGCTCTCCCTGACAGTGACCGTGTCTGCCCCGCCCCGCCCCTGCCGCATTCTGGGCGATGAGGTGATGCTGCAGGAGGCCCTGCTCAATCTCATGACCAATGCGCTGATCCATGGCGGCCCCGCGCTCTCCGCCCTCACGATCACGCTGGACTACGACGAAACCGACGCGCGCCTTGTTATCGAGGATGACGGCATCGGCATTGATCCCACAAAACATGTTCAGGCCATCGGCAGATTCAGTCAGGCCAAAGCCGGACCCGGCACAGGCCTCGGCCTGCCCATCGCCGCCCGCGTCATGGAAAATCACGGCGGCCACCTCACGATTGACGCGAGCCCTCACGGTGCCCGCATCACCCTCTCCCTGCCGCAGATTTCACGCGCCTGAGACCCGCCTGTGACGGACTGGAAAAACGCGTCGAAGTGCGGGGCTGCGCCCTATGCACAGGCACGCGGCAACGATGCGTCCACGTCATTGAGCAAAAAGCGCATCAATATAGAAGCTCGGTGGAGATCAGCGATCTTTTGCATCGCAAGCCAAAGCGATGGAGGGGATCGCGTGACAGGATGGCGTGTCTCAGGGAGGCCGCGCTTTCGCTTCAACTCTCTTGCCCGTCCCCGCAAGGAGACGTCGGTTGTGACTTGGATGCCCAACTGAAACCCGCCACAGATTGCATCCCGCTTGCCGTTCTAACGCCTCCGGATCACTATTCGCGACGCTCCTGTCAATCCGGCCTTCGACGGCCCAATGGAGGCAGTGGTAAACGTGGCGTTAAGAAATATCAAAAACATTATTTTTCAATTACTTATTGATTTCCCCGCATGCGGGGCCCTGCTCAAAACGGCACATCTCCGGCCGCATCCGCCGCCACGACGAACTTGCCCACCACCTTCTTGGCCCCGGCCTTATCGAACTCAATATCCAGCTTATCCCCTTCAAGGCCCATGATCGTGCCATAGCCGAATTTCTGATGAAACACCCGCTCCCCTGCCGTGAAAGCAGAGATCGCTTGCGCGTCGATCACCATGTTCTTGCTCTCTCTGGGCTGGCTCATCCCACGGTGGTTCTGCCGCTCCTGAAGCCGCTTCCAACCCGGCGAATTATAGACATTGGCCGACGCCGCGCGGTCATGCAAATCGCTGCCGCACAGCGCATCCATCATGTCCGCGCGCCCGCCTTGATGGCCGTAAAGGCCCGGCGGTGTCAGCACCTCGACATGGCTTTCCGGCAGCTCATCAATGAAGCGCGACGGCAGCTGCGACTGCCACTGCCCATAGACCCGCCGGTTGCCCGCAAAGGAAATCGTGCACAGCGTCTCCGCCCGCGTGATGCCCACGTAAGCCAGCCTGCGTTCCTCTTCCAAGCCTTTAAGTCCGCTCTCATCCATCGAGCGCTGCGAGGGGAACAACCCGTCCTCCCAGCCCGGAAGGAACACAGCGGGAAACTCCAAGCCTTTCGCGCCGTGCAGCGTCATGATCGACACCTGCTCACCCGCGCTTTCCGTATCGTTGTCCATCACGAGTGAGATATGTTCGAGGAAGCCTTGAAGGTTCTCGAACCCTTCCAGCGCCTTGATCAGCTCCTTGAGGTTCTCCAACCGCCCCGGCCCTTCCGGGGTCTTGTCGTTCTGCCACATCTCTGTGTAGCCGGACTCTTCAAGGATCATCTCCGCCGTCTCGATATGGGTATCCGCCTCGCCGCGCACCTGCGCCGACCAGCGATCAATCCCATCAACGAGCTTCTGCAACTCCACAGCGCCCTTGCCGCCCAGCCCCTTGGCCATCAGCAAAATCCGCGCGCCTTCATGAAGCGAGACACCATTGGAGCGCGCTGCCATCTGAATTTTCTGCTGTGCCTTATCACCAAGCCCACGCTTCGGAGTATTCACGATCCGCTCAAAGGCCAGATCATCATCGGTGGAGACAGCGAGCCGGAAATAGGCCATCGCATCGCGGATCTCCATCCGCTCGTAAAAGCGTGGCCCGCCGATCACGCGGTAAGGCAGACCAATCGTCAGAAACCGATCTTCAAAGGCGCGCATCTGATGGGAGGCACGCACCAGAATGGCCATGTCATTCAGCGACATCGGCGCCATACCGCGCGTGCCGACCTGCATCGCTTCCAGCTCATCGCCAACCCAACGCGCTTCCTCATCCCCGTCCCAATGGCCGATCAGACGAACTTTCTCCCCACCCTCGGCCTCGGTATAAAGTGTCTTGCCAAGCCGCCCCTTATTGGCTGCGATCACGCCAGCAGCGGCCCCAAGAATATGTTCAGTGGAACGATAATTCTGTTCCAATTTGACAATTTTCGCGCCCTCAAAATCCTTCTCGAACCGCAAAATGTTGCCAACTTCTGCGCCACGCCAACCATAGATCGACTGATCATCATCGCCCACGCAGCAGATATTTCTGTGCCCGGCAGCCAGAAGCCGCAGCCAGAGATACTGCGCAACGTTCGTATCCTGATACTCGTCCACAAGTATATATTTGAACCAGCGCTGATACTGCGCGAGCACGTCTTCATGGCTCTGAAAGATCGTCACCATATGCAGCAGCAGATCGCCAAAATCGACCGCATTAAGCGTTTTCAGCCGCTGTTGATAGGCCGCGTAAAACTCGCCACCGCGATTGTTATAGGCCCCACCTTCCGAGGCAGGCAGGCTTTCGGGCGTCCAGGCGCGGTTCTTCCATGTATCAATCAGCCCCGCCAATTGCCGCGCAGGCCATCGTTTGTCGTCGATGCCTTCCGCCGCGATCAGCTGCTTGAGAAGCCGCAACTGATCATCCGTATCGAGAATGGTGAAGTTTGACTTCAGCCCCACCAGTTCCGCATGTCGCCTGAGCAATTTCACGCAGATCGAATGGAACGTGCCCAACCAAGGGACACCTTCCACGGCCTCCCCCAGCAGTTTGCCAACACGCTCTTTCATTTCCCGCGCGGCCTTATTGGTAAACGTCACCGCCAGAATTTCGTTGGGCCGCGCGGAGCCCGTGGTCAGCAAATGCGCAATTCGTGCCGTCAGTGCCCGCGTCTTGCCAGTGCCTGCCCCCGCCAGCATCAGGACCGGACCGTCCAAAGTCTCCACCGCGGCGCGCTGCGCGTCGTTCAACCCGTCCAGATATGGCGTCGCACGGGAGGCCATGGCCGCGCCGAAAGCCCGTTGCGACAGGGGCACGTTGGAAGCCGCCTCGAAGGCGTCGAAATCATCAGAGCTGCTCATGCGGGGCAAGATAGCCCGAACAGTTTCGCAGGGAAAGAGGTGTTCTATTTTTGTTCCAGAAGCTTTTTGTGGACAAGGCCGGCAATTCGAAGAACAAACACGTGATGGACCTTCACAGCAGATATCCCGGCGTCTCAGACTTGCGCCGCGCCGCACGCAAACGCATCCCGCATTTTGTGTGGGAGTATCTGGACAGTGCGACCGGCGAGGAACAAACCGCAGCGCGCAACCGCCACGCGCTCGATCAAATCCTGTTCAAACCCTCGGTGTTACACGGCGAGTTTACTCCTGACCTGACCACCACTCTGATGGGCCGTGGTTTTCCTTTGCCCTTTGGCATCGCACCTGTCGGCATGTCTGGCCTGATCTGGCCCGGCGCAGAGAGGATGCTGGCGCGCGCCGCGAAGGAGATCGGCATTCCCTACGCCATGTCCACCGTCGCAACACAGACGCCCGAAGATATCGCGCCGCATCTGGGCGAACACGCGTGGTTTCAAATGTACCCGCCGCACGATGAGGCGATCCGCGACGACATGATCTCCCGCGCCCGCGCCGCCGGGTTCAATGCGCTGGTGTTGACCGTGGACGTTCCCGTCGCCAGCAGACGCGAACGTCAGACACGTGGAGGCCTCACGCAGCCCCCCAGATTGACGCCGCGCCTTGCCGCACAGGCCGCGCTCTGTCCTGCTTGGCTCAACGGCATCCGCCAAACCGGCATGCCGCGGATGAAAACGCTGGACAAATATTCGGATTTCAAAGGGCAGCTGCCGTCGACAGAACATATCGGGTACTTGCTGCGCACGTCACCGGATTGGGATTACTTCAGGCGCTTGCGGCAGGCATGGGACGGGCCGCTGATCGTTAAGGGCGTCACGCAAGCCGATGACGCTGCCCGATTGCAAGACGATGGCGCAGATGCAATCTGGGTGTCAAATCACGCGGGGCGGCAATTTGACGGCGCGCAAGGGGCTATCGCCACACTGCCGCAGGTTCGGGCAGCCACGACGCTGCCGGTTCTCTTCGACGGCGGTATCGAAAGCGGGCTCGACATCATCCGCGCGATTGCGCTCGGCGCTGATTTTGTGATGCTGGGTCGCGCTTGGCACTATGCGCTGGGTGCTTTGGGCGCATCGGGACCAACCCATCTGGCCGATATGCTGCGCAAAGATATGGAAGCAAATATGGGTCAGCTTGGCACCAAAACCCTTTCAGAATTGCCCTATCGCCGCGTCTGACCGGGTTGCAAATGCCGTTCCTGAATGGCGCGCAACCTCGAAAATATGTCGCGTGTGGATCGGTTACGCGTGTCGCGCGACATATACCCAATTGTAACCAGTTTACGACGGGTCAATTCCCGCCTAAACAATGCTGCAACTGCAAAACGACCAAGACGGGGACAATCGCCATGGCCGACTTCAAGAAAATTCTCATAGCAAACCGAGGCGAGATTGCGATCCGTGTGATGCGCGCAGCCAATGAGATGGGCAAGAAAACGGTCGCGGTTTTCGCCGAAGAAGACAAGCTGGGCCTGCACCGGTTCAAGGCAGATGAAGCCTACCGCATCGGCGAAGGCCTTGGCCCGGTGGCGGCTTATCTGTCGATTGATGAAATCATTCGCGTCGCCAAGATGTCTGGCGCGGATGCGATCCATCCAGGCTATGGACTGTTGTCGGAGAACCCCGAATTCGTCGATGCCTGCACAGAGAATGGCATCACCTTCATCGGACCGAAAGCCGCAACGATGCGAAAACTGGGCGACAAAGCCTCCGCGCGCAAGGTTGCGATTGAGGCAGGCGTCCCGGTCATTCCGGCCACGGATGTGTTGGGCGATGACATGGCCGCCATCAAGAAAGAAGCCAAAGAGATCGGCTACCCTTTGATGCTCAAAGCCTCTTGGGGCGGCGGCGGGCGTGGAATGCGCCCGATCATGTCCGAAGATGAGCTGGAAGAAAAAGTGCTGGAAGGCCGCCGTGAAGCCGAAGCCGCGTTTGGCAATGGCGAGGGCTATCTGGAAAAGATGATACTGAAAGCCCGCCACGTGGAGGTTCAAATCCTTGGCGACAGCCATGGTGCGATCTATCACCTGTGGGAACGCGACTGCTCAGTCCAGCGCCGCAACCAAAAAGTGGTCGAGCGCGCCCCTGCCCCATATCTGTCCGGCACGCAGCGCGAAAAGATCTGTGCGCTCGGCAAAAAAATCTGCGAGCACGTCAATTACGAATGCGCAGGCACGGTTGAATTCCTGATGGATATGGACTCAGGCGAGTTCTATTTCATCGAGGTCAACCCCCGCGTGCAGGTCGAGCACACCGTGACCGAAGAGGTCACCGGCATCGACATTGTGCGCGCGCAAATCCTGATCGCAGAGGGCAAATCGCTGGTCGAGGCCACCGGCACCGCGTCCCAATATGACGTCAAACTCGATGGCCACGCTCTGCAATGTCGTGTGACAACAGAAGACCCACAGAACAACTTCATCCCGGACTATGGCCGCATCACCGCCTATCGCGGCGCCACCGGCATGGGCATCCGTCTGGATGGGGGCACGGCTTATTCCGGCGCAGTCATCACACGCTACTACGACTCGCTCCTAGAAAAAGTCACCGCTTGGGCACCGACGCCTGAAGCCGCGATTGCCCGCATGGACCGCGCCTTGCGCGAGTTTCGTATCCGGGGCGTTTCCACCAATATCGCCTTTGTCGAGAACCTGCTGAAACACCCGACCTTTCTCAACTATGAATACCACACCAAGTTCATCGATGAGACGCCGGAACTGTTCGACTTCAAAAAGCGCCGCGACCGGGCCACGAAAATCCTGACCTACATTGCCGATATCACTGTCAATGGTCACCCGGAGACGGAAGGCCGTCCGATGCCCGCTGAGACCCGTGTGCCGAAAGCGCCTGAGCCAAAGGGCGCGCCGGCTTACGGGACGCGCAACATTCTGGAAGATCACGGGCCCCAGGCCGTGGCTGACTGGATGAGCGAGCAGAAACAACTGCTGATCACTGACACAACCATGCGCGACGGGCACCAGTCGTTGTTGGCGACCCGCATGCGCTCCATCGACATGATCCGCGTGGCGCCGACCTATGCGGCCAACATGCCGGGCCTCTTCTCCATGGAGTGCTGGGGCGGGGCGACTTTCGACGTGGCCTACCGCTTCCTGCAGGAATGCCCGTGGCAGCGCCTGCGCGATCTGCGCAAAGCCATGCCAAACCTGATGACGCAAATGTTGCTGCGCGCTTCAAACGGTGTCGGCTACACGAACTACCCCGACAACGTCGTGCAGGAATTCGTCCGTCAAGCGGCGGAGACCGGCGTCGATGTGTTCCGCGTCTTCGACAGTCTGAACTGGGTCGAAAACATGCGCGTCGCGATGGATGCCGTCGTCGAAAGCGGCAAGGTCTGCGAAGGCTCAATCTGCTACACGGGCGATCTGTTGAACCCAGACCGCTCGAAATATGACCTGAAATACTACGTCGATATGGGACAGGAGCTGAAAGCCGCAGGCGCTCATGTTCTGGGTCTGAAAGACATGGCCGGGCTGATGAAACCTGCCTCCGCCACGATCCTCGTCAAGGCCTTGAAGGAGGAAGTCGGTCTGCCGATCCACTTCCATACCCATGACACCGCAGGCACAGCCGTCGCCACGATTGTCGCGGCCTCCGCTGCGGGCGTCGATGCGGTCGATTGCGCGATGGATGCGCTCTCAGGCAACACATCACAGGCGACGCTCGGCTCCGTCGTGGAAGTGCTTGCCAATACGGATCGCGACACTGGCCTCGACATCAAAACCGTGCGCCAGATCAGCGATTATTGGGAGGCCGTACGTGGTCAATACGCAGCCTTCGAGAGCGGTATGCAGGCGCCCGCGTCAGAGGTCTACCTGCACGAGATGCCCGGCGGACAGTTTACCAACCTAAAGGCGCAAGCCCGCTCCGTTGGTCTTGAGGAACGCTGGCACGAAGTGGCGCAGACCTATGCGGATGTGAACCAGATGTTTGGCGACATTGTGAAGGTGACGCCATCCTCCAAAGTCGTTGGAGACATGGCGCTGATGATGGTCAGCCAGGGCCTTAGCCGCGCGGAAGTGGAAGACGCCAAGACTGACGTGGCCTTCCCCGAAAGCGTGGTGGACATGATGCGCGGTTCGCTGGGTCAACCCCCCGGCGGCTGGCCAAAAGCGATCCAGAAGAAAATCCTCAAAGGCGAAAAACCCTCCACCAAGCGCCCCGGTGAGGAGCTGGAGCCGGTGGATTTCGAAGCCGTCCGTAAAGAAGTCTCAGAGACGCTCGATGGCAAGGAGATCGATAATGAGGACCTGAACGGCTACCTTATGTATCCAAAAGTCTTCACCGACTACATGACCCGTCACGAAACCTACGGCCCTGTGCGCACCCTGCCCACGCATACTTTCTTCTACGGCATGCAGCCCGGCGAAGAGATCAGCGTTGAGATTGACCCCGGCAAGACGTTCGAGCTGCGCATGCAGGCCCGTGCCGCCACCAATGATGACGGTGAAGCCAAAGTCTTTTTTGAACTCAACGGCCAGCCCCGTGTGATCCGCGTGCCGGATCGCAAGGCCGCTGCTGTGGTCGCGAAAATGCCCAAGGCGGAGGTCGGCAATCCGAACCATATTGGCGCGCCGATGCCCGGTGTCGTCGCGACCGTTGCTGCCAAAGCTGGCACAGAGGTGAAAGAAGGCGATCTGCTTTTGACCATCGAGGCCATGAAGATGGAAACCGGCATCCACGCTGAGCGCGACGCCAAAATTGTCGCGGTTCACGTCACGCCGGGCGGCCAGATCGACGCCAAGGACCTGCTGATCGAGCTGGAGTAACCCGCCGCAACGATCTCTGGGCGCGCGCCGGACATGCGCGCGCCTCACGAAACTGTCGATTGATGCGGCGTGGACGCGCGCTATTTTCTGGGCACGCACAACCAGAAAGGTCACGTTCATGAAGCTCACACGACGCCAAACCTTGCTCGCGGGCGGCGCGCTGCCACTGGCCGCCGCGCCCACCCTCTCCCTCGCAGATGGCCATGCTGCCAAATCCACCCCGACCCATCGCGATTTCACCCTTGGGGATTTCAAAGTCACGACCCTGCTGGCTGGCAGCCGCAGCGTTGAGGAGCCGCATAAGATCTTTGGCCTCAATGTCGATGACGCGACCTTCAACGAAGTCAGCGCCGCGAACTTTCTGCCCACCGACGCCGCCCAGTTTTTCTTCACCCCTACTGTCGTCAATACCGGCACGGATGTGATCCTGTTCGACACAGGCCTGAACCCCGCGGGCGTCAAAAGCGCGCTGTCTGCTGCTGGCTACGCGACGACAGACATCACCCATGTCGTCATCACCCACATGCACTTCGATCATATCGGTGGTCTGTCCGATGACAGCGGCACTGAAACCTTTGCGAATGCCGCTTACGTCACCGGGCAGGTTGAATATGACCACTGGGCCAAGGCTGGAAATGATGCGTTTGACGCAAAAGTCCGCGCTCTGGCTGAAAAGATCACCTTCCTCGATGCTGGCAAGGAGGTGCGCTCCGGCGTCACGTCGGTCGAGAGCTTCGGCCACACGCCTGGTCACCTGACTTACATGCTGGAAAGCGGCGGCAAACAGTTGCTGCTGATGGCAGACGCTGCCAATCACTATGTCTGGTCCGTGGCCTATCCCGACTGGGAAGTGCGCTTCGATATGGATAAGGCCGCAGCGGCGGCGACACGCAAAAAGCTGATGGATATGGCGGCAACGGACCGGTTTCCACTGATCGGCTACCACATGCCATTCCCGGGAATGGGATTTATCGAGACGCGCGGCGAAGGCGGCTACCGATACGTGCCGCATAGCTACCAGCTGATCTAGGCGACACTGCACCCTTGCGCGGGAGGTTCCGTTCATCCACGGTTGCGCGGAACCGATCCCAAAGGGCACAGCATGGCCAACACAAACGCTCCGCGCAAACTGCTCGTTTTTACTGACCTGCACCTGGTCAATGAAGGGGAGCAGATCATTGGCATCGACCCGTTTATGCGGTTCGCTGAGGGGCTGCATCACGCGCTTTCTCAACATCCTGATGCGGTCGGCATTTTGATTATGGGCGATTTGACCCATCAGGGACGCACGGCACAGTTTCAGCGACTCAAGGCCAAGCTGGATGGGCTTCCACTCCCCGTAACCCTGATGCTCGGCAATCACGACAACCGCGCGGTTTTTCGCAAGGTCTTTCCAGATGCGCCTGTGACAAGCGCGGGCCATGTGCAAACAATGCAAGAACTTGGCGACACCGTGCTGATCACACTCGACACGATGGATGCGACTGTCACGCCTGCGCATTCCGGCATCTTATGCGCAGACCGTTTGGCTTGGCTTGAGCGGGCGCTGACATGGGCGGACGGGCGGCAGGCCCTTGTTGCCATGCACCATCCGCCAGTAATGACGGGATTTCCGGGAATGGATGGCATCGCGCTACAAAATCCCGAACCGTTTCGCCAGATGCTGCGGACCTACCCCGGCCCGGTGCATGTGCTCTGCGGTCATGTGCATCGCACGATCTCTGGCTGCGCAGCTGGTCTGCCATTCACAATCTTGAAAAGCACCTGCCACCAACAGCCGATGATGCTGGGCGCGGCGGATACGGATCATTCCGTCGATGAACCCGGCGCTTACGGGATCGTGCTGGCGGGCCCGGACGGGATCATCGTCCATAGTGAAGACTTCGCAACTGCCGCGGCCGCGACGCCCCTACGCGACCCTTTTTCAGGCTGATCAATTAAGCGCTCGGAAATTTCCGCGAGCTATTGTTTTTTAAACGCGTGCCTTGAGACTGCCGCATCCCGCGCATAGGTTCGCCGTAATGCTTTTTTCAAAGGACGCCTCCATGCATAATCCCTTCCGCCCGACCACCCCCGCCCTTTTGCGCGATGCGCATGACGCCAGCGGAGGCCTCGGTGACCTGCCGGAATGGGACTTGAGCGATCTTTACGCCAGCGAGGACGCCAAAGAGCTGAAGCGTGACATGGATTGGCTGGAAACAGCCTGCGCTGATTTTGCCAAGGATTACGAAGGTAAGATGGCAGATCTTGGCGCTGCTGGCATGCTGGACTGTGTATTGCGCTATGAGAAAATCGATCTGATCGCAGGCCGCGTCATGTCTTTTGCGGGTCTGCGTTACTACCAGAACACGACCGATGCCGAACGGGCGCAATTCATGGCCAATGCGCAGGACAAGATCACCACTTACACCACCCCGCTGGTCTTCTTCTCACTGGAACTCAACCGCATTGACGATGACGTGCTTGACGGCTGGCTGGCAGAGAATGCCGATCTCGGCCGTTATAAACCCGTTTTCGAGCGCCTGCGCGCGATGAAGCCCTACCAGCTGTCTGATGAGCTGGAGAAATTCCTGCATGACCAGTCCACCGTCGGCTCCGCCGCGTGGAACCGCCTGTTTGACGAAACCATCGCGGGCCTGACCTTCACCGTGGATGGTGAAGAGATGAACATTGAATCAACGCTGAACCTTCTGACCGACCCCGACCGCGATCAGCGGGAGAAAGGCGCGCGCGAGCTGGCCAATGTCTTTGGCAAAAACGTCAAGCTTTTTGCCCGCGTCCACAACACGCTCGCGAAAGAGAAAGAGATCGAGGATCGCTGGCGCGGCATGCCCACGCCCCAGACCGGTCGTCACCTGTCCAACCACGTGGAACCGGAGGTGGTCGAGGCCCTGCGCAATGCCGTGGTTGAGGCCTATCCTAAGCTGTCACACCGTTACTATGAGCTCAAACGCAAATGGTTGGGCCTCGATGTGATGCAGGTCTGGGATCGCAACGCGCCGCTGCCGATGGAAGACCCGACACTTGTCGATTGGGACAAGGCACAAAGCACCGTCATGGAAGCCTATGCCGATTTCGCCCCCGAAATGGCGGAGATCGCGAAACCCTTCTTCACAGAAGGCTGGATCGACGCCGCCGTCAAACCCGGCAAGGCGCCAGGCGCTTTCGCGCATCCCACCGTCACAGACGTGCACCCATATGTGATGCTCAACTACCTCGGGAAACCCCGTGATGTCATGACCTTAGCCCATGAGCTCGGCCACGGCGTGCATCAGGTTCTGGCCGCAGGCCAAGGCGAACTGCTATCCTCCACCCCGCTGACATTGGCTGAGACCGCCTCCGTCTTCGGGGAGATGCTCACCTTCCGCAAACTGCTCGACGGGGCTGAGACGCAGGAGCAACGCAAGGTCATGCTCGCAGGCAAGGTGGAGGACATGATCAACACGGTCGTACGCCAAATCGCCTTCTACGATTTCGAATGCAAACTGCACGAGGCCCGCTCAAACGGCGAGCTGACCCCCGACGACATCAACACGCTCTGGATGTCCGTCCAAGCTGAATCCCTCGGCCCCGCATTCGAATATATGGACGGGTACGAGACCTTCTGGGCCTACATCCCCCATTTCGTCCACTCCCCCTTCTATGTCTACGCCTACGCCTTCGGCGACGGCTTGGTAAATGCGCTTTACGCGGTCTACGAGGAAGGCGGCGACGACTTCCAGGCCAAATATTTCGAGATGCTCAAAGCCGGCGGCTCCAAACACCACAAAGAGCTTCTGGCCCCTTTCGGCCTCGACGCCAGCGACCCGAAATTCTGGGACAAGGGCCTATCCATGATTTCCGGCATGATTGATGAATTGGAAGCGATGGAGGGTTGAGGCAGCTTAGGCAGCAAAGCGGGACGAAGTTGACTTTCGCTGCGTATTCGCGAGTTCCTGCTTCTGTTTAGATTGGTTTCTTCGGCAAAGGACTGCAATGACGCTTTTTCCGTATGATGACCCTGTTTGGGACACGGCCCACCACGCCTATGGAACCGGTGCAAATGTGCTTCTGGAAGAACTAGAGAGGGAGTGGAGCGACGACGCTGCTGATTACCTTTTCTTCTCCGCGCTGCTGCATCAAGGGACGACCTATCCTGCTAGTTATCTAGCCATTCCGCATTTACTGCGTCTTGCCGAAAAGCTAACCGGCAAACCGCGCCTTATGATCGCCAATCTCATGGGCGGTTTGGCTTTGGCAAGGCAGCAACCTGCACTTTCTGACTACTCTGGCGTTTCCTGCACAGGCGAGAATGCTTGGTTGGAAACACCCGTTGGCCAAGCGGCAGCAGAAGAATTCGAGAGAAGCCTTCCGCAAATAGGCGCTCTATCCATCGAAGCATATAAGGCCGATCCGTCACACTACTTCGCATCTGGATTGGCCGCCGCTGAAGGAGAGGTCGACTTCGCAACGTGGCTCACAGTGGGAGAAAATGGTGGTTTCCAATGTCCGACTTGTGATGGCGACCATGAATGGTGGCTGTTAGACGCGGAAATGGGCATCTATAGAAACGACGATATCTCTGGTTTAGGTGCTGATTGGCTGGATGACTACGAAAAAAGGGAGTTCAAGCACGCCAATAGTATCGCTAAGCCTCGGAATGAACCCTCGCAAATTTCATCGTTCAGAAAGCAGCTTGGCTCACTCGATCCCATTACAGATGGTCTCTTCAACAACTTCAAATCTACAGTTGTTTGCGCCCATTGTGGTTGGGTTGGCCAATACCCTTAGGACCGCCCAAGCTTCAGCACTTAAGAAATAGAGCTGCCATTCGCAGATAGTGAAGCATCGGGCAGAGTGGGCGCAATGAAGACATTCTCTGCAACCGTGTTAAGCTGATCAAATGACCCGCGACGAATACAATGCCTTCTGCGCCTCCCTCAAAGCCACGGATCATGTCGTGCAGTGGGGCAATTCGGATGTGTGGAAGGTCGGGGGCAAAGTCTTCGCCGTGTGCGGTTGGGCTGATGATGCACCGGCCTTCACCTTCAAGGTCTCTGACATGGCGTGGGAAATCCTCCCCGATATGCCCGGTTTGCGCCCTGCGCCTTATCTGGCCTCGCGCGGTATGAAATGGGTGCAGCATTACGCGGAACCCGGCCTTTCAGATGCGAAGCTGAAGAACCACATCAAAGCGTCCTACGACATGGCAGTGGACAAACTGACCAAGAAAATGCGCGCTGAACTGGGCCTTTAACCCGCTGCCGCGAACACCCGGTCGATCATGGCTTGCGTGCCTTTCGCGAACTCAAGCGTCGCGGGATAGGCCTCCCCCAACCGTACGGAACGGCAGAACGCTTCCACCTGTAGCACGTAGTGGTTTGCGGCGGGGAACTTCTCTGCCGTCACATTACCAGAAGCGTCCGCGTGATAGAGGACAGCCCCACCATAGACCAACGGATTGAAAGGGGCCGTCAGTTTCACATGTCCCGCCTCTCCCAGAAACAACACCTCTTGATAATTCGCGAGCCGCATTGACACCATGGATTGGAAGCTGAACCCGTCAAATTGCGCGGACACCTCTGCTTTCACATCGACGCCGTTCTCCCAGGTGACATGCGCGTCCAGATCAACGGGCTCCTGCCCCGTGACAAACCGCGTTGAGCCGAATGTATAGACCCCGATATCCGGGATTCCGCCGCCTCCGGTCTCAGGCTTATTGCGAATATTGCCGGGGTCAAAGGCATTGTTGTAGCAAAACTGGGCACTCACATGGCGCAGCGCACCAATGCCACCGGATTGCACGATCTTCCGCGCGCGCTGCCATTGCGGGTGATGGATGATCATATAGGCTTCAGCGCAAAGCAATCCTGTCTTATCCCGCATGGCGATCACAGCGTCGAAGTCTTCTGCCTTCATGGCCAGCGGCTTTTCCACCAGAACATGTTTGCCCGCGGCCATCGCCTTCATGGCCCATTCGACATGCAGCGTATTGGGCAAAGGGATATAGACTGCGTCGATCTCAGGCGCGGCCAGCAGTGCGTCATAGCTGTCAAATGCGCGGGCGTCCGGCGCGAAGGCCTGAAAGGCGGAAACGTCGCCCGAGCGCGACGCAACGGCCGCCAGCCGAGCGCCTTTCGCGGCGTGAATGGCGGGCGCCATATGCTCGCGCGCGAATTTCGCAGCCCCCAATATACCCCAATTGACCGGTTCCATTGCAACGCCTCCTGACAGTGTGGACGCCAGCCTAAAACAGAAAAAAGCCCGCCGAAAGGGCGGGCTTTTCGAGATCTTTGCGGTGCCGGATCAGGCGGTGGCCAGCATGCCTTTTTCTGCCGCCAACTCGCGCATGCGCTTTTGCAGCTTTTCAAAGGCGCGCACTTCGATCTGGCGAATACGCTCGCGGCTGACATCATATTGACCGGACAGCTCTTCCAATGTGACCGCCTTTTCTTCAAGCCGACGCTGTACGAGAATGTCCTTCTCGCGATCATTCAGCACGCCCATGGCTTCGGCCAGAAGCTCACGACGGCTTTCCAGCTCATCCTTGGCCTCATAGTCAGAGGCCTGATCCGCGTCCTCATCTTCCAGCCAATCCTGCCACTGGGTGGCCCCTTCCCCGTCGGCGGACACAACCGCGTTCAAGGAGGCATCGCCGCCCGACATGCGCCGGTTCATGGAGATCACCTCATCTTCGGTGACATTCAGATCGCTGGCGATCTTGGCCACGTTCTCAGGCCGCAAATCGCCCTCTTCCAGAGCGCCGATCCGGTTTTTTGCTTTCCGCAGGTTAAAGAACAGTTTCTTTTGCGCCGATGTCGTACCCAGCTTCACCATCGACCAGGACCGCAGGACATATTCCTGGATCGAGGCACGGATCCACCACATCGCATAGGTTGCCAGGCGGAAACCTTTTTCCGGGTCAAACTTCTTGACGGCCTGCATCAGGCCGACATTGGCCTCGGAAATCACCTCCGCCGTCGGCAAACCATAGCCGCGATATCCCATCGCGATTTTAGCAGCGAGCCGCAGATGAGAGGTCACCATCTTATGTGCGGCCTCAGTGTCTTCTTCTTCAACCCAGCGTTTGGCCAGCATGTACTCTTCTTCGGGCTCCAGCATCGGGAACTTCCGAATTTCCTGCATGTAACGGTTCAGCCCTTGCTCCGGGCTTGGTGCGGGAAGATTTGCGTAATTAGCCATGTCATTGCCCCCCTTAGAGGTCAGTTTCTTTGTTGATTAAGAAATATGAACAGGTCAGTTCATTTTCAAGATTTCACCGCGCACATATCCTGTGCATCTTAATGTTCTCTTAAACGTGGGTACGCCTGCGTTCCGTTGTAAGTATATGTTACGATAATTCACATAAACGTGCTGACGCTAGGTAAGCTGTTCAATCAATTCACTAAAATCATCAGGCAAAGAGGCTTCAAAGCTCATATTTTCGCTTGTCACAGGATGAATAAATCCTAAAGTTGCAGCATGCAAGGCTTGGCGCGGAAAAGCGCCAATCGCCTCGATTGCCACCTGCGACAGCGCGTTTTTCGCAATTTTCCGCCGCCCGCCATAGACAGTATCGCCGATCAACGCATGCCCGCAATAGGCCATATGTACCCGGATCTGATGGGTGCGTCCGGTCTCCAGCCAGCAATCAAGCAGTGAGGCCGCGGGCGGTGTTCCATACCGCTCAACCACGCGCGCGCGCGTGATCGCATGACGGCCGGTATTCTTCACGACAGCCTGCCTCTGCCTGTCGGTCTTATGCCGCGCCAAATTCGCATTCACCCTGAGCAGGTTCGACGCCTCAAAATCCACCCCCGCCAGACCCCGCAGTCGCGGATCAGCCGCATCCGGCATCCCATAGGCCAACGCCCTGTAATGCCGCTCCACACTATGTTTCTCAAACTGCCGCGCCAGCCCGTGATGCGTCTCGTCGGACTTGGCCACGACCAATAGCCCTGACGTATCCTTGTCAATCCGATGCACGATGCCGGGCCGCTTCGCACCACCAATCCCCGACAGGCTATCTGCACAGTGATGCAAAAGCGCATTCACCAACGTCCCCGACGGCGAGCCCGGCGCCGGATGCACCACCATACCCGCAGGCTTATTGACCACGATCAACGCGTCATCCTCAAACACCACATCCAGCGCGATCTCTTCGGCAACAGCATCCAAATCCACCGCCATCGGCACACGAATTTCGTAGATTTCACCTTCGGCCACGCGCGCCTTCTGATCCGTCACCACCCGTCCGTTCAAAGACACAGCCCCTTCGACCAACAGTTTGGCCAAGCGGGAGCGCGACAGGTTCGCGCCCTCTGGCACGTCACGCGCCAATGCCTTATCAAGCCGTTTGTCAGGGTTGCCCATGATTTCGACGGAGAGAACTGTGTCTGACATAAACGATCCTGAAGCGGGGATGCCCGAACCCGCCAATCTGAAATTTCTGCGCCGCTTGGTGACGATCCTCACCGCCGTGATGATTGGGGGGCTTCTAATCCTGATTGCCCTGATTGTCATCCGTGTTCAGCAACCAACAGCAACTCTTGCGATTCCTGACCAGATCACCCTGCCCGACGGCACCACAGCGCAAGCCTTTACCACAACGCCGCATTGGTACGCGGTCGTGACATCCGAAAATCAAATCCTGATCTTCGACCGCCTCACCAACGAACTGCGCCAAACCGTCAATATCAAGTGAAAGAGTGGTACCACCTCCTGGTCTCGAACCAGGGACCTCTTGATCCACAATCAAGCGCTCTAACCAACTGAGCTAAGGCGGCGCACCCAAGCGCTGATGTAGCCAAGCACAACTGCGATTGCAAGACCCGAAACCTCAGGCATGACGCTGTTTTTTCATGCCCCTTGCCAGCTCTGGTACATCTTTGTAGCAACATCAAATCACAAACGGAGGCCGAGCATGGGCATCAACACCGAAAGCGACATCGCCGCCAATCTGCAAATCGGCCCGACAGATCAGGGCATGGTCCGCCTCTATGTGCAAGGCGACGGCATTGATCTGCCGTTTGATTTCGACCCGGAAGAAGCCGACGAGATCGCAGAAGAAATCAAAGCCGCCGCCGCCCGCGCCCGCACCGTCTCGAAAGGCTGACACGAACAGGCCGCAGACCCTACTTCTTTCTGCCGAAATATGCTGAGAGGGATGCCCGCGTGGCGGGAGAGTGAAACTCTCCCAAGAACGCAAAACATCCTGCGCGCCGCAAGGCGCCCCGTTCGGTCAGATCAGCCGAAAGGCTGCACGAAATCAGGATCCCGCAGGCCCTGCAATCGGCGTCCTGCATGGCGGGCAAATTTCGCGACCAACACCTTGCGCCGTGCCGCAGCCAGCTTATCCTCTGGCGCCATGCGGATGATCTCCGCATCATAGGCATCAGCGATGATCAAACCGGTCTCATCTGGCAAAAGATCAGTTGGAAAAGCCTCATCGACGGCCCAGAAATACCGGTCACACCATTCCAGATACCCTTCCCACTTCCGGTCTGTCTGGAAATCGGCGCGTGAGGATTTGCATTCTACGACCCATAACTCGCCCTTTGGTCCAAGTGCCATCACATCCACCCGTTTGCCACGCTCCGGCGTGAATTCTTCAATAGAAACAAAATCATGGCTGCTCAGATGACGGCAAACGCCACGCGCCAGCAATTGGCCGGGCTGGGTGTGAACGTGACAGGTCAGATCATCAGGCATAGCCCCAATGTGAACAAAACGTAAACAAAAATCAAGCGAAACGAGACGCTTGACATAATACCATAAGGTTTCATATTAACGAGATACCAAAAGGTATCATATCGGAGTGCCTCACATGCCCGAATCTGAACAATCCACCTTCCGCGCCCTCGCCGATCCCACGCGACGGGGTATCCTGCGCCATCTGGCGGTACATGACATGACAATCGCTGAGGTCGCGCAGAATTTCGACATGACACGCGCGGCCGTCAAAAAGCACCTGACAGTGCTCAGTGATGGCGGCCTGATTACGGTCAAAGCCCGCGGACGGGAGAAGATCAACACGCTCAACAAGGACGGGTTCGCTCCGATCTTCGATTGGTTTTCCTATTTCGACGCCTTCTGGGATGACCGCCTCACCGACCTGAAATCTGCCATTGAACAGGACCAGAACCATGACTGACACGATCATCCGCAAATCCATCTTCCTCAAAGCAGATAAGGCAACCGTCTGGGCTTATCTCACGGATCCTGAAAAACTGGGCCTGTGGTTTCACAAACCAAAAGAGCCCCTGCAGCAGGGCGCCGATTACGCCATGTACGGAACTCAGAGCGGGGACAAGCTGATGTGGGGCAAAGTCACCGCCTGCGTGCCACATGACCGGCTTGAATACACCTTTACAATCAAGCCGATGGGCGAGGCTGTCAGCACAGTTAAATGGTATCTCGAGGAGGTACCTGGTGGCACCAGATTGTCGCTTGAGCATATCGGCCTGCCGCAAGGCGCAGAGGCCTTTGGCCTGACGCTTGCGCTCGACAAAGGCTGGGACGAACATCTGGCCCGCATGCGCGCAGACGCCCATGCAGAGGCCGCTTCAGAGCCCCAGACAGGCTAGACAGGGCTCGGCTTCGGTCTCAATGATCGAAGGTTGGGTAAGTCTCTTTCATGTAACGCAACCCCTCGCGCACGATCTCTTCAACCACTGCCATATCAACATCAGACAGCTTGTTGATGTTAATGCAGGATTTACCCGCCTTATGCTTGCCCAGACGCGACAATTGATCTGACATGTCGCGGTAGCCCGGCATGATGTAAAGGCTCGTGTAGGACGCACGCGGACTGAAGCCCGTGACCATGAATTCTCCTGCGCGCCCGCTGGCGTATTGATACTCATAGCGGCCGTATCCGATGATTGCGCTGCCCCACATGCGGGCCCTCCAGCCTGTGACCCGGTCAAAGAGTTTCAGCAATTGCTCCGCATCCGCCCGGCGCACATCATGGCGCACAGAGGAAATGAACGCTTTCACATCTTGCGCGTTGGGCTGTGTCTTGTTTTCAGTTGCCATAACAAACCCTCCTGGCTCGTCCCTCAAGTCTAGCACAGCTTGCCAGATAGCGCGCGGCCCCCTATGTGATGACATGACGGTTCTGCCTTTTGCGTCAATCATGAAGACGAAATTCTGGTGGCCTTAAGCAATTCCTCGGGAGCTGGCTCTGTCGGGACCCTGGTTCAGTTACCTGGCGCCCACCTGTATATACAGGTCTGCGGGAATGAGTTCTTCGACCTCTATGGCGGTTCCGTCACCCCCTTTCCTTCCACCGCTTGGCACGACTAGTCTGGAGTGAGGGAGGACACGATATGCTAAACTCAGTTGATGACCCTGTCTGGCTGACAGACGGCTCCGGCAGCCTCGATAATCTAAAGCGGCTTGTGGAACGGGACACCGATCCGTCGGATTATCCGCTCGCCGCACATATTGCGCAAAACACCGTCATTTATGACGCCGAGACATTCGTCACGTCCGATCCGCATGCGCTGATGACGGAACTCAACCGCGTGTTTGACACAGGACCGGGCATCATCGCGATCAAACAGGCAATTGGCGATCACATCGTCATTGATGCCGCTACCGCCCTCTTTGAGCGATTGATTGAAGAGGAACGGGGGACTGGCGGCGGCGACCATTTCGCAAAACCCGGCGCGAATGATCGCGTCTGGAATGCCGCACAAAAGCACTGCCTCGCGGACCCTGAGAATTTTGCGCGCTATTTCGCCAGCCCGGCGATTGACCTTGCCTGCCGTGCCTGGCTCGGCCAGGGCTACCAACTCACCGCGCAGGTCAACCGCGTCAATCCCGGCGGTGCCGCACAAACGGCTCATCGCGACTATCATTTGGGGTTTATGCCGCCCGCCCGCGTCGCAACTTACCCCGCTCAGGTCCACGCCCTCTCTCCGCTACTGACGCTGCAAGGTGCCATTGCGCATTGCGACATGCCGACAGAGACTGGACCAACCCTTTATCTGCCCTATTCGCAGCAATTTCTGGAAGGCTACGTCGCCTTTCAGCGCCCTGAATTTCAGGCCTATTTCCACGAGAATTACACGCAGCTCCCATTGGAGAAAGGAGATGCTGTTTTCTTCAACCCGGCCGTCATGCATGGTGCGGGCACAAACCGTACGACGGACAGATTCCGCATGGCAAACCTGCTACAGGTCGGCTCCCCTTTCGGCCGCTCCATCGAGGCGGTGGACAGGGCTGCCATGTGCCGCGCGCTCTATCCGGTGCTGCAAGGGCATCCAAATCCACAGCCTGTGATTGCGGCTGCAGCCGAAGGCTACGCCTTTCCCACAAACCTCGACAGTGATCCGCCCGTGGGCGGGTTGATCCCCGAAAGTCAGGCTGAATTTATGAGCCGCGCTTTGTCCACAGGCATGACGTTTGGTGACTTCGAAACAGCCCTTTCCAAACAATCTGCGCGCAAACTCCCGTAATTTGGGGAAAATTACGCGCAATCTAAGTGCCGACGTTAAGAGTTTGATGGTGTTATTGCGACACAAGTGGTGTCACGACAGAAACACAGCTTTTGTGAGCATGCCCTGAACATGACATCGGTCACCGAAATTTCGCTTGCTTCCGGCGAGACGTTGTATCGCCAAGGCGACGCACAGAATTCCGGTTATATCCTGGCCGAGGGTGAGATCCTTCTTTACAGTGAAATCGGTGGCAAACGCGTCAATATTGAGCGACGCGGCCCGGGTGCCATAGTGGGTGAGCTGTCAATTCTGACCTCCCAACCCCGCACTGTCACCGTTGAAGCAATCTCCGATTGCAAGCTGTTTCGCATCGCTGCAGAACAAATCCTCAATCGCTTTGAGCGGCTGGACCCGGTGCTGCGCGCCTGTGTCGAAACGTCAATTAATTTTACAGGCACCTTCAGCGAGCGCGCCCGTGACGCCGATGAGACTGTGCCGCTTGCGCCCAGTACATTGCGGGATGCTGACACGCTTATGGCGCAGTTTAAATTTGAAATGGATGTGTTGAAAGGCATTGCCGATAATGAATTTTTCATGGTTTACCAACCGATCATCGCCATTGAGGATGAGGCCATCATCGGCTTCGAAGCTCTGATGCGCTGGATCCATCCGACGCTTGGCTTCATCCCGCCAGACAGATTCATCCGCAGCGCGGAAGAGATGGGTGCAATTGGGCAGCTGACAGATTACGCCATCATGGAAAGCTGCGCCGCATTGCAAAGGATGAAAACGCAAAAGAACGCGCCAAGACATCTTTTCGCATCCATCAATGTTTCAGGCTATGACATCTGCCGGAAAGACTTCGTCGACTTCCTGGCTCATGCGGTTGACCTGCGCGATCTGAACCCGCAGGACATCAAGCTGGAAATCACGGAAACCGCATTGATTGGCGATGTCAAAACGGCAGGCAAAAACCTCAAGCGTTTGCGCAAGTTGGGATTCGGTATTTCCGTCGATGATTTTGGAACCGGTTATTCAAACCTCGCCTACCTCAAGTCCCTCCCTCTCACCACGATCAAGATTGATCGCGCCTTCGCAGGCGATGCCTCTGGCAATAAAGTATCGCGCGGGATCGTGCGGATGTTGCTCACGCTCGGGCAAGAACTTGATGTGGATATCATCGCGGAAGGGCTTGAAACCATTGATGATGTGCAGACGTTGAAATCGCTCGGCTGCCACTACGCGCAAGGGTTCTACTACCATAAACCGCTTCCGGAAACCGAAATCGCCGCCCTCCTAACCGGGACCGCACCCGACAGAGATGCGGCGTAATCCCCCGCCACTGACGCAGTCGTAACTGGCCTTATCCCCCCACAACCTCCATATTAGCCCTTGGTTACGGGAGCATGCTGGATGGATAAAGACACACTAAGCCGCGCTGAAGCACAAGGCCTTCGCTATTCCAAAGAGCTGGAAGGCCATGTCTCATGGCTAGACAGTTTCACAGCCGCCGCATTGGGCGTGCTTGCCGTGGCGTCGGGCATCTACACTTATCTCGGCGTGTCATCCCTGCTGGATGACAGTGGCGCCCTCAGCTTCTTCGCGGCCGTCAGCTACTCAATCGCGGTTTCCGTAGGGATCTTCGTTTTCTGGTCCTACCTGATGCGGCTTTTGCCCGCCGTGCGCACGATGGGCGCCCGGATCGGTCTCTTCGTCTCCATGCTGCTGGGCTCCGCCGCGATCATCGCGATGTCATCCTGGCTTAATGCGGCTGCCCTTGCCGGAGCTGCCGCTGTCGAACAACACCTCGCGCGGACAGTGCAGGATTACCAAACAGCGCTTGAACGCTCTAATGAAATTGCTGTTTCTGCACAGGGGCTTGGCCGCGATGTGGCGCGCGTGCGCCAGTCTTTTGAAGACCTCTCAGAGCAAGAGGCCACTGGCGATTTGTCCGGTCTTGCGGGACGCGGCGCAGTCTTCCGTGTCCTGCGCCAGAAATCCGATGAGCTGTCCAGCCTGGAGGCGCAAATCGCCTCCCAACAGCCCCTCGTCAATGCCGCCTTTGCCGAAGGCAACGCTATCCTGTCACGGATGCGCTCCCTCACGGTCGAACCCGGACCAATTGAGGCCCGCTCCGTCCAGTTCTCAGAGGAAGCCGTTCGCCTCGCAGGTGTGATCACCCAACTCAGACAGCTTTCCGTCGCGCCGTTGGTCAGCCGCGCGGCACAGGACCTCTCCGCCTCCGTCATTCTGCCAGAATTGGACGGGCGGACGGCCGAAACGCGCGCAGGCCAGCAAACGACGATCACCGCCGTCCTGCAGCTGTTGGGCCAGCGCGCCGACACGTTGCGCATCGCCGCAGACGGGGTCATTGCGATGGAGCCCGCCGCCGACACCATCTACACCCCGATCTCCACTGCGGATGCCGTCATCCGATACGCCGAGAACTTTGTCCCGTCATGGGCAGGCGCGATTGCCATCGACCTTCTGCCTGCCGTGCTGGTTTTCATACTTGCGATCACACAGGCGGCAATCCGGTCAGGCAAATCACGTGTGGGCGTGGAGGACACGTTGACTTTGGCAGAATTGCGCGCCGCGCTGAATGCCATTCAGGATGTGGAGGCCTCCCTACAGCGCAGTGAAACATGGACGCCGCCTGCCCCGCATAAACCGGCCGATATCAAAACTGTGCCCACCGAAGTGAAACCGGACAAACAGGCATGAGCGCGGCCTCAGACGTCCCAAAACTTCCGCCAACACGCGCGGACCGTCGTGCAGCCAAACAGGCAGCCGGGTCCCGAAAACTGACCGCCAAAGCCGCAATCAAGGCGGTATTGGCCGTGCAACTCGGCATCGCGCTTTTTCTGATGGGGCGCGATTTGATGAGTGCGATCCCACATATTGCATGGCCTTCGACGCAACCGCGCTTTGACACACCCGTCATTCCTGGCGATCAGACGCGGCGCTATGCGCCGCGCGACACGCCCCTTATTCAACCCGGTGCAGGCAACCCCGGCCTGCCCTACAGATCAACAGGGGATATGCCCACGCGCCTGTCTTTCGAGATCAAGTCAGAGACGCTGACGCTCACCGGCCAAATCGCGCCGGGCGATGCAGACCGCTTCACGCATTACCTTGAGACCTCCCCGCAAAACCTGACCCATATCCGTCTAAACTCCCACGGGGGGTCCGTCAGCGACGCGTTGAGCATTGGTCGCCATCTGCGTGAACAGGGATTTGATACCCTGATGGGCGCTGGTGATATCTGCCTGTCTGCCTGTCCCTATGTGTTGGCCTCCGGAATAGAAAGGATCATTCACGAAGAGGCGCAAGTGGGCGTGCACCAGCACTATTTCGGCACAAATTCCGCCCTGCCCGCCTTTCTGGCGGTTGAAGACATTCAACGTGGACAGGGGGAGGTCATGGTCTACTTAGACGGCATGGGGGTTGACCCGATGATCATGCGTCATGCGTTGGTTACACCACCAGATGAAATCTACGTGCTGATGCCCACGCAGTTGAAGGACTACAAAATGGCGACGGAACTGCCGGAATGATCCGTTTAGGATCAGTTGACCACAAAACGGGGAGAATAAAATGAAACATCTGACTTGCCTTGCAGTCCTCGCAGCAACGCCCGCTTTCGCCGGGTTACAGGCGGATTTTATCGAAGGCGCACCAAAGGACCGCTTCTCCTTCACCAATGTCTCTGCCTGTGACCTGGGACCGGTTACGATCAAGCTTGATCTGGCCGGCAGCGCCGCCGGATTGATCTTCGACACGAGTGGCGCGGGCGCAGGCGTGGAAGTGTTTCAACCCTATCAGACTGTCGCAGGCGCGGATCGCTTGGCAAAGGCCTCTCCCGTCTCGGACGGCGACACTGAAATCACGTTGACCCTGACTGGCCTCCCACCGAATGCCTCTGTCGCTTTCACAATTGATGTCGACGACACGCGCCCTCAAAGCGCCCTTGGGCAAATCCGCGTCGATGACAGCGAAATTGCGGGGGCGATGGTCATCCTGACATCTGGCGGGATGTTGCAAAGTGGCGTTTTTGACACCACCAGCCGGGCGCATATCAAAACCGCGCAATGCGTCAGTTAGGCGCCCACCATCCAAACACCACAGCCAGCAACGACAAAAGCGAGGACCCTGTTGAGGATTTGTGCTTTGCTTGGGTTCACCAGAATAGACCGGCAGCGGTCAGCCAGATAGATAACCGCGCCGTAACACAGTGCAAGCACTGCAAAAGTGAGCACCGTCAGAAAGCTGAAGAGGCTGTTGCTCACCGCGCTGAGATCAACAAGGCGTGGCAGAAGCAACATGTAAAGCATCATGTAATGCGGTGAGACAAAGCAGGACAGCATGCCAGCAATCGCCGCACCCCGACCGCCAGAGCGCTTATCAGACCCGCTTTCCATGTCGCAGGCTTTGAACCACAGATCGTAAGCCACATACATCAGGTAAGCGACGCCGAGGAACTTCGCGTAATCCATAAAGCTCGGCATAGATGCCATCCAAACGCCAAATCCCGCCCAGATCGCGGCGATCAGAACCACATTGCCGATGGCCACGCCAAACCCGAAAGAGACGGCGCCTGACACATCCCGCCCAAGGGTGCGTGCGATGGTCATCGCCAAAAGCGGACCCGGGGCGAGTGTCATTGTGGTCAAAAGTACAAGGTAAGCAAACAGGTCGGCTGCGGTCATCATCTCTCTCCAGAAGTGTTGAGAAAGGTCTAACCGGAAGCCGCGATGCGCTTCATACCCCACATGGGGTACTGGGTTGCACTTAGCTGGGATTGGCGGACATATTCTGTGATTGAGGCCCGCCCGCGCCTAAACTGAACCGTTGCAGACCGCAGGAGTTGCTCCCCCATGTCATTGCGCAAACCAGAGCTCTCCGACGCATCCAGCATGGCCGCCATTTCCATCGAGGTCTGGCTGGGTACATATCTCAAACGCGGCGTGAGCGCCTTCTTCGCGGACTACGCTTTGACAGAGTTCACCGCAGCGAAGATGGAAAAACTCATCTCCGACCCCGAACAGGTCATACGTGTCTCCGAAAATCAGGAGGGGATTGACGGTTTTATGCGTCTGTCGCCGAACAGCCCAGCCCCTGAGCCCATAGCCTCAGATGTTGAGATTTCGACACTCTACGTTCAACCTCGCCATCACGGCAAAGGCATCGGCGCGCGACTGCTGAGCGCCGCGCTGTCACAGGCAAAAGAGATGGGGGCCGGATCAGTGTGGGTGGCGACGAACGCAGAAAACACCCCCGCCATTGCCTTCTATCTCGCACAAGGCCTTGAACATGCGGGGGAAACCGAGTTTCGGATCGACGATCAAGCCTATCTCAACAACGTCTATCTCTACCGATTTGACTAGAGCAGAACCCTAGAACGCCTCCGGCTGCGCCTCGCGCGCCATGTGATCGAGCACGGCATTGACGAATTTCGGCTCGCGGCCCTCAGGAAAGAAGGCTTTGGCCACGTCTACAAATTCCACAATCACGACTTTCGGCGGGGTTTTCTTCGCGACCAGTTCGGCCCCGGCAGCGCGGAACAGCGCACGCAACGTGGGATCAATCCGGTCGATCTTCCATTTTTCCACGATGGCACGGTCAGCCAATTGGTCGATCTGGCGCTGCTCGCTTACGGCCCCTTCCAACAAGTCGCGGAATGTGTCGATGTCGCCCTCGATCATCTCTTCGCCCTCATAGACCGCGCCAAAGCGGTGGTCTTCGAACTCCGCGCGCACAGCGTCGATGCTCTGGCTGGAATGCTCCATCTGGAAGAGGGCCTGCACAGCATAAAGCCGCGAGGCGGAGCGCATCGCGCGTTTTTGGTCTTTCGAGAGGGTCATGCGATCTGGAAGCTTCCGTCGTCTTCGATGTCTTTGCCGCCCGGCCGGAACCCCAGCCCGCGCGATTTCGCGCCGTATGTGCGCTGCATCGCAATCAGATGCAAGGCCGCAGCCGCAGCTCCACCGCCTTTATTTTGTCCCTTCGGATCAGCACGAACCTCAGCCTGCGCGCGGTTTTCCACAGTCAGAATGCCATTGCCGATATTGCAGCCCTGCAAGCCCAACAGCATCAGCCCGCGCGAGCTGTCATTGCAAACCGTGTCGTAATGCGTCGTCTCGCCCCGGATGATGCAGCCCAAAGCGACATATCCGTCATAATCGCCTTGCCTGTCGGCAATCCGGATCGCGGGCGGGATTTCCAATGCGCCCGGCATCTCGACAACCTCACAGCTGGCCCCCGCCGCCTCACACTCCGCCTTGGCCCCGGCGACCAGATTATCCGCGATGTCTTTGTAATAGGGCGAGACCACGATCAGCAGTTTCGTCTTTTTCTCCATCTTCGGCGTGTCCATCACGTGATGGGTTTCGGAACCTGCCATCTCTCAATCCTCCATCGGAATGCTGCGGGTGCCTGCGATCTCCAGCCCGTAGGCGTCGAGCCCCACGATCTTGGGCGACGGGCTGTTGGTCAGAAGTTGCAGCTTGTTCAAACCGAGTGCCGCCAAGATCTGCGCGCCAAGCCCGTATTGACGCAATACCTGAGGCGCCACCTCGCCATCCAATACGAGCTTCGTCATACCGCCGCGCAACAACACGAGCGCGCCGCGTCCTTCCTCAGCAATCACTTTCATCGCAGCGCGCAATTGCCCGGAGGGCGACGGGCCCAGCCCCAACACGTCCTCAATCGGGTTGAGCGCATGCATACGCGTCAGCACAGGCGCCTCGCCCGACAAGTCACCCATCGTCAACGCGATATGCTCATTGCCATGGGTCTCATCGGTGAAAATCCGCATGGTCCAGTCGCCACCGAACTCCGAATGCACCGATTTCTGCGCCGATTGCTTGACCAGATTGTCGTGCCTGCGCCGATAGGCAATCAGATCGCTGATCGTGCCGATCTTCAGCCCATGCTCTTTGGCAAAGGTTACGAGGTCAGGCAGTCGCGCCATCGTGCCATCGTCATTCATGATCTCGCAGATCACGCCCGACGGGTTGAGCCCCGCAAGGCGCGAGACATCGACCGCCGCTTCCGTGTGCCCTGCCCTGACCAATACGCCGCCGTCACGGGCGCGCAGCGGAAAAATATGACCGGGCGTTGCAATATCAGCGGCTGACTTTCCGGTATCAATCGCCACGGCCACCGTCCGCGCGCGGTCATGGGCGGAGATCCCTGTGGTCACACCCTCACGCGCCTCGATTGAGATTGTGAAAGCGGTCTCATGCCGCGAAGAATTGTAGGACGCCATCAAAGGCAGGCCCAACGCATCAATTCGTTCCCCGGTCAGCGTCAGACAGATCAGTCCGCGCCCGTATTTGGCCATGAAGTTGATCGCCTCGGGCGTCGCCATTTGCGCAGGGACCACCAGATCGCCTTCATTCTCCCGATCCTCATGATCCACGAGAATAAAAATGCGCCCGTTGCGCGCGTCCTCAAGGATATCCTCGATCGGTGAAATGGCGTCGGAGTAATCGGTCATCGGCAGCGTCCTTTGCTGCTTTCGCAGATAGTGCGTTTCACCTCCGTTGGAAAGGGCAATGCCGTGTGACTAGAGGCGCGGCGGAAATTTGATGCCACGATGTTTTGCGAGCGCGCGACAGTAACTTGTCCAATCTCGAAAGTCCTGACTGAAGGCCACCATCATACCCCGGTCCCGCCAGTCCTGCGCTGTTGCATGAAGCTCTTCAGTCATATCACGCCCGGCCTCCGCCGCTGCCGCATCCGCCCAAATGGCGCTTGATGAAATTGCGTAATCCTGGCTCGATGGGTTATCCAAGAAAGCTGAAATCCCCAATAACAGTCCGCCGCAATCCGCCATGGATTTGCTGATCGGCTGCCCAGCATGTGCTGGGGTGATCGCCGCGAAAAGCGCGGCACATAAAATGGATCGCATGAGCTGGCTCCTTTATCAGAGCAAGATGCGATCACAATCTGGCAAAATTAGGGTGCGACATGCGCGGCGTTGAAAAACCGATCTGAAGGCAGATATCCCGCCAGCTTCGCGGCTGCAGACCAGTCCCGCTCCTGTCCGGTGTCGCCAATCACCAAAACACCGTCTTTCGGCAAACCAGCGGCACGCACCGGCACCAGAACCTTCGCGCCGCAGTCTGACCAGCTCTCAGAGAAATGCGGCGCCTCCGCGCAAAGCATCTCCACACCGCGCTGCGCCATGTCTTTTTGAAGCGTGTTCGGATCAATAGGCGGATGCGCCAGCGCCATCAGGCTGGCCGGAACGTTCTCAAGCCGTACGACGCGTTCCACGGGCACCTCTTCATTTGCGTGCAGAACGCGTAACGCGTTGTTAGAAAACAGGAAACCGACGACATCATGGCCCGATGCGGCACGCACGGATGCATAGGTTTTATAGGGAAGACCCAGGGACTTGGCGCGCGCGACACGGGTGCGCAACACCTCTATTGGCAGTGTCGGCAGCAGGTCTTTACGCGCCTTGGCCCAGCTATGCTTGCGCCATGCAAACCCCGCCTCCATCGTCGGCCCATTGTTATGACCCAGCAGGCTCATGCCCAATCCTGCAGGCGGGCAACATAGCGGGCAAGTGTGTCTATCTCCAGATTGATCCGGTCGCCGAGCGCCGCATCTCCCCAATTCGTAACCGATTTGGTATGCGGAATGAAGTTGATCCCGAACCGCGTGCCGTCCACCTCGTTTACCGTCAGCGACGTGCCGTTCAATGCAACAGAGCCTTTCGGCGCGATAAACCGCGCGAGAGCTTCTGGCGCCTGCAAGGTGACACGTGTGCTGTCGCCCTCGTCTTCCATGGCGCGGATCACGGCAACCCCGTCAACATGGCCTGACACGATATGGCCGCCCAGCTCATCACCGACCTTCAAAGCGCGTTCCAGATTGACACGAGCCCCTTCGCGCCAGTCGCCCAGATTGGTCTTTGACACGCTTTCGGCAGAGATTTCGACATCGAACCAATCCGCACCCAAAGCAATCACCGTCAAACAGCACCCGTCACAGGCAATCGAGGCACCGATATCAATTCCGCTGGTGTCATAAGCGCAATTGATGCGCGCGCGCAGGTCGCCGCGCTGCTCCAACGCCGTGATTTGTCCAATATCAGTGATTATGCCCGTAAACATGAAATTTACCCTTGCTGGTTCACAAACTGCCTAGCGCGACGGGATTTCAGCCGCAAGCTGGCAATCCCGTGCCATAATGCCGCCGAAATCGTGCCGTAACGTCAAGCTTGAGTGTGACGAGCGGGACGTCGATGTAGGAACCGCCTGTAAATGCAGTGTGTCAGGATGTGCGTGTGATGTTTGAACAGGGAAGAACCTTCCTGTTTTTGCAGGGCCCCCACGGGCCGTTCTTCTACCGTTTGGGCAAGATGCTGCAAGCGGCAGGTTGCGATGTCTGGCGCGTCGGCTTCAATAAGGGCGATGACGCGTTCTGGTTTTCCAACAAAACCTACATCCCGTTCACAGAGCGGCAAGACACATGGCCCGACAGGTTTCGCGCGCTAGTCGCTGAGAAATCGGCAACCGATATTGTGCTTTATGGTGACACGCGCCCCATCCATGCACAAGCCGTCGAGATCGCAAAACAGCTTGGGCTAAATGTTCATGTCTTTGAAGAAGGCTATCTGCGTCCCTATTGGGTGACCTATGAGCGCGGCGGCACAAATGGCAATTCGCGCCTGATGCGCATGTCCGTGGCACAGATGCGTGCGGCTCTTGAGGGGCTTGATCTTGACCTGCCTGACGCGCCTGCGCGTTGGGGCGACATGCGCCAGCACGTCTTTTACGGCGCGCTCTATCATTACTTCGTGTTCTTGCGAAACTGGAAGTATCGCAATTTCAAGCCGCATCGCGCAATTCCGGTTACCAAGGAATTTCGCCTTTACGTCAAGCGTTTACTTACAATGCCGTTCACGTGGATGCAGCGTGCCGTGGCGACCTTGCGCATCAAACACGGTGGCTTTCCCTATCACCTTTGCCTCTTGCAACTGGAACATGATGCAAGCTTCCAGATGCACTCCCCCTTCGCCTCGATGACAGAGTTTCTTGACCTGACCATCGACGGCTTTGCCAAAGGCGCACCAAGCCATCACCACCTCGTTTTAAAGGCCCACCCGCTGGAGGATGGTCGCGTGCCGCTCCGGCGCGAAATCAAACGGATCGCGACACAAAAAGGCGTCAGCGACCGCGTGCATTACGTGCGTGGCGGCAAACTGGCGCAATTGCTCAATACGGCCCGCAGCGCGGTCACTGTGAATTCCACTGCAGCGCAGCAGGTGCTTTGGCGCGGATTTCCGCTGAAAGTCTTCGGAGACGCGGTTTATAACAAACCTGAATTCGTTTCGACGCAATCACTGCGCGACTTTTTCACCACGCCCACCCGGCCTGACAGCAAGGCCTATCGCGACTACAGGCACTATCTGCTTGAAACTTCTCAGATTCCCGGCGGTTTCTATTCCGCACGCGGCAGACGGCAATTGCTGCGCCAAGTCGTGGATATGATGCTGATGCCGGAGGATCCCTATGACGCGCTGACGTCCGGCACTGCGACGCCCCGGCAACAGTTACACGCAGTCAAGTAAGCGGGGGCCTTTCTTTTTCGACGCTATTCTATAGGGTTAAAAGAAAAACTTGAGGCAGTTTCCCAACGAGGAGCTCACGCAGTGACTATCTTATCCAAAAAGGGCGCCCGAATTGCGTCCTTCGCTTTGGTTGCGGCGATTGCTGTGGCCTGTGGCTTGCCACGCTCCGGGCCTAGCAAAAAGGAGATTTTTGCTGGGTCGGTCCAAAAGCAGGGGGACGCATTCATCGTCTCCGTCAATCCGCGCGTGACCCGCGCCACCTCTGTCCAGCCCGTGCTCGGCTTCACCAATGCGTTCCTGAACGCAGGCGTTTTGGGGTCTGACATCATCAATCCCGGCGACACGCTCGGTCTGCTGATCTATGAAAACGTCGATGATGGGCTGCTGGCGGCCTCCGGTGCCAATGCAACACCGTTGGACGAGGTCCAGGTCGATGGCAGCGGTTTCATCTTCGTCCCCTATGCCGGTCGGATCAAGGCGGCAGGCAACACACCTGAAAGCCTGCGCCGGATCATCACCGGCAAACTCGACACGCAAACTCCAGACCCGCAGGTTATCGTGCGGCGCGTCGCAGGGGACGGCTCAACCGTGTCGCTGGTCGGCGGTGTCGGACAGCAAGGCCTGTTTGCCATCGAACGCCCGACCCGCACCCTTTCGGCCATGATCGCGCGCGCCGGGGGCCTGTCCATCCAGCCGGAGATCGCACAGATCACCGTCTTGCGTGGCGGCCATCGCTCGCAAGTCTGGTTCGAGGACCTCTATTCCAACCCGGAATTCGACATCGCCCTGCGCGGCGGGGACCGGATTTTGGTAGAAGAGGACAAACGGTCCTTTACAGTCCTCGGTGCGACGGGCGCCCAAAACCGTCTGGAGTTTGAGACCCAGACCCTTTCCGCCATCGAGGCAATCGCACAGGTCGGTGGTCTGAACTCCAACCTCGCTGATCCGACAGGCGTCTTCGTCTTCCGAAATGAACCCGGTGAAATTGCCAATCAGGTCTTGGGACGCAGCGATCTGCAAGGAGCGCAGCGTATGGTTTATGTCCTTGATTTGACTGAACCCAATGGCATGTTTGAGGCGCGCGACTTTATCATTCGTGACGATGACACCGTATATGTGACGGAAGCACCGTTTGTGACCTGGAACAAGACTATTTCGTCTCTGACCGGCTCTCTGGCTTCGGTCAACGCGCTGTCAAGCGCGGCAGGCACGAACTGACGTGACAACCCGGGGCCACGCCCCCAAAAAGGCCGTGCGCGACACCTCCCATCGCGCGCGGCTTTTCTATTTCAACGGCGGTTTCTTCACCCAATCGCGGGTGCGCCGCATCCTTGATCTGGCTGGTTATGATCTGCGCCTCGGCAAACCGGGCGACGAAGATCAGATCGCGGTCTGGGGGTGGAGCCCAACTTCCGGACGCGGTGCCGCGGTCGGCGAGAAAACCGGCGCCAAGCTCGTTCATATCGAGGACGCTTTTCTCCGATCCATCAAACCGGGCCGCGACGGGGAACCGCCGCTTGGCCTGACCGTTGATCATCAACGGCCCTATTTCGACAGCTCCGGCCCGTCGGATCTGGAAACCCTCCTGATGGAAGATCCCTTGGATGACGCGGCCCTGCTGCGTCGCGCGCGCGACAATATCGCCCGGATCAAAGCGCTGCACCTGTCAAAATACAATGATTTCGACCCAGACGCCCCCCTGCCCGACCCCGGCTATGTCTTGGTGATTGATCAGACACGCGGCGATGCATCGATTGAATATGGCGCAGGCTCCGTTGCCGCATTTCGCGAAATGCTGGTCTATGCGCAGCAAGATCACCCCGGCGCGCGCATCCTTATCAAAACCCATCCCGAAACAGCAGGAGGCCATAGGCAGGGACATTTTGGGCCCGAGCATCTGACCGATCCGCGCATTTCGTTGCTCAGCGATCCGGTCTCGCCCCATGCACTTCTGGAGGGTGCGATTGCGGTCTACACTGTCAGTTCGGGCATGGGATTCGACGCCATTCTTGCGGGCCACAAACCCGTCACCTTCGGGCAACCTTTCTACGCCGGTTGGGGTTTGACACATGATCACCAACCGATCGACCGCCGCACCCGCACGCTGACCCGCACGCAGCTGTTTGCAGGCGCGATGATGCTCTACCCGAAATGGTATGATCCTTATCGTGACAGGCTCTGCGAACTCGAAAGGAGCATCGACACGCTGCATGCTCTGACCCGTGCGCACAGACAAGACCGCAGCGGCCATGCCGCTCTGGGGATGAGCCTTTGGAAACGCAAGCCTCTGCAAGATGTCTTCGGCCCGATCACCTTTTGCAGCAAGCCGCAACAGGCAGAAGCCACAGACAAACCCACCCTCGTCTGGGCCAGCAAAGCACCGAAGGGGCTGGATGATGCCGTGCGGATTGAGGACGGTTTCTTACGCTCCCGCGGCCTCGGGGCGGATTTGATTGCGCCGCTGTCCTTGGTCACTGACCGTCAGGGCATCTATTATGACCCGACAGCCCCGTCTGATTTGGAGCAGCTGATCGCACAGTCCACAACCTTGCCGGAATATGCGCTGAACCGAGCGGAAAAGCTCCGCCAGTCGTTGATCCAACTGGGGGTCACAAAATACAATCTGGGCGGCAGCGCACCCGAAATCGATGCCAAGGGCAAACAGGTCATTCTCGTCCCCGGTCAGGTGGAAGATGATGCCTCCATTCGGACCGGCACGACGGACATTTGCACAAATGACGCGCTGCTCGCAGCGACGCGACGCGATTACCCTGACGCGTTTCTGATCTACAAACCACATCCCGACATCGAAACAGGGCTGCGAGACGGCAAAACCGATGCGGCCGAAGCCGATATGATCGCACCACATGCCGACCCGTTGGCTTTGCTGCGACAGGTAGACCGTGTGGCCACCATGACATCGCTTCTGGGGTTCGAGGCGCTGATCCGCTCAGTCCCCGTGACCTGCTACGGCGCGCCCTTTTATGCGGGCTGGGGACTCACAGAAGATAAGGGCAAAATCCCAGCACGCAGAACAGCCCAACCAACCCTGCTGCAACTGATCCATGCCAGCCTGATCGCCTATCCGCGTTACTATGATCCGATCACAGGGCTGGCCTGTCCGCCTGAAGTCACGATTGAGCGCCTCGCCAGTGGCACTTTGCCGAGGCCCGGTCTCGCCAATCGCAGCCTCGCAAAACTTCAAGGGTGGTTTTCGGGCTTCGCCCCACTGTGGCGCCCAAAAAGACGCCCGCCCGGCTAGGCTGTTCCGGCCGCCGTCTGGACGAAACCGACCTGTCCGCTCGGCAGGATCATCGCTGCAGACAGTACGCCGCTTTGCCAAGCATCGGTATTGACCGAGATTCGGCTGTCTTTCAAATGCGGATGATCGAAAGCGGCATGACCATGCGCAACCCACTGCCCGTCTCCGCGCGCAACGCCCAGGAACTCAGGATGACCCCATGTCAGAACACGTGCCGTCTGATCATCCAGCGGCCTGCGGGGGTCAGCCGCTGCATGCACAACATGCAAGGTCCCGCTTGAGACCATCAGCGGGCGTGCCCCCAACCAGGCAATCGCGTCATCCCCCATCGCATTGTGCAGTGCAGCAGCCGCCTCTTCCGCATTGGTTCGGTCAATCGTTCCACCGCCGATTTCCAATCCGTAGCTCGCAAATGTTGCTGAGGCACCGTCTTTCAACCATCGCGAATGTCGCGCAACGGGAGCCTCCAGAAAGTCGAGCAGCATTTGCTCGTGATTGCCCAGAAGACATATGACATTGGCCGGAAACTCAGCCGTTAACTCACGCATCCGCGCAATCACCTGCGCGCTGGCAGGCCCGTGATCCAGAAGATTGCCCACGAAAACCAATTTGGGGTCTTTCAATCGATACGCGCCGATCTCACGGTCAATCAGTTCCAAGACCTGTTCCAGCAAATCCGCGCGGCCATGCACGTCACCGACCACAAAGACTGGCTGCTGCGGGGCCGGCAGACTTGACGGGCCATGCGCCACATCCGACGGCTGTGCCTTTCCTTTCCCGATGAGTGTGCCGAGTAAGCGCATCTCGCCTGCTTTCTTCTTCCAACTGCTTTTGTCCCAGTGACGACCAAGCCGCCGCGCAATGCAAGCAAAACTGTCACCCTGGCGTAGAAGTGACCGGTTTTCTGTCAGCACATTTGACGCCGCCGTCATTTTCAGTGACCAAAGGCCATTGCTCCCAAAAAGGCCTGCCCCATGTCCCACACGCCTCGCACCGCTCTTGTCACCGGCTCTGCCGGATTTATTGGCTACCATCTTTGCGCCCGCCTGTTGGAAGACGGCTTCACGGTCATCGGGCTCGACGGCTTCACCGATTATTATGACGTCACGCTGAAACAGCGCCGCCATCAAATGCTCAGCCAGTCTCCTGCCTTCTTGCCTGTGGAAGGATTGCTGGAAACGGATGATCTGGTGATGTCACTCTTCGAGGCCCATAGGCCTGACACCGTCATCCACCTCGCAGGCCAGGCCGGTGTGCGCTGGTCCATCGAAAATCCGCGCGCCTATGTCGATGCCAATCTGGTGGGCAGCTTCAATGTGATCGAAGCCGCCCGTGCCTATCAGCCTCAGCACTTGCTCATGGCCTCAACATCGTCGGTTTTCGGTGCAAACACCAAGATGCCCTATGCGGAGACGGATAAAGCCGACACACAGATGAGCTTTTACGCTGCGACCAAAAAAGCCAACGAGGCCATGGCCCACAGCTACGCCCATCTCTACGATATCCCCACCACCATGTTCCGCTTCTTCACCGTTTATGGCCCATGGGGCCGCCCTGATATGGCACTGTTCAAATTCACCAAAGCAATTTTGGAAGGCACGCCGATTGACGTCTACAACCACGGCGACATGCAACGCGACTTCACCTATGTCACCGATCTGGTCCAAGGCATTCGGCTCCTGATCGACGCAGCCCCTGCCCGGCCCGAAAATGTGCAATATGTAACAGAGGGCGACAGTCTCTCCCCCGTCGCCCCTTGGCGCGTGGTCAATATTGGCAATGGCGCGCCCGTCAAATTGCTCGACTATATCGAAGCCATCGAACAGGCCACCGGCAAACCCGCGATCAAAAACATGATGGAGATGCAACCCGGCGATGTCCCCGCCACCTGGGCAGAGACCAGCCTGCTCAAATCCCTCACCGGCTACGCGCCCTCAACCGATGTGACGACCGGCGTCAAAGCCTTTGTTGACTGGTACCGCGCCTATTACGACGCCTAAGCGCTCTCACTCCGTGCCGTTTCATCTTGGCAAAAATATGCATGTCGCCACATAAAATCCACGCAGAACCACCAGCCTGATGCGTCGCCTCTCCACCTGCGTCTTGTCCGAAGGACGGATCGCGCAAGCCGCAAGGCTTTCAATTTAACAGCAGCTCAGAAAATCAGGACCCGCGCGCCCAGACCTGCATCACATCCGGCCCGACCGCACGCTGTTGGCAAAAGACAAAGCGTTCTGCCAGGGACAACGCCTGCAGCGACAAAGCACCGATACCTGCCCGCGCGTCTCCGCCCAGGACCATCCCGGCTTGCATCACTACCAACCGGTCCACGCAATCGGCTTGCAGCAAAGACGCGGCCAATTGGCCTCCGCCTTCACAAAACACCCGCGTCAGCCCGCGCGCGCCCAGCGATTGCAGCGCGCCGCGCGCGTCTCGTCCGGAATCAAACAAGATCAATTCGGCACCGGCACGCGACCAGGCAGCGACCCTGTCAGAGGGCGCATCCGTGCCATGCAACAACCACACGGGCACGTCGCGTGCGGTCTCGAACAACGGGCCCGATTGCGGCAAATCCAGCGCCGCACTCATGACAACCCGCACCGGTTGGCGATCCACACCGAGGTCGCGCACAGTCAGCGATGGGGCATCGGCCCGTGCCGTCCCCGCGCCCACCAACACCGCATCGTGACGCGCGCGCATCGCATGCACAACACGCCGTGCCTCAGGCCCCGTGATCCATTGACTTTCGCCCGCAGCCGTAGCGATGCGCCCATCCAGTGACATCGCCAGCTTCAGCGTGACCATCGGGCGGCCCGCTTCAATGCGTGAGAGAAATCCCGCGTGATCTCGCCGCGCCTGAGGCGCCAGCACATCCTCGACCACCGCGATCCCGGCCTCACGCAGCATAGATAGACCGCGCCCAGCGACGCGCGTATCAGGGTCCTTTAACGCCGTGATGACCCGCGCCACACCCGCTGAAATCAGAGCCGACGCGCAAGGTCCGGTCTCTCCGGTATGCGCACAGGGTTCAAGGCTGACATACACATCCGCGCCATGTGCCGCAGCACCTGCCTGCGCAAGCGCCACAACCTCCGCATGCGGCCTGCCACCATCCTGGGTCCAACCGCGACCGATCACGCGGCCTTCTTTGACAATGACGCAGCCCACTGCAGGGTTTGGCCAGACGCGCCCCATCCCGCGCCTGCCGAGACTGAAGGCAAGCGCCATCCAGCGCGCATCCATCTCACGCGCCGCCACGTCGTTCACGGTCTAGTCGTCGTTTGGCGCTGGGGGGCGCAGCTCGGAGACGAATTCCTCGAAATCATCCGCCGCCTGGAAATTCTTGTAGACAGAGGCAAAGCGGACGTAAGCCACTGTGTCGATCCGTGCGAGCGCCTCCATCACGATCTCTCCGATGGAGGTCGAGGGGATATCCGTCTCGCCCATGCTTTCCAGCCGCCGCACGATGCCAGAGATCATCTGGTCGATCCGTTCCGGCTCAATCGGGCGTTTTTGCATGGATATCCGGATCGAACGCTCAAGCTTGTCCCGGTCAAAATCTTCCCGTTTGCCGGAGGTTTTGATCACAACCAAATCGCGCAGCTGCACCCGTTCATATGTTGTGAACCGCCCTCCGCAGGCCGGGCAAAAGCGCCTGCGCCTGATCGCCACATGATCCTCAGCAGGACGCGAGTCCTTCACCTGAGTGTCAACATTCCCACAAAACGGACAGCGCATTCCGACATTCCCTCTCTAGCCGCTGGGTGTTCATCCCCAGTTATCCACAGTGAGTATAGGGCAGCCCATAGCGTTTGGGTAGTGGGGAATTTAGACCGCTAAATGAGCCAATATCTCGCGCTGATGCGGCCGATCACGATGCTCAAACAGATAGATCCCCTGCCATCTGCCCAGCCCGAGCTGTCCATTCATGACCGGGATCGACAATGACACAGGCATCATCGCCGCCTTGATATGGGCAGGCATATCGTCCGGACCCTCATAGGTATGGGTGAGATACGACATAGACGGATCACTGGTCGGCGGAACAAGTCGCGCAAAGAAATTCCGCAAATCCACCTGCACCTCCGGATCGGCGTTTTCTTGTATGAGCAAAGAGCAAGACGTGTGTCGGACGAACAGGGTCAGCACCCCGGCAGGCATATCCTTTTGCTTGATCCACGCCCGGACGTCACGCGTGAATTCATAGAGTCCTTGTCCAGAGGTAGACACTTCAAAAACTGTCTGCATGACCGCACCATAACTGATGGCACGGCAGGCCTCCAGATCACCCCTCAACCAAGGCCTTCAAATTTTGTAAGCCGCGTTCGTAATCGGCGCCGACCCAGCTGTCCATCATCAGCCCCATCCAGCGCCCAACCGGTGAGGCGCCCATGTCGACTTCGAGGCCCCAGGTGACATTCGTGACGCCTGCCGCTTCATCCAATGTGTAGCGCGCGGTCGCCGTGCCCATCTCACCAAAATCGAGGGCGGAGGCGAGCTTTTCATGGGGCACGCTTTCGATGATCTCCATTGCGCCATTTCCGACATTCGGATGATCGGAGGCCCATTCCATTTTTGCGCCGACGCCTTCTGCAATATCGCCATACACCGTCTGCACATTGGGATCGATACCAAGCCATGGTGACCATTCCTCTGTTGCTTTGAGGTTGTTGACATAGGGCCAGATTTTCTCCGCCGGGGCTGCAATTTCCGCCGTCCGTTCAACGGTCACCTGACGTGGAAGCACCATGCCGATGGCAATGGCAGCGACCAAAAACACCGCGAAAACTCCTAGAATCCACTTGAGAATGCGCATCCCCACACCTCCTTCGCTCAAGCCAAAGTCACGTCAGTCTACAATGAAACAGCTGTTTTTCAAAACCACGGCTTCTGGTCAGATCGCGGGCCTCACATTCAAGGGTTGAAGGGGCGCCGCGTCCTCAGCTGAAAAGACGCTCACCTTGCTCATCAATCATCTGCCTGGCCTTGAGCACAGATGCCTCCGCAGCTTCATCTTGCCCGCCGAACAAGTCAGCGCGGATGAGCGTATGGCTTCGGGCCTCACCATTTAGGTCTTTATCAATCCGGGCGCTTAGACGAAACTTTGACCCCTCGCGAATGGGTGTGGGTGTAATTTTGAAATCCTTGTAGGTTTCAATTTTCTCGTCAGGTTCGGCGGATTTCGACCCGCCAAAGAGCTTTGAAAGCAATGACATGCATAACGCCTTTTCTTCCCACTACAGTGGAGAGCAATATCATCCCGACGACCGTCGAGTCTACGATCACAGTCAGCTTAGGCCCACATATGTCTTGAACGTGACCCGAACGGTGAGGCCGAAAAAGAATACGCTTCCACACATTCTTTGGGCACCATTGCTCACTGTCCAAAATTGGAAAGCCCGGCACCGATGAGCACGATTAACAGCGGTATGCTTGACGAAGCCGCAAGCAGACGCCGCATGCCGTGGAACGGTTACTGATCCAGGAAGCTGCGCAGTTTGCGGCTGCGGCTTGGATGTTTCAGCTTGCGCAGTGCCTTCGCTTCAATCTGACGGATACGTTCCCGCGTCACAGAAAACTGTTGGCCCACCTCTTCAAGCGTGTGGTCAGTGTTCATACCGATCCCGAAGCGCATGCGCAGCACACGTTCCTCGCGCGGCGTCAGTGACGCCAGCACCCGCGTCGTCGTCTCTTTCAGGTTCTCCTGAATGGCAGAATCCAGCGGAAGAACCGCATTCTTGTCCTCGATGAAATCGCCGAGCTGGCTGTCTTCCTCATCACCTATTGGCGTCTCAAGGGAGATCGGCTCTTTCGCGATCTTCATGACTTTGCGCACTTTTTCCAAAGGCATTTGCAGCTTCTCTGCCAATTCCTCTGGCGTCGGTTCGCGACCGATTTCATGCAGCATCTGGCGACCGGTCCGGACCAGCTTGTTGATCGTCTCGATCATATGAACCGGGATACGGATGGTGCGGGCCTGATCGGCGATTGAGCGCGTGATCGCCTGACGGATCCACCATGTCGCGTAGGTGGAGAATTTATAGCCGCGGCGATATTCGAATTTATCAACCGCTTTCATCAAGCCAATGTTACCTTCCTGAATAAGATCAAGGAATTGCAGGCCGCGGTTGGTGTACTTTTTAGCAATCGAAATGACGAGGCGCAGGTTGGCCTCCACCATCTCTTTCTTGGCTTGGCGGGCTTCTTTTTCGCCCTTTTGCACCTGCGCCACGATGCGGCGGAATTCGGTGATATCAACGCCGACATATTGACCGACTTGCGCCATCTCAGCGCGCAGATCCTCGACCTTTTCGCGAGAGCGCTCAATCAAAGCGACCCAGCCGCGACCCGTCTTCTCAGCGATGCGGTCGACCCAGCCGGGATCAAGTTCATAGCCGCGATATTCGTCGATAAATTCGCGGCGGTTGATGCGGGCTTGGTCGGCCAGTTTCACCATCGCGCTGTCAATCGACATGATGCGACGGTTGATGCCGTAGAGCTGGTCAATCAGCGCTTCAATCCGGTTGTTATGCAGGTGCAGGGAGTTCACCAGATCGACGATCTCCTGCCGCAGCTTTTGATACGCCCCTTCTTCCTTCTGGGAGAACGTATCGTCATGGTTGATCGCGGCAGAGATCCGCAAATCCTGCATTTCGGCAAGTTTTTCGTAATCACTCGCGATGACGTCCAACGTCTCTAGCACGCGCGGTTTCAGCGCGGCTTCCATCGCAGCGAGCGACAGGTTGGCCTGTTCGTCTTCGTCATCATCATCGTCATCCGATGTGATCGGGTTACCATCCGCGTCGAGCTCTTGCTTCTCTTCCTTGTTCTCCATGGACGGCGCGCCGGGGGCCGCGACGACAGGCTCCGTGCCTTCATCATCGCCATCCATCTGATCGCCAAATGTGGTCTCAAGATCAATCACATCGCGCAGCAAGATATCTTCTGAGAGAAGTTCGTCGCGCCAGATTGTGATCGCCTGGAAGGTCAGCGGGCTTTCGCACAGCCCTTCAATCATCGTCTTGCGGCCAGCCTCGATGCGTTTCGCAATCGCGATCTCACCTTCACGGCTCAACAGCTCAACCGACCCCATTTCGCGCAGATACATGCGCACCGGATCATCGGTTCGGTCCAGCGCCTCCGTATTGGAGCCAGCCAGAACAATGTCTTTCGGGCCATCTTTGGTGACGAGCTCCTTGGAGCCCTCGTCTTCGGCCTCTTCTTCCTCAATGATGTTGATGCCCATCTCGGACAGCATCGACATCACGTCTTCAATCTGCTCAGAAGCGACCTGATCGGGCGGCAACACCTGATTGAGTTGGTCATAGGTGATGTAGCCACGCTGACGCGCTTCGGCGATCATCTTTTTGACCGCGGCCTGGCTCATATCGAGACCGGCTGCGGTGTCTTCGCGTTCTTGCTTCTGGTCGTCTGTGTCTTTGGGGGCCATGGAAATGCTCCTGCTAACGCGATGTGGCTACGAGGTTCTCAACTGATTCGGTCTGATTCGTTTCCGAATCAATATCGCGAATCGGAGTGATTCGCACGCGGGTTTCGTTTACCGCGAATTACTTTCTTTTCTTTACCCAAACCTCACCATCAATGAGGCTTTGTAGATAATTGGACATAGCGCCGCGATCCTCGCTGTCACCATCTTCGTCGCTCATGGATTTACGGTCCGCCGCTTCGCGCGCAACAGCCGCTTGACCGACACGCCATGTCAGCCCTTCATCCGCCACACCCGCAAGGTCTTCAACCGCTTCTTCCACTTCGCGCTGCACGCCGCGCCGGGCTTCCAGTTTCGCCAACTCCTCGGCCAAGGTCATTCGGGTAAGATCATCATCTGCCCCGCTTCGCGTCGCAGGGACAGTCTGGACATGGCGCAGGGAATACAGCTTTTCAAGGGGTGCGGGGCCCAGTTCGGCCTCTAAAATTTTACGCAACACCTCGCGGTCCGTCTCTTCCTCATGGCGCAAAAGGGCGGCCATCAGCGCGCGATGCTCCGGCCCATGCAGGTCGAGCGTCTCAAGATCGGACAGGAAATGCCCGATAAGCGGCGGGTGGTTGACGAGGATCGCGAGGATCACCGCTTCGCGCACGCGCTCCTCCACATCTGTGCTTTGCGCCAGCAGGGAATTCTTCGTCGAGGGGACGGCTACGCCACGATCCGGGAAGCCTGCGCGGCCTTTATAGCCGCCTCGCCCAGTGTTGCTCTTCTGCCACCCGCCCGGCTCTTTCTTCGGGCGTTGCGCCGCAAAGAGCTCAGAGCGGAGATATTTGATTTCGGCTGCATAATGGTTGCGCAGGCCTGCATCATTGATCTTGCCGAGCGCTTGCCGCAGCGATTGATCGAGCGCTGCCTTGCGTTCCGGGCTGTCCAGCACCACGCCGTCCGTCTCGCGTTGCCACAGAAGATGAACGAGCGGTTTAGCCTGTTCGAGCAACTCGCGTACCGCGCCTGCGCCCTTCTCTTTCAGCAGATCATCGGGGTCGAGCCCCTCGGGCAGGACACAGAACCGAAGCGATTGCCCCGGCCCGATCAGCGGCAGCGCCAGATCGATCAGCCGCAGCGCCGCACGTTGCCCCGCCGTATCCCCATCGAGCATGATGATCGGCTCAGGGGCAATGCGCCACAGAAGCTGCAACTGCATCTCCGTCACAGCCGTACCCAAAGGTGCGACTGTCGCACCAAACCCGGCCTCCGACAGCGCGATCACATCCATGTAACCCTCGGCCACGATCAGCGGATTGCCCTTGCCAGACGCCTCCCGCGCGGGCCCGTGGTTGTAGAGAGACCGCCCCTTGTCGAACAGCTCCGTCTCCGGCGAGTTCAGATATTTCGCATTGTCCGCCGGATCCATTGCACGGCCACCAAAGGCGATGCAGCGTCCGCGCGCGTCGCGGATCGGGTAAATGATCCGGTTGCGAAACGTATCATAAGGCTTCTTGCCTTTGTTTGAGGCTTTCGCGAGACCGGCTGCAAGGATCAGCTCTTCCCTTACGCCTTTGCCCGTCAGATGATCCCAAAGCCCTTGCCAGCCATCTGGCGCAAAGCCCAGCTCCCACCGCTCCTGCGCATCACCAGACAGTTTGCGGCGCAGCAGATATTCCCGTGCCGCGGTTCCGGCATTGGTCTTGAGTTGCAGTTTGAAGAACTGCACTGCCTGCTCCATTACGCCTGAAAGCTCCGCACGGCGATCTTGCTTCTCCTGCGCCTTTGGATCGCGCGCGGGCATCGTCATTCCCGCCTCACGCGCCAGAATTTCGACCGCTTCCATGAAGGAGACATTTTCGGTTTCCTTGATGAAGCCCAGCGCGTCGCCTTTTGCATGGCATCCGAAGCAGTAGTAATAGCCCTTCTTGTCATCAACGTGGAAAGACGCGGATTTTTCCTGATGGAACGGGCATGGCGCCCACATATCACCCTTGCCGGGCTGGGATTTGCGCGCGTCCCACATCACCTTCCGCCCCACCACTTGCGCGATAGAGGTGCGGCTTTTCAATTCGTCAAGAAATCCGGGTGGCAGGCTCATAGCGCACTATATCCGCATCGGGGCAGGCAGAGTCCAGATTTAGCGCAGCTTTGCCTGTGCGGCGAGGGAGCGCATGATGACCTCCAACTCATGCACCAGCGTTTTCGCAAAGGCACGGAAGACCATCAGCTCATAGCCGTCCGCGCGCCTGATGATGATCGCGGACATTTGCCCGATCAGTGAACGGGCGACATCCCCCTCTTTCATCGCGGCCAGGTTGAGCGGACAGAGCCGCGCCAGCACATCTGTTGCCCGGTCGCCTTCAAGCGCCACGCAGGCCCACGCATCGGATTGGTCCGTCACCGCCGCTTTGAGTTTCGGCAGCTTGGCGTCAAGCACGAAGTATTGCCCTTGCTGTGCCCAGAGCACTTGGCCGGCGCTGCCTGTCACCGCGCGGCCCACTTCCGGCAAACCCGCACCGACCGCCTTTTCGAGCGCGTTCGAAACCACCTTCTCTTTACCCTTGAACGGTGCGACGGAGGTGATCCGTTCACGCGCCAATTCCCCTAAAGTCACGCTGCCATGGGTAACGGGCAACAGGCCCGCGCAGGGAGTTTTCGCGATCAAGTCAACCACGCGTCTTCTCCCCCTTTGGATCGAGCACAACCAGATCACTGACCACCACCAGCGTCTCCACATTGCGAATGTGATCGACCAGTTTCAGCGTCTCCCCCCGCCGATTGCGTCCGTTTTTCAGGAATGCCATGCCAATCATGCCCTTCTCAGGCGAAAACGCGACCGATGTCGTGTAGCCTTGTTGGTTTGCTCGCACGGGCTCCGCCTCTGTCTCGAACAGAAACGCGCCTGCATTCAACTCGCGCACAGCCCCGACCGGTTGCAGCCCCACCAGTTGCTCGCGATCCGCGCCTATTAGACCGGGCCGCATGGCCCCCGTCTTGCCGATACAATCCTTCTTGGCGGAGATCATCCGCTCCATCCCGATATCGAAAGCCGTCACCCGCCCGTGAATTTCCGCATGAGTGATAAACCCTTTCTCAATCCGCATCACATTGAGCGCTTCCATCCCGTAAGCCCCGCCCTCCAGCGCCTCAGCTTCCGCCAATAACGCCTTGAAAAGGCTCTCTCCGTAGCGCGCAGGAACGGCGATTTCATACGCATGCTCGCCCGAGAACGAGATGCGGAAGAGCCGCGCGCCGACATCGCCGATGGCCACCTCACCGCAACCCATGAAAAGGACGCTGTTATTGTCGATAGGATTGTCCAAAAGGCGGTTCAGAAGCTCCCGTGACTTAGGCCCCGCCACCGCGAATTGCGCCCATTGCTCCGTGACAGAGATGAACCGCACGTCCCAATCGGGGCGCAGGCATTGATGGACGAATTCCAGATGGCGCATGACCAGTCCCGCCGCCGCCGTGGTGGTTGTCATCACGAAATGATCGTCGGCCAGCCGCGCTGTCGTGCCGTCATCCAGCACATGGCCGTCTTCGCGCAGCATCAAGCCGTAGCGCACGCGACCGACCTTCAATGTGGAGAAGGTGTTGGTGTACACGAAATCTAAAAACTTATCCGCATCAGGGCCTTGTATGTCGATCTTACCAAGAGTGGAGACGTCGCAGACGCCCACTGTTGACCTCACCATGGTGACCTCCCGGTCGCAGGATTGTCGCCAATGGCTCTCCCCGTCCTTGGGGAAATAGGACGGGCGATACCAGAGCCCTGCCTCGATCATCGGCGCACCCAGACGGCGGCTTTCCGCATCAGATGTGGTGAAGCGTTGCGGCGCGAACTCGCTGCCCTGCCCATAGGCCCCCATCGCGGCAATGCTGATCGGCGTATAGGGCGGCCGGTAAGTCGTCGTGCCTGTCTCAGCTATCTCGCGCCCCGTCGCATCCGCCAGCACAGCAAGCGCGCCCACATTGGAATTCTTACCCTGATCCGGCGCCATGCCTTGGGTCGTATAGCGCTTCATATGCTCGACGGAGCCCATGTTTTCCTGCGCGGCAAGCGTCACGTCCTTCACCGTCACGTCATTCTGAAAATCGAGCCAAGCGCGACCTTTTCCGGGCACCGCCCAGAGCGGTTTGATGGCGTATGGCGCATCCTCTGCCTCTGGCATACGGGGCGCGCGCGCAGTGATGCCTTGGGCCTTCAAAACCTCCTTGGCGCGGGAAATCCCCGATTTCAAACAACCGTGGGTAGAGAATGTACCGCCCGCTGCCCCCGCCACTTCCATGCCCGGAACCATGCCCGGCACCGGGACAAATCCTGCAATGTTATCATTCCATTGCGGGCGCCCGTTCATGTGACAGGTCAGATGCACAGTCGGGTTCCAGCCGCCCGAGACGGCCAGACAATCGGCCATCACATCTTCCGATGCGTTATGCGAAGAAACCGTAACCCCCTCAATCCCCATGCGCCCTTTCACATTGGACACGACCCGACCGGTATAGACCGGGAAGTCGCCCTCAATCTGCGCATCATGACGGCTGTCGACATAGGCTGCGATATGCACGCCTGCGCGCGCCAAATCATGCGCCGTGCGCAGCGCATTATCATTATTGCCAAAAATCACCACGCGCTTGCCCGGCGCGACGCCGAAGCGGTTGAGATAGCCCCGCATGGCCGACGCCATCATCACGCCGGGGCGGTCATTGTTGCGAAACGCGACGGGCCGTTCCATCGCACCGGCAGCATAGACGCAGCCTTTGGCAGCGATGCGCCAGAATGTCTCCACCGGCGCGCCGGACGCGTCGGCGACATGGTGCGACACACGTTCCACCGCGCCATACGTGCCGCCATCATAAGCGCCTGTCACCGTGGTCCGCGTCATCACGCGGACATTGGGCATCTCCGCCAGACGTTTTCCCAACTCTGCCGCCCAGAGGTGGCCGGGCTTGCCGCCGACCTCATAGGTCTCAAAATTCAACCGTCCGCCAAGCAGGAAATCCTCATCGCACAGGATCACATCCGCGCCCGCCTGCGCAGCGGTCAGAGCCGCCATCAGCCCGGCAGGTCCACCACCCACGACCAACAGATCGCAGAAGGCAAAGGCCTTCTCATAATAGTCGGAATTGGGCTTCATCGACAATTTGCCAAGCCCCGCAGCGCGCCGGATCACCGGCTCATAGAGCTTCTCCCAAAAGGCTTTCGGCCACATGAAAGTCTTGTAGTAGAAGCCCGCCGACAGGAAGGGCGACAAGAGATCATTGATCTCCAACAGATCCCAATCAAGCGAGCCCCAGAAGTTTTGCGGCCGCGCATCAAGGCCTGCATGCAGCTCCTGCTGTGTCATCCGCACATTCGGCGTGATCTGGTCGCCGCGATGCAACTCTACCAACCCGTTGGGTTCCTGTGATCCATCCGACATGATCCCGCGCGGGCGGTGATATTTGAACGAACGCCCGACCACCTTCACCCCATCCGCCAAAAGCGCAGAGGCCAGCGTATCGCCTTTGAACCCGCGAAAGCTCTTGCCGTTGAACTTGAACGTGACCTCACTGGAGCGGTCGATGAGCCCCCTGCCCTCAAGCCTCATGACACCACCTTGGAGGCCAATTCGACGCTCAACACCTCATGGGTAACGGTGTTGCGCTCCACCACCAGCCAAGCCGAACAGCCCGCCTCGTGATACCACAAATCGCGCGTCACACCGGCCGGGTTGGCGCGGATGTGAAGATAGCGGTGCATGGCATCCTGATCCCCCATATCGGGCCGATCCAGATAATCCTCCGCGCCCATATAATAGAATTCGCGTCGGTCACGCTCCCCGCAGATCGGGCAATGGATGCGCATCGTATGACCTCGTCACTTTCGCATGCTGACAGTCGATTTCCTCAGTCTGGCGCGAAGTCAGGGCGACAGCAAGCAGGATCAAAACCCGTGACCGCTTATGAGCTTCCCCATGGGGTAAAACTATGCTTCACTTCATTCACGAGGGGTGACATGTGCATGTGATGATCAGACATTTTTCAAGCTATTTTGCAGTTTTACTTTGCTGTGCGCAGATCGCGATGGCTCAATCGGAGCCGCCGGAAATCGACCTCGACGCGCCTCTGCCGCCCGATATCACGCGCGACTTTGCAGCCACTTACGGGTTCCCGGTGGTCGAAAACCGGATTTTGATGATTGATGACAGTTTCGAGGCTGTGAAACGTGTAGGCCAGCCGATCACGCCCTTCGGGATCCCCTTGACCTATCGGCTGTTTGACCTGCGCAAGCCATGGAACAGTTACCTCGCCCTGCGCAGCTACACCGCAGGTGAGAAGACGCCCGACAGCAGTATGGCGGTCTTGGAGCCGATCATTGATGCGCAGGGCCGCAGCTTCATCCTGTCACAAATCGGAATGGCGCCTCTGATTGGTTTGAACACGCATGAGAGCTTTATCGACCATGTGTTTCGCAAAGGCGACGAGTTTGATGTCGAAGCGTTCCGCCGCTTCGTACAAAACCTCTATGGCAGCGCGCCGCCTATGTCGGGCATGATTCAGGTGATGAACCTCAAGACCATCGAATTTGGTGGTTATGATTTCGATCAGCAAGCCCTGCCAGTTCTGGGGATCAGTGACCTTGCCACCAGCTTTGGCGAGTATGAGGTGGAGGTGATTTTCCCCGATCAGGCCCTGCGCAGCGAAGTCGCGATTGCCGAGGCGGGGGCGCAAGCCAAGGTCCGCCCTCTACCGCGACAGGGCAGTTATCTGGATGGGCGAAACCCGCGCAACAGCTTCGGACGTGATGGGCCGTTTATCACGCGCTCCGGCACGATGGCTGTGGCCGGGCGATTGGTGATACCGGCCGATGTCTCTCAGCCGATGCGCTATTACCTCGATCAGGTTGCGCTCTATACCAACAGCACGATGAGCACCCCTGTGCCGGATATCGGCGTGAATGAGGTCTTCCTTGATGTGGGCACCCCGCGCCGGGCGGAGGCGGAAACCGCGCGGCTTGAGGCCCTGCGGGCAGAGGCGAAGCGGCAGGCCCGCGAAGCTGCGGCAATGATCGAGCGCGCGGAGAGATACGCGCGCTCCATCGCTCATGCACTGGCCGCGCTCGCCGCCGATACTGCAGCAGCGGAAGCCGCCTATGCCGCAGAACGCGCGCGGATCGCGGCTGAGCTGGACGGTCTGACCCTCGATCTGCTCGGCGTGTCGCTGGGCATGAGCGAACGGCAGGCGCTGGCCGGGTTGCGCGCCCTGCGCGGCAGCTACAAGATCAGCTATGCCAACCGCAGCGGCCGCGCCGAGATTACGGGCAGTTGCAGGGGCGGCATCTATAGCGGCCAGATTGGCCTTGCGACCGCGTTCGAGCGCACCACAGGGAATGTCATCGCTGCAGAGAATGGGCGCGCTGTTGCTCATGCCGCAGCCAACCATCTGGAAGACAATCCAAATTGCCGCGCCGATCTGCAGGCCTACGGGCCCAGCATTGTCGCCGATGTGCAGCTTGGATTTATCGGGCAGGATCGGATCGAAGTGATCTTCGCCCCATCTGGCCCGATGGCGGACCGCGTGGTGGCGATCAGGCGGCAAATCCAGTGGGATCTGGCAAAAGTGCCGGCGCTTGAAGCGCTGAGAGCGAAGCACGGCGAAACCCGCCTGACGACCCAAAACGGCGCCGAGATATGGCTGAAAGATGCGGATCGGTTCCTGCAGGCCAGCACCAAGGGTGAGATCGCGTTGCGCTGTTTTGACCTGCCCTTCAGGTCCTCAGGTCGTGCGCGCAGTGTCACGGATGACTGCGGTGTTTTCCTCGCAGCGCAGGAATCAGGCAATAACGCCCAAATCCTGCTCATCGACTCGACGCATATCGTGGAACGTCGCACAGCCCGCGACGTGATGACCCTCAACCGCGCGAAGATGACGGCGGAAGCTGTTGAATTCTAATTGCTAATGCAGATTATGCTGGGACCCTGTGCCCTCTTCATCCATCAGTCCCTCGCCTGTGCGGAAACGGTCGAATGTATAGTGCTTCGCGACGTCATGCGGGCGATCTTCGGCCATCAGATGCGCCATGCACCAGCCTGACGCTGGCACGGCCTTGAACCCGCCATAGCACCAACCGCAATCCATGTAGAGCCCGTCAATGCCGGTGCGGTCGATAATCGGCGAACCATCCGGCGTCATATCCATGATCCCGCCCCAGGAGCGCAGCACTTTGGCCTTCCCAATCGCGGGCATCAAGGTCATGCCCGCCTCCATGACATGCTCCATCATCGGCAGATTGCCGCGCTGGGCATAGGAGGCGTAGTAATCAAGATCACCGCCAAAGACGAGCCCACCCTTGTCCGATTGGCTGATATAGAAATGTCCCATCCCATAGCTGATTACATGGTTGATTACCGGTTTCAGCCCTTCGCTGACAAACGCCTGCAGCAAGTGGCTTTCAATCGGCAATTCCAGCCCGGCCATCGCGGCGACTTGCGAGGACCGCCCTGCCGTGATGATCCCAACCTTTCTGGCCCGGATCGGCCCGCGCGAAGTCTGCACGCCTTTGACGACGCCGCCTTTCACATCAATGCCCGTAACTTCGCAATTCTGGATCAGATCGACGCCCTGCCTGTCGGCCCCGCGCGCATAGCCCCAAGCCACCGCGTCATGACGGGCGGAGCCGCCGCGTGCATGCATCAGGCCGCCATAGATCGGGAAACGTGTGTTGTCGAAATCGAGATAAGGAATTTCTGCACGCACCTGCTCCGGGCCCCACAATTCCGCATCATCGCCTTGATTGATCATCGCATTGCCACGGCGCGCGAGTGCGTCGCGCTGGCCGTCGGAATGACACAGCATGATCACGCCGCGCTGGGACATCATGACGTTGTAATTCAGCTCCTGCTCCAACCCTTCCCAGAGCTTCAGCGAATGCGAATAGAATTCAGAGTTGCCGGGCAATAGGTAATTGGCCCGCACAATGGTCGTGTTGCGACCGATATTGCCCGACCCGATATAGCCCTTTTCCAGCACGGCCACATTGGTCAGACCGTGGTTCTTGGCAAGATAATAGGCCGTCGACAGCCCATGCCCGCCACCGCCAATGATGATCGCATCATATTCCGACTTTGGCTCGGGAGAGCGCCAGACCTGCCCCCAGCCTTTGTTGCCAGTCAGGCCCTGCTTGAGAATTTCGAACGCGTTGTAGCCCATTGCGCAAGCCCTTTTCGATACTGAACCACCTGTCGCGACAGAGTTCAATGCAACGCCCCATAAAAAAAGGCGACCCGCATTGGATCGCCTTTCCCGCGTTCTGTGATTGGCCTTTAGGTCGTACCGTTGTGATCCGGATCCTCATTTGGATCGCCGCCCTGATCAGGATCGGCCTCTCCACCAACGGGATCGCCGTCACCGTCATTGTCAATGTCATAAGCATTGGACAGATAGGGCGGCTCATCGGTCTTGGTCAATGTGCCTGCAAATCGGGGTCTTGTTACAATCGTGTTGCGATAAATCTGATCCGGTATGCCAACACGGAAGATCGGCTGGTAGGATACGGCAGTTTCCGTCACCACGACAGCATCATCATCACCCATCACAGGGATCCAGGAGGAATCAGCATCCAGATCGGCTTGCGTCAGATCCGTCATCCCATAGGGGCCATAGGACCACATCAAACGGTACTTATTGCCGCTTACAATATCATCATTGTAGTGGATCAGCGAAATGCGCATCTTGGGTCGTGCATTGCTCGGAATCATGAAGTCGAGGATGTCGCGCATATTGTCGAGGAACGGCTCGTCCACGGTTTTTTCACGTGACAACACATCGCTGACGGCATAGCTCGCCTTCATGATCAGCGTCTTCTGCCGATAGGCATCAAACCACACAATCGTGGCGCAATAAAAGCCTGCGAGCAACGGCATCATGATCACAGCTTCCATCATCACAGCGCCGTCCTCGCGGCGCAGAGGTGCTGTCACTTTCTTCCATGTCTTGCACATTTGAGAAACAAACTTGGGCATTACGACGGCTCCTGTGCAAAGATTGAACTGGCGACCAACTGCATATCACCATTCGAATCCTTCTTGAGCTGCGCGCTCAACCCAAAGGATTCAAACAGCGGGTCGATCGTGTAACATACGCGAATAAACATGAGATCATTCGCAGCACCGTTGGTGATCAACTGGTTGGATGGCGATGCGTTGGTTCCTTTGTTGATGCAGGTCGCACGCACTTTTGGCAGTTTGAATGTGTCGCGGTCGATCAACACCATCTCCACCTGAAGGGAACTGTTGCAATTCTTCAATGGCCGCGCATGCTCGCAAATTCTGTCGCGGATGGCAGTGTGCTTGATGTCGTCACCGGTACTCAGGCGGATGTCGCGCATCGTTTCATCCAAAGCGTGCTCCAGCACGGTCAAACGCACCGTGGCCAGCCCAAGCTCGAAAATCGAGACGAACAGCAAGAGGAAGACCGGCACGACAAAGACAAACTCAACTGTCGCGTTGCCGTCTTCCTTTTTGGCGCGCCGCCAGAAGTTAAACCGGTTTCTCATTACGTACTCCAGACCTTAGTTGGTCAATTTCAAACGCTGGATCGTGTTCGCGATCCCACCGAACGCGTCCGACAGCTCATACCCATCATCCACGCGGTAGAAGTGGCTGGCGGAGGTTGAGCAGTTCTGCATCACCGTCGCCGAGGCGTCGGACACAGCGAACCCGATTGCAAAGACCAATACGCCTGCATCCTTGGCTTCAGTACACGCGTTGTTCAAACGGGTGTTCTTGGCGCCGGCATAGACATAGTCGAGGACATCATCGCGGGTATTATAATACTCACTCGCATTCCAATCGCGCACGTAGTTGTAGTAATAGGCGAAGTATTTAACGCCCATCATGTTCCAGACCTCGGGCCATGTCATTGGATCAGGGTTTGATCCGTGACGCTTCGTGCCGCTGAAATAGTCTTCGTGGTAGTTCCCACGCGACATGAAGTAATCGTTGTTGCCGCCCGGGCGCTGCTTGTAATGCGAGAGCCACGTGGTGCTGGAGTTGCCCGGCACAGTATCGTTGATGTAGAGCGTCGATTCACCAGACGCATAGTCGTCTTCCAACTGATACTGTGTCGTGTTCACGCCATCGGTCATCACGACCATGATCTTGATGGTGTTATCGCGGTTATATGCATAGGGCCGCGCTGCAAACGCATCCGGGATCGAGCTTTTTGGTGGACCAAAGACCCCGTTCTCGTCGAACTCGTCGGGTCCATGGCGTGTCAGCGCAGTAGAACCTTCAGGGATAGCGCCCAACAGGACATTGGAATTCGGGTTCAGGAAGTAAGACCCCCATTTCACTCCGATATCAATGGATGTGTTGCCACCCGCAGTCAGCCCGTTGACGACCCCTTTCAAGCTGCCCAGGTCCTGAGACATCAGAGTGATTTCAGACGCCTCGGTCGTCGGGCACACAAATGCACGCGAAACATTGTCGTCAGTGGTCACGCCCGGGTGGTTGATTGTTGTATAGTAAGGATCAAAATGCCCGGTGCGTTGCAGATCAGCAGCTGTGCCCATGACGCCGCCCGTGCCATCTGTGATGCTCAGATCGCCGAGGTTTGCACCACCGCCGCCGCCCGCGACATCCGCGGAAATCTCAACCGTTGAGAAATCCGCTTCTTCAAAGTCTACGCAGTTCGAATAGGCATGCTCATCAGTAACGTTCAGCAAATCCAGCACGTCTTCGCCTGCATTCACTTGCATGTTGTATGGGATGATGTTGATTGAAATCCGGTCCGCATTGTCCGGGATCAGCAGCGCATCGAGGAATTCATTGGCCGCAGTTTGCAAGGCTTCAAGCTTGGTCTGCGTCCCGGTTGCGTCATCCCACCCCATCGAGCCCGACACATCGAGCACGAGGCTGATCTCGACATCTTGTGCTGTTTCCTCGGCAGTACTGGACGCACCCGCGCTCATTGACTTAATGCCGAGCATATTCATGAAGAAGCTTTTGACTTCCGTGTCGGCAGAAACCTGAACTGTCTTAGAAAGTGCGGAACAGTTGCCCTCAACCCTGACCGATGTGTTCGGCAAGCCGACCTTTTCGAAATAGTCGCGCGCAACAACCTCGCAATCGAGTGGCTGTTTCAGCGAGGCTGCGGCAAGTGCCGCGCGGTCGAGCGTATATTGAACGCGTGAGCGATCATGTTCGTAACGCATGAAGTCAATGGCCATCCCGCCCGACCACAGCATCATTACAAAAATCGACAGGCTGAACGCGATCATTGTGCCGCGCTCATTCTTGCGAAAGCCCATGGCGCGGTCGATGATCCGGCTCAGACCGCTGCGTTTGATCAGTGTTTTTTTCATGTCACTCATGACTGTCCTTCCCGATGCCAGCACGCACCTTTGAACTGATGGCGAGATTCGCCCGTCGCCTAAGAGACCCAAACACTATGGCCAGAGTGTGTCCGAATCCGTTCAAAACAAGGCGCATTAACCATCCGGTAACAAACAAAAATTAGCGTTCAAGCTGGTTGTTTCCGGGATGTGTTTAATCCGGGCATTTTGCAAACTCGCCAGCTCTCGGTGCTGAATTCGGTTGGACTGAGAAAAATCTTGGTTAAGGTTCAAACTGACAGTTTTATCAATTTGCCCAATTATTCATCACCTGACGCGACCACCTGTAGCCCGATCAAGGAGACCCCATGAGCACAGAAAACGAACCGTCCTTCCGCGACTCTGTTGAACTGATGTATAGCCGCGCCGTGGGCCTGATGGACCTCTCTCCGGGATTGGAAGAGAAAATACGCGTCTGCAACGCGACCTATACTGTGCGCTTCGGCGTCCGTCTGCGGGGCGATCTGCATACGTTTACCGGCTACCGCGCGGTGCATTCGGAACATATGGAACCCGTCAAGGGCGGTATCCGATTTGCCATGGGCGTGCATCAGGATGAGGTTGAAGCCCTCGCCGCGTTGATGACATTCAAATGCGCGCTGGTCGAAACGCCCTTTGGCGGCTCGAAGGGCGGTTTGCGCATTGATCCAAGCGAATGGGAAGATCATGAGCTGGAACAAATCACCCGCCGCTTTGCCTACGAGCTGGCAAAACGCGACCTGATCCACCCGTCCCAAAATGTCCCCGCCCCTGACATGGGCACGGGCGAGCGGGAGATGGCGTGGATCGCCGACCAATATGCGCGGATGAACACGACAGATATCAACTCGCGCGCCTGTGTGACCGGTAAGCCCATCAATGCCGGCGGCATTCAAGGCCGCACTGAGGCTACAGGTCGCGGCGTGGAATATGCGTTGCAGGAATTCTTCCGCTATCCCGAAGATCTCGCGAAAGCCGGTTTGGAAGGCACTCTGAACGGCAAGCGCGTCATCGTTCAGGGCTTGGGCAATGTGGGCTATCATGCCGCCAAATTCCTCAGCGAGGAGGACGGTTGCCTGATCACCGCCGTAATTGAGCGTGACGGCGCAATCCATGATGAGAACGGCATCGACATCGAAGACCTGCGCGCCTGGATCGGTGATCACGGTGGTCTGGCCGCCTATCCGAAAGGCAGCTATGTGCAGGATGGCAGCGCCGTGCTGGAATATGAATGCGACATCCTGATCCCGGCAGCACTTGAAGGCGTCATCAACCTCACCAATGCCAAAAACATCAAAGCGCCGCTGATCATTGAAGCCGCAAACGGGCCGGTCACGGCTGGCGCCGACGAGATATTGCGCAAGAAGGGCTGCGTGATCATCCCCGACCTCTATGCCAATGCGGGCGGTGTGACCGTCTCCTATTTCGAGTGGGTCAAAAACCTCAGCCATATCCGCTTCGGCCGGATGGAGAAACGTCAGGAAGAAGCGCAACACCGCTTGCTGATCGACGAGCTGGAACGTCTCTCCGCCGACAAGGGACTGGGCTGGGAGCTGTCGAAAGACTTCAAGGACAAATTCATGCAAGGCGCAGGAGAGCTGGAACTGGTCCGCTCCGGCCTCGATGACACAATGCGCACGGCCTATCAGGCGATGCGCAAGGTCTGGCATGAGCGCGACGATGTCGAAGACCTGCGCATCGCGGCCTATCTCGTCTCGATCGAGCGCATTGCCAGCAGCTACCGCGCCAAAGGTCTTTGAGACACATCCCGGGTTTCATCTTGGCAAAAATATGCACATCGCAGCGCCTGCCACGGGCGCTGCGGTCGCAGGGTTAACGACGCGCTCACAAAACCGCATTAAAACCCATCCCCGGATCCAGTGGCGTCTGTTGCGTCACACACGGCATATCGGGATTGCGGCAGTCCGTATCGGGCTGCCTTGTACCCACCGGTGTCACACAAGGCCGGTCTGATGGCAGCATCAGGCGGGAACCGCGACCTCTTGATGCCCATCGGGACGGCGCCGTCTTACCAATGTATCAGAGCAGATCTTCACCGGGCCGCCTGTAACGCCGCCCGGACAAAGCCATGCAGCGATGTCAAAGCCTCGGCATGTCGCCGTCACGTGTGGCGATCAAAGCCGCAATCGTATCGGCCATCATCTTGGCCTGCGATCCGGGTGTCACACCACCCACACCAATGCGCTTGCCCATGCGCCACCACAGACCCGGCGCCCATTTCGCCGGGTAGGACGTGTTCAATGTGATCAAAAAGCCATTTGACGGCTTAAATGCGAAGAAACTCCGATCCACTTTGCGGATATCTTCCGTTCTGCAGATCAACGTGCCGTCAGACAGGCGCAACGCTTCCTCGGTCAGTTCGATCACACGGCCCGTCACCTGCCACATCCTCAGTCCTCCGTAGAGACACAGAAGGCCAAACCCGATCAGAAACACGGCATAGGCCGCAGAGGGCGGATTGGTCACAGCCACATAGATCAGCACGACGCCCAGCGCGTAGAGCACGCCCGTGCCGAAAGTGCGGCGCGGTGCGGAGGGGACGATGCCAGCGATGACGTCAGACATGATGCAGGGCCTTTTGTTGCGCGTCTCTCCGCATACCGCCTCCGCCTGCGGAGTTCTAGACGCGATTGGGCACGACCTCATAGCCCGGTTCTTCCGGTTCATCATCGACAAGCTCGGCGGGGAACCCCTCTGCCCGGATGGACAGACCCGTCGCGTCCTCAAGCCGCTCGATGATGCGGTCGGACTGCGCGCGGTTGCCATAGCGCGCCCGCCCGTCGCGGAAGATTTCGATCAGCTTCGGGGAGATCTCAAGGCCGATGCCGTGGCGTTCCGCGATTTGCTGAAACAATCCGATATCCTTGAGCACAAGATCCATCGTGAAATCGACGCAGCGCGAGCCGTTCAGGATGACCTGGCTCTCTGTCTCATGCGCAAAAGAGGTGCCGGACGAGATTTTGATCGCCTCATAGGTCGTTGCCAAATCCATGCCGGCAGCCTTGGACACTGTCAGCGCCTCGCAGACCGTGATCAGGTTCGCCGTGGCCAAATAGTTCGTCATCACTTTCAACATCGAGGCCGTGCCCAGCGCACCCGTATGCAGCACCCGACGGCCCATTGTCGTCAGAAGCGGCAGAACCCGTTCAAATGTGGCACGGTCACAGCCCGCAAAGATAGAGATATTGCCCGTATCTGCCCGGTGACATCCGCCTGACACCGGACAGTCCACCGCTGCAGCCCCGGTCGCAATGACCTTCGCGCCAAGGCGCTTGATTTCAGCCTCATCCGTGGTCGACATTTCCAGCCAGATTTTGCCCGGCCCGCAGGCTTCGAGCAGCCCCTCCTCCCCTTCGACAATCGCGGCGGAGATACGGGGATGCGGCAAACAGGTGATGACCACATCGCACGTGTCCATCATCTCTCTGGGAGATTCAGCGGATTTTGCACCTTTTGCCACTGCCGCAGCAACCAAACCCTCATCCAGATCGCGTACTGTCACATCCATTCCATTGCGGATCAGTGACCCTGACAATTTACCTCCGACATTGCCCAGCCCGATAAACCCGATTTTCATGTGCATCTCCCCGTTTTGCTCTCGCGCAGCTTTGAAGACCAACTTCGACCTGTCGCTTCTGTTTGCGACTTGCCGCAGCGCAACCGCAGCACAGCGTGCGATCAATAGCGAAGACCTGTGTGACGCCAGGTGTGATCTGTCCAAATCTACGGATTGTCCAGTGCCTGCCGCTTAGATGTAGCCCCGCCAAGACAGCAACGCGGCAAACGCCGCGACCGCCAGCAAAACCTGCGCCGCAATAGCAGCCATCAGATTGTAGCGCTTGCGCGACCGCTCCGCCGCGCTGTCAATTTCTGCAAGATATCTGCTGACCACATCATAGGCATCGCTGAACGCCTCCCCATCAATTTGCAGGGCCATGCGCGGATTTTCGGCCAGCGCCTGCGCGTCCACCATCGTTTGGCCTGCGTTGCGCACGCGCGTCGGGAGTTTACGGCTCACATAGGCCAGCCGCTTCTGCAGCGTCTTGCCTTTCGCATCCAGCGCCTCGGCCAACTGTTCGAAAATGCGCGTCGTCATCTGTTCAATGATCAGCGGTTCCATGCACAAACCCTCCTGCCCCGGATCGGTCATACTACTGGTGCGGCCCTCTTTCCAAGCCCCAGCGGCCATGTTACCGCTGCCCACATGTTGCGTATGCTGACACAAGGCTCAGATGATTTGCCACGCCTTTTGATCGCGCATGGTTTGTTTGGGTCCGCGCGCAACTGGAGCGTGATTGCGAAACGCCTGTCCGACCAGTTTCATGTCATGACCGTAGATATGCGAAACCACGGTGACAGCCCGCGCGCACCCACAAACAGCTACATGGACATGGCCGCCGATCTGGCAGAGGTCTTGGAGGCCGATGGACCTGCGCATGTGATGGGCCACTCGATGGGCGGCAAAGCCGCGATGGTGCTGGCTTTGACGCGGCCAGAGCTGGTCACGAAACTGCTGGTCGCTGATATCGCCCCGGTCGGCTACACACATTCACATGCGCATTTCATCGACGCCATGCGCCGGGTTGACTTAGGCAACATCAAGACCCGCGGGGATGCAGATCGTCAACTTGCCGCGGATGTCAGCGAAGATGGTGTGCGGGCGTTTTTGCTGCAATCGCTGGATCTGAAAACGAAAACATGGCGGCTGAACCTCGATATACTGGAAGCAGAAATGCCAGAGATCATCGGTTTTCCCGACGTCACCGGCTCCTATGATGGCCCGACATTCTTTTTGTCCGGCGGCGCCTCTGATTACGTCCTGCCGGACCATCGTCCTTTGATCAAACCCCTGTTCCCAAATGCGCGGTTTGCGAAGTTGCCCGGTGTCGGGCACTGGCTGCACGCCGAGAACCCTCGCGCGTTCGAGGCGTCCATGCGGCTGTTTTTCAACGCGTAAGCGCTACCCGACCCGCTTTTTGACACTGTCAGAAATGCGTTTCCAGAACCCACGTTTCTTGGCGCTGACCCCAGGAGGAAAATCAACCGTGCTGCCGTTTTGCAGCGTGGCACGCACATGTGCATTCGTCAGCTTCTGCGCCAGTTCGGGCTCTTTGACCCAAAAGTCATTCGGCCCCAAGCGCCGCGCCACTTTATATCCTTTCGACGTCAGGAGCGCCGCGATCTCTAGCTCGATTGCCTGTTTGGCGCGCGCGTCATCTTTCTCGACCATCAGCACACGCGCGTCATATTGCTCAAAATCGAACCCCCTTAAAGCGGGCAATTCGGCCCCCTCAATGTCGATGGACATCACATCAATCACTTTCGGCGCGCCGACCTCCTGCAGCAACTGTGTAATCGTCGCGGCACGCACGGGATATTCTGTGTAACTGTTGGCATTCACTTCAGAGCGGTTCTTGATGAAGTAGTCGCGCTGATCCGGATCGAAAGTGGAGAGCGATCCCTCTTGCGTCGCATAGAACGTCAACGCGCCCGCTTTATCGGCCACCGCCGCATGGCACAGGGCGGCCTCGGGTCGGTTGGCTTGCAACTCCACAAACAACAAAGGATGGGCTTCGACGAGCATGCCGTGCCAACCAGCCTTTTCGAGCGCCAATGTGTTGGTCAGATACAACCCGTCAACGGCACCGATCTCTGCGAAATAGCCGGGCGCATCGAAGACCTGCAGCAGCAACGCATCCTCTCCATGTTGAGAGTGATAAATCTGTTCTGCCATCGGGTCCCTCCTTCACAGTTCAAAGGATGGTCCACGCCAGAACGCAGGAATGCAAGCGGCTTCGCGCAAATCAATCCGCATCGGGAAGAGGGAGGTGCAGCGCGATCCGGTGCGCGGCAGTCAGATACACAAAGAAAAAGCGTCAGGTGCATGGGGTAGAAGCCCTTGCATGTGCCTTGCGACACCCCTGACGCCTTCCTTGAACCTTATCATCCCCCCAGAGGGCGATTGCCGGCCCAGCTTGCCTTCGAGAGTTACCCCTCTCGGCCGGACACACCTGCCTTGCGGCCTGCGCCTCCCCGCTCGACCCTTGCTGACACTGCCTACCCGCCACGAGGCTTTCGCCTCCACACGATCTGAGCTGCGTCCCGCAGGGTCTGTGCACGCCAAGCCTGAAACCGAAATTTCTATCCTGCCGCGCCAGTTTCCCCGGGAGGGTCTTTGCGTCCACCGCGTCATTCGAAGAACTCTGCAGCGGTGATAACAAGGTGTCTCCAAGGCGGCAGTCTGGCAACTGATTTTTGCACCAAACCCCTTATTTCTTGGGGATGAAAACCTGCACCGGCAGGGGGCAACTCTGTGGATGGATTGGGGACGATTTGAATTTCTTCTGACCTCGACGCGGCTTGCTGCATGAGAAAACATTTACGCTGCCCTGCGGCGCGCCTCATTGCGTCTCGTCCAAGTTGGCGCAGGATTTTCACGTCGAAAATCCAACTTGCGCAAGAATTTTGCCGCCTGGCACGCGACTCAGTTCACAGCCGTCGCCCGCTCCGCCATGATGGGCGCGCCGGATTTCGAAGGAGAGCGCAATGAGCTGGTCCATCCACCACGTCAATCTTGAGGCGCGCGATGTGCGCGCAACCGCCCGCTTCTACGCCACGATGTTGGGCATGGCGCAAAAGGACTGGGTGTTTCCTGCGTCCCGAGGCTACCTGCCCGGCGATCCCGACAAGCTGGCGCTGATGGCCGATGGTCGTGACAGCCATTCCGGCCTGCATCTGATTGCCCCCGATCCCGAATTTGCGGCGAAAAACGGTATGACCCATAATCCGTCCATCGGCGGTCATGTGGCGGTGACGGTTCCCGAACTGGGCGCCGTCGTCGCGCGGCTGGAGGCGGCGGGCATTAGCTATTCTCTCACCGGCGAATTCGCCATCCCCGGCATGCGGCACCTCTATGTGGAGGACCCGTCGGGCAATCTGATCGAGGTCAACGAACATCTGCCCGAGACCGCCGCCCCAATGCCCATCCGCCATCTGGTGCTCTGCCAATTACGCGCGGGCTGCGAGGAGACGTTTGCAGAGGTGATGGTGGCGCTCAATGCGCTCCGAGACCGCCTCGACATGGGCCCCATGCGCTGGGGCCCCAACACCTCCCCCGAAGGTCTGAGCCGAGACTACAGCCACGCCTTCTCCATCGATTTTCCAACTGCGGCAGCTCGCGATGCGTATTTGGAGCATCTCGATCACAAGGCGCTTGGGGCGCGGTTAGTGGAGTTGTGTGAGGACGGGATCGTGGGGCTGTGTGTAGTCGAATTGTAATCCTCGGCGTTATCAAACCGACCGAAAAAACGTGGATAAGCATCACTCTAAAGAAACCTGATCCCAACCCGCCAGTTTTGTACCGGAGTGAGACACTTCAGTTCGGTCCAGCGTATCAAGATCGATCAAACCCCGCTTCACCGCGATGGAGATCGCCTGAAACATCGATTTGATTCCTAGCTTACGCGCGATGGAGGTCTGCAACGTCTCGCTACTGCCATACATATAATCGTGACGTCGCGCGGCCTCGGGATCGTCGCTGATGGCAGCAAGCCGCAGGAAGCGTACCTCATCACATGTCAGCTCGATCTCACTATTGCCACCGACGCCTACGAAGTAAACAAATGCATCCATAAACTGATAGGCCAAGAACATGATGTCATCGCGATGCGTGGTGAAACTGTGCAAGTTGTGGGGCGGTTTGCGCTCTGTGCTCAGAAATACGACGGCGCTCAGGCCACTCGGGAACTCAAGCTTGCAGGCCACACCGCTTAAACCCGTAATGTCGCTTTCAACGAAACTCGTCTTCTCCCCGTCCTCCGTCAGGTGCTCACCAAAGCGCGGATAGAAGCACACCTCAGCGCCTGCGCGGATGCGTTCAATGATCGGATTGTTCTTCAGAAAGCCGCGCTCGTAATAGATATCGTGGTAGCGGCCGGGCAAGGTCGTCAACACGCGGCGTGACAGGAATCGGCGCTTGCCCTCCGACAGCACCACGATGGATGCGGAGTCGAATCCGAACTCACGCGGGAAATGCACAAAGCTTGCCGCGACCTGGTCCAGCGTTTCCGCGCCTTCAATCTGATCCAACAAATCACCAACCGCGTCACATTTTGGCTGATACAGACCCATGCCAACTGGTTGAGCAAATACACTCATCTCGTCATCCGTTTGCTTCCCTCATCTGACCGGGTTTGCACGACATACCCCCAGCACAGGGCCAGCCGTGATTTGCCGCCAGACAGACCAGTTGTGCCCATGCAATGGTAAAATGAGTGTAAACTTACGCAGCGGAAACAGATTGTTTTTCCGTGGCTTAGACAGATTTTCCGCAGAGTTTTGGTTAATGGTGCGGAGGCGCGCGAGGGTTGCGCGGGCCGCCGAATTCTGTGTGGGACCTGTTTGGTGCGGGCCGTTTCGGGGCGCGGAGGTCGCTGGTGGTTTGGTTTGAAACGGGTGTTCCCAGGCCAGCGGCCGAGCCGAGGGGCGGAAAAGGCGCGGAGCGCCTGCCCCGTGGTGGGGTTGGCAGCGGACCGGGCAACGCCCGGCAATTGATCCGGGGGATAAATTGAGCTGACAACGGGCGGAGCCCCGGGGGAGAGGCACTGTTAATGCGAAACGATTGCTCTCAGAGCAGCGGCCGGACCGAGGTGCGGACAAGGCACGAAGCGCCCGCCCCGTGGGGTTGGGTTCATTCCGTCTTGGAAATGATCCAGTGGATCATTTCAAGAATGAACGGGCGGAGCCCCGGACTCGGGCGCTGCCAAAATCTGAGATTTTGGCAAACAATTCTTATCAAGCGGGAGTCATGCAAAACAATCATGAACCCCTGAGACGATTTCGGGCTACGATTGGGTGGCGAGACGATAAAAGCACTACATTTTGAAGCTTGGACGAGGAGAAATTATCCACAATTTGCTAACAACAATATGTTGACAGCAACTGTATATTGAGGTCTAAGTCGGAAAAATCGCGTTTTTATGCGACATATGGTGTGCGCGCTTGACAGCGCGCCCCCAAAAGTCCCAAATTGTAAATTGACTGATGGAGAATTGGTTGCGCCGCCAAGGTGGTCTAGACCTTGACGGCGCTTCACTCCGTAACCGCGCTCTAAAAGAGGCCGCGGCGGTAGTTCGGGTGCAACTCGAGTTAATAAATTCGAGCCGGATTAGTCAAGCGTCCTCGCCACCCTGCGACAAAAGTCGCAACAATTCGCGAGGGCTCTTATGCCAAGATACTACGTAAACCGGAACCAACAAACGAACAGCGACCACGAAGTCCATACAACAGAATGCTCTTGGTTGCCTCAGCCAGAAAATCGTATCTACTTAGGTGGCTTCTCATCTTGTGCACCGGCAGTGCGGGAAGCGCGAAAGCATTACTCGCAAGTGAACGGTTGCTACTACTGTTGCAATGCATGTCATACACAATGAGAACTAGGAGAAGAAGATGGCTACAAATCCACCCATTGGCGACGGGCATCGAAAGGGAATGGTCAAACAAAGAAGTCAGACCAAGACACCTTCCGGGCACTACGTAAAACGTGATGCCAAGAGCGGGCGCTTTATGGATGTGAAGACCTCAGACAAGAGCCCTTTCAAAGGCGTCCGAAAAGAAAAATAGTAAGAGGCCCGCGCAATCTGCGGGCCCCTTGCCTCCAAAGAATGCTCAGATGACACTTGAATCATCACCCAGAATCTCAGGGGTGTGGGCCGAAAATTTGCTCCGCAAAACCGCTTACGCCCACCAGCCTTCCAGCACTCTATTTCTACCGGGTGCTGGCCGCAGTTTTTCTTCGAAAAACCGCTTACCCGCACTGCCGTTCATTACCGCAAAAATGGACTAAGAGTCCATTTTGAGTGCGGAAATAAACGCTTCCTGCGGAATATCAACCTTCCCAAACTGCCGCATCTTTTTCTTACCCGCCTTCTGCTTATCCAGCAGCTTGCGCTTGCGGGACGCGTCGCCGCCGTAACACTTGGCAGTCACGTCCTTACGCATGGCGGAGAGGGTTTCGCGCGCGATGATGCGGCCTCCGATGGCGGCTTGGATCGGGATTTTGAACATGTGGCGGGGGATCAGGTCTTTGAGCTTTTCGACCATCGCGCGGCCACGGGACTCGGCGCGGTCCTGATGGACCATGGTGGATAGCGCGTCGACCGGCTCGTCATTGACGAGGATTTGCATCTTGACCAAGCGGTCTTCGCGGTAACCGGTCATTTGATAGTCGAAGGACGCATAGCCTTTGGTGACGGATTTCAGCCTGTCGTAGAAGTCGAACACGACTTCATTGAGGGGGAGGTCATAGACGACCATCGCGCGGGAGCCGGCATAGGTCAGGTCTTCCTGAATGCCGCGGCGGTCCTGGCACAGTTTCAGCACGTCGCCCAGATATTCGTCTGGCACAAGGATCGTGGCCTTGATGCGCGGCTCTTCGAGGTGGTCGACATGGGTCAGGTCCGGCATGTCGGCGGGGTTGTGCAATTCGATCATCTCCCCCTCTTCATCCGGGGCGGCGCGCATGTGCACGTGGTAGATGACCGATGGCGCAGTGGTGATCAGGTCAATGTCATATTCGCGCTCGATCCGGTCACGGATCACTTCGAGGTGCAAAAGCCCAAGAAAGCCGCAACGGAAGCCGAAGCCAAGGGCGGCGGAGGTTTCCATCTCGTAGCTGAAAGATGCGTCGTTCAGAGCCAGTTTCTCGATGGCGTCGCGCAGGTCTTCGAACTGGGCGCTGTCCACCGGGAAGAGGCCGCAAAAGACCACCGGCTGAGAGGGTTTGAAGCCCGGCAGCGGGTCTTCGGTGCCCTTCTTCTCATGGGTGATCGTGTCGCCCACGCGGGTATCGCGAACCTGCTTGATGGAGGCGGTGAGGAAGCCAATCTCGCCGGGTCCGAGTTCGGCAATGTCCTCGCGCTCCGGCTTGAAGACGCCGATGCGGTCGACGTGGTGGACGGAGCCGTTCGACATCATCTTGATCCGCTCGCCCTTTTTCAGCACGCCGTCGATGATGCGGACCAGAACGATGACGCCGAGGTAGCTGTCATACCAGCTGTCCACCAGCATGGCTTTGAGCGGCGCATCGCGGGTGCCTTGAGGGGCGGGCAGCTCGGTGACGATGGCTTCCAGCGTCTCGTGGATGCCCTGCCCCGTCTTGGCGGAGACCTGAATGGCGCCAGTGGCGTCGATCCCGATGACGTCTTCGATCTGTTCAGCCACGCGGTCGCAATCTGAGGCGGGCAGGTCGATCTTGTTAAGGACGGGCACGATCTCATGGTCGGCGTCGATAGCGTGGTAGACATTGGCCAGCGTCTGCGCCTCGACGCCTTGAGAGCTGTCGACAACCAGCAGCGACCCCTCGACGGCACGCATGGACCGGCTGACCTCATCGGCGAAATCGACATGGCCGGGCGTGTCGATGAGGTTGAGCACATATTGCTGCCCATCATCGGCCTTGTAGTCGATGCGGACCGTGTTGGCCTTGATCGTGATGCCGCGTTCGCGTTCGATATCCATGCTGTCAAGCATCTGCTCTTTCATGTCCCGCTCCGCCACGGTGTTCGTCTCCTGAATGAGACGGTCGGCGAGCGTGGATTTGCCGTGGTCGATATGGGCCACGATGGAAAAATTACGGATATGCGCGAGATCAGTCATGGGGTTGATATGCGGCGGAAAGGGGTATTGGTCAAGCAATGTGGGTTCCCGCATGCGGGGATTTTGATAAACTCCTGATTTCACGTACTTTCCAGAACATTCTTAACCCTCTGTTAAGCAGGGATTTCAGCGCGGATGTGCCCTCCGCCCTTGCTAAGGTCTGGCCATATCCCCTTTGGCTGTGCATGGTGGAGCCATGCCTGCGAAAGTCCCCCTGCCAATTGATGACATCCGCGTCCCGGTGAAACGCAAGAAAACGCTGGAGCCCGAGAAGATCGAAGCCATCGCGGAAGACATTCTGGAGCACGGACAACAGACCCCGATCCGAGTGCGGGAAGACAAGACCGGCTACGTGCTGATCGAAGGCTACCACCGTCTCGAAGCCATGCGCGCGCTGGGTGAGGAGAAAATCGAAGGCTACATCGTGGCGGCGCGGTTGCATTGAGGGCCGTTTTGTTCGATGGATGCGAAAGACTACCGTACAGCGTAGCTTTCACCTAATAGCTACGCTTGCAAAACAATCATGGAGTTTCATCTCGCTCCGTATGAGCTCATCGTTGACTTTCATAAAATCGATAGTGGCCGGACTCGCGATCCACTTGTCTTCAAACGACTTTAGGCGCTCGTGAGTATCCAGCAGTGACGCAATAATTGCCCCTATCTTAGGTGTAGGCTCGTCCTTAGCTCTAATCTTCAAGTTTTCTTCCGCTGATGATTCTGGTTCTCGTGGTCCAAACATGTGAAATAAAATCAACCTCAGTTGACAATAGTCCTCAACGTATGTCGCCGCATCAAGTGTATCGCGCTTTGATAACTTCTCCATTAATTCACTTGCCATCAGCGAGACATGTTCAGCAAAATCGGCTGTCTGAATTAGAAGTCTCTCTCCGCAATCAAGAGCGCTCTCCTTTTCTGCCTCACGCCAGGTGAGGCTGTCAGCGACACGTTGTATTGCCGCGCTGTTACGCGCTTCCAATTCCAGTTTCTTTAGTACAGGGTAACCAAATCGGATCGTTTGACCTGAAACCCACGAGACAAGGTTCTTTTGTTCGCACAACTTGTACTCTTCTAATGCGCTTGTGACATTTGCACGCGATTTCTCTTCCAAACTGGCACGCACTCTTTCAATTGACTTAATGCTAGCTGACGAAGAAGCTTGAAAGAGCTTGGTTTGCATCCGACATGACGGAAAGGGATGTGCTGCGGTGTATGTCTCGTCAAAATTCACGCATAACCATTTTTCTTTCGAAAGAATGCCGTAGAGGTGCCCAGGATAAACAACATCATCTGGTGCGTCCGATTCCCGATAGAGAAGACCAGCTTTCCTCAAGATATCTGCAACGAGTGAAGAGCATATTGCCAGTCCAGGGCTCATTGCTTTTCTCATGACGGCATTTGACAGCGCATACTTTTGATCGGACCAATACACAGCCGCATCTTTGACTCCCTCTACGGTTTCGGTCGTTAGCGGTAGAGGGTTGCGCAATACGATGTAGCTGTCTTTGTCTGAGCGGGCTTTTAACCACCCATCAAAATCAATAGCTTGAGATATTTTCCCTTTGTTTGCCTCCATGATGCAACAGTCATCTACAACAATGGCGACATGAACTTTGTCAGCGTGAGGAACGTTTGCCAAGTTTTGAAAGAACTTGATAGCCTTCGCACCGAAACGTCTACTTACTACAAAAATTACGTCACCAGCGCGTCGGCTTGGAATGTTCAGGGCACCTGCTAAATCAAACAATTCTGGCATAACATTTAAACTCGGATGAAAATTTAAGGAGTAGTGATATATTGTCTGATCATACCACAGATTTGCCTCAGCAGTATTCGAAATTCGTGCGACGCTGGAAACTCTTCCATGGGTTATTATTAACCATCCATTTCATAGCTGGAAGTGCAGCAGTTGTTGCCCCACTCGCAGTCGGAACGGAACTATTCGGCGAAGTCACCGAACGACTTGAGCCAAGCATTGCTTTCTTTGGAGCTGCGGCGGCGGCGCTTGTTGTCTTTTTAAGACCAGAAAAGTACGCGGCTGGTTTTTTTCAAGCATACAACAACCTTGAGATAGCATTGCACCGCTTCTCAGTATCGGCTGAAAACGACGAGGATCGAGAGCGATTGATCAACAGCTTTTCAAATGCCCGCGATTTTATTGGCAAGGTTCAACCAAAGCGCACATAAACAGTTATCACTTTTGTCTATGGCACCCTCCTGCTTCGGGCGAAACGCTGGAACCCGAGAAGGTCGAAGCCATCGCGGAAGACATTCTGGAGCACGGACAACAGACCCCGATCCGAGTGCGGGAAGACAAGACCGGCTACGTGCTGAGCACGTTGAGATCCCCGTGTGCGTTGTCAAGTCTCTGACAATGATACCCACATTCTTAATGAACGTCACGAAAGGCAAACCCGCGGCGTTAACACTCAACCTGCACAAGCCGTGATTTGACCATATGTATAACCAGTGCACGCCATGATTTCACCTCATGAATGCGCCAGATATCCTAAGATGACGATTCAAAGCACCTCAAGCCGATGACAATATTGCGTCGATACGGCGAAACAGATTTCGTTTCCGGATTGCGGGCTGTTGCAGCCATCATGGTCATGATGATCCATACAGGCGGGTTTCGCGATCTCGGCTGGTTGGGCGCGAACATGACCAAGGTCGGCGGCTATGGCGTGCAAATGTTCTTCGTCATCTCCGGTTTTTCCATCGCAATTTCCTATGCGTCATCGCCCAGCTATACGACCTATCTGATCCGTCGACTTGCGCGAATACTTCCATTGTATTTCGCTGTGATTCTGCTCGCTTTAGCGCTCATGGGCTCTGGTCTGATCGAGATAAACCGGTGGGCCGCCTATTTCGGAGTTCCTATCGATACCTATAACATTGTCATGCACTTCACGTTATTGAGCATTTTGGACTACCGGGTCGCGAATGCGATTATCGGGGTTGAATGGTCGATCCCGATAGAGGTGTTCTGGTATCTAGTTCTGCCGCTCTTTCTCCATCGGATCTGGGGGATCAAGAATGCCCTTATCTTTATGACTGCTTTGATTCTTCTCGCTTTTGCAACCAAGATCGCCCTTGATCAATTGGGCTCGTTTCGGGCGGCGCGATGGTTTCCGACAAGCTATGGCCCGTATTTTCTTATGGGTGTCCTGTGCGCCGCGTGGCGGGATAAAATGGGCTACTGGAGCGGAGCCGTCTTTTGGGCGGGTGTCGCGCTTTTGTGGTTTGCGTTGCTCGCCGGGCTACCATACATGCGCCCTGTAATCGGCCTGGCGACCATGTTAATCATTTTGGGCTATCGTGGCAGCGGCATCCTGACCAGTAAACCACTGCTTTACCTTGGAACAATCAGTTACTCTGTCTACTTGCTGCATGTAATCGTGATACAGTTGCTGGATTTGCCCGACGCTTGGGGCAAGCATTGGGTCTTGCTCGTTGTTCTCATGGTGAGCGTGATCGCGTCGACCGTCACCTATCTGGCAATTGAACAGCCCGGTATGAGGATTGGTGCAATGCTGGTCAAAACAAATGCTTCGCGTGCGGCCAACTCAGAACCTGTCAGCGTCTCGCGTAGCATTTCGTTGCAGAAGAACACATTCGTAAAAGGTCGCGGCCCTGGGTAATTTCAGACCAGCTGCAGTGCACGTGTTACATAAGCGGTACTTGCTGCCATTCTAGAGTTTGCAAAATGCAACTTCTGGGCTCTTCTAGCCGGAATGCGAATATGAGGAACTTTCGACAACCGGAGCTTGATCTGTATAAGGCGGGCTGAGGATTAACACTGTTTTTCAGATTATTACCGTCGCGCCTTGGCCGACTGAGTGGCGTGCGGGGCGCAGGATGCTAGGTAGAAGGCGGCAGGCACACCGATATGGCCGCAGAGCGTCACCCGACAGCTCGTGCGGGCCAGTGTCAGGGAGGAGACCGAGACAATGCTCAGCAAGATACTCGTTCCGGTGCGCGGTGACGGCATGGTGGAGACCGTTCTGGGCCATGCATCGGCGCTCGCCAAACATCATGGTGCGCATATTCTTGTCGCCCATTGCCGCGCCCGAACAGAAGACTTGATGCCCTATAGCCGCGCCCTGCCCGGCTTTGCGCGCGACACCATGATCGAACAGGCGCGCGAGTTGGCCGATCAACAGGAACAGGCCCTACGCCAAAAGTTGCACGCGCTGGCCCAATCCCTTGAGCTTCTGGAGACAGAACAACCCGACGGCGGCACGCCCTCCATCGCCTTTGTCGAGGAATACGGAATGATGGCTGATGTCATTAAGCACAATGGCAGGCTAGCCGATCTGGTGGTTGTGGCCAAACCAGATCGGGATCGCAATCTTGGTGGTAACGCGCTCAAATCGGCGCTGTTTCGCACCGGGCGCCCGGTGCTGATGTGTCCGCCACAAAAGGCGGCGCCGCAGGATTTTGGCAGTCGGGTCACGGTGGCCTGGAACGGCTCACTTGAGGCGTCCCGCGCGGTTGCAACCACGCTGGATCTGGCCAAGGCCGCGCAGTCCGTCACCATCCTGTCCGGCGGCAAGGGAGAACCCAAAGGCGCCTCTGCCGAAGAGCTGTTGGGCTATTATCGGCTGCGCGGGATTGCGGCCGATATCCACCGCTTTGACGCACATAATCCGGCCGATGCGCTTCTGGACAAAACCGTTGAGCTTGGAGCGCAACTGCTTGTCATGGGCGCGTACGGCCACAATCATGAGCGCGAAACGCTGTTTGGCGGAAACACGCAAGCTGTTGTAGATAAAGCCGAAATTCCGGTGATCTTTGTACACTAAGGTATTCTTTCGTCGCGCAATAAAGTTTTTCTTGAAAAGCGTTTTCGACAAGATAATTACACGAACATGGCTCCGGCAGCCTTGCAAACGGCGCGAAGACGTCGAAAGGCGCATGACATTGAACCAGCCGCTGGCCTTAATATAGGGAGACATTTAGATGAAGTTCACAAAACGCATGCTGCTTGGTCTTGTTGGAGCATCGCTCCTTGCGACCACGCCTCTTCAAGCGCTGGCTGATGGCTGGAAACCACGTAAACCGATTGATTTTGTCATCATGGCAGGGGCTGGCGGCGGTGCTGATCAGATCGCCCGCTTCATCCAGTCTGTGGCTGAGAAAAAAGACCTCACCAACCGGCCGCTTGTCCCCAACAACAAGGGCGGCGGCTCTGGCGCGGAAGCACTGATCCATGTGGGCAACGCGAGTGATCCTGATCATACGATCCTTGTCACCCTGAATTCCTTCTTCACGACGCCCCTGCGTCAGGCCAATCTGGGCATTGATATTCAGACCTTCACGCCAGTGGCAATGATGGGCGTCGATCCATTCGTCTTGTGGGTGCACAAAGATAGCGGTGTGACCACGTTCGAGGAGTATTTGGCCAAGGTCAAAGAGATGGGCGGCGAGTTCGTCATGGGCGGCACAGGTGCTGGTCAAGAGGACAGCATTGTGATCGCCTATATGTCCGGTGCTTATGATCTCGACATTAAATACATCCCCTATGATGGCGGCGGTGCTGTCGCAAAAGACCTCGCAGGGAAGCAGATCATGGCAACAGTCAATAACCCGGCCGAGGCCAAGGGCTTCTATGAGGCTGGAGATTTCGTTCCGCTTCTTGCCTTCTCTGACGAGCGTATGCCAGCCTATCCGGACGTACCCACGATCAAGGAGAAAGGGCACGACTTCTCCTATTACAACCAGCGCGCTGTGGTCGGTGCGCCCGGCATGTCAGATGAGGCGGCCGCCTATTATCAGGCGCTGTTCACGACGATCTATGAAAGCGAGGAATGGCAGGGTTATCTGACATCAGAAAGCCTGTCGCCTCTGTGGATGGATGCAGGTGCGCAGCGCGATTACTGGGCGTTGCAAGTCACGAACCACAAAGACCTGCTTGCCAAGCTGGGTGAGTAAGGCCTGCTGACTGACCGGCATGGGATGCGTGCCGGTCAAAAAGGAGAGCCAGATGCGCGTTGGCGAATTGGTGACCGCCGGGTTTCTGGCTCTTTTGTCGTTTTACCTGATGTGGAAAAGCGCGGAGCTGCCGATTGGCTATATCTCGGGCACCGGGCCGGGCGGCGGTGCCTGGCCGTTCTGGTTATCCGCGATCATGCTGATCTGCTGCAGCTGGATCGCGTATAACTGGTGGCGCGGCACAAGCCCCGCGTCACAATCTGACGAGGCCGTGCTGGACAGCCATGGCTGGCGGTCCTTGATCTTTGTTGGTGGCGGCATCATCGGCTTTGTGGCGCTGGTCAACATCATCTCCATGTACGGCGCGATTGCGGTCTTTCTCTTCTACTACACATGGTATCTGGGACGGCACGGCTTGGCGTTGAGCCTGTCGCTCGCTCTGATCACGCCAGTGGCGCTGTTCTTTTTCTTTGAAGGGGCGATGCGGATCACAATGCCGTCCGGCATGCCCTTCACAGATCCCGTCTTCAACATTCTCTACGACATCATTTATTGAGGCCCGTTTTGCGCCTGCCGACAGAAAGTAACTGACCCATGGACGTCCTGTCTCTGCTTGGCGATGGCATGCTCTTGTCGCTCCAGCCGCTCAACCTTCTGATGATCATGATCGGAGTGACGGTCGGTCTGTTCATCGGCGCAATGCCGGGGCTGGGCTCGGTCAATGGCGTGGCGATCCTGTTGCCTGTGACCTTTCTGGTCCCGCCGGGATCGGCCATCATCTTTCTGGCCGCAATCTATTATGGCGCGATGTATGGCGGGGCAGTTTCATCCATCACATTGGGCATTCCGGGCGCCTCGACCGCTGTGGCCACGACCTTTGACGGGCGCCCACTGGCGCGTAATGGGCGGGCGAGCCTTGCGCTTGTGACAGCGGCCGTTGCGTCTTTCATAGGTGGCACGGTTGCGAATGCATTGTTCACGCTGTTTGCACCGATCCTGGCCTCGGTCGCGCTGTCTTTCGGACCACCGGAGGTCTTTGCCCTGATGCTTCTGGCCTTCGCGACTTTTGTGGGTCTGGGCGGCGATGACATCCCCAAGACGATCCTGTCAATCTGCTTTGGCCTCGTTCTGGGCGCAGTCGGATTTGACCAGATCTCAGGCGCGCCACGGCTGGTGCTGTTTGATTACAACGGCTTCTTGCAAGGGATCGGTTTTCTTGTTCTCGCCATCGGCGTTTACGGCATCGGAGAGATGCTATGGACCATTGATCAGACGCGCGGCGATGTGACCGCCACGACACCCAAGATGACGGCCAAAGGCATGGCGGCAGATACAAAAGAGGCGGCGAAGAAGGGATGGCGAGGCACGATGATCGGCTCCTTCCTCGGGTTTTTCGTGGGGATTTTGCCTGCCGCTGGCGCAACGCCCGGGTCGCTGATGTCATACGGTGTCACCAAAATGGTGTCGCGCAAACCCGAGGAGTTCGGCAAGGGCGCGGTGGATGGTGTCGCGGCACCGGAGGCTGCGAATAACTCGGCCTCAACCGGGTCAATGCTGCCGATGTTGACCCTGGGCATTCCCGGCTCCCCCACCACGGCGATCCTTTTGGGCGGCATGGTGATCTGGGGACTGACACCCGGGCCACGGCTATTTGTCGATGAGGAACAGTTTGTCTGGGGATTGATCGGGTCTTTCTACATCTCAAACGTGGCGGCATTGCTGATCAACCTTGCCTTCATCCCGGTTTTCATCTGGATGCTGCGGATGCCCTTCACCATTCTGGCCCCGATGATCTTCGTGCTGTCCATCGTCGGCGGCTATGCGGCGACGCGCGACATGTTCGATATCTGGCTGATGGTGGGGTTTGGGATCGGCGCGTTCTTTTTGCGCAAGTTTGACTACCCGCTGGCCCCTGCCGTGCTTGCGATTGTGCTCGGCCCCATCGCAGAGCCCACCTTGCGCCAGTCGCTGCTGCTGTCGTCCGGCGATCCGTCGATCTTCTTCACGCGTCCCATCGCGGGCCCGATCACGGTCGTTGCACTCATCCTGATCTTCTTGCCCGCCCTCAAACTTCTGCGCCGCAAACACAGCAAAACGCCCGCATAAGGACCAGCCATTTGAAGTTAACCCACAGAATAGAACCCGTGGCGAGGAGACATCGCAGTGACAATCGGAAGCACAAACCTCTTGTCGCAGCGACTGTCGTGTTTGGAAGGTTGCTGCATAGCAAGTCTTTTTTGATGTGATTTGTGCCTATGTCAGACGCAGTCATGTGGTCCTATTGCCCGGCAGGCGATTTGCAAAGCAAATCTGTCGGGAGGGGACATTTTGCGCGGTTTTGACTGCTGGCACTGATAGGTTGCGCAAACCAAGTTCCCACAGCAATGCGGGCTTTTACGCCGGGGACACTCGGTGGAGTGTCTTGGTTTTGGCGGCAGGCCTATGCACGCGTCTTCTTGCGGGTCTTGTTCCTTTCAGCAAAATGAGCAACTTGACCCAAGTATAGGCACTGGCGGAAGTCGCGATGATCGCTGCGAGACCAAACGCAGCTCGCGTCATTTACATGACATTTAAGGTTAGGTCTCCGCCAACCGTATATGCGCTATGCCGCAGGCCATGTCTGGCGCTGTTCAAGATGATGAGAAGCTGGCTCATGTCAGGTGGTTTTGCAAAGAATACCGCGACAGCCGCGAGATAGATTAGGTAGGCTTCTAAGGCCACACGCGCACTCTTCTAAAGTGTCCGACCCAAAAACTGAATCATGGAATTCCCTTGAGTGCTGATCTGTGATTCACTCTTTTTGGGAGGATTGAACATGTCAACACCTTTGCCGGACGCGCTGCGTGCGCGGTTTCAGAAGTTCGTTGAAGAAGGTTTAAGCGAGCGCGCGGCGGCGTTGCGCCTGAAGCTTTCGCCCGCCACTGGGGCACGTTGGGGCCTTGCAATCCGGCGCCTCAGGGACGTCCGCGTGGCAAGGGCAAGCTCGATCCGCATAGCCCCTTTCTGATCGAATCGATTGATCAGGATAGTGACATGGCCATGCTCGAACAAGCCGGTGCGCAGGCAAATCCGACTGGCGTTCAGGCGCACCCGGATGCGATTGGCCGGTTCCTGCGCAAGCACGGGTCTACATAAAAAAGACGTTGGTCGCCACCGAACGACGCCGCGCAAGGGTAAAAAGGCAGCGCGAAGATTGGGTCAAACACCGCTTGCCAGCGGTCGCGGCCCGACCGGAACGGGTTGTCTTCATTGACGAAACCGCCGCCAAAACCAATCTGCCCCGCCAGCATGGGTGGTCACAGCGGGGGCGAGCGGCTGGTGATGGATGTGCCCTTTGGATCATGGGGAGCACAAACCTTCTTCGCAGGCCTCGGTGCCGACACGCTGATTGCGCCTTGGGTCATCAAGGGCGCGATGGATCGCGAAGCCTTTACTGCTTACATTGAGCAGGTGCTGATACCAGAACTGGGAGCGGGCAGCGTCGTCATCTCGCACAAAAATCCCTCAGCCTCCAAAGCTATGCGCGAAGCTGGGTGTTGATTCTTGTTTCTACCGCCATACAGCCCCGACCTGAACCCGATTGAAATGGCCTTCTCGAAGCTGAAAGCGCACCCGCGAAGGATCGGCGCACGAACCTTCACGGACATGTTCAACGCCCTCACGGAAATCTGCGACCTCTTCTCTCCGGACGAATGCTGGAACTATTTCAGGGCTGCAGGATATACCTCAAGTTAAAGGTCCAAGGCTCTAGCTTTCAAATGAAAGCTACGGTCTATCCCGAAGGTCAGTCAATTCTGACAAATGCGGTCGTACAATTTCCCAGATCGAATTGCAGCGGTGTCCGCACATCGAAGACAAGCTTACATCACTCAATACGTGGGTAAGGTGCACTTACACCCTGTCAGATCCAAACCTTTGCTCAATCCGCGTCTTGATCTGATCGCGCGCTTGACGGTAGGAATTCAGCTTTTCCTCCCGCCCTTCGCCCAGTCCAGTCGGATCAAGGATGGGCCAATACTCCACGTCCAGATGGAAATAGCGCGTTAATTCAAGGGCCTGCCGCTGAGAGGCCGGGCTCAAAGCAATGATCAGGTCGAACCCTGACAGATCATCGCCCCATTCCTGCATCTCTTCGAAAGAGCGAGTTCGATGCCGGTTCAGTTCCACGTCCATCTCAGCGCAAACGGCGACAGAAAAGCCGTCAATATCAAGGTCGTTTTTCACACCGGCCGATTGCACATAGATGTCGGTGCCGTAAAACTTCTTCATCATCCCCTCCGCCATGGGGGAGCGGACAGCATTGTGATCGCAGCAGAACAGAACCGATTGGGGGAGGTCCTTGCTCATGGCCTCAACCCCCAAAATGCAACACGCAAATCAGCGTAAAAAGGCGGCGGGCCGTGTCGATATCAACATCGGCTTTGCCCTCCAGACGCTCCTGCAACACGCGCGCGCCTTCATTGTGAATGCCGCGCCGTCCCATGTCGATGGCTTCAATCTGGCTGGGGGGGAGCTTTTTGACAGCGTCAAAATAGCTTTCACAAATCTGAAAATAGTCTTTCACAACCTGGCGAAACGGCCCGAGCGAAAGGTGAAATTCGGCGGCCGGGTCTTTGGCCTCCGTCTTGACATCAAAGACAAGACGGCGCTCCCGGATCGCAAGGCCGAGGCGGTAAGGGCCATCTGGCACATCATCACGAGGGAGCGAAAAGCTGTTATCTTCAAGCAGGTCAAAAATCGCAACTTTCCGCTCCTGCTCAATCTCAGGGGTGGGTGTCGGCAGGCCAGCATCGTCAATTTCGACATGGACAAGCTTGCTCATTGGTTCAACCGGTCCAACCGTGCCCGCACGCTAAGCCCATGCGCTTCCAACCCTTCCGATTGCGCCAGACGCTCCGCTGGGGGTCCAATCGCGCGCAAGGCCTCGGGCGTCATTTGCGCCAAAGTGGTGCGTTTCACAAAATCCATAACTGACAACCCCGATGAAAACCGTGCGGACCGCGCCGTCGGCAAAACATGATTTGGCCCGCCAATATAATCACCAATCGCTTCAGGCGTCCAAGAGCCAATGAAGATCGCACCTGCGTGGCGGGTCTGCGCGGCCACGTCCTCCGCATCCGCGCAGGCAATTTCAAGATGCTCCGGCGCAATCCGGTCAGAGAGGGCAACCGCCTCCTCCATATCCCGCACCGTGATTATCGCGCCGAACTCCTGCCAACTTTTGGCAGCAATCGCGCGTCGTTCCAAACGCGTCAGGCGCTCTTCAACAGCGGCCGCCACGGATTGCCCGAACCGCTCATCATCGGTGATCAGAATGGATTGCGCGCTTTCATCATGTTCCGCCTGGCTTAACAGATCGACAGCGATCCAGTCAGGATCGTTGTCCTTATCGGCAATCACCAGAATCTCGGACGGGCCTGCGATCATATCAATGCCGACCTTGCCAAAGACGCGCCGCTTGGCTGCCGCGACATAAGCGTTGCCCGGCCCGGTGATCTTGTCGACCGGCGCGATGGTCTCCGTCCCGTAAGCCATGGCCGCAATCGCCTGCGCGCCGCCAATGCGATAAATCCTGTCCACACCCGACAACTCAGCCGCCAACAAGACCAGCGGGTTACAGATACCATCTGGCGTCGGCGCGCAGATCGCCAGCCGCTCAACCCCTGCCACCCGTGCGGGGATCGCATTCATCAAGACAGAGGACGGGTAGCTCGCCAATCCACCCGGCACATAGAGCCCGGCTGCAGAAACTGCCGTCCAGCGCCAGCCCAATGTTTCGCCATGTGGGCCCGACCAAAGCGCGTCTTCGGGGCGCTGCTTCTCGTGATAGGCGCGTATCCGCTGCGCAGCCAGCTCCAGCGCCGCACGATCCTCATCTGTGACTTTTGCAATTTCACGAGCGATTTCACCGGGCGAGAAAGCCAGCGTCTCGGGCGTCAATTCCAATCGGTCAAACTGCGCGGTCAGCTCGATCACGGCTGCATCGCCGCGCGCCCGCACATCCGCGATGATCCCCGCAACGGCATCATCGACATCCGGGCTGTCCTCGCGCTTCATCGTCAAAAGCTGCGAAAACGCCGCGTCGAATCCGGGCTCAGAACTGTTCAAAAAGAGTACCATATGTCCCCTTACCCAAGCCCGTCCGAATGCTCAACGCATCATGTTTCTTTCTGCGACAAATATGCTCCAGGAGTTTGCCCGCGCGGCTGAGGACAGAATGTCCTCAAAGAGCGCAAAACAGAACGCGCAGCCCCGCCCAAACACGCGCATTCAGCGACGGATCACCGTCATTCCGGATGTTCAGGCTTCTTCCCCGACGGCGCCAGATAGGGACGTGTGACATCTTGCAAAGTTGCATTGATGCATTCGACATCCAGCGCAACCGCCCCATCGCCAGCCAGTGTCAGCTCCAGCCGCCCGGTTCCGTCTTCAGCGGGTTGCCAGTCTACTGCGAGCAGTGACATCACCATCTCTGCATCGCTCCGATCCACACCCTGGGCCGAGACATGCTTCACATCATCAAAGGCCAGCACGCAGCGTACCCGTTCAAAGGCGCTGTCTCTCTGGCGAGTGAGCGTTGCATCCTCCCACCGGAAGCGGTTGACGAGCATGGCAAATCGGCGCTTCGAGGCGTGCCACCTCATGTCGCCCACCGGGAACACAGCATCCTGCACGAGACTGGACAAGACCTGCAGATCTTCCGCATCTTCGGCAATCAAACGCAGCGGACGGTCGACACCATCTTCAAACCGTGCGTCTTCGCTCATTCGGCCACCCGCTTTATGTCTGCACCCACTGCGCTCAGCTTTTCTTCGATCCGCTCATACCCGCGGTCAAGGTGGTAGACCCGGCCCACAACCGTTTCTCCCTCAGCTTTCAAGCCGGCAAGGATCAAAGACACGGAGGCGCGCAAATCCGTGGCCATCACCGGCGCACCTTTCATGCTTTCGACCCCCGTCACGGTCGCATGCCCGCCCTGCACATCAACCTGCGCGCCCATCCGTATCAATTCCGGCGCATGCATAAACCGGTTCTCGAAAATCGTTTCATTGAGGACAGAGACACCATCGGCAAAACACAGCGCCGCCATCATCTGCGCCTGCAAATCTGTCGGGAAGCCCGGAAAGGGTTGCGTTTCCACATCCACAGGTTTCAATCGACTGCCATCATGGTGCACGATCAGGCTGTGCGCGGTCTCTTCGACCTGAACGCCGGTCGCTTCCAGTTTCTCGCAAAATGCGTCCACCAGATCGCGTCTCCCGCCGATCAGTTCCACTTCGCCCCCTGCAATCGCCGGGGCAATCATGAATGTGCCAAGCTCAATTCGGTCTGCAATCACCTCATGGGTCGCCCCATGCAGCCGGTCCACGCCTTCGATTGTGATCGTCGAGGTCCCCGCCCCGTCGATCTTGGCCCCCATCGCAGACAGGCATTTGCACAGATCAACCGTATCGGGTTCCCGTGCCGCGTTTTTGATCACGGTTGTGCCATTGGCGAGCGTGGCTGCTGTGATCGCATTCTCTGTCCCGCCAACCGTCACGAAGGGGAACTCGATTTGCGCGCCGATCAGCCCGCCGTCTGGCGCTTTGGCATGCACATAGCCTTCCTCAAGCGTCAGCGTCGCCCCCAGCTTCTCCAAAGCCATCAGATGCAAATCAACCTTCCGCGCGCCAATCGCACATCCCCCCGGCAGCGAAACAGTGGCCTCCCCTTCCCGCGTCAAAAGCGGACCAAGGACGTTGAACGATGCGCGCAGCTTGCGCACCATGTCATACTCGGCCTTGCGACTGGTGATCTGACCGGCAGAAAGTGCCATGACACTGCCGCCGTTGAGAAGCGCCACTTCGCAGCCCAGCGATTCCAGCAGCGCGCCCAGCGTCTGAATATCGGACAGGCGCGGAACATTCGTCAGCGTCAACGGCTCATCACTGAGCAATGCTGCCGTCATCAGCTTCAAGCAGGTATTCTTCGCGCCCGAGATCGGGATCCGGCCCTTAAGCGGACCATTGCCCGTCACTACAATTTTATCCATATTATCCTGCCCTTACGCGTCTTTGTCTTTTTGACCCGAGGCGTTTCTTGCGCGCATCTGAGCCTTCCTGCGGGCCATATTCGACTTGAGAGCGGCCTTCAGCCGTTCCTCGCGCAATTGCGCTTCGCTCTTCGCCTGGCCGCCTTGCGCGGCTGTCTTTTTGCCCACCATGCTCCCTCATAGCCCGAGCCGCAGTAAGGGTCCAGATAAGGCTTGCACGGGGCGTGTTTTGATCGTATCCACCCGCCCAACACGACGCATGTCTGTTTCAGCTGTGGTAGCTCAGTGGTAGAGCACACCCTTGGTAAGGGTGAGGTCGAGAGTTCAATCCTCTCTCACAGCACCATTACTTGGAAGTTTTTTTAATATTATTAAAGACTTGCGAAAGTTTCCAGAAATTTGAACCACATTTTGAACCACCCGCATTTCGTCCATTGGCTGGACTACTTCCGATCAGTAAGTTCCCACAGTTTCTCAACAAGGCACTATCGGGCTAACCCTCCGACACCGTTTAATACAATCCCGCGATCTTCAAGGTAAATTGGCACCTAGTCCCCCAATACAATTAGTGAAAATTCAAGTCTTTGATCTAGATTACAACGATCCGCCGCCAGTGATGAAAGACACTTCATCCTTCAGCATCATGAACTCAGCTCCAGCTGAGCACTTTCCAAAAAGGAGCCTATTCATCAGTCTTCGGGTCTCTTGGCAAAAGTACACCCGCCGATCGAAATCTCCCCGAATAGTCTTTTCAACTTGAGGTCTAACTTCAGTGGAAAGATAGACCATACCGTGAAAATCCATGTATGAGATCAGTTGCTCATCTGAACATCGCAACCCAGATAGAGACGCGCCAAGATAGTTCGTTCTAATCCGAGCACCCAATCTTTCTTCCACCAGTTCAGAATAAGTTGTCATAGGAGGGGACCACAAAACTCTGTGGCATTCGTGATACTCTGGCGCGAGACCATCAGGCGGCGCAGTGGGGTCAAGCGGCTGAGCTAAGGCTGATCCAGCAAGCGATGCTATTGCAATGAGGCCAAGTGTGGGGCGCAAGGAAGAAGAGGTATTTAGGCCCGTATAAATTCTTATCGTCTTTCAATTACTTTAATTGAAGTTGCGCCTTCATATTGAAGACCGCAAGCCAAAAGTTAATTCTTACAAATGAAACCGCTTCCATTGGCCGCCCTGCACCGCCACTCCAGCTACTCCAACGGATAAGGCCACACCGCCTTTATCCTTTCAACATTGGCTTTGCCAAAACGTTCTAACGCCTCGCTATGACAGACGAGCTGCTTCACCGCTGGGACTGGAAGTCTCCCATTGCGGACAAGTTCGTGGCCACGTGTCCAGTTGAGTAAGAAGACACCTTTCTTATCCCATTCTACACTCATGAGCGGGCCAAAAAACTGTTCGGACGTTGGACACTGGTCTCTGATTACTTGCTTTACATCTCTTTCTAGGTCAGGCGGCAGGGCCTTTGATACAGGGGCATCAACCGGTTCGGCTACCCTCTGGCACGAAGAAACAGATGACGTGATCCAAGACGATGCCTGTGCGTTCGAGGTAGTCGTTAGCTTTGGCGTCGCGGCACGTGGTTCTTTGGGCTTTTGGCAGATCAGCTTTCGCGGAAGGCGCGGGTGAAGTAATCGGTCAGCGGCTTGGCGAGGTAGTTCAGTGGTGAACGTTCGGCAGTTTTGATGAACGCCTCCACCGGCATTCCGGGTAGAAGGATGTTATCGCCCAGCTTCTCCAACTCCCCGTCTTTTGGCACGAGCTCGGCCTGATAGTAGGACATTCCCGTTGCCTCATCCGTAAAGACGTCGGCGGATAGTTTCGTCACCTGACCAAACACTTCCGGCGTCATCCGCTGATCAAAGGTAGAAAAGCGCAGTGTTGCGCCCTGCCCTACATGAACCTGATCGACATGGATTGGATCAATCCGGGCCGAGACGACCATGGGCTGATCCTGCGGGATGATATACATGATCGGTTCAGCGGGGGAGACGACCGATTGCAGGGCAAAGACGCGGCTGCCGTAAATCACGCCGCTGACGGGTGCGCGCAGGATCATGCGTGAGAGCGTGTCTTTCGTGCTGAGCCTGCGCTGGACCAGTTCGACCTCTTGAAACTGCAGATCGCGCAGAGTGGTGATAGCTTCTTCCCGCAGCCGCGTGGTCAACGCGATCCGCTCGATGTTCAGCGCGGCGATCTGGCCGCGCAGCTGTGCAAGTGTTGCCGTGACTTCGCCAATCTCGCCCAGCAGCCGCGCCTGTTCACGCTGCAAGGAGGAGACACGGGAAGCCTGCGTCAGCCCTTTGTCGAGCAGCTCTTGCGTGTCCGTCAGCTCGGTTGCGATCAGCTCGTTCTGCGTCTCCAACGCGTCGCGTTGTGCTTCGGCGCCGATGATCTGGTTTTCGCTCTGGGCGATCTGTTCGGCAATCTGTTCCGAGGACTGTTTCAACGATTCAGCCCGCGCCTCAAAGAGCCGGGCTTGGCCGTCGATCAACGCCTGTATCGGAGCATCTTCTTCCTTGATCAACTCTGCCAGTTCGTCCGAGATCGGCAGCGCCTCTAGCCCATCACGTTCCGCTTGCAGGCGCGCCTTGCGGGCGAGGATCTCAAACAACTGGCCTTCGATGATTGCCAGTTCAGAGCGCAGTTGTGTGGCATCAAATTCCAAAACCACATCGCCCGCGGCAACGCTGTCGCCATCTTTCACCGGGATCGCCCCGACCACACCGCCTTGCGGGTGTTGCAGCACTTGCCGATTGGTCTCCACCTGGATCATGCCGGATGCGATGACCGCGCCCGCGATACGCGCCTGAATGGCCCAGACACCCAGCACACCAACCAGAACGATCAGCGCCAGCAGTCCGATGAACAAAGGCCCCGTGGCCTTCCATTTACGAGCGGGCGCGGCACTCATAAGCTTTGCGCCTGTTTCAGTGTTTTCTGAATGTCTTGCACGTTCTTCACCATTGATTTCAGAACCTCATCGCGCGGCCCATCCGCTTTGATCTGTCCGTTTTCAACCACGACCAGGCGGTCACATTCCGCAATCGCCGATGGCCGGTGCGTCATCAGGATCACCGCACGGTTCGATGCCTTGAACTCCCGGATGGCGCGGTTCAGCGCGACGGAGCCATCATTGTCGAGCGCGGAGTTCGGCTCGTCCAGCAGCAACAGAACAGGATCACCGTAAAGTGCGCGCGCGAGCGCGATGCGCTGGCGCTGACCGCCGGACAATTGGCTGTCATCGCCCTGTACGATCGTCTGATACCCATCGGGCAGGTTCAGGATCATCTCATGGGCGTTGGCACGTTTTGCTGCCTCCACGATCTTTTCCTCGTCCGGCTGCACCGACATGCGCGCGATGTTTTCAGCGATTGTGCCAGAAAAAAGAACCACGTTTTGCGGCAGATACCCAATGTAGGAGCCAAGCTTGTCGCGGTCATATTGATCAAGCGTTGCCCCGCCGAAGCGCACTTCGCCTTGCACCACGCGGGTCAGGCCAAGCAGCGTTTTGGCCAAGGTCGTTTTGCCGGACCCGCTTTTGCCCACGACGCCCACAACCTCGCCCGCGCCCACGAAGAAGGAAATCCCGCGCAGGATCGGGGCTTTGACGCCTTGGGCCATAACGCTGACGCCTGCGAAATGGATGTTGGCTTCTGGTTGCGGCAGCGACAGCGTCTCTTCCTCCGGCGGCGTGTTTTCGAGCAACGCGCGTAATTCGCGCCACGCGCTGCGGGCGTGCTGCACCATGGTCCATTGCCCCAGAACCTGTTGCACCGGTTGCAGGGCGCGCCCCAGAAGGATGGAGCCTGCGATCATTGCGCCCGCCGTCAACTCGCTTTGCAGCACGAGGTAAGCCCCCACGGCCAGCATGGCAGATTGCAAAAACAGCGTGAGGGACTTGCCCATGCTGGCGAACAGCCCGGTCCAGTCGCTTGCGCGGATGGAGGTGTCGAGCGCTTCATCGCGGTAGCCGTGCCAACGTGCCACAACGGAGGCGCTCATGCCCTGCGCCTGCACAACCTCTGCTGAGCGGCGCGCCTGTTCGGCCAGGCTTTGCGCGCGGTTTGATGTGGCGCTTGCATCCTTGCTTTTGGCGCTCGTCAGCCAGTTGTTGAGCAAGGTGATCGTGATCAATGTCACAGCGCCAAAAGTTGCCAGCCAGCCGAGCATCGGGTGGAAAATAAAGATTGCGCCGATGAAAAGCGGTGTCCACGGAACGTCGAAAAGCGCTGTCATCACCGGTGAGGTGAAGAGCGTGCGCACCGCCTCCAGATTACGCAGGCCCGTAGCAGGGGCCGCGCGTTCCTTCGGGAACAGCGCGCGTTTCAGAACGGCGTGAAAGACCCGGTCATCCAAGGCCGATTGGAACCGCGCGCCAAACCGCGCCAGCACGCGCCCGCGGGCATAATCAAGAAACGCCATCAACCCGTAAAGCGCGCCGACGAGCACGAACAGAGCCACCAGCGTCTCTTCTGATCGCGACCCCAGCACGCGATCATAGACCTGCAACATGAAAAGCGGGCCGGTCAGCATCAGCAGGTTGACGAAGATGCTGAAGATGAACACGGCCCAAAGCAGCCAGATGCCAGTTCTGCGCGCTGCGCGAAGTTCGGATATGCCGTGCTTGGCCATATATCTTTGCTCTTTACTCTATGCGTGTCTTCAGGCGTTTGGGATATGTACTGTCTCGGACCTGAAATTGCACCCTCAACATGCTGTGAAACAACATTTGTCCGACTTTGGGCGGATGAATGCTGGTGGTAATTTGATATTGCCATATGCCGTAGCGGGCGTCGAGAGATGTCAACTTTGGGCGTGGATATGCGGTTGTCATGAAAAATGGGTTAAAAAATTATGTGCGCTCAAGGTTTGACCCAATGGCAAGAGTGAACTAGAACAAAAGTAGAACATCTGGAATCGAGGAGACGCTTTTGTCGTGGACCGCTGCCCCCACCACCTTGCGCCGTTTGAAAACCCGTACTGCCCCGAAAACACCGCCTGCGCCAAGCTTGTCGGAGCTGTTTTCAGACGTGGCATGGGACGCAGCGGGGATCGGGTTTTTGCTGTCACGTCTGCCGGATGGGGCGGCGCCCGTGCTGTGGGTGCAGGACCGCATCTCGCGGATCGAAACGGGCGTGCCGTACCTGCCGGGTATGGGCGCGGTTTCCATGCTGCGCGTGGCGGTGAACCGTCCGGTCGATGCGCTTTGGGCGATGGAAGAAGGTCTGCGCTGCGCAGGCCTGCGCGCCGTGGTGGGGGAGATTTGGGGCGATCCGCCCGCGCTCAGCTTCACCGCGACCAAGCGGCTCGCCATGCGGGCCGAATCCTCCGGCGTGCCCTGCTGGCTGCTGCGTCGTGCCGCAGTTGCCAATCTAAGTGCAGCGCGCGATCGCTGGCGGGTGGGGGCGGTCCCTTCTGCGCGATACGCGCTCGACCCGCAAGCGCCGGGTGCCCCGCGCTGGCAAGCAGAGCTGTTCCGCTCCCGCCACGCGCAACCCGGCATATGGGTGGCCACCTATGACCGCGCAACGGATCGTGTCGATCTCGCTGCCCCAGTTCGGGATGGAGCGATGGATGCGCGCGATGACAAACAACGGTCAAGCGCCACCGGATGACATCCCCATCGTGTTGGCTGTTGAAGGCACGCATGGCCCTGTGGTCCATGGTGCAAACCGTGCCGCGCGTCTGGCCGGGATCGAGGAAGGTGGGCGCGTCACCGATATGCGCGCCTTTTGCCCCGACCTGCGCGTCGAATATGCCGATGTTGCGGGCGATACGGCCACGTTGAACCGCCTGATGCTCTGGGCGCGGCGTTGGTGTCCGTGGAGCGTCGTGGATGGCCCACGCGGCTTGATCCTGGACACGACCGGCTCCGACCACCTCTGGGGCGGGGAGGTCGCGATGCTCGAAGATATGGAGGCGCAATTTGCAGCCCTCGGCCTTACCGCGCAACTGGCCGTAGCGCCCACATGGGGCGCGGCCTGGGCCTTGGCGCGCTACGGCCCGGTGCGCAGCGTCAGTCATGATCCCGCCCGCGATCTGGCCGCAACACCCGTCACCGGCCTGCGCCTGAACAGCGCGACCTTGCTGCTGCTCAACCGTCTGGGGCTGAAAACCATCGGCGCTCTGGCCGAGATCCCGCGCGCCACGCTGGCGCGCCGCTTTGCGCGGGCAGATTTCGGTGCGAACCCGCTTTTGAGGCTCGATCAGGCTTTGGGGCGGCTGGCTGAACCCGTCTCCAGCCAAGACGAGCTGCCGCATTTCCGCGTACAAAGCCGCCTGGCCGAGCCCATTCAGGATCCCACGCCCTACCTGCCCGCGCTTTGCGAGGAGCTTTGCGCGGTAATGGCAAAGGCAGGTTTCGGCTGTCGCGCTTTGCGGCTGGTGATCTACCGCACCGATGGCGAGGTCAGCCATCTGCACGTGGCCACCGCCCAACCCAGCCGCGACGCCACGCATCTGGCGCGTCTGTTCGAAGGCAAGCTGGAGCAGATCAACCCCGGTTTCGGCTTCGATCTGATCACGCTGGAGGCGCCACAGGCCGAAGAAATCCAAGTCGCTCAGATACGGCTCGACAAGACGCTGGACGAGGATATGGCGCTCGCGCATCTCATTGACCGTCTCTCCGCGCGTTTGGGGCCGCGCAGTGTGACCCGGCCTTTGGCACGGGAAAGCCACAGACCTGAGCGCGCGCTGGGCTGGCGCGGCGCACTTTCCGAGACGGCTGAACTGGTGCGCCCGTTGCCCAAAGAACGCCCGTTGCGCCTGCTTGATATACCTGAAGAAGTGCGCGTACTTTATGCGGTGCCCGAAGGTCCACCTGCGCAATTCATGTGGCGCAAACAGACCTACAAGGTCGCGCGCTATGCAGGGCCCGAGCGCATTGCGCCAGAATGGTGGCGCGACCGCCCCGGCACCCGGCTGCGTGACTATTTCAAAGTCGAAGCGGCTTGCGGCAAACGCCTCTGGCTCTACCGCGAAGGCTTGCACGAAGACGGTCGCGGCGGTGATCCACGTTGGTTCGTGCACGGGTTTTTCGCGTGAGCGTTCCATTGCAGGTGACGTCCGGGTACACCATGCAAAGGGCTGCCCCCGACCGCGGGTGTCGGGCTGAAAGCCCCCGCCCATGGGGGCGGTCGGGGGCTGCCCGGCAATGCCGGGCGGGACAAAGAGAACAATGCGACATGCTAAGAACACGTTGCCATGCCCCTGTCTGAAGGTGTCCCCCGCAAACGGCTGGACGGCACGTTCCAGCGCAATCCGCGCCAAGCTTACGTCGAACTGGGGTTGGCCAGCTGCTTTTCCTTCCTGCGCGCGGCCTCCGACGCGACAGAGCTGACCGCGACCGCGAACCTTCTGGGCTATGACAGTCTCGGCATTGCCGATCTGAACACGCTTGCAGGCGTCGTGCGCATCCATACCGAGGCCAGAACCGCCAAAGTCAAACCCATCATCGGCTGCCGCCTCAAACTGCTCTGCGGCGCGGAATTTCTGGCGTACCCGACGGATCGCGCGGCTTATGCGCGCCTCTCCACGCTGCTGTCACAAGGCAAAATGGCGACCCATGACGAGAAATGGCAATTGAAGGGAGAGACGGACCTGACGCTGGACATGCTCGCCGCCCAAGCCAAAGGCCTTCAACTCATCGCCATCCCCCCTGAGAAACTGCGCAATTTTGCAGCCGATCTGCCGCGTCTGATCCGCGCGCTTCCCGGCCTGAAACATATCGCTGCCAGCTATCTCTATCGCGGCGATGACCGCGCGCGGATCAACACGCTGGACAGGCTCGCCAAGCGGCACGAGCTGGGCATTCTGGCCACGAATGACGTGCTCTATCATGCACCCGAGCGCCGCCCCTTGCAGGATGTGATGACCTGCATCCTGCAGAAAACAACCATCGCCAAGGCAGGCTTCCTGCTGGAGGCCAATGCGGAACGTCACCTGAAATCGCCCGAGGCGATGATGCGCCTGTTCGCTGATTGGCCCCATGCGATCCGTGCCACGCGCGGCGTGGCCGATGCCTGCGCCTTCTCCCTCGATGATCTGCGCTACCAATATCCCAGCGAGGTGATCCCCGACGGCTGCACGCCGATGCAGGAACTGGAGCGCCTGACATGGGAAGGGGCTGACGCGCGCTATCCGGATGGCGTGCCTGAAAAGGTGCGCAAGACCATTCACAAGGAATTCGCGTTGATCGCCAAGAAAGACATCGCGCAATATTTTCTGACAATCTACGATATCGTCCGCTTTGCACGCCATGAGGCCAAACCGCCGATCCTGTGTCAGGGCAGAGGCTCGGCCGCGAACTCTGCGGTGTGTTTTTGCCTCGGTGTGACCAGCGTTGATCCAGATGAACATGATGTGCTTTTCGAACGTTTCCTCAGTGAAGAACGCGATGAACCCCCCGATATTGATGTGGATTTCGAACATGAGCGGCGCGAAGAGGTCATTCAATACATGTATGGCAAATACGGCCGCCACCGGGCCGGACTTTGCGCCACTGTGATCCATTACCGCCCGCGTTCTGCCATTCGGGAGGTCGGCAAAGCGATGGGATTGTCGGAAGATGTGACCTCCGCCCTGGCCAAAACCGTCTGGGGCAGTTGGGGCAAAGACCTGCCCGATGACCACGCCAAGGAAGCGGGGCTGGATACCACCGATCCCTATCTGCGGATGGTCATGAAGCTCGCCAATCAGATGACTGGGATGCCACGCCACCTGTCTCAGCATGTTGGCGGTTTCATTCTGACCGAACGCCCGCTCACGGAAATGGTGCCCATCGGAAACGGGGCCATGCCCGATCGCTCGTTCATCGAGTGGGACAAGGACGATATCGACGCGCTGGGCATCTTCAAGGTTGATATTCTGGCACTGGGCATGCTGACCTGCATTCGCAAATGTTTCGACCTGTTGGACGCGCATTACGGTGACAGTTTCGAACTGGCCACCGTCCCGCCTGATGACGAGGCCACCTATGATATGCTGTGCAAAGGCGACAGCCTTGGCGTGTTTCAGGTCGAAAGCCGTGCGCAGATGGCGATGCTGCCCAAGCTCCGCCCGCGCCGGTTTTATGATCTGGTGATCGAGGTCGCGATCGTGCGCCCTGGCCCGATCCAAGGCGATATGGTTCACCCTTATCTGCGCAGGCGGCAGGGGATCGAAAAGGTAAACTACCCTGCGCCGGGCCCCGACCATCCGCAAGATGAGCTGTTCAAAATTCTAGGCCGCACCCTGGGCGTGCCGATCTTTCAGGAACAAGCCATGCAGATCGCGATGGATGCGGCGAAATTCTCACCCAAAGAGGCCAATGAGTTACGCAAAGCCATGGCCACCTTCCGCTCCAAAGGCACAATCGGCGCGCTTGAGGATAAGATGGTTGGGCGCATGACCGAACGCGGTTATGACCCTGTTTTTGCCGCGCGCTGCTTCAGCCAGATCAAAGGCTTCGGCGATTACGGCTTTCCCGAAAGCCACGCGGCGAGCTTTGCCAAGCTGGTCTATGTCTCCAGCTGGATGAAATGCCACTACCCCGCAGCCTTCGCTTGCGCGCTTCTGAACTCTCAGCCGATGGGCTTCTACGCCCCGGCCCAAATCGTGCGTTGCGCGCGGGAACATGGGGTGGAGGTGCGCCCGGCAGATGTGAATTATTCCAATTGGGACAATACGTTGGAGCCTGTCTCTGATAAGGAATTCGCCCTACGCATTGGCCTCAGGCAGATTGACGGGCTGCGCGAAGACGCGATGCAGCGCCTCGTCGCTGCGCGCGATGCGCCCTATGAAAACTTTGCCGAGATGAAGAAACGCGCGCGGCTTGATGCGGGGTCTTGTCGCAAACTTGCGGCGGCGGATGCGCTGCGCTCCATGGGGCTCGACCGCCGTCAGGCGCTGTGGGAAACCCAAGCGCTGAAAGATGCCCCCGACTTGCCGATCTTCACCCATGCTGATGCGCGTGACATTGGTGTGGAGCCCGAGGTGCGCCTGCCAGAAATGCCCCGCGCCGAACATGTCGTGGCCGATTACCAGACCCTGCGCTTGTCGCTCAAAGCCCACCCAATGCGGTTTTTCCGCTCCAGCTTAACAGAACAAGGCTATATCCGCGCCTCTTCCCTGCCGAAAATCCAGCATGGCGCGCGGGTCTCGCTGGCGGGGCTTGTGCTGGTGCGCCAGAAGCCGGGCTCAGCCAAAGGCGTCTGCTTCATCACGCTGGAGGATGAGACCGGCGTCGCCAATCTGGTGATCTGGCCAAAGCTCTTCGAGGCGTTTCGCCCCGTGATCATGACCTCCCGCCTATTGGTGGTGCATGGTCAGGTGCAGACCGATGGCAAGGTGATCCATGTCGTGGCCAACAAACTGGTCAATCGCACGGATAATTTGGCGGCCTTATCAGGTGAATGCCTGCCCGATCTCACCATGCCAACGGATGAGGTCAAGCGCCCTATTCCCGATCATGGCCGCATCCGCGCCCATCCTCGTGATGTCCGCGTGATCCCAAAATCGCGAGATTTTCACTGATCGGTTCAGATACTCAGGATTGAAACTTCAGCACACGCACATCGATATTTGGCCCTGCTGTTGCATTGCCGATCTGGTCGAGCACCTTCGCGTAGGAGCTTGACGCGAAGCGCATCAGATTGGCCTTTGCGGTCGCATGCGCGGGCTTATGTGACGGCTGGACAACACTGTGCGACGCCTTTGAACGAGCGGTTTCAGGCGCAGCTTTCTGGGTGTGACACGCGCTTTGCTGCGTCGCAGCCTGCGCGCGACCTGCACCCGTCGGACGCGCCTTCCGCGCGCGCGGGCGCACCGATGAAAAGTCTTCATATCGCGGCTGACGTCCGGTCGCGGACGCGGCGTTGAGATGCGCAAGAAGAGTGTCAGCCGCCGCATTGATCCGCGCCATATGCCGGGTCGCGCGCGCTTGATCCGTCGTCACGTCAGGATGGTATTTCAATGCCAACTCGCGGCGTACGCGGCGGATTTCAGATGCCGTGGCTTCGACTTCGAGGCCCAACACCCGTGCTGCATGATCAACAGTTCCTGCCATGTGATTTCCAAACGTGAGCAATGATTAAACTTGCCTCTCAATATTATGAAAAACTTTAAACGAATACGGTTTTCTTTTTAAATGGTTAACCGCCGGGCGTGTGAGGGACGTGAAATTGCCCGCCCAGAATATGGTATAGGCATATGAATTATAATGATAATTATAGCATCTCGCCACCAGAACACGCATGACTGCCAACATCCAGTGGCCCTGATTTTCTAGACCACGAGGCAGGCCAGAATTTCGGATGTCGGGGGAAAATACTGCGAGTAACGCGCATCAGATGTCCCGCACAGAGGGCGGACAGGATGCTTACGGGGAAAAATATCCATGTTTTCCCCCTGAAGCTGGCCGCCCCTTCGCAGGGCAATATCAAAGCGAGACGCACCGCTTACTTGTCTCATGACAAACGCGCAGGCGAGATCAGAGCTGTAAGAGCGTTTTGACCCGGCTTCTTGGAAAAACTTTGAATTCCTTCGCCGGAGGATTGGCGTCGATGGCGGCAACCGCCGCCATCCACTTTAGAAGGTGGCTAGGCCGCCCATTCCCAGGGTCGCGTGTATTCACCCAGAACAGTCGTCACCGCTTTGTCGGAGACATCATCACCCTTGGACAATTGCGCCACGAGACCGCGCTTTTTGTCTTCAAGGACAGACACGACTTTGGCGTCAATTCCTGCATCTGCAAGCGCTGCATCGTAAATCCGCGTGATCGCAGAGCGGCGCAGGTCAGGCTTGAAGATTTTGCCAACAGCGGTTTTCGGCAATTCCTCCATGATCTCGATGTATTTCGGATGTGCCGCGCGCTCGTGCACGTGTTCTTTGCAGAAAGCCATCAGGTCTTCGACGCTGGTCGTCGCACCGTCCACAAGCTCCACATATGCACAGGGTAGCTCCCCCGCATGCGGATCAGGTTGACCAATGGCGCCAGCAAACGCCACTTCGGGATGGCCCGCCAGAGCTTCTTCGATTTCGGCGGGATCGATATTATGCCCACCACGAATGATCAGGTCTTTGGCGCGCCCGGTGATCCAGAGGTAGCCGTCTTCATCAAGCCGGCCCAGATCGCCGGTACGCAGATACGTCTCGTCCCTGTAAAGATCGGCGTTTTTGTCGGCCTCCGTATACGTGTTACCCGCGAAAACCCCCGGATTTGCCACGCAAATCTCACCGATCTCGTCCGGCCCCATGACAGCCCCGTCCGAGACAGCGCGGATCTGCACATCGCAATAGGGAAATGGGATTCCGATGGAGCCGATCTTTTTCTCCCCATCCGGCGGATTGATCGATACGAGACAGGTTGCCTCCGTGAGGCCATAGCCTTCGGTAATGGTCACGTTACACGCTTTCTCGAACCTCTTGTACAGCTCAACCGGCAAAGGGGAAGAGCCGGAAAAGGCCATTTTCAGGCTTGAGATATCGGCATCGACCGCGCGTTGCATCAATGCGGAAATCGCCGTGGGCACGGTGATCATGAAGGTCACCTGGTAGCGCTCGATAAGCTTCCAGAAATTGTCGAACACGCCCTCGCCCCGATATCCCTGCGGTGTCGGAAACACCACATGCGCGCCCGACCGGATCATCGCCATCAGGATCACATGGACCGCGAAAACGTGGAACAGTGGCAGCGGGCACATGACAACGTCATGCTCGTCAAACAGAAGCGTATGGCCGAGAAAGCCATTATAAACCATGCCGGAATATTTGTGCTGTGCGACCTTTGGCATCCCCGTGGTGCCGCCCGTGTGGAAATAGGCTGCGACGCGATCTTCCGTGCTATCGGCGAAATCGAGCGTTTTGCTCTTCTTGGCCATCTCTGCGTTGAAATTCAGAACTTTCGCGTGATGCGTATGCGCGACTTTCGGGCGGATCAGCGGCACGATGAACTTCTTCAGCCCGGTCAGATAACGCAGAAGATCGACCTCCAGCACATGTGTCACGCCCGGCGCGTCCTTGACCGCTTCGGCCACCTTTTGCGCCAGATCCGTCTTGGGGAAAGGCCGCAATGTCACGACGACCTTGGCGCCGGTTTCGCGCAAGATCGCACTGATTTGTTCCGGCTCCAGCAATGGGTTGATCGGATTGACGATGCCCGCGATCATGCCCCCCATCAACACGTCGAGCGTTTCTGTCGCATTGGGCAGCACATAGGCCACCACATCCTCTTCGCCGACCCCGAGGGCGCGGAACAGATTGGCAGACTGACATGCCCGATCATGCACGTCCGCCCAACTCAGCGTCTCTTTCGGATCCGTGGCGCCGGAGGTCAGTTGATAGGAAAACGCATCACGTGCACCATGGCGGTTTTTTACATCCTCCAACATTCCGTAGATGGTTTTTGGAAGATCACGATTTTCCCATGCGCTCTCCGCTTCAATCGCATTTCGATCGTCATAACCGGCATATTGCTTTCCCATTCATTCCTCCCTGTGGCCGTTTGCGACCGTCTCCCGTTGACACAAAAAGATGCTCGCAAATGCAGTCCCGTTCAAGTCTGACGCTGCGCCAATACGAAAAAAGGGCGCCCAATAGCACCCTTTTGTCTTCTGAACCTTCCGATTTACGCCTGAGGGATGCGCAGCACCTGCCCGGGATAGATTTTATCGGGATGGGTCAGCATGGGTTTGTTGGCCTCGAAAATCTTTTCGTAATGCGCACCATTGCCCAGTGTTTTGGCGGAAATCGCCCAAAGCGTGTCGCCTTTTTCAACAGTGTGGAAGGTCGAGGCAACCGCATCATCCGCATCGTCAACCGCAGCAACACCTTCCACATTGCCGACGGCAAGAATGACTTTCTCCCGTTCTTCAGCGCTCAAATCGCCGCCTTTGACAGTGACCTTGTCACCTTCCACAGAAATATCCGCGCCTTTGGCATCGAGCCCCAGATCGCTGAGTTCTTTCTGCAGCGTTTCCGCATGGGGCTCAGCGGCGTTTGCATCTGAGCCGAACAGCGATTTTCCAGCGTCTTTCACAAAGCTCCACAACCCCATGAGTGATCTCCTTATTGATGATGTATCATCCAAACGATGCAAATTTAGGCATCTCATCACAAGAGGTATTCCGGGGGAATTATTCTGCTGCGACGCCAGTGGTGAATTGCAACTGTGCCAGCCGGGCATAGAGCCCACCCTCCGCGACGAGGCTGTCATGCGTTCCCGTCGCGCGTATTTTGCCGCCATCAAAGACGATGATACGGTCAGCTTTTTTCACCGTTGCCAACCGATGTGCTACAACGAGAGTTGTGCGACCCGCGCTGAGTTTTTCCACCGCCCCTTGCACCGCCGCTTCGCTTTCCGCATCCAGCGCTGAGGTTGCTTCATCGAGCAGTAGGATCGGTGCATCACGCAGGATTGCGCGCGCAATCGCGATCCGTTGTTTTTGTCCACCAGACAGCATCACGCCACGCTCACCAACATAGGTATCGTAGCCGTCGGGCAATGCGCTCAGAAACAGATGCGCAGCCGCGGCCTTTGCAGCGGCTTCAACCTCTGCATCGCTCGCGTCGGGCCTGCCGAACCGGATATTCTCGCGCGCCGACGCTGCGAAGATCACCGGGTCTTGCGGCACCAGTGCAATATGTTTGCGGAACGCATCGCGCGACAGGTCCTGCAACGCCTGACCGTCGATAGAAATCGTGCCCGCATCCGGATCGTAGAACCGCAAAAGCAGTTGAATAATCGTGGTCTTGCCCGCGCCAGAGGGGCCAACCAGCGCCACTGTCTCCCCCGGTGAGACATCAATGGACACGCCATCCAGTGCAGCAATGGCCGGGCGCGCGGGATAGTGGAAGGTGACATCTTTGAAACTGACGCGCCCCTCAACCTGCGCAATCGCGCGCGGCTGATCGGGGTCGCTGACGCTGTCCTCCGTGGTCAATAACTCGACCAGCCGTTCCGTTGCACCGGCTGCGCGCTGCACTTCGCCCCAGATCTCTGACAATGCCGCCACGCCGCCCGCCACCATGATCGCGTAGATCAGGAACTGAACCAGCTCCCCGGCGGTCATGACCTCCGCCCGCACATCACGCGCACCGATCCACAGCACGCCGACAATGCCGGTAAAAACCAGAAAAATAACGATCACGGTCATGATTGCGCGCACACCAATGCGTTTGCGCGCGGCCACAAAAGACCGCTCCGTCAGATCGTCAAAGCGTTCGCGGCTTGGCGCCTCATGGGTGAAGGCTTGTACGGTTTGCACCGACAAAAGCGCCTCGGACGCATTGCCGGAGGAGGCCGCGATATGATCCTGATTTTCGCGGCTCAGGGCGCGCACACGGCGGCCAAGCAAGATAATCGGCACGATCACTGCGGGAACGATCAACAGCACGAGGCCGGTCAGCTTCGGACTGGTCAGCAGCATCAGCGCCAGCCCCCCCACGAGGATCAACAGGTTGCGCAATGCAATCGACGCGGAGGAACCCACGACGCTGAGCAACAGCGTCGTATCCGTCGTGATCCGGCTCAGCACTTCGCCTGTCATGATCCGCTCGAAAAACGCAGGGCTCATGCCGATGGTGCGCTCGAACACGGCTTTGCGAATATCCGCGACGACACGTTCGCCCAATCTGGTCACCAGATAATAGCGCAGCCCCGTGCCAATCGCGAGCAGCGCCGCGATGAGCACAGCCGCGCCGAAATACTGATCAAGCAACGCCGCCTCTTCCGTGCCGAACCCATCGACCACGCGGCGCACAGCCATAGGCAGGATGAGGGAGACAACAGCCGTCAGGGTCAGCGCGAAAATCGCGGCAATAATCAGCGGCGTGTAGGGGCGCATAAACGGCCACAGAGCGGCCAAATTGCCGACTTTTCGCGATGACGGGCGCTCTGCCTCGCTACCGATCTGCTCTGCCATGATGTCCCCGTGACTGCTTTGCATTGCCCATACTGAAACCGCCAGACCAAAGCAAGGAACGCACTGTCACAGGCTGACCGATTGAGATGTGAGGATTGGAGCGGGCGGCGGGAATCGAACCCGCGTCTTTAGCTTGGAAGGCTAAGGTCTTACCACTACACAACGCCCGCTCAACTGCTCCCACGTCCTATGTCAAAGGCGTATGGCCGTCAACCGCATACCAGCCTCGCATACCTCCCATTTCTTTCTGCCTTATCGTCCCATCCAACCTCCGTCGACGAGCATTGTGTGTCCGTGCATGTAGTTTGCGGCGTTGGAGGCGAGGAAGGTGATGGGGCCTTTGAAGTCGTCGGGCTGGCCCCAGCGGCCGGCGGGGATGCGCGACAGGATGGAGGCGGCACGTTCGGGG